>NC_022524.1:2292500-2965833 GCF_000473245.1 Bacillus infantis NRRL B-14911
TAATATACAGCTTGAGTCTTTTAGAGTTGATCTCCTTTTTCTCTCCTTTAATTTGCACAATATATTGATCCCGGCTGTCAGGTCCTTTATAGATAATCCCCAGTTCACCTGTACTTGTATAGAGTACATTGTCACCTGTTTTAAAGGCGGCAGGCTTTTCTATTTTTGCTGTCTTCTCTCTTTTCTTTTCGTGCTTCTGAACAAATATTTGCCTCTCCATCTTTTTCTTTGCTGTATCATCTGAAAGTTCCTGTGGATAGCTCTTCTCTATCCCGTATGAATAGTAATGGGCCCTTTCAATCAGCTTCGGATGGATTCCAAGCTTTAAAGCGATGGCAAATGCCTGGCTTTCTCCTGACTCTCCTATTTTCAGCCTGTATGTTGGCTTTAAGGTGGCAAGATCAAATTCCATGCTTCCATTTATAAAGCCTTCATGATGCTCTGCAAAAGATTTGATCTCTTTATAGTGCGTTGTTGCCAGGATAGCAGCTCCTTTCCTGTGCAGCTGCTCCAGAATAGCTGCTGCCAGCCCCATTCCCTCCCCCGGGTCAGTGCCTGAGCCAAGTTCATCCAGAAGCACCAGGGAGTCAGCAGTGGATTCTTCTAAGATTTCGCCTATATTTTTTATCCGGGAGCTGAAGGTGCTTAAGTTTTCTTCAATGCTTTGGCCGTCCCCTATATCAACCAGGATCTTCTGGAATATGCCCATTGAGCTTCCCTGGGAAACCGGGAGAAGCAGACCGCATTGAGCCATCAGGACGAGCAGGCCGACCGTTTTGATGGCAACTGTTTTGCCTCCTGTATTCGGTCCCGTTATCACAAGGGCTGTAGTTCCGCTCTGTCCAAGCTCTATAGTTAGAGGGACTGCTGAGCTCCCCAGCGAAGGATGTCTGGCATCAAGGAGGCGGAAAGACTGATCATCCTGAAAACAAACTGGGATGCCCTCAATCGCCAGCCCGTATTTTCCCTTTGCAAAAACGATATCATAATGGATCATTGTCTCGGCCGCCAGCTTGATTTCTTCATGCTTATCCTCCGCCAGCCCTGTCAAGTACAAGAGAATGTTCAGGATTTCCGACTCTTCATCTGAATGCAGCCAATTCAGCTGGTCCTGGTGTGCTCCGATTTCTTCAGGTTCAATAAAAAGGGTTGAACCTGAAGCACTTCTGTCCAGTACTGACCCTTTGATCTTATACCTGTATTCCTTCTTTACCGGCACCACATACCGGCCATTCCTCTGGCTGACTACCCCCTCCTGCAAAACCTCTTTATATTTAGCTGATTTCAGGATCTGGTTCAATTTTTCCTTAAGCCTTTCTTCCTGGATAGCAATCTGTTTGCGGATCTTCAGGAGGTCCTTGCTGGCATGGTCATCTATCCCCCCATTCCGGATGCAGCGCATTAGTTCTTCTGCAAGGAAAGGCAGATCGTCAACAGAGAGTATATAGGAAGATATTCTTGGAGCAAGGTTAGACTTGTCTTTCATATACTTCTTAAGCTTCTTGCAGGATTGCAGAAATTCATATAGCCTGCTAAGCTGTTCTACCCGCAGCACAATTCCTTTGTGGAATGATGACAGCAGGGCTTCAACCCCTTTCATACTGCCGATGGGGACACTGCTTCCGGTTTTAAGAATTGCAGCTGCCTCAGCAGTTTCGTCTGCCAGTGCTTCGATCTGGCCTTTTAGAAAGGATGGCTCCATGCTGAGTATCTTTTTTCTTCCTCCTTCCGTCAAAGCGAATTGAGCCGCATTTTCTTTTACCACATGGAAATCTAAAGACTCATAAGTGTGTGAATTCAATTTTTTTCCTCCTTTTTATCAATACAAAAAGCCGCAATGAACTATATCATTGCGGCTCCCAAAAATAGGATTCAGCATATATCAGTATTCAAAAAAGCTGTGCTCAAAGAACACAGCTTTCCACTGATAGAAAATGCTGCAGGCTATGACCGAGTTCTTAACTCTATTCCATGGGCACACTTAAATAAAAGTTCCCTTCCTTAATCTTTTAAGAAAGAGCCCCGGAATGACCGTATTTGATTAACGGTTTAGTTAAGAACGGCACCTAACATACAACATACCCCTTTTGCTGAACAAATTATTTAATACAATATAATTATATACAAGGGAGGCCACAGAAGTAAATAGAATTTTTCTTTTTATCAGAAATTTGAAGGGATAGACAAAAAGCGCAGAAGAATATTGTCGAAAATTATCTGAAAATTTGTTCTCTTTTTATTTGAATAATAGAATCTGTAAATGCTAACATAGTTTATGGAAGCGCTATCAAAATAGGCTTTTGGCTACATAAATTAATTTCAGGGAGGAATTGCAATGACCCAATTAACAATTAATTTGAAGGAAAAAGTAGAAAAGTTCCTGGCCGGAAAGAAAAAGCTTTTCATTAATGGAGAATTCGTGGAAAGCGCCTCTCAGAAAACATTTGAAAGCTATAACCCTGCTACCGGTGAAGTTCTGGCGACCCTGTATGAAGCAGGTCCTGAAGACATTGATAGAGCCGTGCTCGCTGCAAGGAAGGCATTTGATGAAGGAAAATGGTCCAAGATGGGCAGCGCTAAAAGAAGCAGATTAATGTATAAACTCGCAGATTTAATGGAAGAACACAAAGAAGAGCTGGCACAGCTTGAAACCCTGGACAACGGTAAGCCAATCAGGGAAACCTCTGCAGCTGATATCCCGCTTGCTGTTGAGCATATGCGCTACTATGCGGGCTGGACGACAAAAATCGTCGGACAGACAATTCCGGTAAACGGCCCATTCTTTAACTATACACGCCACGAGGCTGTTGGAGTGGTCGGCCAGATCATCCCTTGGAACTTCCCTCTCCTCATGGCAATGTGGAAGCTTGGGGCGGCACTCGCCACAGGATGTACGGTTGTTCTCAAGCCGGCGGAGCAGACACCTCTCTCCGCTCTGTATCTGGCAGAATTAATCCAGGAAGCGGGCTTCCCTGAAGGAGTCGTGAATATCGTCCCCGGCTTTGGTGAAACAGCAGGCCAGCCGCTTGTGGATCATCCTCTGGTCGATAAGATCGCGTTCACCGGTTCTACAGAGGTCGGAAAAATGATCATGCAAAGGGCTTCCAAGACACTGAAACGTGTCACGCTGGAACTTGGCGGGAAGTCGCCGAATATCATCCTTCCTGATGCCGACATGACAAAGGCCATCCCAGGCGCATTGAACGGAGTCATGTTCAACCAGGGCCAGGTATGCTGTGCAGGATCGCGTGTGTTCATCCAGAAAAAGCAGTTTGATAATGTAGTGTCCGATATGGTCGATCATGCCAAGAAGATCAAGCAGGGTGCCGGCCTGCATGCTGATACGCAGATCGGCCCTCTCGTTTCAACAGAACAGCAGAACAGGGTCCTTGGATATATTGAAAAAGGCGTCAGCGAAGGAGCAGAACTGCTTGTCGGCGGAAATAAGCCATATGAAGAAGGTTATTTTGTCTCTCCTACTATCTTTGCCGATGTACGTGATGAGATGACGATTGCCAAAGAAGAAATCTTTGGTCCTGTCATCTCGGCGATGCCGTATGAAGATCTTGATGAACTGATTGCCAGGGCAAATAACAGCGAATACGGCCTGGCGGCGGGCGTCTGGACGAAGGACGTCTCCAAAGCCCATTATATCGCCAGCCAGCTCAGGGCAGGAACTGTTTGGGTCAACTGCTATAATGCCTTTGACGCAGCCTCCCCATTCGGCGGCTATAAACAGTCTGGCATGGGCCGGGAAATGGGATCCTACGCTTTGAATAATTATACAGAAGTGAAGAGCGTCTGGATCGGAATGAACTGATCCAATCATTAAAAGAGGGGCCCGCGGGCTCCTTTTTTTCTTTTATAACTCTACTTGAGAAATTATCGAATCACCCAGATAGTGCTGTCCATATGCCACGGAGCCGGATGAATATTTTTTTGCTCCTGCTTTTAAAATTTCACATAATATCCATGTCATTTTTTCCTTCTCTTCCCTATTCTTAAGTGGGAGGGAACGAAATGAAGAAACTTTATTGGATCAGCTCTATCCTTATTATTGCCGGGATTTCTGCAGGGATTGCTTTTTTTGTCATCAGGGATCATTCAGCAGAAATTCCTGAAGATCTGTCATTAATTAATGAAAATGGTGAAACCTATGATTTCAGCGAGCGTGGACAGACCTTAACATTAGTTGAATTTATCTATACCCATTGTCCTGATATCTGTCCCACAACAACACAAAAAATGAATATGCTCAGAAGCGATCTGGAGAAAGATCATGTTTTTGGCAATAAAGTAAAATTCATGACAGTAACCATTGACCCTTATCGCGACACACCTGAAGTGCTGAGTAAGTATATGGACACTTTTGAAATTAATAAAGACGGGAACTGGGTGTTCCTGACTGGAGATCGAGACAGCATGAAAGAAGACCAGCAGGAAATACAGGAGCTCGCCAATGCCTTCCAGTTTCAGTACCGTGATCCCGGGGATGGCTTCTATGTGCACAGCACCTATGTTTATCTCCTGGATAAAGACAATAAATATATTAAAAAGTTCCCAATGGGTGAAAGTTTTGATAGAAAAGAAGTATATAAGAAGATTTTGAAGGAGCTGTAAATCCAGGGTTCCCACGGCCTGGATTTTTTCTTAAGCACGAAAAAGGCTGACTGCCGGAGAGGCAGGTCAGCCTTTTGTATGTATATTCATTCGTATGTTTCTTATGTTCTTCAGGCTGCACAACAGGAGACAGCTGTATATGTGCCTGTCTCCTGTACCTCTCTAGTCTCAGTTCGTGGAGGAAGATATCTTTCCGGCCTGGTTAATGTGCAGCAGGTAGTCAGATTTTGGCTTAGTGAAGCTTATCTTTATGCCGGATTTTTTCAAACGGTTAACTAAATCGACGAGCTGCTTTTTAGCCATGTCAAAAAACTCCTTTGTTTTGCCTGTATGTTTTCATTTTACATGAAAAATATGAAAAAACTATGACATTCGGCAAATTAAATGTGAATAATTTTTGATAATTTTATTTATAAAAAATTGGCACGCATTCTGAGTCAGCTGATTTACTCTATCTATTTCCCATTTCTTCTCAGCTGAAACTTTTTCTCTTGCCTTTCTTCTTATTCTGCCTTTTTCTTTTCATAGGCACCTGTTGGAAAGATTCGCTCTTGGACGCTGAAAGTGTTATAATTCTTACGATATTGTTTTTTTTGGAGGAATCAAACCTATATGATAACTGTCAGCAACGTAGGTCTTCGTTATGGCGACAGGAAGCTGTTCGAAGATGTTAATATTAAATTCAATCCCGGTAACTGCTATGGCCTTATCGGCGCCAATGGTGCCGGGAAGTCGACATTCCTGAAAATCCTCTCTGGAGAAATCGAGTCCCAGACGGGTAATGTATCACTTGGCCCAGGAGAACGTCTTGCAGTATTAAAGCAGAACCACTATGAGTATGAGGAGCATGAGGTACTTACGACGGTCATCATGGGCCATGCCCGCCTATACCAGGTTATGCAGGAAAAAGACGCCATCTATATGAAAGCTGATTTCTCTGATGAAGATGGAATGAAGGCAGCTGAGCTGGAAGGTGAATTTGCTGAACTGAACGGCTGGGAAGCTGAATCTGAAGCGGCCATCCTGCTTAAAGGCCTTGGAATTGGCGAAGAGCTCCATAATAAAAAGATGGAAGATCTTACAGGATCAGATAAAGTAAAAGTCCTGCTTGCACAGGCTCTATTTGGCAAGCCTGATGTCCTTCTGCTAGATGAGCCTACAAACCACTTGGATATCAAAGCAATCCGCTGGCTTGAGGAGTTCCTGATCAACTTCGAAAACACAGTCATTGTCGTTTCCCATGACAGGCACTTCCTTAATAAAGTTTGTACGCATATTGCCGATCTTGATTTCGGAAAAATCCAGGTTTATGTCGGGAACTATGATTTCTGGTATGAATCAAGCCAGCTGGCTTCCAGGATGGCATCTGATGCAAATAAGAAAAAAGAAGAAAAAATCAAAGAGCTGCAAAGCTTTATTGCCCGTTTTAGTGCAAATGCATCAAAATCCAAGCAGGCAACTTCCCGGAAAAAGCTGCTCGATAAGATCTCCCTTGATGATATCAAGCCTTCTTCCCGCCGTTATCCTTATGTTGGATTCACGCCGGAGCGCGAGATTGGAAATGATCTTTTAAGGGTAGACAGTATCAGCAAGACGATCGACGGTGTCAAGGTGCTCAACAATGTCAGCTTCATTATGAATAAAGACGATAAAATTGCACTTGTCGGTACAGATGAAATTGCAAAAACGGCATTGTTCAAAATCCTTACCGGAGAAATGGAACCGGACAGCGGTTCATTTAAATGGGGCATCACGACTTCACAGGCGTATTTCCCTAAAGACAACTCGCAGTATTTTGAAAACAGCGAACTTAACCTTGTTGACTGGCTGCGCCAATTCTCCCCTCAGGATGAGAGTGAAAGCTTCCTGCGCGGATTCCTTGGCAGAATGCTGTTCTCAGGCGAAGAAGTGCTGAAAAAAGCCAGCGTGCTTTCTGGTGGAGAAAAAGTCCGCTGCATGCTTTCAAAGATGATGCTGAGCGGTGCGAATGTGCTTCTTCTTGATGAGCCGACAAACCATTTGGATCTTGAATCTATCACAGCATTGAATAACGGATTGACCAGCTACAAAGGTTCCATGATCTTCGCTTCTCATGACCATCAGTTCATCCAGACCATTGCAAACCGGATCATTGAAATCACTCCGAACGGCACTGTTGATAAGCAAATGACTTATGATGAATACTTGGAAAACACAGACCTGCAAAAACAGGTAGCTGAAATGTATAAATAAAAATGAACCAGGAAAGCACTGCTTTCCTGGTTTTTCTTATTCCTGATCAAGTTCCGGTTTAGTATCAGGCTAAGATTTTCAGGGGTCAGACATCTTGTTTTTTTGTCTTTTTTCTTGCTGAATCAGCTTTGAACCTGCCTGTTTCATTATTGGTCGTGCCCTGTCCCTCAACTTCAGGCGAGCTTAAGCCGGTTTTGGAAGGATCTTTTTTATGTTTGGCCATCTTAAACACCTCCGTTTATTACTTTTAACTCCCAAGCCACATCTCATTCATGGGAATAAGACCACGCTCTTTCAGGCATCATAACATTCAGAGGAGGTGTAAGTTATGGCGAAACGTATTGCGGTAGAACAATCTCTTACCAATATCCAGGAGGCACTCCGTGCGAAAGGTTATGATGTAATTGACATGAAAACTCAGGAGGATGCCCAGAATTGCTCCTGCTGTGTAGTGACAGGACTGGACTCCAATGTTATGGGGATGCAGGATACTTTCACACAATCTTCAGTCATCGAGGCAAACGGGTTATCGGCAGATGAAGTTTGCCAGCAGGTTGAATCAAGGCTTCAATAAATGGCGCAGAAGACTAAAGGTTACTCTTTAGTCTTTTCTTTTATAAAAAGGCATTGAATCAGCTGATTCAATGCCTTTGTTTGATTCTGCGGTATAGTTTCCGTGACATAATGTAAAGAGAAGCCAGTAAAAGCACAAATACCATGTAAAAGACCCCTGACTTAACCGGTGTCTCCTCAATTTCCTGTGCCTGGACCGCTTCAGAAGGACCTGCAGCTTTTACGGCCTCCGGCTCGAGGGGGAAGATTTGAATCAGTTTTCCGCTTCCATCAACGATTTTCAAAAGGCCTTCTTCTGTGACGATTTTTTCAAAATGATTCAGCGGTAATGTGACAAAGCGGTCTTTTCCGCTAAAATAAATCTGGTCCCCTTTTTGAAAGGAAGTTTCTTTGCTGATCACAGAAGACTTGAAACGGCTGAAGCCGTAGTCAAATAAGGTTTTTGTATCATTATAGATATCCCTCTTGAAATCTGCTTTCATGACGATGGCAGTCAGCTGGATTTTTCCGTTTTCTGCGGAAGTGGCCAGCGTCTGCTTGCTTTCGTTCACAAACCCTGTCTTTCCGCCGGTTATCCCGGTATATGGCACTTCCCCTTTAAGCATCCGATGGTGGGTAAATATCGTTGTATCCCAGCTTTCTCCATCCCATGCGAGCTCTTTTGTCCCGTAAATCGTTCTGAAGGTATTGTTTTTCAAGGCATAGCTGGTAATAAGAGCCATGTCTTCAGCTGTCGTATAATGCCTTTCATCAAACAAGCCGTGCGGATTTGTAAAATGGGTATTATGGACATGCACTTCTTTTTCCAGGAATGTGTTCAAATTTCTCTCATACTCTTCTATATTTCCGTCAATATGCTCGGCAATAGCTGCAGCAGCATCATTCCCTGAGTTTATCAGCATCCCCTCGATCAGATGCCTGAGCGTTGTCTTCTCGCCTTCTTCTAAATAAACCTTAGTCCCTTCTGTTTCAACAGCACTCCTGCTGACAGTCACCATGTCATCCAGATTTCCTTTTTTTATAGCATAAATAGCGGTGGCAATCTTTGTCAGGCTGGCTGGATACATCCGGTCAGATCCATTTTTGCTGTATAAAATAGCATTTGATTGCGAATCAATTAAAACCGCAGCCTCACTCACTATGGCAGGTTCTTTTTCTTCTTTTGCGACAGCGCTCTGTCCGGCGTGTACAGTAAGCATGAAAACCATTAAAGCGGATAAAAATTTCTTCATCTGTCAATCTCCATTTGCTGATTTTGATAGTGCTAAATTCCCTAATTTTGATTGTACCAAAATATTTTGCGGCAAATGGGCTTGTTTATGAATTGTTACAAAAATGAAAAATAACAGGTTTGGTGAATGTTGAGGCTGGGTATATAGCCGGCCAAATTGAAAAGCCATCTATTAAGATGGCTTCAAACAGTGTGCTTTTTTAAAAGCTGCATATTTAGTTTAAAAACACTTTTTATCCAGGGCTGCAAAGGTCTAGCTTCCCCCGCAGCCGCCTCCTCCTCCGCAGCTTGAGCAGCTGGATCCGCCCGAACAGTTCGCCCCCCCTGAACAGCTGCCGGAATCTGAATCATGATCAGTGCTGCAGGCAAAACCGGAACAAGAGGTCGCACCCGCATACCCGCTCTTCATCATTTCTACAGGAAGCACCTCTTCAATATGTGATGAATAATCATCATGCTCATATATCGAGAAAAATACGGCTGCCGGAAGAAGCATGCTCATATCATGTGAAGAAGAAATCCGCGTGAATGGCTTTTTTTCATTTTTGCTGAAAGTCATTTCTGCTTCCCTGATATCATTTTTGAGCTGCCGGATCAGATAAAGCTGAATTTCTCTTGCAGCTTCTCCATCCCTGAAATACTTTGCTAGAAGCTCTCCTTCAGATTTGGTTCTGAAATCATGCAAAATGCCCTGCTCAATCGGTGTTCTCAAAAATTCTCCCCAAATCAAGCGGCTGTTTCTGGCCGGAGAAAAGACCTGAAGGTAGACCCAGTCGAAAAAGGCTCTTTCCCCTGGGATGGGAACTATCTCCATATTGGGTGTGTGGTGCAAAAAGCTGTTGTAGAACTTTTTCGAGAAATCTTCATAATCTCTTGTGAACATAAGCATCTCATGCCAGACTGCATCCACTTTCCCACTGAACATCGGCACCGATTTCAAGATGCTGCTTAGCACAAAGAATCTTTTAAGCTCAAAGAATACCCAGTCAAAATGCTTTTCCGACCAGGAAGGATGCTCTTTCAGCATTCTATTTTTAATATTGGACTGAAATCCGTCAGACAGTGCTTTTTCTAAATGCTGTGCAAGCGGTTTGGCCGCATCTTTTTCGATGCCAAGCCCTTCAGGCAATTCATCCGCATACAGCCTCGGACGCCTTTTTCCTTTATTGCCGCTGATGATAGAAACCGCCATACCGAAGATGAATACGAAAACGATGATAAATACAATGAAACCTGCCATTCTCCCCCTCCTTATGACTGATACTACCATTATATTCTGTCATGCATGTTTTTTACAGGAAAAAACCGCCATTTTATCAATGGCGGTTTCCCTTGCTGGAATTCAGTTTTGCTTCAAGGAAGAAATCTTTTAAATAATCGATGAAATTTTCGTCTCTGGCCAGCCAGGCGGAATGGTTCCTTTTGAGGTCATGTTCCGCAGCCGTAAAGCTGTCATATTCTTCCCCTGCTGTTCGGCCATTCACATCAATTTTCCATGAGTCGTTGTCCTTGAAGATGAGGAAATGATCTCCCTTTCTGTTCTCATAAAGAGAGCCTGAGCCGGATTCTTTGTGATTATGTTCATTTTTATAGGCGTCACCCTTAATGGGGTCTTCTGAAAAAACGTCTTTCACAAAAAGGGAAAATGCCTCTTCAGTCATGCTGCTGCCTGATGCTTTGCCATGCCCGCCGCCTCCGAACCTTCCTGCTATTTCTGAAACATCGATATGATCATGGATGGTCCTGTAGCTTATCCTTTTTCCGCCTATGCTGAGCAGGGCAATATAGTCCAGGTGAGGGAATTCCTTTCCAAGCTCATTGCCAAGCTCGGAGTGGTAAGACTCTGCGTGGACAATTCCCGCACAATGCTCCCCTATAAAAGCCTGGACGATTTCCCGCTTTTTTCTTCTCATATAACGTTCAATCTTGTCTTCTTCCATTTCGAGAAGTTTTTTCTCAAATTCATCAAACTCGAATGACGCGCTATCTTTCAGCCGGTCGAGCATCTTCTCTTCAAATTCTTCAATGGAAAGAAGGAAAAAGAGATCATTCAGCTGTTTTGACTTCATGTTCCCGTTCTGGTCCCATTCCCATGTATCATATTGCCTGACGAGCTCTACAAATTCTTTAAGTGCTTCTGTTGGGGTTATGTGGTCTTTCTTGATCAGATAATCGAAAAACAGGGACGTTGCAGAAGCAAGCCGTCCGTCATCATATTCCACGGTTACACTCGCCCAGCTGCTGCTGTTCAGATGCAGAGCGGATTTATGGTGATCGATCAGCTGCACGGAGCCTCCCTCCTTCTGCAGCTGGCTTAGCCGCTGTTCATTTTCTTCATTAACAGATAAATCTGTGATCAGCAGTATATCCTGTTTCTTTTCTTTGTTTTTCAGCCGGTCCAAATGACGGCTTATCTGTATATCCAATCCGGAGACCGAATTATAGCGGACCTCTGCCTTGTCACCATATGCAAGCTTTGCTAATATTCCGCAGCCTATCCCATCAAGATCATTATGTGTAAATAATCGGTACATACTACACCTCGCCAAAAATGTTGTCCTGAATAGTGTGGTGAAACTTTCCTGTTTTATGCCTTTTACCCAGCTGGAACAAAAATTAAAAATATTTTGTGGAATAAGACAAGTTCCCCCGCCCCCCTGGCATATCTTTAATATAGATCAATTCAAAGGGGGATCTGTATATGCCATTTTTAGTTTTAAAAAGAAGTACCGTTATTTTCGCACTGGTTCTGCTGGCAGCTGTCGTGTCGGCAACAGGCTGGTTTTTGCTGGGCAAGGACAGCATAAGTGTATTCAGCCAGGATAAAGCAGCGGCGGCTCCAAGAGAAATACACATGGTCACAGGCGAATTCAAGGCGACGCTGCCTGATGGAAAGGAACTTGAAGCATACCGCTGGGATCCTGGAACGATTTTCATCAAGGAAGGCGAAGAAGTCGTTTTAAAGATTTCCGGCATCAACGGCATGGAACATCCGTTCATCATTGAAGGAACTGATATAAAAGGGATCGTGAAAAAAGGCGGTGAAACATCAGTGCTGGTCAAGATTGATAAAGAAGGCATTTACCGCCTGGTCTGCCTTACCCATCCTGATAGAGACAGCAACGGGCCGATGATCGGGTATATTGTTGTGGATTGAAAGGAACCACCGCACCTTTTGATGGCGGGTGGACAGATTCGGGAATAGAATACGCCGGCATTGTGTTTTTTCTGCTTGAAAGGAAGAATATCGGAGTGCCTATTAGATTAAACAAACGGCGTTTTTTGAGGAGACTAGTGTGGAATTAAGAATCTAAGACCGGAGTGCTTCACGGATTCTTTCTGAGACCTTCTGGCAAGCAGTTTACGGAACAGAGTGCCTCATATCATCCAGATGAGACACTTTGGCAAGTATTATACAAATTAGCGAGATCCAGTACAGCCGACTAAGACCCTCTGGCTAGCAATTCTCAAATCAGAGGGTACTAGTTCAGCTGACTAAGACCCTCTGGCTAGCATTTTTCAAATCAGAGAGTACTAGTTCACCCGACTAAGACCCCCTGGCTAGCAATTCTCAAATCAGAGGTTACTAGTTCAGCCGACTAAGACCCTCAGGCTAGCAATTCTCAAATCAGAGGGCACTAGTACAGCCGACTAAGACCCTCAGGCTAGCAATTTTCAAATCAGAGGGCACTAGTACAGCCGACTAAGACCCCCTGGCAAACACTCCACAATTCAGAGGGCTTTTGATCAGCCGACTGAGACACTCGACCTATACAGTCCAGTTTGCCCGAGCAAAATTTCAACTCAATGAATAAACCTCAGTTATGTTTCCCGATTAAATAAAAAGAGGATTCCAGCGCATCAGGCTGGAACCCTCTTTTTCCAAGATACATTTGCTGTTCAGTATAGCCAATGCCTTCCTATCGCCCAATAAACATCTGTGTCCAGTAATGCCCGTAGCTGCCTCCTTTGGCATATCCGACGCCGATTTCGGTGAAGCTGCTGCTGAGGATGTTTTTGCGGTGGCCTTCACTGTTCATCCAGGCGGTGACTGCAGCCTGTGGTGTGGATTGTCCGGCAGCGATATTTTCCCCTGCTGTCCTGTAGGAAATTCCAAAGCTCTTCATCATATCAAATGGTGTACCATAGGTTGGTGAGTTGTGATCAAAATAGTTTTTGTTGATCATATCCTGGGATTTGTACCTTGCAGTCCTTGAGAGCTCCCAGTTGGACTTAAGTGGCTTCAGGCCGTATTTCGCCCTTTCTTTGTTTACCAGCTGGACTACCTGTTCTTCGGCAGATTGTTCGGCTGCTGCTGAAGGAATGGTGATCCTCTGGCCCGGATAAATGAAATGAGGGTTTGTGATATGGGAATTCAGATTGATGATTTCTGTAATGCCCGCCTGATATTGCTGGGCTATTTTCCACATCGTATCCCCTTTTTGTACTGTATGTACGGTTGAAGCGTCCGCTGTTAAGCGCGTTCCAAAGACAAAGGTGACGGAAAGCAATAAAATGATAGAATATTTCAGTAATGTTTTCATACTGCTATTTAACCAGATAGATAGTCTCAGAGCCAGCGGTAATTCCTGGCCATTTTTGCGGGATTTGCCCTCTCTGATGAAACCTGGAAGTGGAGTCAAATATTCATAAATGTTTCACAAAGCTGCACTCAAAGGCCTTTTTGCACTCCATCAATTCCTATATAATGGAAATGAGGTGAGAACTATGTTGTTGTCCATTAAAAGGTATGATAAAGCTACTTTTGCAGTACTTGCAGGCATGGTAATCGCAGCAAATTGCCTGCTTTATCGGACATCTTATTTAGCTCCTGTCCCTAAGGGAGTTTATTGGGGCACTTTGGCGGATTTGTATATTGTCCTGCCGGCTTTGGTTTATTTTCTCCTTTTAAGGAGAAAACACTCTATTCTATATTTAAGCCCCGTCCTTTTTGCCGCTTATGTACTCTCACAAGTGATTATCCCTGACGGGCACCTGCAATCAGCCAATATGCTGCAGTTTATGCTTATTCTCGGGGAAATCTTTATCTTCTCGGCTGCAATACTGGGAAACAAACAAAAAATATGGCAATTTTATAAAGAACTTAATAGGCGGAACACCCATGATTCTTTTCTGAAATACAATTTGGACAAAGCAGCCGGAAAGTATTTTTCTGATTCAGCGGCTCTCAGGCTTTTAATGTCTGAAATCGCCCTTTTCCACTATTCCTTATTTTCTTGGAAAAGAAAGCCTCTGACAGACACTGGCACTGTATTTACCTATCATAAAAAGAAAAGCTCAGCGGCCGTTTACATCATGCTGATTCATGCAACAGTTCTTGAATCGGTTGGACTGCACTTCTTTCTGCATCAATGGAATGCGGTTATTTCTTATATTCTTCTTATAGTGAATGTGTATGCAGTTTTATATTTCATCGGAGAGCTGCATGCAATGCGGCTGACCCCTTATCTATTGACACAAGAAGTCCTTTTGCTGCAAACAGGGCTTTCCAAAAGCATGGAAGTGAAGCTCAGCAATATTGAAAGCATATCTTTCTATGAAGGTCCCGAAAAGTTTACAAAAAAAGAACTGCAAACTCTCTATGATGCAAGGGCCATCGACTTTATGCAGGAAAAGCCTCAGATTGAAATCAGGCTTAAAGAGCCGGGAAAAGTACTGATGCCTTTCGGAATAGTCCAGCAGGCTGACCGGATTGTTCTGGACGCTGATGAACCGCAGGCATTCGCTGAAGAACTTAAATCCAGACTTCCAAAGTAAGAAAAGCCGTCCACTGATTGGACGGCTTTTCTTAGTATTTACTGGCTCTGTCCGGCATTTCTGCCATAGGTCCGTTTTTTATTTTTTCCACCAGCTGTCAAACATGGAAGCAGGCAGCTGTCTTTTATGTTCGGTGATCAGGTATCTCTTTTCGATCTTTTCGGCAGATTCAGGTGAAACCTCTTTTCCTTCCAGGTAATCATCCAGCTCATCATAGCTGATCCCCAGCTCAGTCTCATCCGCCTGTCCCGGCTTATTATCAAGAAGGTCGGCGGTAGGGGTCTTGAGATAGAGGCGTTCTTCTGCACCCATTTCCTTCAGGAGCGCCTTACCCTGGCGTTTCGTGAGACCTGTTAGAGGAAGTATGTCTGCTCCGCCGTCGCCATATTTCGTAAAGAAGCCGGTAACTGCCTCTGCTGCATGGTCTGTGCCGATGACAAGAAGTCCTTCCTGGCCGCCAATAGCATACTGGGCAATCATGCGCATCCTGGCTTTTACATTACCCTTATGATAATCAGACAAAGGCTCGCCTTTTGTGATGGTGTCAAATTCTTCTTTAACGGCATCTACAGCATTTTTTACATTAAAAGAGTATTCAGTGTCGGCTTTGATGAATGAAAGAGCAAGCTGTGCGTCATCCTCATCCTGCTGCACTCCATACGGAAGGCGGACGGCTATGAAGCGCACTTCATGCCCTTCACTCCTCAATTCCTCCACCGCCATCTGGGCCAGCCTGCCGGCAAGGGTTGAATCCTGTCCGCCGCTGATTCCGAGCACATAGCCTTTTGCCTGGGAGGCCACCAGGTAATCTTTCAAAAATTGGACTCTATTTCTGATTTCTTCAGAAGGATTAATTTCTGGCTTTATATTTAACTCTTCCATAATTCTTTTTTGCAGATTCATTTTGTTTCTCCTCCTCTATTGATTCCGTTTCACCTTTTCTCTAACTTGCTCAATATTGCGCATTTTGTTTTCCCAGCATAATGTGCTCAAATCAACCGGATATTCCTCAGGATTGAGGGAGCGCTTGTATTCATCCCAGAGCACATGCAGATTGCTCTTTGCAAAAGCTTGTATCTTGTTGAGCTCAGGGGTTTCATATACAAGCTTCCCATCACGGAAAATATCATGATGCAGCTCCTGTGCCTTAAAGCTGGTGATGAATTTGCTGATAAAGGTATGGACCGGATGGAACATTTTCAGCCTTTCTTCTTCTTCGGGCCGTTCATTCTCCATAGCAATATAGTCGCCCTCTGATTTTTGATTAGCCGTATTGATGATCCTGTAAACCTTTTTCAGGCCAGGGGTTGTGACCTTTTCAGGATTGCCGCTGATTTTGATGGTGTCTTTCATGTTACCTTCTTCATCCTCAATGGACACAAGCTTATAAACGGCACCCAGGGCTGGCTGCTCATAAGCCGTGATAAGCTTTGTCCCGATGCCCCATGTGTCTATTTTTGCACCCTGGGCTTTCAGGTTCATGATGGTGTATTCATCAAGGTCATTTGATGCTACTATCTTTGCATTCGGGAACCCGGCTTCATCCAGCATCCTTCTGGCTTCTTTTGAAAGATAGGCAAGGTCGCCGCTGTCCAGCCTTATCCCTATAAAGTTGATTTTATCGCCAAGTTCCTTCGCTACCTTAATGGCGTTTGGAACCCCGGATTTCAGGGTGTCATAAGTATCTACCAGGAATACACAGTCTTTATGCCGGCGTGCATATTTGTGAAATGCAGTATATTCATCCCGGTAAGCCTGTACAAGCGCATGTGCATGTGTACCGGAAACAGGAATGCCGAACAGCTTCCCGGCCCGCACATTGGAGGTTGCATTGAAGCCTCCTATATAGGCCGCTCTTGTTCCCCAGATGGCAGCATCCATTTCCTGTGCTCTTCTCGTTCCGAATTCCATCGCAGTTTCCTCGCCGACCACCTGCTTGATGCGGGAAGCCTTGGTTGCAATAAGGGTCTGGTAATTAATAATATTCAAAAGAGCCGTTTCGACCAATTGCGCCTGGGCAAGCGGAGCTTCAATCCTCATGATCGGCTCGTTTCCGAAAACAAGTTCACCTTCTGCCATTGAACGGACAGATCCGGTGAATCGCAATTCTGCCAGATACTCAAGGAAATCTTCTTTATAGTGAAGCTCATCCCTTAAATAATCGATATCTGTTTCAGTAAAACGGAAATTTTCGAGATAGCCTATTACCCGTTCAAGGCCGGCAAAAATACCATAGCCGTTTCCAAACGGTAGCTTCCGGAAAAATAGCTCAAACACCGCTTTACGGTTATGAACGCCATCCTCCCAGTATGTTTCGGCCATATTGATTTGATATAAGTCAGTATGAAGAGTCAAACTGTCGTCCAGATACTTTCCTTTCATGTCCTACCTCCAATGATTACTCTATTACCAAAGCATTCAGGCTGCCTTTGAAATGCTCCAGTGCCCAGCTGTGTCCTGCCTGGTTAAAGCTTGCGACCGCCTTCTCATGCACGATGATTTTATACCCTTTATTATAAGCATCCACAGCTGTATGAAGAACACAGATATCGGTACAGACCCCTGCCAGATGGAGCTCTTCAATCCCCCGCTCCCTCAGCTTAAGTTCAAGATCAGTTCCTGCAAAGGCACTATAGCGCGTTTTGTCCATCCAGTGGACATTTTCCTTACTCTGGTGCTGCATAAACACATTTTTCAGGCTGCCATATAAATCCCGCCCTTTAGTACCTTCTATGTTATGGGGCGGATAAAGCTCTGTTTCAGGATGAAAAGGATCATTTTCTTTGTGGAGATCAATGGCAAAAACGGTATAATGCCCTTCCTTTATGAAAGTCTCAGTAAGGTTTGTTATGTATTCTTCGATTTCCTGGGCAGGCTTGCCGCACGGCAGGGCTCCGATTACAAAATCATAAGTGTAATCAATATTGATTAATGCTTTTTTCATACAGAATTCCTCCCTTGCTCTTTAAGAATAAATCTATTATAAGCCAATTCATGGAAGGAATCATCCCGGAGCTTTCTCCAAAATGGTTCATCTTTTACGATGATACCCCAACTTCAAGCTATTTACTCTTATAAAGCCCTGCAACCGGCTCAGAATCTTTGACAGCCCAAGCACACTCCCGGGCCTGAGAATATCATGTAAAGATGAAAGGAGTGTGACAGATGATTAATTGGAAGCAGTTCTTTGCTGTATTGATCCCGGTCCTTCTGATAGCGGCCATTCCTTTTATTATTTTCCACTGGGGTCCTTCAAAGGGAGATGACAGCGGCGGAAATGAGACCGATCCCGAATCGGTGGTGTGGGGAGTCGATTCCGCCAGCCTGACGACAGAGGAACTATTTTCCTGTGTTAGAGATAACTTTGGGAACCCTCAGATCTGGGGAAGATATCTGGGAACTAAAGAAGGAGTTTCACAAGGACTGACAAAAGAGGAAGCGGCCTTTCTGCAATCCAATAATGCCGGAATCCTGCTGATCAATAACCAATTCACAGATGCTACAGGCATGGAAAATGGAACAGAAATAGGGAATCTGGGGATTCAGCTTGCCAGTGAGCTGGGGGTTCCGGAAGGTACAGCCATTTTTGCTGATATAGAACCTGACTATCCGGTTGACTCTGACTTTATTAGAGGCTATTACGGCGCTATGAGTGAATCTCCATATGAGGCAGGGATTTATGGTGTTTTTTCCAGCAACAGCACTCTGTATGCCGCTTATAATAATGCTGCCGCAGACTCAGCCGGATTGAAGGAGAATGTAATTATTTGGACAGCTTATCCTCAAGCTGGGATTTCCACTGAAAGCGAGGCACCTGCCTACAGTCCGGAAGCACCGGAAGGGTCAGCTGTGTTGGGCTGGCAATATGGACTAGATGCCGAAGCCTGCAATATTGATACCAATCTATTTAAGGGGCGTATGATTGAATATATATGGAAGTAGAACCGTCAGTCCGGCTTAAGGAAGCCGGACTTTACTTTTAAGTAAACTTATATATTTTTTGGTTGACATTAAATTCTGAAAGGTTTACATTTTAATTGTTAACATACATAAGATTATAGTTTACTGAAAAGGAGAATCATGATGACGAAAGATCAACTTAAACTTAGGTCAATGATTGTGACTGCATTATTTGCAGCGATCATCGGGGTGCTGGCACAGATTACTGTTCCGCTGCCTCTCGTGCCAATTACCGGCCAGACGCTGGCAATCGGACTGGCAGCTACCATACTTGGCTCCCGTTACGGAACTTTATCGGTTATTCTTTATCTGATTATCGGCGCTGCCGGTGTTCCTGTTTTTGCTGAATTTTCAGGAGGCATTTCAAAGCTGGCCGGTCCAACGGGAGGGTATCTTGTCGGCTTTATTCCTGCCGCTTTTATCACCGGGCTGTATATTGAAAAAACGGGTTTTACCTTCAAGCATGCTTTAGTGGCCAACATAATCGGGATGTTCGTTACCCTCATTTTTGGAACTGCCTGGCTTAAGATTGCAGCAGGGCTTGGATGGGGTGCTGCAATCGCAGGAGGATTTACGCCTTTCCTTGCTGTAGGAGTCATAAAAGCGGCCCTGGCAGCCTGGGCCGGGATCATTGTAAGGCGAAGGCTTGTGAGTGCAAGGCTCCTCTTCACGTCAGGACCCGCAGTAAAAGAGTCTGCATAATGTAATAAAAATTGAGGGCTGTCCATTATGAGGGCAGCCATTTTATTTTCCCAGTATTTTCTTTACAATAAACGGTGTTCCTAGAAGGACTGGGAATAGATAATAGCTGAGCCTGTACAAAAACAGGATGAGCATGGCAGCTTCACCTGCAACCCCCTCCCTCTGCATCATTAAGAGGAAGATCAGATCAAAAGATCCTGCTCCGCCCGGAATCATGCTGATAATTCCAGTACACAGCGCGATGATGACGATTGGGAACAGCTGAAAAAAGGATATGTTCACCCCGATTGTATGGGATATCCCCCATATGCATAGGACGATGAACAGCCATTCAAAGATTGAAATGGCAACCAGCTCAGATACAAAGCCTTTCCGGTTTCCGGGAATATCCCAAAAAGGCTTCCGGTGCCAGTAAAGTGCCAAAAAAAGCGGGTTATAAAGTGCAATCGCCCATAAGGGCACACTCTCCCAGCCATCCAGCGGCCCTGCAGAATTGGTTAGGACAGCAATTGCAAAAAGAGAAAGACCGGTTAAAAAGAAGAACGAGAGCTTGGCAGCCGTCAATACCAGCGGACTGTCCTTCGGCAGATATTTCTTATAGAAATATGTCCTGAGGGTGGCACCCGCTATGCCTCCCAGACCCACGATATTGGAATACGCGTTAGCTGAAAGTGAATAAAAGAATAATTTTGTTTTCGGTATATGGACAGAAAACATCTGAAGCAGTACAACATCGTAAAAGTACATTGGAGAAAGGGCGGCGATTCCAAGAGCAAATATATAGAGCAAATCCAGGAATGAAAGACTGCGGGCCAATCCGGCAGAAGCATCCCAGTCCAATTTGGAGAGCATGCCTTTAGCCTCATATCCTAAGACAATGAAAAATAATGCTGGCAGGGCAAGTTTCAGCAGAAAGATATATTTATTTTTTATTGCCACCCTTTTCCTCCTCTCTGTTAATCTGCTATAACTTATCCTATTCATTCTTTCGTTTAAAAAGAATCTGCAGCCTGCTGAATCAGTTGGACCGCCGCCGGGCAACATTGCCTTTAGTGCTGAAATAGCATATAATGACAGTATTGGCCTACTAATGTATGGGGTGAATGAATGTTTGATCTTTTAATGGATTTTACAAATATTCCGGCTGAATATACTTTGTATGCGAGCTTCATGCTTGGCCTTACAGTAAAGTTCTTATGGGCATGGAATATTGAATACTCTTTCATGGAATCTACCTGCAAGCCAGCCGAGCTGGGCGCCGGTTCTGAAAGCCTTAAGCTTTACGAAGCATGCGGCAGGCCCTTCAGCCCGCTTCTCCGCTGGATTGCCAAATATATACGCGCCAAGGAAGGATCGGGCAGCGACTCCGAGGATGCAGACTCCTCCATTTTGCTTAAATTTGCTATCTAAAATTTAAACTAATGGAGGAATTAAATTGAAATTGAAAAAAAATCCTGCTGCATTTCTTGTTCTATCTTTAACAGCTATCCTTCTTTCCGCATGCCAGGCATCACAGCCCGGCCAGCAGAGTGATGGCTTTTTCAACACCTATCTGGTCCAGCCTTTTGCAAGTGCCATCCATATGGTCGCTGAATTATTTAATGGCAATTTCGGTTTATCCATCATCCTTATTACGCTGATCATCCGCCTGGCCCTTATGCCGCTTATGCTTAAGCAGTACAAAAGGCAGCAGGATATGAAAGGCAAAATGGATGTGCTGAAGCCGGAAATGGACAAGATCCAGGCCCAGTTGAAAAAGACGAAAGATCAAAAAGAACAGCAAAAGCTGCAGCAGGAAATGTTTGCCCTTTACCGCAAGCATGGAGTCAACCCGCTCAATATGGGCTGTCTTCCTATCCTGATTCAAATGCCTATTCTGATGGGCTTTTACTATGCCATCAGAAGTTCTCATGAAATTGCTACCCATTCTTTTCTATGGTTCAACCTTGGACAGCCTGATCTGCTCATAACAGCTGCAGCAGGCATAGTCTACTATCTGCAGTTTAAAGTGACTCAGGCCAATATGCCAGTCCAGCAGCAAAACCAGATGAAGTTCATGGGACTGCTCTCGCCGGTCATGATTGTGGTCTTCTCCTTCAGCGCTCCAGCAGCCCTGCCATTATACTGGACTGTAGGAGGAACATTCCTTATCGTGCAGACCCTTATCGGACGCAGGCTTTATCAGACGGCTCCTGCAGCCAAAGAAGCGGAAATATCTAAGTAATATTGAAAGAAGCATGAGGGAAACCTTCATGCTTCTTTTTTGTATAAATGGCATGGAACTCTGAAATAATGAAGAATAGAAAGGATGTGGGATTTTGATCAGCAAAAGACTATTTCTAACGGGATTTGCAGCCCTCTCTGTTCTCCCCGGCTGCGGAATTAATGAAAAAGATACATATGATGATACTGCTATCAGGGATATGGGAAGCAAGCAGACTGAAAATCTCATCAGCAGCCCGAAGGAAGACAGTGAAACAAACACAAAGCTGACAGATCCAACAAGGACATCTTATGAAGGGAAAAATGAAGCGCCCAGGCTGATCCTGGATGAAAATGCTTCTAATAGGATCAGCAGTATGGACATGGTTAATGATGCTGTCGTGATTAAAACGAATAACCGCACGTTTGTTGCGGTAAAGCCAGGTAATGATTACCAGCTTGCCGAAAACTCCAGACAGGAAATCAAACAGGCAATGCAGGGAGAAAACTCTGCAAGAACGGTTTATTTAACAGAGGATGCAGAGTTTTATAAGCACGTAAAATCCTATCAGGATGCAATCATTGCCGGAAAACCGGTTGATCAGCTATACCAGGAGTTTATAATGCTTGCAGAAAAAACATTTCCAAGTCTTAAATAGGATAGATATGCACCATTTTCTGTATGAGCCTTTCTTTTACTTCCGGCCATTCTTCTTTTAAGATGCTGTAAAATACAGTATTCCTGGCGTATCCATTTGCTATGATCCTGTCTTTCCGAAGAATGCCCTCTTTAACTGCACCGAGCCTTTCAATTGCCTTCTGGGATCTGACATTCCTGCTGTCCGTTTTTAGCTGGACCCTGTTCATATCCCATTGTTCAAAAGCGTGCCTAAGAAGGAGAAACTTGCATTCCGTATTCACAGATGTCCTCCAGACATCTGGCGTATACCATGTTGAGCCGATTTCAAGCGTTTTATTTTCCGGCAGGATGTCCAGAAACCTGGTGCTGCCCACAAGCCTGCCGGATTCCCTCAGGGCCACCGAAAAAGCCAGGTGTTTCCCTTCCTTCTCCAAATCCGCCGCTTTCTGGATATCTGCCTCCATTTCATCAAGGCTAAAGATTTTTGACGCCGTATATTCCCAGATCTCCTTATAATCAGCAGCCTCCCACAGCAAACTGCTTTGTTCTTCATGCATTGGGCTCAGCCTGACGGTCTTTCCTTCAAGGATGGGCGGTTCTATCCATAATGCCATAAAAGTTCTCCTCCTGTTCTGCTAAGAAAAACTATATTCGACAATGGTTGAGAAAAATCCTTTTTCAAAAATAAAAAGCCCCAGGCATATGCCCGGAGCTCTCTTCTTAAGCTTCCTGAAAGTAATCTTTATAAAAACCGCTCACTTTTCCGGAATTGTCTACGACAAAATAAAACTCTTCTGTCTCATTTTTTACTTCATACTCTTTGCCCTCAGTAAGCGCCCTGTTCACAATATACTTGGCTGCATTCGTATGGACGCATTTTACTGTTTTTAATGTTGGCCGTTCATGCCAGTCTAAATGGATCATCTTTTGCCACTCCTTCAGCTTTTTCACCTTTTAGTATAAAGAATCGGGAGCCTATATAGCAACT
Organism: Bacillus infantis NRRL B-14911; assembly: GCF_000473245.1. NCBI lineage: Bacteria > Bacillati > Bacillota > Bacilli > Caryophanales > Bacillaceae > Bacillus > Bacillus infantis. Next base: position 2,315,427 of record NC_022524.1, read on the forward strand.
GGATTTTCCTCTTCATCCGGTTTTGGCTGGATATTAGTAATGATGTTATCAATATATTCTTCATCGAAAGTGTACATTTCACCTGTCACTATATTCTTGCATGTTACATATGTTTTTTGGCAAATATTATCTAGCCGGATGAATTCTAAGTATTGATAAAGCTTTTTCTTATAGATTACTTCAATCAGCAAGCCATTATCCATAATCATATTCATATGCTGACCCTCTTTCTGAGATGATGGCAAAGGTTATTTACCACCTTGGGAGCCAGTATTAAACCTATGGATAGGCTTTAGCAGAAATTTTTATTCCTTTTGGCCAGCTAAAGGGCTTTGGGAACGGAGCGCAGCGATCTTTCCTTCTAGCTTCTTGAAATATTCCCCGCTTAGCCTCCCCTTTGCACCCCGAAGGATCTCTGCAGCATAATGGTCAGGAGGTGCAAGCTCATCCCGTTTATTATAAACATGAAAGGAAAGGACATTTTTATGCAAAATGCCTTCTGATTTGATATCAACGAAAACGGGCCTGTACAGTCCTCCATGAAAACCTTCACGGATGAACAGGTATTCGACTGCATCATATGGCAATCGGTAAAGGATCCCCTCAGTCAATCCGCCATCCTCAATGATATCTCCCCTGCCCTCGTCCGGCCTCTCCAGAAGATATTTCATTGAGTAGCCTTCTAAGGTGCCTGATCCAATAATCTGCTGAAAAAAATGATCCACCTTTGCCAGTCTGAAGCGTTCATCGTCCATACAGGAGCCGTAAGCAAAATATAATACGTCTGCAGGGCGTTCTTCCATAAATCTGTAAAGTTTCCAATCGCCATGAAGGATAGGTTTCGCCAAAAGATCATCTCTGTTGGATATATAAACAAAACCGCTGAGGGAGCCGGCATCCGTATGGATGTCCTGCTCCACCCTGTCATAGAGATTATCCTTCCGGCCAGGAATATAATCCTCCAATTCATCAAGGTCCTTGAATTGATCCAAGTGCACTTCATATAATTCCCCGTATACTTTCTGATTGGCTGAAGCCTTCATGGAAGGATAGCCCAGCCCTGTGTCATACAGTTCCCCGTAAACCCATGCCTGCTCTGCCAGGCACCTGCCGGTTTCCAGCAGATAGTGATTCTCTTCATGCTTTCTCAATGTACCGTACACAAACAGCTTTACGTAAGACAATGTCAAACCTCCATATTGATATAAAATGAAATGTTGATTCCCGTCATTCCTGCCTTACGCCTATTATACAGAATATAGAAAGCAGGGGCTAATGAAGACCCTGCTTTACCTGGCTACAGATTAAGCTGGCTGCAATGGCATGCCGGCCTATTCTTAAATAGTGAAAAGTGGCAGTAAAAAGGATATTTTTCCTTTTTTTCCTTTTCTAAAAACACTATACTTGCCAATTCCTTTCCCCTGTATTGACTGAGCTTCTCAATTACATAAGTATCTTCATACATCATGCTGCGCCTCCCGCTTTTTGATATTCTCATTATAATCTGCAGAGCATTCTGCAGCATTGGCGGGAAGGAGGAACAGTATTCAGACTTTTGATTGAAAAAGGAAGTATCTTATTTATGCCGTAACAGGGCTCCTTGTTCTTTTTCTGCAATCTCTCTTGCTTTTTCCCTTAATTTAAACTTTTGGATTTTCCCGGAGGCTGTCATCGGATATTCTTTGACAAACTCAAAATACCGGGGAATTTTGTGCCTGGATATTTTTCCCCGGCAGAATGACCTGAGTTCCTCTTTCCCAGCGGTTTCCCCTTCCTTCAGGATGATCCATGCCATCAGCTCTTCCCCGAAAACCGGGTCAGGAACCCCGGTGACCTGCACGTCCAGTACCTTGGGATGGGTATATAGGAATTCTTCAATTTCACGGGGATATATATTTTCTCCTCCCCTGATCACCATATCCTTCAGGCGGCCGGTGATGCTGCAATAGCCGTTCTCATCCATAACAGCAAGGTCCCCTGTATGAAGCCACCCTTCACTGTCAATGGCCTCTTTTGTTGCATCAGGGTTGTTGTAGTAGCCTTTCATGACATGATAGCCCCTTGTACATAGTTCCCCTTGGGTCCCCCGGGGAACTTCATGTGAAGTCCCGGGAGTTACAATCTTGACTTCGACATGCGGCAGCGCCTTCCCAACTGACTCTACACGAAGCTCTATGGGGTCGTCTGTCCTTGTCTGTGTGATGACTGGGGATGATTCTGTCTGTCCGTAAGCAATCGTAATTTCAGCCGCTCCCATTTTCTCAATGACAGCTTTCATCACCTCAATCGGGCAGTTGGAGCCGGCCATGATCCCTGTCCTCAGTGAAGAAAGATCATATCCGCCAAAGGATGGGTCGTTAAGCTCGGCAATGAACATCGTCGGTACACCATGAAGGCCGGTGCACTTTTCGTTTTGGACAGTCAGCAGCACCTCTTTCGGGCTGAATTCCCGGACAGGGAGCATAGTAGCTCCGACAGAGACACAGGCGAGGGTGCCAAGCACACATCCAAAGCAGTGGAAAAAAGGGACAGGAATGCATAGACGGTCCTCTTTTCCCAGTTCCATGCAGCCTGCGATATGGTAGGCGTTATTGATGATGTTAGCATGTGTCAGCATTACGCCTTTAGGGAAACCGGTTGTCCCTGAAGTATATTGCATGTTAATGACATCATCTGGGTCCAGTAATTCCATCCGGCGGTCGAGATCTCTGTCTTTTACTTCTTCTGATAATTGAAGGATATCTTCCCAGCAGTAGGCTCCAGGATATCTGTTTTTACTCATGACTATAATATTCTTCAAAAAGGGAAGCTTCTTGCTCTTCAGCTTGCCGGGCTCAGATTTCCTCAGCTCAGGTACAATTTCATAAAGCATGTCTATGTAAGAAGAACCCCGGTAATTCTCCTGAAGGATCAAAGTGGAAGACTCTGACTGCTTAAGCAGATACTCCAGCTCTGAAGCCTGGTAATTCGTGTTCACTGTGACAAGGACAGCACCCATCTTGCCTGTGGCAAATTGGCAGGCAAGCCATTCTGGTGTATTTGCCGCCCAAACAGCAAGGTTTTCTCCTTTTTCAATGCCCAGTTTCATTAAGCCTTTTGCAGCCTTCCGGCAATATTGGTCAAACTCATGGTATGTCATCCGCAGCCCTTCTGTATGATAAACGACAGCTTCATGCCCCGGATGCAGCCGTGATTTCTCTTCCAATAATTTTCCGACTGTTGTATTAAGCAATCCCTGCATATTCCCCACTCCTTCTAATGTGTTGAAAAGGCTTACAAATATGTTATCATATTTTACAGAATATTCAATTATTGAGAGAGGGAAATAACCCTGCATCCCCGGCAGGGCTTATCAATAATTATGGCTTGCTGCAGGAAAACAGCAGGAATAATGGTATCCTTCTTCTTCGTTCATACTCCGATTTATCCATAAATAATCCTTCCTGAGGAACTGCTTCTTTCAAGCTTTCAACAGTCAGTCCTGCCTGCTGGAGGAGTCCAAAATAGTTCTCAACCGTTCTGTGGTATTTTACTACTAAGCTCCCCATCCATGGCTCCTCCCTTTTTCCAGTCAGAAAATAGTCGTCAACGATCCATTCGTTTCTTTTTCCATCACTGTCCGTGCTTTTGAAAGAAGAAGTCAAAAGGGGGTGCTGCAGGCTGATGACTAGCCTGCCCCCAGGCTTCAGGGCTGAGCGGATGTGGGATAAAACCGGGCCAAGGTCTTCTATGTAATGAAGGACCAGCCTGGATAAGACCAAATCATATTTTTCCTGCTCCCACTCATAATCTTCTATCCTGCTATGAATCACTGTTCCATTGGAGTTCCCCATCCGCTTTTGTGCAAGTCTGGCCATATTTTGCGACCCTTCGATTCCAGTATAAGAAGCACATCCCGCTTCCAGCAGGCTGGCAGCATATGAGCCATCACCGCACCCAATTTCGAGTATTTCCTTGCCTGAGGGGCTGCCGGCCAAAGAATAAAAGGCAGGCTCTTCCATTGTATGATTCGGACTCTCTGCCCGATATCTCCTGGAAAGATAGCTGCTGAAAAACCCTTCCTCATCATAAGCTTCCGGTCCCTTAAATGGCATCATTCCACCTCTTTCTTCATAAATTCAAATCTTTTGAATTTTATCACAAAAAACCAAAACAAAAAAGGCGCCTTAGCGCCTGCCTACTCTTTTGCACGATTATGAATGGCCTTAAGGTAAAATGTTCTTTCCCGGGGACCATCGAATTCACAGAAATAGATGCCCTGCCATACACCAAGCAGCAGACTGCCGCCGGTAACGATGACATGCTGTGAAGCTCCCATGCAGGAAGCTTTCAGATGGGCGGCCGTATTCCCTTCCTCATGCCGGTCCTTTAAATGATTCCATGGAAAGGTTTCATCGAGACGGTTGATCATATCAATTTTTACATCTGGATCTGCATTTTCATTAATTGTCAGTCCTGCCGTTGTATGAGGGCAATATATAAGGATTGCTCCTTCAGTGAGCTCCTGATCTAAGGCAAATTCCCTTACAGTATCAGTAATTTCTGCTAATTCATCCCGCATCGAGGTAGTTATCGAGTATTTTTTCAGCACAAGCATCCTCCTTTGTTTTTATTGATAGATACCGCCATAAATATGGATCCGGTTCTCTTTCAGGGACGGGCTGTAAGTGACTTGCCAAATCGTTTCCCCAAACTCTGAGAAGATGTTTTCGGTTTCTTCGCTGTATGGTTCACTAAAATCAATCCGGCACCCTCCTGCCTGAACAATTAACGATTCACCCGCAGTCTTTTGCTTAACTGGGGAGGTGCCTCCCAAAAGCTTCGCCCAGGATTCTGCTGTTTCGCTCTTATTCTCAGTCAATATCTTAATGGTCTTAACCGCATGTGACTCCTGGCTGGGCAATAAGATGCCCGTATTTCTTAAATCATTAAACCTTTCTTCATCCTTCTGTTCCCACTCGATGAAAAAAGGATATGGAAGGCGGCCTCCCCCTTCAGCAAAAAGCATTTTCCATTTAATCAATTTACCATCTTTCCTTGTTCTTCTTCCTTTATGGATGACTGTTTTGATGCCATTACTGGCCATTTGCTCCTGCAGCTTGCCGATATGTTCGGTCCTGAAGCAAAGCTGGCCGATTCTTTCTCCTCTTTTTACCCCTTTTATGAGCTGCTGAATCAATGGATTATCAGAAGAAGCAGCAATCTCCGCCTCCTCCACTGCCAGGAATTCTATATATGAAGAATTGAAGTAAATGACACTGTTATAGGTTCCCCAGAGCGGATGCCGGCCGCCCATATATCCCTTCAGTCCCTCTTGGTTCAATTTATCAATCGCTTCAGCGGGGTGCCTGTCAATAAAGTGCACAATATGATCAAGCTTCAAATTCATTTATTTGGCCTCCTTTTTCTTTTTGCAGCCATTTTACTGTAAAGTCAACAATATCCCTTTGACTCATCATCAGACAGTCTGCCTGCCCCAGCTTCCCTTTCATGACAGAATGCTCTTTTTCAAAAGCCCGTCCGATTTCAGGGAAGCGGTCTGAATCAACCTCTGCCTCTGTATAAGTCTTCCAGATCCTTTTCCCGCCCTCCATCATGGCAGAACTTTGCTTATAGGTTTTCAGGCCGCCTGCTCTGTACTCTCCCAAATGCATGCTTGTGCTGTTGTCGTAACCCACTCCGATCAGGAGTACCATGCTGCCGGAATCATAAAGCTTAGCCAGCGGAGATTCTTCCCCGAATGGTAAATCGGTGGAATGAGTCTGTGTCATTTCCTCTGCCAGGCGGCCGATGGCTGAAAATGAAACGGTAGGATGTCCGCTCCTTCTAGCGTCCGGAAAAGTCCTGAACAGCTCAGCGACCCTGCCCATTCCTCTTGTAGGAGTAGTCGTGGGATCATAAGCCGGCATGCCTTTCCTGATACCATCCCACCATTCTTCAGGTACAGCAGGATTCTGCCAATATTTTGGATCACTGTTTCCCAGTGACTGAGACGGCATCACAATTGTGCCTTGTTCGCCGACGGCGCTAAGTAATGCCTGAATGACTGCCTGTTCTGCACCGCATACCCAGCCGATTGAACTGAGGCTTGAATGTACAATTAAAGTCATTCCTTCACGCACACCGAGACTTTCAAGATCTTTCCTGAGCGTCTCTGCTGTTATCAGGCTTGTGCTTCTGCTTACTGCTTTTTCTTCACTCATTATGCTTTCACTACTTCCCTGTCATTGTATGTCTCTCACAGTCTATTTTACTTTTTTTTAATAACCAGAGTCTATCTTCCGCCAGCTGTAAATTTCTATTCATACCCTAAATCGACAGAAATAATCGATTTGAGGTAGGTTGCTTAAAATAGGTACTTTAGGACCGATTGTAAATTTTTTTACCTTATTGCTTTTCAAAATGAGCACAATCATTTACAATAAATGAATAGTAAGAATATTCAATTCTTTTTCTGGGAGGAATGCAAAATGAAAATTATGAGTAATGAACAACTTGTCGTCTCGTATCGTGATGCATTGAAAACTGGTATGGAAAAAGAATGGATCAACATACTTAAAGGTGAAATTCAGCGAAGAGGACTAAGGCCATTTAAAAATTAATGAAGCATTTTACCCGTTTAGAATATTCTAAACGGGTTTTTTAGTATTAACCCTTATGAATTTTTTTAACTGTGCAAGGACTCATGTTCAGCTGCTGCTTCTTTTTCCGCCGCAGCAACCCTCAATTATCTTTTGATATTCTTCTTCACTGATAATCCCCGCTTTTTTCATTAAAGCTGAATAGCAGTATATTTTCTTCTGAATTCGTCCCACTTTTCTCACTCCTGCTTTTTATATAGCTTATTCAAAAACGAGAAAAAGTTTCCTTCGGGAAACTTTTTTAGACGCACAAAAAAGCAGAGCCTGTTAAGGCTCTGCTTCCTATCTATTAAGCTTCAAAAAGCAATGATTCCGGATCTTCGATCAGCTCTTTTACGCGCTTCAGGAAGGTAACTGCTTCTTTTCCGTCAACGATGCGGTGGTCGTATGATAATGCTATATACATCATTGGGCGGTTTTCCATCTTCTCGGCATCAATGGCAACCGGGCGCAGCTGGATGCTGTGCATTCCCAGGATGCCTACCTGAGGGCCATTCAGGATCGGTGTTGACAGCAGTGAACCGAATACTCCGCCATTTGTGATTGTGAATGTTCCTCCCTGCAGGTCATTCAGTGAGAGTTTATTGTTTCTTGCTTTGTCAGCAAGATCCATGATGTCGCCTTCTATTTCAGCAAAGTTCTTCCGGTCCGCGTCCCGTACGACAGGAACGACGAGGCCTTCTTTTGCAGAAACAGCGATGCCGATATCATAGAATTTCTTGAGTACCAGCTCGTCACCCTGTATTTCCGCATTCAACAAAGGATTCTTCTTCAGGGCAGCAACAACTGCTTTTGTGAAGAATGACATAAAGCCCAGCTTAACGTCATTTTCTTCAAAGAACTTGTCTTTGCGGCGCTTGCGCAGGTTCATTACATTGGTCATATCAACTTCATTGAACGTTGTCAGCATGGCAGCATTCTGCTGAACCTCAACAAGGCGATTGGCAATCGTCTGTCTGCGGCGGGACATGCGGACGCGTTCGACAGGCTTGCTGTCCTGTGCCGGCTGTGCAGCAGGTCCTGGTGATGCAGCTGCTGGCTTTGATTCTTGCTTTGCTGCCTGTGGATTGTATCCGGAAACATCCTGTGCCCTTACGCGGCCAAGAGGATCGGCTGTCGGCACCTGGCTGAGATCAATGCCTTTTTCCCGGGCCATCTTGCGTGCTGCAGGAGATGCGATCGGACGCTGCTTCTTTTCCTGTTCTTCTTCTGTCTGCGGCTTAGCTTCGTTTGTTACAGGCTCTTTCGGAGCAGCCGGCGGCTCAGATGCCTGAGGCGCTTTCTCAGCTAGTGCTTCTTCAGCAGGAGCACTGCCTTCTGTCGCTTCCGTATCAACTGTCGCAATCGTTTCGCCAACCTGGACAGTGTCACCTTCTTGTGCGCCGAGATCCTTGATGACTCCGCTGTATTCAGAGATGATTTCAACATTGACCTTGTCGGTTTCCAGCTCTACGACATAATCCCCTTTATTGACAAAGTCGCCCGGCTGTTTCAGCCATTGAGCCACCGTACCTTCTGTAATTGATTCCGCCAATTCTGGAACTTTAATTTCTGCCACTTTAAAATCCTCCCTCTTCCGTACGTGTTAAGACTTCATTAATGATGCGCGCTTGTTCTTTTTTGTGGACGTTCGGGTCACCCTCTGCCGGGCTTGAACGGCGGCGTCTTCCGGTATAGGAAACTTTTGCACCGGCTGGAGCCAATTCGGAAAGGCGCGGTTCTACAAAATTCCATGCTCCCATATTCTTCGGCTCTTCCTGAACCCATACGATTTCCTCAACGTTTGGATACTGTTCAAGGATGCTTCTGATTTTCTTCATCGGGAACGGGTAAATTTCTTCGACCCTTAAAATATGAAGCCAGTCAAGGTTAGCTGCATCCTCAATATTCTCATGAAGGTCGATCATGATCTTTCCTGTACCAAATACAATCCTTTTCACCTGATCTTTTGCCTGTCCCAATCCAGGCTGTTCAATGATCGGCTGGAAGGCTCCTTCGCTGAGCTCCAGCCCGTTGGAAGCAACATTCGGGTTGCGCAGCAGGCTCTTAGGCGACATGAGGACAAGTGGCCTTACTTCTTCCCTGTTCAGGATGGCAGCCTGTCTCCTCAGAATATGGAAGTACTGTGCAGATGAAGTCAGGTTGGCAACTGTCCAGTTGTTTTCAGCTGCTAAAGTCAGGAATCTTTCAACCCTGCCGCTCGAGTGCTCTGGCCCCTGGCCTTCATAACCATGAGGCAGAAGCATGACAAGACCGGATTTCTGTCCCCATTTCGCTCTTCCAGCGGATATGAATTGGTCGAACATGACTTGTGCAGCATTGGAGAAGTCACCGTATTGTGCTTCCCACAGCACTAAAGTTTCAGGTGCGAATACATTGTAGCCGTATTCAAAGCCGACAACAGCCATTTCTGACAGCGGGCTGTTATGGACTGCAAATGAAGCTTTAGAAGAAGAAAGCATATGCAATGGTGAATAAGCTTTTCCTGAACTGCTGTCATGAAGGACAACATTTCTCTGGGCAAAGGTTCCGCGTTCTGAATCCTGCCCGGACAGGCGGATTGGCGTACCATCCTTCAGGATGGAGGCGAATGCCAATGTTTCTGCAAGGCCCCAGTCAATTTTTCCGTTGCCTTCGAGCGCTTCAGTCCTGCGCTTCAGGATTTTGTCCAGTTTATTGAAGACCTTGAAATCTTCAGGCCATGTCAGAAGCTCTTCATTGATTTGCTTTAATGTCTTCAGTTCAACAGCTGTGGCTAATTCAGGAATACCTTTTTCAACCGTTTCAGGCGGATTGGTTTCCTCAACTTCCTTTTTCTTATCTGGAACTTTATTATAGGCCTCTTTCAGCTTATCAAGAACCTCAGCATCCATTCCTTCCAGGCTTTCCCTGGAAAGAGTGCCGTTTGCAACCAGCTGTTCACTGTATAGTGATTTAATGGTTGGGCGCTTATGTATAACATTGTACATAAGCGGATTTGTCGTCATCGGCTCATCCATTTCGTTGTGTCCGAAACGTCGGTAGCCGATCAGATCAATCAGAAAATCTTTATTGAATTTCGCCCTGTATTCACAGGCGAGCTGGGCGGCAGCTACCACAGCTTCAGGATCGTCAGCATTTACATGCAGGATCGGAATTTCATAGCCCTTGGCAAGATCGCTTGCATACCGGGTAGATCTGGAATCCTGGGATTCTGTTGTAAATCCGATCGTATTATTTGCAATGATATGAATGGTTCCGCCAGTACGGTAACCAGTAAGCTGGCTGAGATTCAATGTTTCTGCCACAGTTCCCTGTCCCGGGAAAGCTGCGTCACCATGAATAAGGATTGCCATAGCCGAGCTTGGATCTTCCTTCGGATAGCCGGAAGCGCTTCTGTCATCCTGGGCTGCCCGTGTGAAGCCTTCAACTACCGCGCCGACGAATTCAAGGTGGCTCGGGTTATTAGCAAGCGTCAGTCTTGCTTTAGTCGTGTTTTCCTTCTTGATCTGCCTGTCCAATCCCAGGTGATATTTTACGTCGCCTGTCCAGCCGTAGTTAATGCCGATAGAACCTTCAGAAGGCACAAGCTCTTTATTCGGCGCATGCTGGAATTCAGCGAAGATCATTTCATACGGCTTACCAAGCACATGGGCAAGCACGTTCAGGCGGCCCCGGTGAGCCATTCCGATATTGATCGTCTTCGCGCCGTCGACAACAGATTCTGCAACCAGCTCGTCCAATAGCGGCACAAGCGTATCAAGCCCTTCGATTGAAAAGCGTTTTTGCCCGACAAATGTGCGATGAAGGAATTTTTCAAACTCCTCAACCTCCATCAGCCTTTTCAGGACTCCCACCTTCTTTTCATTTGAAGGTTCGGCAAGCAGTGTGCCTGTTTCCACCTTGTTCCGAAGCCAATTCTTTTCGTTCACATCGTATACATGATGAAACTCATAAGCTATTGTTTGGGTATATACATTCTTAAGATGCTCTATTGCTTCAAATCCATTGCGTACATGTGAAGGGGCATCTGAACAAATGATCGATGCCGGCACCTGCTCCAGATCATTCCGGGTCAATCCATATTGCTCCAGCGCAAGGATGTCTTTCTCCGGCTTATTGTTTTTTAATGGGTAGATATCAGCCGAGATATGGCCGTACGCCCTGATATTATCCGCAAGGCGGATAGCTGCCAGCGTTTTTTCCAGCTGTCCGGGAGCTGCAGCCTGGACAGGCTTATCATTTTCAAAGGTGTCAATCTGAGTTTGTTCAGGAGATCCCCACTTTTCAAAGTACTCTCTCATTTCAGCGTCTACTGATTGAGGGTCCTCCAGGAATCTTTCATATAATTCAATAACATAGCCAAGGTTTGGTCCATGAAACCCCTGTAAAGGTCCCTCGCCGTTGGATGGCGTTTTCATGAAAATTACCTCCGAGTGTTTTTTTAAGAAAACATTTAGTTTCCGGCATTTTATCCCGTAAATTTTTACCCTAATATATGAAATAGTAACGCAAAATTGTATGAATAATAATTTTATTCAGAGGATAAAACGTTTTCAATGACATTTTACCACGCAAATCCCTATCGTACAAAGGATTTAAACTGAAAATTAGAAGAAAAATGTAATTTTTTTTCATCACCTTAAAATCTATATTAAAAAAATGATTTTTCTATTTTTTTTCGCTCCATTATGAATATAGTAATGTTATAATAGGTAGATATCTAACTTTAGGACTGTAAAGGATTAAGGGATTCTTGTGAATAAACAGCGATTATTATTCTAATAGTAAAAAATAAAACCGGGAAAGATTCCCGGTTTTATTTTTTTCCTATGTTTCAACTTAGTAATCTAATACAATGCCTGACCCGGCGTTTTTATGTGCAGTCCCCCATTATATTCTTTCTATATTAATGCCCAGCTGTTTTGTTTTCCTGCTCTTTATGCTGTGCAGACATTCTTGTCTTCTGTCCAAAGGAAAGTCATAAGGACCCTTGACCAGGGTGTCCGCATGCTGGAATGGAATATGGCCTGCCTCTTCGATCAGCTCTCCGTCTTGAATGCATTCATACAATAAGCAGCGATTTTTCATATGTTTTTGCATGGACTCACCTTCACTTTCCTTTTCTTGCTTCTATTCTAAAGCAAAAGAGCTGAATTTTCACAAAAATAAATTCCCATTTTTTCTTTTCTTCCGCATAAATTTCTCCCGGCTGTACAAAAAATATAACGATACTTTCCAAGGAGGAATGAAAATGAATATTGGCAGGGCAAAAGAAATTCTTATGTCTGCTGATCCTATTAAAGTCAGCTATGAAGGTGAATCTGTAATCATACAGCATGTGGATGAAAGGACAAGGACAGCGAGGATATATTCCAGGGCTGAACCTGAAAAGGAATTGGATGTATCTGTCCTGAATCTGATCGAGGGTTGAGATCATATTTTTAAAATATTATGAAAGTTCATTGACTTTTACTGGTTTAATATTGTAAAGTATAGAAAATTCAATAACTGTATTTCTTATCAAGAGAGGCAGAGGGTATGGCCCTGTGAAGCCTCAGCAACCTTCAATGGATAATATTGAAAAGGTGCTAATTCCTGCAGGTCCTTTATGGGCTTGAAAGATAAGAAGAATGACAAGTGCTGCATCCAAAAAGTCTTCTTCTTATAGAAGACTTTTTTTATTTTCCATGGAGCATGAAAGCATTGTGCAAAAAAGGAGTGAACATATTGGTGAAAACAGAAACATTATTGGCGCAGCTTGGCAATCGAAGCGATCAGCATACAGGAACCGTCAACCCTCCGGTTTATTTTTCTACAGCTTACCGACATGAAGGAATCGGCAAGTCCAACGGCTATGATTATGTCCGGACGGGAAATCCAACTAGGGAAATACTTGAGCAGGCAATTGCCAGCCTTGAAGGAGCTGATCAGGGTTATGCCTGCAGTTCGGGCATGAGCGCCATCTCCGTTGTTTTATCTCTATTCCGTTCAGGTGATGAGCTGGTGGTGTCAAAGGATCTTTATGGAGGCACCTACAGGCTGCTTGAGCAGGGTTTTGCCAAATGGGGGCTGGTTACAAAATACGCAGATACCTCTGATATCCATGCGGTAAGCAGGCAAATCTCGCCTCATACGAAAGCAATATTCCTGGAAACGCCGACCAACCCGCTCATGCAGCAGGCTGATATTGAGGCTATGGCTGCAATCGCCCGCCAGCATGGAATTCTACTGATCGTCGATAATACCTTTTTTACGCCGGTCCTTCAGCAGCCAATCAGACTGGGGGCCGATATCGTCATACACAGTGCTACAAAATATCTGGGCGGCCATAACGATGTGCTCGCAGGCCTTATTGCGGCACGAGGAGAGAAGTTATGTGCCTCCCTTGCCCATCACCATAATGCTGCAGGAGCAGTGTTAAGCCCATTTGATTCCTGGCTCCTGATGAGAGGGATGAAGACCCTTGCCCTCCGGATGAAGAAGCATGAAAGCAATGCTCGTAAACTGGCTGAATACTTGAACAGCCATGAATATGTAGAGGAAGTGCTGTATCCCGGAAAAGGCGGAATGCTCTCCTTCAGAATCCTTGAAGAAAATTGGGCAGATCTATTCCTGCAGAAGCTGAACCTTATTACTTTCGCCGAAAGTCTTGGCGGAACTGAAAGCTTTATTACTTATCCTGCCACACAGACACATGCTGACATCCCGGAAGAGACCCGATTAGCCAATGGAATCTGCGGCAAGCTCCTTAGATTTTCTGTTGGCATCGAAGATCCGGAAGATTTGATGAAAGATTTGGAACAGGCCTTCAGTGGCTGTGTGGAAGGGGAGAATGCAAAATGAACGAAGACTGTTATAGATTCGAAACAAAGCTATTGCACAATAAACATAAAACAGACCCGGTTACAGGGGCTGTAAGCGTCCCGATTCATCATGCCTCCACCTTTCATCAAAAGGATCTTGAGTCTTTTGGCAAATATGACTACTCAAGAAGCCTAAACCCGACAAGAGAGGCGCTTGAAGAAGTAATTGCAGGACTTGAAGGCGGAACCAGAGGATTTGCGTTTTCTTCCGGTATGGCGGCCATCTCCACTTGCTTTCTTCTTCTTTCCCAGGGAGACCATGTCGTCATTTCAGAGGATGTATACGGAGGCACCTACAGGATGGTCACAGAGGTCCTCTCGCGCTACGGAATTGATTACACCTTCGCAGATATGACTAATTTAGAAGAAGTAAAAGAGGCTGCCCTTCCACATACAAAACTATTCTATGTTGAAACACCTTCCAATCCCCTCTTGAAGGTTGCCGATATTAAAAGCATTGCTGAGATTGCCAGGGAAAAAGATGCTTATACGTTCGTTGACAATACTTTCATGACCCCCCAGCTGCAAAAGCCGCTGGACCTTGGGGCAGATATTGTCCTTCACAGTGCGACGAAATTTATCTCCGGACACAGTGATGTCGTTGCCGGCCTTTGTGCAGTAAAAGATCCAGTGCTGGCTGAGAAAGTGGCCTTTCTGCAGAATTCCTTTGGTGCTGTCCTTGGTGTGCAGGATTGCTGGCTGGTGCTGAGGGGTTTGAAAACCCTTCATGTCAGACTGCAGCAGTCCATGATAACAGCAGAGAAAATTGCTCTTTTCCTTGAGAATCACCCACTTGTGAAAAAAGTGCATTACCCTGGGCTTGAGAGCCATCCGCAGTTTAAGCTGCAGAGAGAACAGGCTGCCGGGCCGGGAGCTGTGCTGTCTTTTGAGCTTGAAGACGAAGATGCGCTGCGGAAATTCTCTGATGCTCTGGAAATCCCGGTTTTTGCAGTAAGCCTGGGCGCTGTCGAGTCGATACTCTCCTGGCCAGCCCGGATGTCTCATGCCTCCATGCCTGCACCCGAAAGAAGCAGGCGCGGAATATCCGACTCCCTTCTCCGCCTTTCTGCAGGCCTCGAAAATCCGGATGATTTAATACACGATTTCAGCAGAGCACTTTCTGCCGCAGAGAGAACATGCCATACAGCGAGGGTAAAACTATGAGTCTGCTGGATAAAATGGAAAAAGAGATCATCATAGCAGATGGAGCGATGGGCACTCTCCTCTATTCCTATGGTACAGATTTCTGCTTTGAAGAACTTAATGTATCACAGCCAGGCCATATTCAAAATATCCACCAAGCTTATATAGATGCAGGTGCAACTTTGATCCAGACCAATACCTATGCAGCCAATTATCTCAAGCTGCAGCGCTACGGACTGGAGGACCATGTAAAGGAAATAAACAGTGCCGCTGTCACTGTTGCGAGGAAGGCTGCGGGAAATCATGCCTTTGTGGCCGGAACGATTGGCGGAAACCGCGGGATCAAACCCCACTCAATATCTATAGAAGAAATAAAAAGGAGCTTCAGGGAGCAGCTCTACTGCTTGCTGATGGAAGGGGTGGATGCGATCCTTCTTGAGACCTATTATGATCTCAAGGAACTGGAAACTGTCCTTTCGATCGCGAGGAAAGAAACAGCCCTCCCTCTCATTGCCCAGGTGTCACTGCAGGAGACGGGTATTATGCAGGATCACACTCCCATAAGCGAAGCGCTGTCCAGGCTGGATGCGCTCGGCGCGGATATCGTCGGGCTCAATTGCCGGCTTGGCCCCCATCATATGCTGCTGACGCTTGAGGAGGTGCCCCTGCCACAGAAGGCTTACCTGTCCGCATATCCAAATGCCAGCCTGCCTGCATACACGGATGGAAAATTCCATTACGAAGGCGATGCAGAATATTTCAGGCAGTCTGCCAAAGCTTTCAGGAACCAGGGGGTAAGGCTGCTTGGAGGATGCTGCGGCACCACTCCTGCTCACATCCGTGCATTTTCAGATGAATTAAAAGGATCTCCTCCTTTAGAGAAAAAGGAAGTCAGGGAACCAAAGGCTAAAATTCGGATTATGCCAAAAGAGGCCCAAAGGGATCTTCCCCCGCTCCAGGATCTTGTGAAAAAGAGACAGTCAGTCATCGTTGAATTGGATCCTCCAAGGAAATTGGAAACGGATAAATTTTTTGCCGGGGCCAAGGCTCTTCAAGACGCAGGCATTGACGCAATTACACTTGCCGATAATTCGCTTGCATCCCCCCGGATCTCAAATGAAGCACTCGGCTATTTGGCAAAGAACAGGCTGGGGCTTCGTCCGCTCATTCACCTGACGTGCAGGGACAGGAATATCATTGGGCTGCAATCCCATTTAATGGGCCTTCATACACTGGGACTCCATGATATTCTTGCCATTACCGGAGATCCTGCAAGGGTCGGCGATTTTCCCGGCGCATCTTCCGTATATGATATGTCCTCCTTCGAGCTGATTCAGATGATCAAGCAGCTGAATGAAGGCCGCTCGATTTCAGGCAAGGATCTTGGACAAAAAGCTGCATTTTCTGTTGCTGCTGCCTTTAACCCAAATGTCCGTTCTCTTGAGAAGGCAGTTCAGAGGCTCGAAAAAAAGGCGGAGTGCGGAGCGGATTATTTTATTACCCAGCCTGTATTTTCGGAAGAGAAGCTTATGGAAATATATGAGGCTACCAAACATATGGAACAGCCGATCTATATCGGCCTCATGCCTCTGACGAGCAGCAGGAATGCTGATTTCCTTCATAATGAGGTGCCGGGCATCAAAATATCCGACAAAATCAGGGAACGTATGAACAGCCTGAAAGATGACCCCCTCCAGTCAGTCCGCGAAGGGATCAGCATAAGCAAAGAGCTGATTGATGCAGCAGCAGAGCTGTTCAATGGCATCTATTTAATCACCCCGTTTATGAAGTATGAACTGACAGCGGAGCTTGCCGCATATGCGCGCAGCGAGAAGCTGAAGACAGCCAGGAGGAGCAGGAATGCCAAAGATTTCTCTATCTGAAAGAATGAATAATAAAATCCTGATCATGGATGGCGCCATGGGAACGATGCTGCAGAGAGCTGATCTTTCTGCTGAAGATTTTGGCGGCGAACAGTATGATGGCTGCAATGAATACTTGAATCTTACAGCACCGGGGGTTATTAAAGAAATCCACCTTGCCTATCTTAAGGCCGGTGCCGATATAATTGAAACCAATACTTTCGGGGCCACAAGCATTGTCCTTGATGAATACAGCCTTAAAGAAAAAGCCTATGAAATCAACAGAACTGCTTCTTTGATTGCAAGGAAAGCGGCTGATCAGATCAGCACTCCTTCATGGCCGCGTTTTGTTGCCGGATCTATGGGACCTACTACAAAAACACTTAGTGTCACAGGAGGAACGACATTTGAAGAGCTGTCATTGTCATATGAGGAACAAGCCTGCGGATTAATTGATGGCAAAGCGGACCTCCTCCTTCTTGAGACCAGCCAGGATATGCTCAACGTGAAAGCAGGATATATCGGGATACAAAATGCCTTCAAAAAAACCGGCATCACTCTCCCCCTTATTGTTTCAGGTACAATTGAACCTATGGGGACGACACTCGCGGGCCAGCCAATTGAAGCTTTTTATATTTCCCTAGAGCATATGAAACCGCTGGCTGTCGGCCTTAATTGCGCTACAGGACCTGAATTTATGCAGGAGCATATCAGGTCATTATCTTCGCTTGCAGATGCTGCTGTCAGCTGTTATCCAAACGCCGGGCTGCCTGATGAAGAAGGGCGCTACCACGAAACACCTGAATCGCTCGCAGAAAAGCTTGCAGGGTTTGCCTCACAGGGCTGGCTGAACATCGTCGGCGGGTGCTGCGGAACTACACCGGAGCATATCAAGGCAATTGCAGATAAAATGGAACATTTTGCACCGCGGAAAATCTCTGCAGCATCTGCCCATAAAGTATCAGGCATTGAGCCGCTCATCTATGATGACCCAACCCTCCGCCCCATCATGGTCGGCGAGCGGACAAATGTCATAGGATCCAGGAAGTTCAGAAGACTGATTGCCGAGGGAAAGTTTGAAGAAGCGTCAGAAGTCGCGAGGGCACAGGTCAAGAATGGCGCCCATGTTATTGATATATGCCTTGCTGACCCTGATCGGGATGAACTGGAAGATATGGAAAATTTCATTAAAGAAGTAACTAAAAAAGTAAAAGCACCGATTGTAATAGATTCTACAGATGAGAAAGTTATAGAAAAAGCCCTTATTTACCTGCAGGGAAAATCCGTGATCAACTCTATCAATCTGGAGGATGGCGAAGAAAGATTTGAGGCTATTGCCCCTCTTATACGCCTGTACGGGGCAGCAGTGGTAGTCGGAACCATAGATGAGAAAGGCATGGGAGTGAGTGCAGATAGAAAGCTTGAAATTGCTTCCCGCTCCTATACCCTTCTGGTTGAAAAATATGGGATTCCTCCTGAGGACATCATTTTTGACCCGCTCGTCTTCCCGGTTGGGACAGGTGATGAACAATACATCGGTTCGGCAGAAGCGACTGTTGAGGGTATCCGCCTGATAAAAGAACGCTTTCCAAAGACACAAACGATTCTTGGCATCAGCAATGTTTCTTTTGGCCTGCCTCCGGTTGGAAGGGAGATTCTTAATTCCGTCTTCCTCTATCACTGTACCCAGGCGGGATTGGACTATGCAATTGTGAATACAGAAAAACTTGAGCGGTTTGCCAGTATAGCAAGTGAAGAAATTGCTTTGGCAGAAAAGCTGTTATTTGAAACTACGGATGAAACACTCGCACAGTTCACAGAATTTTACCGGGGCAAGAAAAAGGAAGAAAAAAGCCTTCTTCCTGATATGAGCCTGGCTGAACGCCTTGCCTATTATATAAAAGAAGGTACAAAAGAAGGCCTCTTGGAAGACCTTAAAGCAGCCTTACTGGAGTACAGTTCCCCTCTTGAAATCATAAATGGACCCTTGATGGATGGGATGAAAGAGGTCGGCCGACTGTTCAACGACAACCAGCTGATTGTCGCCGAAGTGCTGCAGAGTGCAGAAGTGATGAAGGCCTCGGTTTCCTATCTTGAACCATTTATGGAGAAAGGAACTTCATCAGGCAAAGGGAAAATCATTCTTGCCACTGTAAAAGGAGATGTTCATGATATAGGCAAAAACCTTGTTGATATCATTCTCAGTAATAATGGGTACGAAGTAATCGACCTTGGCATCAAAGTATCACCTTCTGAGCTAGTTGAAGCAGTAAAAAAGGAAAAGCCCAATATGGTCGGACTCTCTGGCCTGCTTGTTAAATCCGCACAGCAGATGGTCATCACCGCTTCTGATATGAAACAGGCAGGCATTGATATCCCTATTCTCGTCGGCGGTGCGGCACTATCAAGGAAATTCACAGATACGAAAATATCGAGAGAATACAATGGCCTCGTGATGTATGCCAAAGATGCGATGAATGGATTATCAATAGCCGATCAGCTCCGTGATGAGCCGGAATACAACAGGCTCCTTGCCGAGCAAGAGGCAAAGCGGTCCCTCCCCCTCCCTTCTGCTTTAACAGAAAGAAAAACAGGAGCTCTTGCTGCACTTAAGGTGAGGCCTTCAGTCCGGTCTGATGTACCGGTTTTTGTTCCGCAGGATTTGGAGCGGCATGTCCTAAGATCCTATACACTTGGGCATATTGAGCCTTATATTAACCGGCAGATGCTTTTAGGGCATCATTTGGGGCTTAAGGGCAATATCAGCCGTCTCATTGAGTCAGGTGATGAGAAGGCATTGAAATTGAATGATACTGTAGATTCCCTTATCGTGCAGGCGAAAACTGAGGGCTGGATCATACCTAGTGCTGTCTATCAATTTTTTCCTGCTCAATCTGACGGGAACAAGGTCATCATCTATGATAAGGACGACCACAGCAGGATATTAGAGGTATTTGATTTTCCAAGACAGCAGACTGAGCCATTTTTGTGCCTTGCCGATTATTTGAAGCCTGCTGGTGGCGGGGAAATGGATTATGTCGCCTTTTTCTCTGTTACTGCAGGCAATGCTGTAAGGGAGACTGCCGAAATACTTAAAAAGGAAGGCCGCTTTCTTGAAAATCATGCCCTGCAGGCTTTGGCGCTTGAAACGGCAGAAGGTTTTGCTGAACTTGTCCACAGGCAAATACGTGACCGCTGGGGCTTCCCTGATCCTGTAGACTTTACTATGAAAGAGAGGTTTTCAGCAAAATATCAGGGACAGCGCTTTTCATTCGGCTATCCCGCCTGCCCGGAGCTTGAAGATCAGCGCAAGCTTTTTGATCTGATCAAGCCGGAGGAAATTGGCATAGACCTGACAGAAGGATTTATGATGGAGCCGGAAGCTTCGGTTTCAGCCATGGTTTTTGCCCATCCGGAAGCACGCTATTTTAATGTATTGAAAAACTGATATGGAGGCCTGCCAGTAACGGCAGGCTTTTTCGCTGTGCAGGTATTTAAAATTTTTAATCTTGTGTAATTAATGTTTGATTGACATACAGGAGCTGCGATGCTGTATTTTTTGTAAGGCTCTATTCGCATTGATTGTTGCTTTTTCGCAATCATTATTTAAGATCAATCCCCGCCCATCCATTAAAGAACGGAGGCTTCCCGGACCTGAATGGTAGATTCAGTGACAGGCTGAAATATAAGCGGAGAAATTCCCTCTGAGCTTGAAAAGCCTTTAAAAACAGTTTAAATAGAGGGAGAAATTCCGACTAACGACTCCAAAAACAGGAAAATGGGCTACTTTGCTCTTCTTGAACGGAAATTCTCCGCTTATTTCAAGGTTTGCTGTTCCCTCAAATAATTAAAAGAGACAATCTTTACGAAAAGAGCTCTAACGGGGGAGTATTTTTTACAAAAAAAGTAAATTATATAATGACTTCTTCTATTGAGGTGCAGAAAATGAATATTACTTTATCCATTATCCTGGCTGTTTGCGCCGGCTATTTGAAAGCATGGAAAAACTGGCGTGTCTTTCACCCTACCATGCTTTATACCTCTGTATTGGTGTTATTGTATAATTTTATCTGCAAAGATCATCTTTTGTGGAAGCACAGAAGCATTCCATTAGAATCGCATTTTGCTGGCGAGCTGTTTCATGCATTCGCCATACTTCCGACCATAACAGTATTATACTTGACATTCTATCCGGAGAAGCATGGCCGGCTTCGGTATATTATCCTTTGGAGTGTTCTTTCCTTTGCAGCTGAATTCCCCTTTGCTGCAACAGGGATGATTGTTTTTGAGAATGGCTATCAATATTGGATGGAGCTTCTTTTTTACCCGGTGATGTACATCATGATCAGGCTTCATCATATTCGGCCATTAGTGTCCTACGGCCTGTCAGCTGTGATCATCCTTTTGATGGTCTGGCTTTTTAAAGTGCCGGTCCAGCTTGCCTTTTAAATCAGGTGGCTATCTTGTACAATAGTCAGTATACTCATTTGTTTCTGACTACTTAGAGAAAGCTGGTGCAAATATGCATTATCATACATATGCTGCAGGCGACAGCTGCATCATCCTTGAATTTGGCAGCAGCATCGACCCGGGAAGCAATCAAAAGGTCAGGAAAGCGGCTTCCCTTTTATCCAAAAAACCTTTCAGGGGCATGATTGAATGCGTTCCTGCCTTTCATACACTGGCTGTTCATTATGATCCGTATGCCGTCGGAACCTTATCTCCCTTTGAAGCAGCCTCATCCTTGATTGCTGAAATGCTTGCAGAGAAAATACAATTGGATGTCCAATCTCCGCGGCTCTTGGATATCCCCGTCTGCTATGAAGGAGCCCACGCCCCGGACCTGGCTTTTGTAGCCCGTTCAAATGGATTATCAGAGAAAGAAGTTATAGAGATACATAGTAAAAGAGACTATGAGATTTACTTTCTTGGCTTCTCACCCGGCTTCCCTTTCCTGGGCGGGATGGATCCGCGCATAGCGGCTCCGCGCAAAACTTCCCCAAGATTGAAGATTCCCTCCGGCTCGGTGGGCATTGCCGGCGGGCAGACAGGGATATATCCTTCGGAGACCCCTGGAGGCTGGCAGATTATCGGAAGAACACCGATAGCGTTATTCGATCCAAATAGGGAAGAACCCAGCTATCTAAAGCCCGGAGACCGTTTGCGTTTCATTCCGATCAAAGAAGCAGAATTTCAGTCAGGGGGCGGCAGCCTATGGGAATAAAAGTTCTGAAGCCGGGACTGATGACAACTATCCAGGATGCAGGGAGGAAAGGATACCAAAATCTCGGCGTATCGCCTTCAGGTGCGATGGATCTTTTCTCTTACACGCTTGCCAATCTGGCAGCAGGCAATTTTAATGATGAAGCAGCTCTTGAAATTACCTTGATTGGCCCCCGGCTGCTTTTCGAAAAAGATATCATCTTCAGCTTCTTTGGCGCTGAAACAGAAGCAAAGCTGAGCGGCAGCAATATTCAAGGCGGAAAGCCGATCGCCGCGAAAAAAGGAGATGTTCTTTCTTTTGGCAGGATGAAGGCAGGGTGCCGTACATATCTGGCCTTCCATGGCGGCATCTTGATGCCTCGCCAGATGGGAAGCAGGAGCACATATCTGAAAGCAGGATTCGGCGGCCTGGATGGCAGGATATTAGAAAAGAACGATGTCCTCCCCATCAGACAAACCTCCTGCAGATTCAGCAGAAGCTGGAGCTTCTCCCCCTCGCTCGCCTCTTATCTTCATCAGGATCAGATCAGGGTGATGCCCGGCAGGCAGTCTGAATGGTTTTCTTCTGATGCTATAAACCAATTTTCAGAACAGGAATTTACGATTTCTCCAGATTCTGACAGGATGGGATACAGGCTGAAGGGACCTTCACTAGCAAAGGCAAGGGAAATTGAAATGATAACTGAACCAGTATCATTTGGAACAGTGCAGGTGCCTGCTGACGGCAATCCGATCATTCTGATGGCTGAAAGGCAGACAACAGGCGGGTACCCGAAAATCGCTCAAGTCCTGTCGGCAGACCTTCCTATCCTGGCACAGAAAAAACCGGGAGATAAGATCAGGTTTGCGCCTGCCTCCTTGGCTGAGGCACAACTGGCATATTTGGAACAGGTAAAAACAATAGGATCCCTTACAAAAACCGTCAATGAAAAATGGCAGAAAGAGGTGCACATTGTTGAAGAAAATTGACTTGAACTGTGATCTTGGCGAAAGCTTTGGAAGCTTCAAGATCGGATCTGATGAGGAAATCATGGCTTATATCACATCCGCGAATATTGCCTGCGGGTTCCATGCCGGAGATCCAGGGACAATGCGCAGAACAGTGAAGCTTGCCCTTCAGCATGGGACTGCCATTGGTGCACACCCGGGTTTGCCTGACCTCCAGGGGTTTGGCCGCAGAAAAATGGAAATTAGTCCGGAAGAAGCCTTCGACCTTGTCCTGTATCAAATTGGCGCACTCTCAGCTTTTGTGAAAGCAGAAGGCGGAAGGCTCAGCCATGTAAAGCCACATGGGGCGCTCTATAATATGTGTGCGGGAGATAAACGGCTTGCAGAGGCGGTAGCAAGGGCTGTCCAGAGTGCGGATGAGGAACTCGTGCTCTTTGGGCTCCATAACAGTGAAAGCACCTCGGCAGCGGAAAGGATTGGAATCAGAGCTGCGCAGGAGGTGTTTGCGGACAGAAGATATGAAGATGACGGTACGCTTGTTTCGAGATCAAGCAGTGATGCCCTGATCACTACTGCGGAAGAAGCAGTCGGCCAGGTACTGAGAATGGTTCTTGAAAACAAAACTGTCAGCCGGAACGGAAAAGAGATCATGATTAAAGCAGACACCATATGCCTCCACGGCGATGGTCTCCAAGCGCTCGAGTTTGCCGCGACGCTTCATGCCGCCTTAAAGGACAGAGGCGTTGAGGTTGCTTCATTCACATAAAAAGGGGGTCTCCCCCCTTTTTTCACCCTTCAGCATTGTGCTCTTCCCTGGATCTTTCTTCTTCTTCATCAACAAGAATATATGCAATCTGTTCTTCCATTACATGATGGAGGGCATCAAGCTCTTCCTCGCTCATCAGCTTCTTTTCATCCTTCATCTTTCTTCCTCCTTTTCGATAGGCATATGACAGGGCGCAGCCCTTTTGTACTTTCTCCTTATTTTTCCCTAATTAAACTTAAGCTGAAACTCTCATCCTCTTCTTATTCTTCCAGATAACGAAGCTCCGTTATTAAAAATGTCCCTTTTTCCCCCTCCTATGCAATAAGAGGTTTTCTTCGCTCCGTCATGTGCTATGTAGTAAGTAAGCTCGAAAACGTTATCCAGCAGAGAGCCAGTAAAAAAAAATCGGGGAAGTGTTAAGATGCAAAGCGTCTATAAATGCAAAAATTTTACTAAGACCGGAAAAGTCCTTCTTCCAAGTCCCTGGAGAAAAAAATTCGACCTTCTTCCAGGCCGGCTTGCCGACCTGGAGTTTGAAGATGAAGACAAGAAGATCTTAATCAGAAAAGCAGATCCGAAGAGTACTGAAAATAAAAGGCTTGTTTCTGATAATGGTTCCATCCATATACCAATGGAGCTGAGAAATCTGCTCGACCTAAAGGATCAGGAGGAATACTGCCTCTTCATTGATGAACAGGCCAAGCAATTCATTTTGCAGATCATGCCGGGCAAGACGGGTTAGCCCCCTTTTCTCCCGAAAAACAATGTAGGCAGCACCTGCATCAGGTCTGAAGCAATCTGTTTTTCTATTTTCCACCGCTTTCCTGGATAGCGCATTCCTGCCGGCAGCAACCTAAGATCAGGAGGTGGAAGCATGGACCCCATTAAGCCGGGTAGTGAAAAAATGCCAGATTTCAGGGAGCTGGATGACAGGCTCATTGCAGAGCATTCTTCGGTGCCTTTCCTCGTCATCAAGACCAATCTGGATCCTGAGAACTCAACAATAGAAAATCCATATTACAAAAATGAAAAACTGACAGACCGGATTGCCTTTGAGAGTTATTTTGATGAAGAGCAGCAGTAAGAAAAGCCCTGGATAACCAGGGCTTTTCTGCTTTTACAGCTTCAAAAGCCTGTCAGTAATATTCATAGCCGCAGCTGCCATGGTCCCCATACAGCATGGAGATCATCTTTTCTGAATCCTCTTCTGATACCTGCCGGTAATCATGGGCAAAAGCCTTGAATGTGTCGCAGAATCCTACATTATTTTCGCCTACACTCTCAGCCCAGCTGGAAAAATTACGGTAATCTTCAAGCGGATCATAAGATTCGAATTCGGCCACTTTATCATTGGATCCCAGTGTGGTGACTTCAATCCCTTTATAAGAATTAGGATCATGTTCTTCATACTTCACGCATGCATAGAAAATCATGCAGTCCAGCCCCTTTTTAATCTCTAGTTTGGGCCGGACAGGACATTTTATGCATTCCCGTCGACATATTTGCCATGGTCCGGTACAGCCAGATCGCCAAAATGATCGGCAAGCTTCTGCAGACCCTCTGCCAATTCCGGGCCGGACATCGGACGGCCATGCCCTGTTCCAGCGGCCGAAGGGTTCAAAGCAGCCAGCTTGATGACAGATGCTTCTGCGGCTTTCCAGTCGGTAGTCAGGTAACGGGGCGGCCCGTTCACTTCTTCTTCCTGGACAAGAACTTTATAAAGGGAATCCTGCCTCACCGTCACAAAAGCATCCCCTGCAATGAGCAGGCTGTCATCTTCTCTGAACAGGGATACATGGCCAGGAGAATGTCCTGGTGTATGGATCCATTTCCAGCCCGGCAATGGAGGAACAAAACCATTAGAAGGAAGCGGATGGATATATTCACTAATATCAATCCCTTCATGCGGAAAGAGCGGTGACATCTTGGCAATCATCCCGCCCTCGACACTGGCATCAGGCTTAGGATAATCTTTCTCCCCTGTCAGATATGGAAGTTCAAGCTCATGTGCATAAACTGGCACTTTCCAGGTTTTAAGCAGTCCGATTATCCCTCCAATATGATCAAAATGCCCATGGGTCAGGACGATTGCTTTCGGTGCGGCTCCCACGCCATAGAGATCTTCTGCTGCTTCAATAATTTTTTCAGCTGATTTTGGCATGCCTGCATCTATCAGCACCCAGTCACCTGAGCCATCGCTTAGCTCAGCATAAAAGACATTAACAATTTGAATCGGCAGGCAATGGACATCAGGGGTGATATTTTTCATATCTCCGCTTGTTGCAGAAGCAACCGGGAGAAAACGGTTGGATGATGAACTTTCTTTCATGGAATCAGCTCCTCTGCTAGTCTGCCTATCTTTACCCTTCTGAAGCCGAATTAGTCGCTCATACGCACTGTTTCAGGCGAAAAAAAAAAGCACCCTGCCAGGATGCTCAGCCAGCCTGATTAATAGGCCTTGCCCGCAGCAATGCGGTATTGCCTGATGAAGTCCTCAGGGCTGATATAAACTTTATAGGGATAAAGGCCATGGTTTGTATGCAAGTATAAAAACCCGAAAGAAGACTGTTCCCGGTAGGAGACATCATAGATATCAGCCAGCCGGAACTCGCGGTCTTCTGCAACGACCCGGTCATCATAAAGGTGGAGGTGATATTCCGTTTCAATCACTTTTTGTACATTCCACTCCACTTTTCTGCTGTATATTCGATAAGGATGCGAACAGCGGTGTGCCAAATCGGTCAGTTTCCCTCCTTTATTAATATAGAGACAGGATTGCCTGGAACCCGGTTATGTATCATGGTAAATGAAGCTGCCCCGCTATTTCAACTAAAATGCGGCCCGGCTCAATGCCGGGCCTTGCCCTGCTAACGCCTGCTCTTGCTTTTTCGGTAGACGAGAAAGGCGACCACAATTGCCGCAATAATAATCAGCGGCAAGAATGAAAGCACAGTCTGCCAAAACGGATGTGTAGAGTCCATAAAATAATTCCTCCCTGTCCTTTTTATAGGTTTTACCCTATCCTGATAAGAAAATTCCATTACCGCCAAAACTTTATGATTGTGATTTTAAATAAATAGGATTATCATTTTCACTATAACTAAAACGTTCTGCTGGGGAGGCGATGAGTTTGGGGCAGAGAAACTGAAAATCGGAGAGATTGCAAAAAGGGCGAATGTAACGAAGCGGACGGTAGATTATTACACACAAATCGGCCTTATTAAAGCAAGACGGTCTGCTTCCAACTACCGCTACTATGATGCAGAAGCTCTTGACACCCTTAAATATATCGAACAGTGCAAAAGGAACAGCTTTTCACTGGAAGAAATAAAGAACAGGCTAAAGGAAAAAGAATCAGATCTTATCGATTATGAAACACTTAAAGTAAAGATATCCGGTTTGGATAAGGAGCTTTCCGAGCTGCTCCAAAATCTGGAGGATAAAGGACTGAAGAAGGAAGCTCTTAAAAAGCACCTTTCTGCTGAAAGCATATCCCTCATGCAGACCATTCTCCTGTTATTGATGTAGCCCTCCTGCCGGAACTTACAGTAGACTTTTTTACTCATCCAGGAGGTGTAAGCCTTACTCTGTAAGGCGATTCGTTGGACATATTTATCAATTTGGTATTAGTTGCACTTTTAATTGCTTTAACCGCTTTTTTTGTGTCAGCAGAATTTGCAATTGTCAAAGTCAGAAGTTCGAGGATTGACCAGCTGATTGAAGAAAATAAACCTGGGGCCCAGGCGGCCAGGCATGTGATTACCCATATGGATGAATATCTTTCTGCCTGCCAGCTTGGTATCACCATCACAGCGCTGGGTCTTGGCTGGCTTGGAGAGCCCACTGTCGAGAAGCTGCTTCATCCCCTTTTTGAAAGTTTGGAGCTTAATCCATCGCTAACCCATCTTTTATCTTTCGGAATTGCCTTTGCTTCCATTACTTTTCTGCATGTAGTGGTCGGCGAATTGGCTCCAAAGACCATGGCCATTCAGCTATCAGAAAGAATTACCCTGTTGTTTGCAAAGCCGCTGATTTTGTTTTATAAGCTGATGTTCCCTTTCATTTGGGCGCTCAATGGTTCAGCCAGGATCCTTACCGGCCTGTTCGGGCTTAAGCCTGCATCAGAAAATGAACTGGCCCATTCAGAAGAAGAGCTCCGGATCATTCTTTCCGAAAGCTATGAGAGCGGAGAAATCAATAAATCAGAGCTGACCTATGTAAATAACATCTTTGAATTTGATAACAGGCTTGCCAAGGAAATCATGGTGCCGCGGACTGAAATCGTCAGCCTTTCAATCGATGACAGCGTGGAGGATATCCTCGGTACCATCCGCGAGGAAAAGTACACACGCTATCCGGTCATAAATGGAGATAAAGACAATATTGAAGGAATCGTCAACATCAAGGACATCCTGACTGCCACTGTAAAAAGGGAAACGCTGACAGGTTCACCCATCACAGCTTTCATGAAGCCTGCCATCAGGGTCATTGAGACAATACCGATTCATGATCTTCTCCTTAAAATGCAAAAGGAGCGCACCCATATGGCCCTGCTGCTGGATGAATATGGAGGGACAGCGGGGCTTGTGACAGTAGAAGATATCATAGAAGAAATTGTCGGTGAAATCCGTGATGAATTTGATGCAGATGAAATCTCCGACATCCGCAAATTGGCTGAGGGGCATTATATCATCAGCGGAAAGGTTCTTATTGAAGATGTCAATGATCTCCTTGGCACAAACCTGCCTGAAGAGGATGTTGACACATTTGGCGGCTGGTTCCTTTCCCAGCGGTATGATGTCGTTCAGGGGGAAGAAATCATCGAGGAAAACTATTCCTTTACAGTCAAAGAACTGGAAGGCCATCATATTGTTTTTATAGAGGTCAGGAAACTGGCTGAAGAAGAAAGCCCTGAGTAAGGGCTTTTTTTTTGACTCCAACACTGCCCTCCTTACTCTTTTGCTGCCCGATAGGTGCATAAGCTTGTGACCAGCCCTACTGTCAGGACCGTGATAAGGGACAGCATGAAAGTATCGCCTGAAACCAGCAGGCCTCCGATTGATATGACAAGGCAATCAATCAATAAAATCACTATTCCCACATTTATTCCTGAAAGGTCTGCGATAAATTGCGCCAGCAGGTCTGTTCCCCCGGTGCTGGTGCCATAGCGGAGCATTAAGCCTATGCCGAGGCCGACCAGCGCCCCGCCGGCTATAGAGCCGATTGCAGGGTCGATATATGGAAGTGACCGGCTGACCGGGTTCATGATATCGATTAAAATGGAAGACAACAGCAAACCGTGCAGGCTGTTGAAAAAATAACCTCTATCCTTGAACCAGGCAAGAGCAAATATCGGAATGCTCATCAGCAGGATGGACAATCCTGCTTCAAATCCCCATAAGTAGTTGCAGATCAAACCCAGCCCGATGACACCGCCGTCGAGAACCTTGTTAGGGATTAGAAAACCGTTTATTCCCAAAGATAGAAGTAGGCATCCAGTAAGGACGATAGCCGTTTTTTTTAAAATCATGATTGAACACTCCTGGCTGATGCATGTCCTCTAGTATATGAAGCCAGTCCCCGGGATAGTATGAGCTTTTTTCATAACTGTCCTGGTTTAGGTGAATAGTAAGGAAAGTAACCTAATCTTAGGAGGATATTATGGTAAAGCAAACGCCAGATATGCCGGCATATGTTGGAAGCGAATATGACCGGCTGAAAAAAGTGGTTCTATGTGAACCGGAGCATATGACAATCAAAGATGTGATCAACGAGACCCAGCGCCATTTTCTGAAAGAAGGCATTGATATTGACAAGGCATTGGAGCAGCACCGCAATTTTGTCAAAACACTAGAGCAATACGGTGTGGAAGTTTCCCTCCTACCGGCCAGGGGCAAATATCCTGAACAGGTATTCACGAGGGATATCGGTTTTACGCTTGGCCAAACGGTGTTTGTGGCCGAAATGGCAAGCAGGATCAGGCAGGGAGAAGAGGATGTGTTCAAGGAATGGCTGGAGAAGGAGAGAATTTCCTATTTCAACCTGATAGGAGAAAAAATTGAAGGCGGAGATATCGTCATAGACCGCGACACTGTTTATGTTGGCTTGAGTGACAGGACAAATGAGAAAGCCGCTGCCCATTTGAAATCACTTCTGCCTGATCATGAGGTAATTACGGTCCCTTTTACAGATAAATTCCTTCATCTGGATTGTGTCTTCAATGTCATATCTGAAGACGAAGCCTTGATTTTCCCAGGAGAAATTGAGCCGAAAGCACTGGAATACATCAAATCCAGGTATCACCTGATAGAAGTAACCAAAGAAGAACAATTTTCCCTGGGCACGAATGTATTATGCATCGGGGACAAAAAGATCTTCAGTCTGACGGTAAATGAAAATGTCAACAGCCAGCTGAAAGAAAGAGGCTTCGAGGTGATCGAAGTGGATATAACGGAAATCATTAAGTCCGGGGGAGCCTTCCGCTGCTGCACCCTTCCTGTGTTGAGAGAAAGTCCCGGAATCAGAGGATAAAAATGATCATCAAGCCTCCCTTCCTTTCATAAGATTTATATATGACTGGTTGGGAGGCATAATCTGTGATAAATCTTTTACCTGCAATCATCCCTATACTATTATTGCTTATGATCATTGAAGAGGGATCCATATTTGGAATTTGCCGCTATATGAATGGACCAGGTAAATTCGAGAAATCATTGGCCGCCGGACTGAAACAGGCAAAGCAGAAGTTTTCAGAAAAAAATTAGCTCCGCGGACCAGGAACCCATTGTTTGAGTGACCTGGATATTATAAAATAAATACATTCCATAAAGACAGGAGTGTAGATTAAATGGCTAAATCCAAAGCGAAGAAGCTGCGCGCTAAAATGGTGCGTGAAGGAAAAAGAAATCCGGAAAGCAAAAGAAGCCCTTATGCATTGATTGATATGTCTGAGAGAAGGACAAAAACAAAGAAAGATCTTTTATACAAATCCAAACATAAGGGCCAATCTGGGTCTTTTTATTTTGCACTTCGAATGGTGATGTCCGCCTAAAATACATAGCCTGGCAATTATCAGGAAAATTATCCTAACTTCTGTTATACTTTTTACAGGAAGAAAGCGAAAGCGAAAGGTGAATTCTGTGACAAAAAAAAATATCCAATTCTGGTCCCTTCAGATCCTTCTGATTGTGGCCATCATTTACGTATCATCCAAAATCTCCTTTTTATTTGAACCAATCGGAATCTTTGTGTCTACCTTGTTTTTCCCGATTATCATCTCAGGCTTCCTTTATTTTCTGCTTAACCCGGTCGTCAATTTCCTCCAGGCAAGAAAACTGCCGAGGACCCTTGCCATCATAATCATCTACCTGATTATCATCGGGCTTATCGTCCTGGTGATCGGCAGCCTTGTTCCTATCATTTCAAAGCAGGTTACAGCATTATTCAATGATCTGCCGACATATGCACAAAGAACAAGAATCTACTTAGAAAATCTTTCAAGCTCGCAGCAGTTCAAATGGGTTATGAACCAGGACTATGTCCCGATTGAAAATCTGGAAAGGTCATTGATGGAGTTTGCCAACACAATCCCTGACAGGGTGACAAATGGAATTTCCAATGTATTCAGCCTTGTCGCCAATATTACAGTCACGATTGTAACGGTTCCCTTCCTGCTCTTTTATATGTTCAAGGATGGCGGAAGATTTCCGGCTGCCATATCCAAATTCCTCCCTCTTTCTTATCGGAGTGAAGGTTTAAAGACACTGAAGGAGACAGGTGAAACCCTGGCAGCATACATACAGGGACAGGTGACCGTAGCTTTATTCGTCGGGACTCTGGCCTTCATCGGCTATATGATCATTGACCTGCCATATGCCCTCGTTCTGGCGCTGATTGTCGCTGTTACGAATATCATTCCTTACGTCGGTCCATTTCTCGGCGGGGCGCCTGCTGTATTGATCGCACTGTTCGATTCCCCGGCCAAGGCCATCCTGGCGATTATCGTCATTGCCGTTGCCCAGCAGGTTGAAGGGAATATCCTATCTCCTCTGATACTCGGCAAAAGACTTGATACACATCCTGCTACCATTATCATTCTGCTGCTTGTGGCAGGAAACCTTGCAGGAATTCTGGGCATGATCCTTGCAATTCCGACGTATGCGGTTGTAAAAACAATTGTCATGAACTTTGTCCGGTTCCTTCGGGCAAAAAGAGAAAGTGTTGTCTCGGGCTCAGATACTGCCCTATAAAAAAGGAAGCAAACTCAGTTGAGTTTGCTTCCTTTTTATGGTGTTCTTACCTATTTTCCTTTTTTACAATTCTATCCCGCTTTTTTTGTCATATTCCATCAGCCAGGCATCTCTCCATTCACCTTCATGGTATTCGTTTTTCGGGAGAAGCTTTCTTTTTTGCATTCCGCAGCTCTCATAACAGGCAATGGCCCTTTCATTCCATGTCTGGGGATCCATGACTACCAGGTCTGCTCCCTTTTCTTTTATTAAATAGCTGATCATTGACTGAACGAGCAGCTTCCCGATTCCTTTTCCCCAGCATTTTGACTCCCCGATGAACTGGTCTGTACCATAGACAGAAATACCCGGAAGGTATCCGTATTTCTCCCTTTCTTCTTCTTCCAGCGGATAAAACTGAATATATCCCAGTTCTGTTTCTTCCCATTCAAAAATACAGGCTGCCACATGCCGGTCCCGATTATAGAAATGCTCATCTACCATTTGCAGTGAATGAGGATTGTCTCTGCCTTCGTAATATTCCAGTACTGACGGATCCTGCAGCCAGCGTACAAGGTGTAATTTATCCCTTTCTTCCAGTTCTCTTACTTTCAGGCTGCCATTTTCAAATAATACACTCATTATAAGCCTCCACATTAATATTCACTCTATTATAAGAATTCTATAATCTTCTGTTCTTTCCTGTATGAACTCAGTTTTTTCTGTCAATAGTGGTAGAAAACACAGGAACGGGGTTCATAGATGAAGAAAGGCATTTATTTTATCAATGAAAAACTGGCAGCCGGAGATTATGCGCCTGAAATTGTACAGGAAATCCAAAAGAAGGCAGCGCAAAATTATATGAAATTAAACGGGATATCTCCTGTCAAGTTGAACCGCTGGCAGATTAATGAGCATTATGAAAACCTGCATGCCCTTTATTATGACTTAAAGGAAGGCAGAACGATGCTGGACTGCCTCGTATGTTATAATGAACAATCTGCTTCTGACTTCGCTGCTGCCTATCCAGCCAGATGGCTGCTGCTGAAAAGTTTTTTCCATGAAATATGCTTTTCAGAGGACCGGCTGCTGCCTGCAGCAGAGTAGATCAGAACAGAAAACCTCACATATGCGTTTTTAATATAGCGAAATAGGAAATATACATATTATAAAAACGAAATAGGAGGTCTGTCATGAAAAAATCGAAGTTATTGAAACCAATAGCAGCCGCCCTTCTGATGCTGCCGCTTGCTGCCTGCGGGAATGATGAGAATGAAGTCCAGGATCCGCCCCCTAGCGCACCTAGCCAGGAAG
Source organism: Bacillus infantis NRRL B-14911 (assembly GCF_000473245.1). NCBI lineage: Bacteria > Bacillati > Bacillota > Bacilli > Caryophanales > Bacillaceae > Bacillus > Bacillus infantis. Next base: position 2,348,397 of record NC_022524.1, read on the forward strand.
ATGATTTGAATACAGATAATAAACAGCCGGTTGAGGATTTCTCCCGCATCAATTTTACAGATTTTGAGCTTGATGCTGAGTATCCGGATATGAAATCGTATGAAGTTGATTACGAATATGATCGAAATAATACGATGGAAGCTGAGATCAAAGATGGTTTAAATGATGAAGAATTAAACGGAGATGAAGCGCTGGACAAGCTGCTGGAAGCATTCAAGCAATTTACTTTTGATGAAGAGTCTTCTGAGGATGAGGTACTGGTACAGGTAATACAAGGCCTTGATCTTAACGAAGACTATGAAAATATTGAAGTTGAAGTAACTTTTACGGATGGTACAGAAAAAACTTATTCAAAATAAACGAAATCTGAAGGGACAGCTGGACTTAGCCCTTCAGATTTTTTACTGTGTTCCTGAATGGGAAATAAAAGGCTCTGCTGCTGAAAGCGGTATTTGCGGCCCTCCTTCTATAATCTGAACAGTTATCCTCCGCTTAACTTTCTGGCATGATTCTTTGTGTTTAAGGCACAATAACAGAATCACGGGAAGGCGGTGAGCCATGTTGAAAAAAGAATCCATTTTTATTACCGTGTTTGTTTTATTAACCATGCTCCTCTGTGTTCCTTCAGGCTCAGCTGTATTCAGCGAACACCATCCCAACATGCAGCTCAGGATCATGGAGACGACGGACCTTCACTCTTACATATTGAATTACGAATATAAAAGCGGAAAAAAAGTGAAGAGCTTCGGATTTGTAAAAACCGTTAGCTTAATCAAAAAAGCGCGCCTGGAGAGACATAATACCCTTCTTTTTGACAATGGCGATCTAATCCAGGGAAGTGCTCTGGGAGATTATATTCATGAGCATCCCGGCCTGCCTCACCCTATTATCAGCATTATGAACGAGCTGCAGTATGATGCCGCGGCAGCCGGCAATCATGAATTCAATTACGGGCTGGGCTATCTTAATAAAAAGCTGAAAGAGGCAGCCTTTCCTTATGTTAACAGCAATCTCTTTATCCAGGGTACAGAATCATTCCAGGAAGAGCTTCCCTATTTCTCCCCTTATGTGATTCTTCATCGGAACTTTACGGCAGATGATGGCAGAAAATATCCTGTCAAAATTGGTGTGATTGGTTTCATTACACCTGTTGTCCTGAAATGGGATGAAGAACATTTAAAAGGAAAGCTCAGCAATAAATCTATGGTCGAGTCAGCTGAGCATTATATTCCGATTATGAGGGAAAAAGGCGCAGATGTCATAATAGCACTGGCACATGCTGGTCTCGAAGCTGATGAACAGGTTAAGGATAAAAGCAGGAATTCAGTGCTCGGGCTGAGCAAGGTGCCTGGAATTGATGCCATTATGTTCGGCCATACCCACCAGGTCTTTCCGTCTCCTAAACTCAGGGACAGCAGCGGTCTGATCGATTCGGAAGCAGGGACAATCAATGGAATTCCGGCTGTACAGGCAGGTTCCTGGGGAAGCCATTTAGGGATTATAGATTTCAGCCTGGCTCTTGATGAAGGAAAGTGGAAAGTTGTATCAGCACATTCCGAAGTCCGCCCCGTCTTTCTGCCTGATACACCGGGCCTTTCAGGCGGCATTGAAAACGATCAGAGAGCAGAACAGCTCGCAGAGGAGATTCATACTAAAACGAAAAAGCATAAATGAGTGAACTGCAGGTAATTTTACTTTACTTCCAATCTCTGCTATTTTATACTAAAATGTATGAAATTAGACCTATTTCGATAGTAGGGGTGACTATTTATGCTGAAAGACAGCGAATATTTGCTTTTTATTAGGGAAATTGGCAGATTGATCACTGACTTTGAAAAATGCAAAGAGCCTGATATCCAGCAGAAAATCCTCCAGGATATAAAACTGCTGGGGTTTGCTCTCCAATAGTATAAGGTTAAAGATCTGCATTAGACTTTAAGACAACTAATGAAATTAGAAATCCCCTTCAGGCAAACAGAAGTTGTGATTGGGGGGAAACCCTCTGCTTCTGTTTTTCAATGAGCAAGTGGGCTTTGGGGGCCCTGACTAAGACCGTCTGATTCACTTTTCTGTAGCTAGATGGTGTTAGTCGCACTGACTAAGACCCTCTGATTCGCTTTTCTGTGGACAAGAGGGTATTAGTCGCTCTGACTAAGACCTTCTGATTCGCTTTTCTGTGGCTAGATGGTGTTAGTCGCACTGACTAAGACCGTCTGATTCGCTTTTCTGTGGACAGACGGTTTTAGTCGCACTGACTAAGACCGTCTGATTCACTTTTCTGTGGCTAGATGGTGTTATTTGCTCTGACTAAGACCCTCTGATTCGCTTTTCTGTGGACAGACGGTTTTAGTCGCACTGACTAAGACCCTCTGATTCGCTTTTCTGTGGACAAGAGGGTATTAGTCGCTCTGACTAAGACCGTCTGATTTACTTTTCTGTGGCTAGATGGTGTTAGTCGCTCTAACTAAGACCGTCTGATTCGCTTTTCTGCGGCTAGAGGGTATTAGTCGCTCTGACTAAGACCTCTGAATCGCTTTTCTGCAGCCAGAGGGTGTTAGTCGCTCTGACTAACACCCTCTGATTACTTGTCTCCGGACTGTTTTGAGTTTACCCCCTCTCTTTTTGTTCTTCCCTCCTCTTTTCATATACCTGCAGATTCATATAGATGGTATTCAGAACTGGCACTGGTAAACGGTGTTCAGCCGCTGCATCCAGGAGATATTTAAAGAAGTGGGCTGACTCGGTCTGCAAGCCTTTTTCCATGTCTCGCTGCATGGAAGATTTCATATGATATCCGACTGCATTTATTTTCTTAATGATATTTTCTTTTGCATCATCCGGAAGATTCGCTCCCAAGCTTTTCATGACAGGAAGGATTTCCAGAGCAAGCCCCTCTATGATGCTTCTCCCCTCTGCTGTATCCCTTATAGGACCGACTGGCGAACGTGTCAGCGTTGTAAGCCCGGACATCATGCTGATAAAAAGATACTTGCTCCACATTTCACTCACGATCTCACTGCTGTACCGGAAAGAAGCCTTTGTTCCGGCAAGTGCTTCACGTATTCGGGAAATCCGCCCGGTCTCCCTCCCGTCAATTTCGCCAAAAACAACCTCCTGTATATCGCTTTTCTGAACAATTTCTCCTTTTTCATCCAATGTTGATTCTATGAAGCAAAGACCTCCAAGGAGCCTCTCCTTTCCAAAGGCCCTTTCAAGCGTGTCCATATGTGCAATGCCATTCAGCAGCGGAAGGATGCATGTACCTTCTCCAGCAAAAGGCTTAATATTTCCGATGGCTTCCTCAAGGTGATAGGCTTTCACAGAAAGCAAGATCAAATCAAAGTTTTCTTCTGAAGGAAGCCCTGTTCTCAGAAGCTTTGGTTTCAACATCGCATCTCCATGTACGCTGTTGATGACCAGGCCGTTCTGCTGAAGCTGATCGTATTTCTTTTCCCTTACTAGAAAGGTAACATCTTCTCCTTTTTCAAGGAGCCTGCCTCCGAAATACCCTCCTACTGCTCCTGCCCCTGCAATCAATATACGCATATTCTTACCTTCCTTTCTCAGAAAACGGCTGCAAAAATAAATCCTGCATCATTCCGTTTATTTCCAGCATTATTTTTAATTTTAGCACAGCATCTAAGCAGAAGAGCCCGGAAATGCTCATCCAGGCTCTTACGCATAATTGATCTTAAGCAACTCTTCCTGTGATATCTTCTTCGAGTGCGATATTGTTCTTTCTTGCCCTTCCTGCAGCGTTATAGAAAAGAACAGTGATAATAACCGTAGCAATCGCAGCCCCTAAATACGATATATTCATTGAAAGGCCAAATCCGATTTTTGCGTTCAGGATATAAGTGACGGTGGCCATTGTCATGAAGATGCCCGGTATCATGGCAATCCAATAATTTTTTCTTGCAATGAAAAGGTACATGCTTGCTACCCAAAGGGCGATGACAGCAGTAGACTGGTTTGCCCAGGAGAAGTATCTCCAAAGAATCTCAAAGTCAATCTTTGTCAGTGCAAATGATATTACAAACAGCGGCAGGGCGATAACCAGGCGGTTGCCCAGCTTCTGCTGGCCGAAGCGGATATAGTCGGCAATGATCATCCTTGCACTCCGGAAAGCAGTGTCGCCTGATGTGATCGGCAGGACTATCACTCCGAGCACAGCCAGTGTTCCGCCGACAGCACCAAGAGTCAGTTTGGAAGCTTCACTTACTACTGCGGCAGGCCCGCCTGCTGCAAGCAGTTCATTCAAGCCTGCAGAGCCATTGAAAAGGCTCATTGCAGCTGCAGCCCAAATCATGGCAATAACGCCTTCTGCAATCATCATGCCATAGAAAATCTTTCTGCCTTGGTCCTCATTTTCTGTTGTCCTCGAAATGATTGGGGTCTGGGTCGCATGGAATCCGGATAAAGCCCCGCAGGAAATTGTCAGGAACAGAAGCGGGAAGATCGGTGCATTATCAGGATGCATGTTTGTCAGATTGATTTCAGGGATAGGCGCACCGCTGATGATGAGCGAAGCCCCTACTCCAAGCGCACTGATCAAAAGCAATGCTCCAAAGATGGGATAAAAGCGTCCAATGATTTTGTCAATCGGCAATAGTGTCGCCAGTATATAGTAGATAAAGATGGCACCAAGAATCAGGCCCATGCTCATCCACCCGTTCATCAAATTGTGAAGAAGCCCTGCCGGGGAAGTAACAAATACAGTTCCCACAAGAAGCAGCAGCAGAATGGCAAATGCATTCACAACATGCTTCATAAAGCTGCCGAGAAATTTTCCGGCCAGTTCCGGCAAGTGTGCACCCCTGTTGCGGATGGAAATCATACCTGTCAGATAATCATGGACAGCACCGGCGAAAATGCAGCCGAGCACAATCCACAGGAAAGCAACTGGTCCATATAATGCACCCATGATAGGTCCAAAGATCGGACCAACACCTGCTATATTCAGCAGCTGGATGAGAGAGTTTTTTTTCGTATTCATCGGCAGATAATCAACGCCGTCTTTGTGCGTATAAGCTGGAGTCTGCCTCTCCTTTTTAACGCCGAATACTTTTTCTACAAATTTTCCATAAGTGAAATACCCTGCTATAAGTAAAATGATGCCTGCTATAAAAGAATACAATTGAAATGCCTCCTTTTGTAATCGCTTACAGAAAGTATAAGGCACCTGGAGGAAAATGTGGCGGAATTGTGGCCAACATGTCAATAATCTGTCTTAAGATGCTGAAATAGAGAGGTGAAATGCAGGCACAATACTCCTGCCTGCATCACTAAATTTCCAGCCTGCTCCTTAATCCTTTGGCATAATTCCGGCTGACAGATAATATTTCTTCAGACCCCTCCACTTCAAGCTGGTAAGCGCCGTTAAACCATGGAGTCAACCTTGATACATAGGGCAGATGGACGATTGTGCTTTTATGTATGCGGAAAAAAGGAAATTGCTGCAGCCTGCTTTCAAGCTCCTTTAATGGAGTTTTAACAGAATAGCTTCCGTTTTTCGCAACAATCCTTGAAACTTTATCATCACGAGAAATATATAGGATGGACAATGGGTCTAATATAAGAGATATTGCCATCTTCCTCCACTGCCAGTTTCCCCGGGTTCACGGCTGCGGCTGTGCTGTCGCCTTCTTCTGCAAAAATCTTTCTGAGTCTTGATACAGTTTCTTTAACCAGCTCTTCGTCAAAGGGCTTCAGCAGATAATCAACCGCTTCATAGCGGAAAGCTTCTGCCGCAAACTGCGGGTAAGCTGTCGCAAAGATTATTTTTGGCACTTTTTTTAAATCATTCAGCGATCGGGCGGCTTCCATGCCATTCATTTTTGGCATTTCAATATCCAAAAATACAGCATCCGGCTGCAGCTGCAGACACTGGATGACTGCCTGTTCACCAGATTCTGCTTCCCCTATTACCTGAAGGTCTCCATATTCGTTCAGCAGGTGAACAAGCTCCTGCCTGCTGTATGGCTCATCGTCCGCAATCAGTATGCTGATTTTTCTTTCCATGCTATTCTTCTCCTTTGTCCGGCAGCACGAATGAGACTGTCGTCCCTTCATTCAGCCTGCTGTCAAAATTAAGTCCGGCTCTTTCCCCAAAGAGCATCGCCAGCCTCCTGTTTACATTATAAATTCCAAGTCCAGTCCCAGTCAGGGAAGGTACGATGCCCCTTGCCAGCTGGTGAAGGCGTTCTGTTTCGATACCTGCCCCATTGTCAGAAACGGAAACTTTTGTCCCTTCTTTTTTAACAGCAGCAGAAATAATGATCCTGCAGTCAGCTTCCTTATCCTTGATGCCATGCTTTACTGCATTCTCTACAAGCGGCTGGAGTGTCAGCGGCGGAATTTGAGCAGAAAGTGCTTCCTCTTCTATCCGGAATTCAGTTTTAAGCCTGTCAGAAAATCTTGCTTCCTCTATTTCCAAGTAGGCTTGTACATGCTTTAATTCTTCCTTCAATGTTGTACGTTCCAAAGTTGTACCCGTAAGATTCTGCCTCAGGAAATGGGAAAGCGACAAGAGCAGCTTGCGGGCTTTCTTTGGATCAATGCGAATCAGGGAAACGATTACATTCAAAGTATTAAACAAAAAGTGCGGGCTGATTTGTGCCTGCAGTGCCTTGATTTCTGCATCCTTCGCAAGCTGGTATGCTTTCTCTCCCCTTGCAGCATCTAGCTGATTGCTAAGGAGCATGCTCAGACCGGAAATTAATTCAATGACTACATTGGTAATTTCTTTTTCTGACTTAAAATAGAATTTCAAGGTGCCGATGGTCTGTCCCCTTTCCTTCAGCGGAGCAATGGCGGCAGCACCAAGCGGACATGACGGACTGCTGCAGCTGATATCATTCCTGCCGGCAATGATCAAGGCTCCTTGGCCAAGCACCTTTCTGGTTATATCTGTTTGAATCAGATGTCCTGATTTGTGATGGTCATCAGCCACGCCAATATGAGACAGGATGCGTTCATCATCTGTAATCGACACGGCGCTTGCATTGACTTCGTGGTAAAGGATGCGGCATACCTCTTCTGCCGCATCTCTGGTCATCCCTTTTCGCAGATGCTTCAAAGTCTGGCGTGCCAGCCGCAGGGATCTCTGCGCCTGGATGGCTGCAGCTTTTTCCTCTTCATTGACCACGCTTTTGATGATCAGCAGGAAAATGGCACAGCCGACTCCATTGGCGAGAATCATGGGCAGACCGATGGTTTCGACCAAAGCTGAAGCTTTACTATAAGGACTTGAGAGAAGAAGGATGATAAGCATCTGCACACTTTCGGCCAGGGCTCCGATAAAAAACGCTGTCGACAGCTTCACATGCCTGTTTCTCTTATGCAGGATGCTTGCAATGATCCCAGCAAAGATTGAAGCCAAGCCGCAGGAAAAAGCTGTAAAGCCGCCCAATGTAAAACGGTGGACTCCTGCCACCAATCCGGCGCCAATCCCTACCCTGTATCCTCCGAATAGTCCGGCAAGAACCACGCCGATCACCCTGGAGTTTGCAATGGCTTCATCTGAAGATAGCTCTGACGCCCAGCGGCTGAACTGCAGGGTATCCGTGTCAAAACTGACACCGGTATAGGTGCCGAATATACCGAAGAATCCAAAAAAAAGAACAGCGACCCACCGCTGTTTTGCCGTCAATGATTCCTGGTATATCATTTCGCGGAAAAAACGGAATCTGGTCAAAACGAAGGCTATGGTAACAATCAGGCCAAGCCTCTCGAGCATTGTCAGCAGCAGCTCGAACATACGGACACCTTCTTCCTACCAGTTAATTGCCCCTATTTTACTATAATTTCTTAAGCTTTACTATTATCCAGGAAAAGAGAACATAAATAAGCACCTGCCGGAAAGGCAGGTGCTTCACTGTTCAGGCTAATATTAAAAGCGCAACCATGACAACAGATGGGAGGCCGTAGTAAAGAGCATTTTTGAATAAGATCTCATTAGTATCCTGGTTCTCCCACCCTTTGTATTCTGGACGCCTGCGGGTATACCACTCGCCATATGTCTGCATGATTATCACCCTTTCTTTTATCTGTTCTATACCCGTGCAGGAAGAAAAGTACACATTTGGATTACAAGAAACGGATTAGATAATTTTCAAGCCCTGCTGGAAAAAGTACTTCCCTCTCATCAATAAAAGAAATAACCGGTATCCATTTTGCTTCCGACTTTCTCCCATTTTCGTTCACTGGAATGGACTCTTTTTCGTATAGTGACTCATTCACAAGCTCGGCCTCATAAAGCTGTGTCAATTCATGTCTCGTGATTCCATTAATAGAGTAAATGTTTTCTAAGCAGGCAATATAATTCACTATATTGATCTCTGCTCCTATCTCTTCCATGAACTCTCTTTTCAAAGCATCTATCGAGGTTTCCCCAAGTTCTATTGTTCCTCCGAGCGGGCGGTAAAAGACTCCCTCACCCTTTGAATGCTTCCCGCTGAGCTTTTCCGCCAGGATGCGGCCGTCCTTATAAATAATGCCCAATGTATTTGCTCTTGGCCTGTCCACCATCATTCGAACTCCTTTAGTAAACTAAATATAATTTCAGTTGACATATAGTCGTTTTCCATCTTATTCTTATTTTAGTATAAAACAATTCTGGGAGGCATAATTCATGAAAAAGAAATTGACGCCGCTACATCTTTCATTGGCCGGTATGTTTACTGCCCTGATGGCAATTGGAGCAAATATCACATCATTCGTCCCATTCATGGTAATCGGAGGGGTCCCTATTACCCTGCAAACATTCATCGCGATCCTCTCTGGCGCCATCCTTGGCAGCAGGCTGTCAGCCATCGCCATGACTGTATATGCCTTGGTTGGCATCGCTGGTGTCCCTGTGTTTGCAAAATTCGGCTCCGGCTTTGCGACTGTCATCAGCCCGACATTCGGCTTCATCCTTACATATATTCTTGCAGCTTATGCAACAGGGAAGATAATTGAAAAGAATTCAAGCAAAGCATCTTATATCACAGCTGCGCTTACGGGACTGGCCGTCAATTATATATTAGGGACAAACTATATGTATCTAGCCTATAAACTATGGTTTGCAGCACCGGAAGGCTTCACTTATGCGATGGCATGGATCTGGATGCTGGTTCCGCTGCCTAAGGATATCATACTTTCCGTACTGGCCGGCCTTCTTGCACTAAGACTGAATCGGAATGCGCTTTCTGGCAGCCGTTTGAATAAACTGAAACAGTCAGCATGATGCCATAAAGATTCTGTCATGATGGGCAGAATCTTTTTACTTTCAGCAGGTGCTGGAATTGTTTGTCCTTCCCGGCAGTCCGGCTGCATATACTATAGCAAACTGCTTTTGGGAGGTACTTATGTTTCAGCTTTTGGAAAAAACCATAATCATGATGGCTTCACTGAGGATTTTTTCGGGAAGCCTTGAAATTTTGGCTGCATTTCTGATCATCAAATACAATGATATTGAAAAAGCACTCGTATTGAACAGCTCTCTCGCCCTCGTTGGCCCGCTAATCCTGATTGCAACAACCACTATAGGGCTCATTGGCCTTGCCGATAAGGTTTCATTTACCAAGATGCTCTGGGTATTTGCCGGTGTCGGCTGCATATTGTATGGAGTGAAGAGCTGAGCGCAGCTTATATATGGATTGTAGGCTTATTAAAAGCTTAATTAATTATCATTTTTCCAATCCCTTAGCTTTCAGCTGGAGTGGTGCAGTTGATTTCCGTGCACTTCGCTTTCTGCGGGGAGGCGCTGTTTTACCGAAGGACTCTGCGTGCCTTTCACTCCAATCAGCAGGGGTTTAATAATTTTTTGGGTTTTTGAAGAGGCCCTATAGGATCTGCAAAGACTAAAAGCTATTTTATTTTAAGCAACGGCTTCACCTCTGGAGAAAAAGTATATTCAATTAATGTTATCCAACATGGAAAAGGACCTGCCCGCTCATTACCGCGGCCGGTCCTTTTGTTATTTTTCAGCAGCTGCAAGTGCAGCATTGATATCAATCAGGCCATTGCCGAAGTAAGCATCCCTGCCTTCTTCCCCAATATCCCTCGCTGTACCTTTTATAATATTCATGACCTCTCTATTGGACAGATCAGGATTGACTGAAAGAATGAGCCCTGCAAGTCCTGCGACATGCGGGCTTGCCATGGATGTGCCTGAAAGGGCTGCATACTGATTTTTAAAATAGGTGCTTGGAATATACACACCTGGTGCAGTCACATCAATATAATAACCATAATTAGAAAAATCAGCTTTTTCACCCGTATAGCTTACAGCCGACACACTGAGCACTTCCGGAAAGGCAGCCGGAAATGATGGCTGTTCAGAGTTGTCATTCCCTGCAGCTGAAATGAGGACTGCTCCTTTGTCATAAGCATACCGGATCGCTTCCTCCAGGAAAGCAGACGGCTGGTAGTTGCCAAGGCTCAGATTGATCACATCTGCTCCGTGATCCGCTGCCCAGATAATGCCCTTGGCGATATCGAATGTATAACCGTAGCCCTTGCTGCCCATTGCCTTAACCGGCATGATCCGATTATTCCAGGTTATGCCTGCAATACCTTCCCCATTGTTTGTTTCAGAAGCTATAATGCCTGCAACGTGAGTTCCATGGCCATTGTCGTCGTCAAAATCGCTGCTGTTCTGCATAACATTATAGCCCTTCATCAATCTTCTCCTGAGATCAGGATGATCTATATCCACCCCTGTATCGACAACGGCAATAATGATATCTTCGTCACCCTTTGAGATATCCCAGGCTTTCTCAATATCGATGGCAGGCAGGTTCCATTGGTACTTTTCTCTATAAAGCAGGTCATTTGGAAGCTGAGTTTCATTTTGCATCAGGATGAAGTTAGGCTCTGCATAGGCGACATCAGTCCGTTCCCTGAAAAACTGCAGAAGGTCTGCGGTTGTCATACTGTCAGACTGAAAAACAAATATGGAATCCATGTGCCGGAAGAATTCTGCATCAAGTCCGGCTGCCAGACTGTCAAGCTCATCATCATCAGGAGGAGAGGAAAATTTAACAGTAGCTTCATGCTCTATATAGTGGCTTTTATCCTTCAGGTTATGATGGATGATCTTCACATCGTCATCCCCGTTCAGGATTGTTTTAATTCTTTCGCCCTGTTCTATTGCATTGATTCTCAGCAGGCGGCTTGAGCTTTGTTCTAAAGATTGTGTATGACCGGAGAGCTCCCCTTCATCTTTCCTTTCATGGTTGTTGCCCGGCAGCTGGAATAACATCATAACAGCCGCAAACAACGCTGCAGCACTGATGAGGGCTGTGATTATTCTTTTCATTAAAGTGCACCTCGGGTTGTCAGTTTTCTCTTAGCGTGCTCATGAATGCTGCTAATCATGATGGTAAACATTCACATCGGACACAGCCTTAAGTTTGAATACAGGGAGTATACAAAAGCACCTTTTATAAAAAGCTAACAAAAAATCAACATCAAAGGAGACTGGAATGATCATTCGTATCTGGCTGATTTACTTATGGGATTTCCTTGATCCTGTCTATTATTGCTGTACAAGGTTGTTTCATTTAAAGCTGGAGGAAAAGTACAGCGTATTCCGGGTCAGAAAGACGAAATATCGAGGTCCCGATATCATCCTCTCAGACGGCTCCTCCCTCAAAAAAAATGATATTGTCATCAAAATCCATCTTCATAATTCGAGGCTTCTCAAGCAGCTTGTCCACATTAAAAGCCCGGTATCCAGAGGCAGAGCTTTAATCAGAATTGTCGGCGAATCCATGCCCTGTCTGGCTCTGCATCTTGAAAAGCATCCTGACAACGACTTAATCAAGGGTGTCATAGGCATCACCATGATTAACAAAGGCTACCAGATTCTTGGCTTTGAACGTCATCCTTTGACACACAGGGGGTATATTCTCCTTAAGCAGCTGATGCAGGCACCGATTTATTTTTTGTCCCAGCCTAAAGCTAAATGGAAGGACTTAAAGGATGCAGCTCCTGCGTATCTCGTCATGACAAAGCAGCAGCTGGCAGCAAAATATCGTCAGTCCCTTTTACAGCAATAATAGCTGACTATTTTAGATCCTGCATTTACAGCTTTCTGCTGCATAGAAAAGGCACACTTCTTTTGGAAGTGTGCCTCATTATTATCTAATCCCTTTTCCATGTGGTGATGTTGTCAGTTTCAAGGATACCCATCCTGACATCCCCGACATCCGGATCTTTGAAGAGCTTATCCCGGACCCTGTAGATGATATCATCTGCTATGGCCAGGGAAAGGCCGGCTTTCAGCTCAATATAGCTTTCAATATGATACTTCCTTCCTTCCTGGAGGATGCGCATATCTTTAATATCAACCACGTCCGGATCTGATAGGATGGTATCTGCCACCCGGTCTTCAATTTCCTTTGGTGCCGCAACACCAATCAGTCCAAGAGTATTTTCATATCCAATTTTGATGGCAATTCCCACCAGCAGGAATCCAATCAGGATTGTCCCTACCCCATCCAGGAAATAGAAGCCTGTCAAATGGGCAAGGATGATTGAAATAAGTGCCAGCAGAGCCCCGAAGGTCGCGATGATATCTTCATAAAAGACAAGTCTTGTAGGCGGTGCAGCAAGGCGGACATTCTTAAATGAAGTCGTAAATACGCTGAATCCCTTTGCCCCGCTTTTTGTTTCATGGGCAATCTCTTTCATTGCCTTCACAAGGACTCCCCCATCTGTCAAGATGGCAAGAATCATGATAATGATGTTCAGCCACAAATCAGAAGACTCATGGGGATGGACAATAAGGTCCCATCCTTTATGAATGGTTTCGTATGCCATAATGGAAATCACAATAACGGCGATCAAAACGAATAAATTGACCACACGGCCAAATCCGCTTGGAAATCTTTTTGTTGCTTCTTTCTCGGATATGGCGCTTCCGAAGAAGACGAATCCCTGGTTCAATGCATCCGCAACCGAATGAAGGGTCGTAGCAAACATGGCACCGCTGCCGCTTATTGCTGCTGCGACTCCTTTGGCGATGGCTAAAGCCGTATTCCCTACAGCTGCAATCCCTGAAGACTTATTCCCTCTTTTTAAAAACGCAAGCAGTGACATCACCCTCTATCTTTGTAGTCTTTGTTTTAATATTTATTTACCATGATAGAGCGAAAACCAAACCTCTCAAATAAAAGGGTGGCAATCATTAATTGATGATGCCGTTACCCGAAATAAGGATGCGGACCTCCGGTTTTACATCCACCTTTGCATAATAATCACTCCCCTTTATGTTTTCCCATATATCCGGGTGAAAAGCGATTAATTCTCTTCCAACTCCCAGTAAGTCAGCTTTTTCCTCTTTAAGAATACTGAAAACCCCCTTTGCATCATCAGACATTTTTTGCGAAATTTCCCTGGCAAGCTCCTTGGCAATCTTTTTTTCGTGCAGATGATCGAGGGGATATTCCTCAATATTAATGTCAATCGACAGAACTGCCTTGAATACTGCCCTGCCGTAGCTATAGGTATAATGAAGGTCTCTTTTAACTTTGTTGACAGCAAAAGTGACCGTTTCGCCTTTTGACAGTTTATAAGCGAACCTGCATTCTTTGTTCATCTTGTCCATGAACAGCATCAAAAGACTGCTTTGCTCAGGGGTTATGACCTTTCCGGTAAATATCCTGTCATGAAACAGTGCGCTCCCGCTGACTTCAATCTTTTTATTCTCATCATTATTTTTAATAAAAGGAACCATAAAGTCTTTGCCCTCGTCGAAGAGGATGGTACAAATATTCTGCACTGTCAGCTCCTGGATTTCGGTGCTTTTTTCACTGTTAAGAAGCAATTCATACAAAAACTCCCCAAGCAAGGGTTCATTTTTATGATTCTCCGCCAGCAGAGCGCCTGCACTTCCGTCAGCTACTGCCACTTTAGCAATGATGGGCGTCCGCGGAATACGGTAGACGATATCAAGGACTGTATAGATATCCCTTTTAGCCAGCTCTTCTCCAAGGATCAGCACTTTGCTTTTGGAAGGGTCAAATTCCCCCGCAAGTGACCGGTTGATTGTAAGCCTTGTATCCCGTATATTCAAGCCCTCTCCCTTTGCAATTTCATTGGTGGCCTCCTGCTGGGGATTAGGAACCTTGGTTGTATTGCGGATGATTGAAGTAGTTTCGTATTTACCGTCCTCAGTCAGATCAAAGGCGGAAATATAAACAAGGCGGGAATTTTTCAATAGCCTTTCATCCCAGCAGCCGCCTAGAATCAGCACTATGATAAGCAGCCATGCCAGCTTAATGGTCCTCAAAGGCCCGCACCCCCTTTCTTTAAAAATGCTGCTGCGATATACAAGACTAAAGGAAGGGCAGAACTGAAAATAAGCCCGGCAAAGGACACCGCCCTGCCAATGCTGGTTATCTCCATTTCCCCTTGCGGAATAAAGGTTAGGATGAAAATGATGCCTGTAGCAGCAAGGACGGCTCTTCTGTGCTTGATTTTAAGCAGCTTGGAGAGGCCCATTCCTGCCAGGTATGTATAGCTGATAATCGTTGTTGCAGCTGCCGTCATCCAAACGGTTATAAAGACGAGATCAAGCCTTTCTATGATCTTGAAGGTGATGGCTTTAAGCATGTACAGGACAGGTTCCGGGATGAGTACGATCTCCTTCGGGCTGAACATGATAATGCTTGCCATAAACAGATATAAATAAAATACACTGATCACTATCTGGGCCAAAAAGGCTCCCTTTACTGCCCCCTTTTTTTCCGGCTCCCTGACGAATGCCAGGAAAAACAGTGCCGTTTCTACGCCGAGAAAACCATATACTGCTTCTTTTGCCCCCCTTAAAATCGGGAGAACTCCTTGTGAGGCAACAGGGAACATATATCGATAATCAATTTCAGGCTCCTTAAAAATGAATAGAGAAAGGATGAAAAGAAAGACAATGAATACCGAAGTGAATGAAAACAGAGAGACGATGCTGCTAAAGGAGCCGCTGCAGGCAGAAACGGCTATGAACATCAAAAGAAGAATAAGAAGCCAGCGAGGTGTATCAAGCAAAACCCACCGGCCGATGATATCGGCAAAGTTCAGATAAACCAGCAGAGCTGTAGATACAAAATAGCATATATAGCCGAGATTGATCAGAGCCCCGCCCCATTTTCCAAACACCTTCCCTGAGAAATCAAACAGTGTCTGATGGGGGAAGCGCCTGCAAAGCAGCCAATAGAAATAAATCAAGGAGAAAATAGCAGCGGCTGCCAGCAATAAAGATATCCAGCCGTCATTTTTTGCGGCCATATAAAGTGAATATGGCATGGACAGTATGCCTGCCCCTATTTGGGTCTGCAGCAGGAGGAAAAATAAATCTTGCTGGTCAATACGTGTCTTCACTTTCATTTCTTTTCCACCCCCTCGAGCTCCCCTGTTTAGTTAAAGAAGCTGCCATTGAATCCTTCGGCCTTTTCTTCATAAGCCATACAGGGACCCTTATGAATGTGTCTTTCAGCTCCTTCAGCCTGAGAGGTGCAAAAGGACTGAAATACGGAACACCAAATGATTTAAGCTGAGCTAGATGGATCACCAGCAGAAGCAGGCCGAACACAATGCCGATGAAGCCGAATATGCTTGCCAGAAGCATAAGCGGGAACCCGATAAACCGGAGGGTATTGCTCATTTCAATAGATGGAATGACAAAGGATGCAATTGCGGTCAAGGCCACTACTATGATCATGACATTGGAAACGAGGCCGGCTTCCACCACTGCAGTCCCAATAACAAGCCCTCCGACTATGCCAATGGTTTGTGCAATCGGCTGCGGCAGCCGTACTGCCGCTTCCCTCAGCAGTTCAAGGGCCAGCTGCATGAACATTGCTTCTATGACTGGAGGCACCGGCACAAAATTCAATGACGCCTGAAGTGTGTAAACAAGTTCAATTGGAACGATTTCATGATGATAGGAAACAACCGCCACATAGAAAGCAGGCAATATCAGCGACAAGATAAATGAGATAAGCCGCAGAAACCGGAAAAAGGAGCCCAGGTACCAGCGGTTGTTATAATCTTCCGGAGATTGAAAGAAAGCAAAAAATGTCACTGGCATGATCATCACAGAAGGGCTGCCATCCGTAATGAGCACAGCCCTTCCTTCCATCAAATGTGCAGCAGCTCTGTCCGGCCTTTCTGTATTCAATATCTGTGGAAACGGAGAAAAAGGATGGTCCTCGATGCAATCCTGGATAAATCCTGGACTCTGAATGCTGTCCATGGAAATGCTGGCAAGCCTTTTTGTAATCTCGGTTATCAGTTTTCCGGAGGTGAGGTTTTCTATGTAAATAAGTGCAGAAGCGGTATTGGTCGCTTTGCCGATCGTTATATATTTTACTTTTAAATTGGGATTCTCGATGCGCTTCCTGATCAAAAGGAGGTTCTTGCCGATGTTCTCAATGAATCCTTCGTGAGAGCCCTGGATAATATGTTCATTGGCCGGGTCAGAAATTTCTCTGGAAAGGCTGGAAGCTGCAGAAAGAAGCACACCCTCGGAAGAATCATGCTCCATGGCAAAGCAATATCCTGTCAGAATCCCTTTCAGTGCATCACTCAGGATAGAAGTGCGTTGAACCTCCTGTGTTTGCGCCTGTTTCTCTATGAGATTTCCTGCTGATAGTGAAAGCGGCTTGATGATTCTTTCCTCAAGCCTGGCATCATCAACCATGCTGGAAAGAAAAAAGAGATAAAGAGTCCTTCCCTCTGCTTCAATGATCCTTTCCTTGAAGTCATCAGAGCCTTCCATCTTCTTCCTGACATGATCAGCGGATACCAGCTCTTCAGGCATTTCTTCAGGCTTCCATTGATACTTTTTTTCAGTAGTGTTTTTCTTTTTAAAAGCCATTGCTTACACCCCGGTTATGCTCTTTCTTTCAGTGCTGGATGTTTTTATTATGCAGTTTTGCCGGTAATTTACTCGTGTACTTTTTCCTTAACAAAAAAAAGAATGGGAATTCCCATTCTTTTTTCAGTCAAGCCTTGATAAGGCTTTGCGGGCAAGCAGCGATATGGTCATATCATCCATTGGAGGATTATGAAGGCCTGCCCTGATATCCAGATAATATTGCTGCAGAGGATTCTGTTCAGAAAGGCTTCTTGCGCCAACGACCCGAATTGCAAGGTCAGCAACTGTTAATGCTGCATTTGTAACAGCCAGCTTTACAGCACCGAGAAGAGGCTGCATGGACTCTCTTTCATTTTCTGCGGCCCTGTCCCATCTGTCTGCCGCTGCATAAAGAAACTCTCTTGCCCGCATCAGTTCAAGCTCGATCTCCCCTATTTTCTGCTGGACAGAAGGGATATCGCTGATGGTTCCCTGGATGCTATTGGGAGAATAACTTTTAGCAAAGCCAGCCGCATAATCCTGGGCTGCTTGTGCAATGCCAAGATATACCGCTGGAATATGAAGAAGCCAGCCATTCGCCTTTTTGTCCTGCCCCAATATTTCAGCCAGGAATGTCTTATCAATGGAAACCTCATCAAGCACAAGATCATGGCTGCCGGTGCCTCTCATACTGACACTGTCCCATGTCTCCTCGATCGACAAACCTTCAGCCTCTCTGGGAACAAGGAAATTTCCTGTCTTGTCTTCACTTGGAATGAAGGCGCTGACAATAAAATAATCCAGAGCCGGAGCCATCGTTGTAAAGGTCTTTCTGCCGCTGATCACCCAGTTTCCACCCTTGAGGACTGCTGTAGTCTGGGGCCGTCCGCCCCGTGTCGGGCTGCCTGTCTGCCTTTCCGTTGCGGCACTGTTTATCAGCTTCCCGTCCAGGATTTCACGGCAAAGAAAGGAAAAAAGTTCGTCATCCCACTTCCTTTTCTCTCCCAGATTTTTCGTTATCCCCATATGCCATCCGATTGCAAGTGCAGTAGAACCATCTCCTTCTGCGAGCTTTTCCTGCAGCCTGATCATTTCTAGCAATGAGATACCCTTTCCGCCCCGGTCTGCCGGAACAGTAAGGGATGTGTAGCCGGAAGCTTTCAGGTCTAAAATATTTCTATGTGGGAAGCTCCCTCTATTTTCCTTTGATCGGCTCCGCTCCTTGAAGATGGCGGACAGCTCTTTCATCTGTTCGTATTTGTCTGCTTCACCCGCAGCTTTGATAAAATCGCGCACATTACTCCTCCTTAACTTTTCCATTCAAAATCACGTTACTACTATTATTAATCAGATGGGGTTAGTGTGCAATTATTGTGAATTAAAATTGGGGGCAGGATGTGCTTGGTGCCACTATTGTGATATGAAATAAAAAAATAGTGGTCAAAGCCGGTGGAGGTAAAACCACTACCGTGAAGAAAAACAACGAAAATAGTGGCTTCAGCCGGTAGCGGTGAGACCAATATTTTGAAGAAAAATGAAAATAGTGGCTCCAGCCACAGGAGCTGGGACCACTATCCTGAAGCAAAATAAAAATAGTGACTCCAGCCACAGGAGCTGGGACCACTATCGTGAAGAAAAACGAAAATAGTGGCTCCAGCCACAGGAGCTGGGACCACTATCCTGAAGAAAAATGAAAATAGTGGCTCCAGCCGGAGGAGCTGGGACCACTATCCTGAAAAAAATAAAAATAGTGGCTCCAGCCACAGGAGCTGGGACCACTATCCTGAAAAAAATAAAAATAGTGGCTCCAGCCACAGGAGCTGGGACCACTATCCTGAAGAAAAACGAAAATAGTGGCTCCAGCCACAGGAGCTGGGACCACTATCCTGAAGAAAAATGGAAATAGTGGCTCCAGCCGGAGGAACTGGAACCACTTTCCTGAAGAAAAATGAAAATAGTGACTCCAGTAAGATGTGCAGGAATCAACCACAATTTATTAAAAAAGAAACTCGATACCTCCGCTTCACTGACTGCTAATGCTTCGGATATTTACTCACCACATGAATCGCATTGATGATTCTTTTATTGATCCATTTCCGGTTTTCCTCTGTGTTCAGCTGTTCAAATACCATTTTCCTGCCTTCTTCTGTAGTTACATAATGGTTTGGCAGATTATTGAGGCTGATGGCGATAATATCGGCGCGGCACTTCATACATTGGCAGAAGGTTTGATAATCCGGGCTCAGCATAAGGACTTTTACGAGTGTTGCGACAATTTCTTCCATAACATTAACGTATTCCGGTTGTTTCAATCAATCTCCCGCCTTTTACAAGATGTCTGGTGGAACGGTAATTAAGTAAATAACGAATAAGGGCATAGACTGCACTCTTTTTTTCAATACTAATACACAATGATGACAGGCTAACTAATTATAAAGGAAGTGAGCGGTTTGAAAAAGTCGATACTGATTATATTATTGTTAAGTTTCCCTGCTCTGCTTTCCCCTTCTGCTGCAAATATCCGGCATATCTCAGCTGCACAGCAGACGCCAGCATATGCCAAATGGGGAAAGCTAGCGATGACCAATACAAAAATAAAGTATCCCGGAGCAAGAATCCTTGATTATCTTCATGTAGGCAGAACAACACAGGGATCCAACTGTACAGAAACCTTCAAACTTTGGCTTGCCAGGGACAATCGGGAATTCGGTGTCTTTGTCCGTATAACTTTTGATGAAAAAACAGAAAAAATCCGAGCAATTACCTATCAGGAGACGCCAAGATAGATAGGAGAAAAAATGCTGATAAGCATTAATTTATACCTATATGGCCCGAAAAGCAAGAAGCACGAAGAAAAAATCCGGGAAAAGTTCTCCGGGATTTTTCTTCGTGCATTTTTTCTTTATAATGATATAAAAAGGAGGCTGAATCAATGGCAGAAGAAGAAAAGACACAGCCGCACATTATGAAGGATCTGGATGAAGAAACCTTATTCATTGTATCGCAGACATTTAAAGCATTATCCGATCCGACCAGGCTCAGAATCCTGAACCTGCTTTTTCAAGGGGAGCACTCAGTGAACGAAATTGCTGAAAAACTTACTCTGCTTCAATCGACGGTTTCCCATCAGCTGCGGTTTTTAAAAAATCTCAGGCTGGTTAAATTCAGGCGTGAGGGCACTACCTTATATTATTCCCATGATGACGAACATGTGATGGGGATCCTCCTGCAAACCATCGAGCATGCCAGCCACCATTAATTGCATGTGCCATGCGCACTTGGGCAGCCTTTTTCATATCTTTCCACCTGGATGGTGCTGTGGTCGATTCCGTACTGGTTATGAAGGGCAGTCTGTGCTTCCCTAAGGACTTCATCGTGACGGCCTTCCTCTGTAATAGCGATATGGCAGCTGAGCATCGGCACTCCTGATGTGATCGACCAGATATGGAGATCGTGAATTTCTTTTACAGATGCGATGCCTTCCAGAGAGCTGCGGATGCTGGAGGCGTCAATCTGTTCAGGTGCTCCTTCCATCAATATATGGAAGGAATCCTTTGTAACTCTCCATCCGCTGATAATGATCAGGATGGCAACGATGACGCTTGCAATCGGATCTGCAATGCCCCAATTAAAGAAATAAATCAGCAAAGCTGCGGTGATGGCACCTACAGAGCCCAGCATATCGCCAAGTACATGGAGAAAGGCGCTTCTTACATTCAGGTTCTCATCTTTGTCGCCCTTCATCAGTATCCAGGCCGCAATGATGTTGACAATAAGGCCGAGAACCGAGATAGCAAGCATCCCCATGCTTTGGACTGCCGGCGGGTCCATAATCCTTTGGACGGCCTCATAAAAGATGTAAATGGAAATCGCGATCAGCGTCAGGCCATTCAATGCAGCTGCAATGATTTCAAATCTCTTATAGCCATAAGATTTTGCTGCAGTTGCCTGCTTTTCTCCAAGCTTTATAGCAAAAAAGCTCAGTCCCAGGGCGACAGCGTCGCTGAGCATATGGCCGGCATCTGATAAAAGAGCTAGGCTGTTTGTCAGGATGCCCCCTATAACTTCAACGACCATAAAAGAAGCGATGATGATAAATGAAAGAAAGAGCGCCCGTTTGTTGCTTGAATGTCCGTGAGAATGTCCGTGTCCATGATTATGATGGTGTCCCATTTCATTCCCTCCTTATATGAGTATATGTACATATATTATGCTATAAGTATGAAGGATGTTCAAATATTTTCTGGAGCTATCATTTATTTTCCCTGCTTTTTTCCGCATTTAAACCGTTTTATCTTCTGTTTCAAAAACCAGGACTAAATGAACTCATAAAAAGACGCCCTATTCCAGGCGCCCAGTCAGCTGTATATTCCAGGTAATAGATTATATTTGCCTGCTCTCCAAAGCCGTACCGTTCCCCTCATATTTGAGGGATCCTGTATACTCCACAATATCAGCAATGGCATTTTCACCTATCACAATATGATTTCCCCTTACCATCTTCACATTCGTATTTTCGAGATGTATATCTTCACCTTCTATCAAAGCTGCTTCAAGCCGGGAAGGAAAAAAAGATTGGAGCAGCCCTCTGAGCGGATTGTCTTTCTTTTGCCTGATTAGAATGCTTTTTCCTCTCATCTCTTGCACTTTGCACTCGCCCATGATAAAAGACTCTATGCTCTCTGCCGCCAAATGGCTGCTGATTATAAATTGGCCTTTTGATTTAAATTCCTCTGTTTCCACACCGCCGCCTGCAGTAAGCCTGCCATTAACAATAATTTTTCTGGATGCGAGCCTTCCGCCGATTCTTCCTTTTCCATTTACCTTAATTTCGTCCGCAACAGCCACATCGCCGGAAAAGCCTGCGCTCCCGTCGATAGACAGCGCTGCCCCTGAGAAGCTTCCGGCAATCGACGCATTTCCATTGATTTTAGCTTTTTCAAAAGATAGCAGGTCTCCGTTGAATTGTCCTGAACCATTGCAATCAAATATGCGGCATTCAATATTGCCATTGACAGTGCCTTTTCCGTTGATGCTTACCTTATCATAGCTCCCGCCGTCCGAAGACCCAACCCCATTTATGGACAGCTTCCCTGCTCCTTGTAAAATCATTATGATCTCCTTTTAGAGTAGATTTTTGTATATCATATCATAATGATGGAATATTCATTATAACATTTTGAATATTTTAATATTTAATGAAACATTTTCAGCTCTTTCATCGTATAGATGACGAGGTGATAGTTATGAGCAGGAATACGATTGTCTTTATAGCTGCTTTAGCAGCTGAAGCTTTGGCCGCATGGGGAGTGGCAGCATATTTTTCTGTAAGGTTTATTGAAGTGCTCTTCTTTATTGGTGCCGCATTTGCTGCAGTCACTTTTATTTTTTCAACAAGCGGCGGTTCGCCCCAGAGGCACATCAACAGCATGGTGGGCGCCCAAACGGGGATCATCCAGAAAGATGAACCCTTCTTCTTCAGAAAAGGCCCGGTCTTTTTTGCATCTCTCGTCCTTGCTGTCATCGGCTTGATCTTCTTCGTCCTTCTTATTGCAGGAATCATTCCGCCAGCCTAGAAGAGTTCAGAGCATCGGGCGCGCCTAACGGCTTGCCTCTTGCTGCATAAAAAAATGCACCTCAGGCTTAAAAGCAGGGTGCATTTTCTAATTATAATTCAGGTTTCATGCTCAGCCCCATTTTCGCCAGGGCATTTTTCAATGTGCTATGTGTGTTGATTTTGCTGAAGTCGATTCCAAGCTGGATAGATGTCATGGCAACTTCCGGGCGGATGCCTGAGATGGTGGTCTTGATGCCTAGCAAGTCCAGCGTCTGGACGATATGATAGATTTGCTGCGCTACCATTGTATCAACGATCGGTACACCGGACAGATCGATAAACAAATAGGAAAGCTTAGCTTCTGTGCACTGAAGGGGCACGCTCTCTAATATTGCTTTGGCTCTTTCTGTATCAATATCGCCTATCAAAGGAAGAACGCCAATGGATCCGATGATCGGGATAATGGGTGCACCAAGCTGATGAATGAGATCCTGCTGTGCTCTCAGCCTGTTTCTGGTAATTTTGTAATACTGTTCAGCAAATTTCTGTGTGAGAATGTCAAAAGCTGAATGAATGACCAGACTCCACTGGAGGATATCCTCCTTGACAATCTCATCGTTCTTTTTCGCAAATTCCTCCACAAATTCCCAGTATGTATCTCTCACCTTGCCTAAAGCTGATATTACCTCATAGATCGGAGTATCGGTATCTGCCCTGCTTTCAGCAACTGTGCTCGCCCATTCCTGGACCAATTTTTCGAATAAAGACCGGTCATCCAAAAGAATGGTCGAAACGGTCTTATTAGTGAAGGCATTTTGCTCACGGAGCATTCTTTCAATCTTTATATCCGCTTCTGCTGAATAAATCGATCCTTTATCTTTTGCCCTGGTGCTCAGCCATTTGTCAGTAATTCTCTGAGAATTATTGCTGAGATATTCAAATAACATTTGGTTTTTCTGCATAATCAGCCTTCCCTTTATCTGGACTATTCTATATGAATATTATCATTATCTGCCTTTTGTATGATAAAGGTTTGCTTTTAAACAGTCAAATATTTGCAATGGGCATCATGCTGATACAGCCAGATTTTTTCCCTTCCCCTGTTAAATTTTGCTGGACATTTATGCTGCCCGTGAATATAATAATCTTTAAATCATTGGCAGATATTAACTCTTATACAAAGGCATTGAAGAGAAAAAGTAAAACAGATCCGTTTTTCCCAGAGAGCTTCGGCAGGTGAAAAGAAGCAAAAGCGGCTGTTTGAACAATGGTCTCCGAGCCCCGTACTGAACGCGATCTTCGCCAGTAGGCTGCGGCAAGTAGTGGTACTTGTTATCAAACCCACAGTATAAGGGCATCTATATGCCCCGTACTTGCAGAGGCCGAAAGGCGAATAAAGGTGGTACCGCGGGCAAGCCCCGTCCTTTTCTATATGTATAGAAAAGGACGGGGCTTTTTTATTTTATCCTAAGATCTGCCAATGGAAAAATGAGGAGGAGATTGAACATGGCAATTTTTATTGGCGGGGCATGGCCCTACGCAAACGGTTCCCTTCATCTTGGGCACATTGCAAGTCTGCTGCCCGGAGATATCCTTGCAAGATATTACAGAATGAAGGGCGAAGAAGTCCTGTATGTTTCCGGGAGCGACTGCAACGGAACACCCATAGCGATCAGGGCAAAACATGAAGGCAAATCAGCGAAAGAAATTGCTGACCGCTATCACAGGGATTTCGCAGCAAGCTTTGAACAGCTGGGTTTTACTTATGATTTATATACAAGGACAGATGCCCCGCATCATCATCAGACTGTACAGGAAGTATTTCTGTCGCTCTTGGAAAATGGCCATCTTGTTCCAAGAACGATAGAACAAACTTATTGCCGGACATGTGTCCAGTTTCTGCCTGACAGGTATGTAGAGGGAGTCTGCCCTTCCTGCGGCAGCCAAGCACGCGGGGATCAATGCGATGCCTGCTCAGCCATCCTTGAGCCGGCCGACCTTCTGGATAAATCCTGTAAAATATGCGGGACACCGCCGGAAATGAAAGAAACTGATCATTATTATTTCAGGCTGAGCCATTTTCAGAAGCAGCTTGAAGAGCTGTCCGAGGAGGCACGCTCCCGCCATTTGTGGAGGGACAACAGCAGCAGCCTGACAAGAAGATATTTAACTGAGGGGCTTCTGGACCGGGCTGCAACTAGGGATTTGGATGTTGGGGTGCCAGTCCCTATTGAAGGAATGGAGAAGAAAAAAATTTATGTATGGATTGAAGCGGTGATTGGCTATCTTTCTGCCAGCAGGGAATGGGCCCGCCAGCACGGCAAGGATGGCAGCAGGTTCTGGGGTAGTGATGTTATATCCTATTATGTGCATGGGAAAGACAATATCCCTTTCCATACCATCATCTGGCCAGCTATTCAAATGGGGATAGGGCTGCCTGGGGAACCAGCGCGGATGGTTTCCGGCGAATATCTTACACTAGAGAAAAAGAAGCTTTCAACAAGCAGGAATTATGCAGTCTGGGTCCCTGACATACTTGAAAGATATGAACCGGATTCAATCCGGTATTTCCTTGCTGTCAATGCTCCTGAGAACAGGGATGCTGACTTTTCCTGGCGGGAATTCGTTTACAGCCATAACAGTGAGCTGCTTGGGGCATATGGCAATCTGGTCAACAGAACTTTTAAGTTTATCGAAAAATATTATGACAGCATGATACCGGATGGAAAATTAAGTGAAGCTGTACAGGAGGATATTAAGCATTTATATGAGAAAACCGGAGAAAAGATCGAAGGCGCAAAGCTAAAAGAAGCGCTTGAGGATATTTTCGCCTTTGTACGCTCGGCCAATAAATATTTTGACAGTGAACAGCCTTGGAAAACGATTAAAAGCGACCCGCAAAAATGTGCAGATGCATTGCAGACCTGTGTGTACATCATCAAAAATCTGGCAAGGCTTCTGAACCCCTTCCTCCCTTTCTCCAGCAGGAAGATAAATAACATGCTGCAGGTGAATGCGCATACGCTGGAATGGAAAGAGGTTCGGGCTGCAGAGAAAAGGCTCGGCACTATCGCCCCCCTTTTCAGCCGCTTAGAAGAAGGAAGGATCCCAGAGGAGCTGGATAGGCTGGAAGCAGCCCGTAGGAAATAGCTGCTGAAGAAGGTGCCTTATTTCATGAATACAGAGGTGGCTGAAAGCCACCTTTTATCGTATAAGCATTCTGTTTTTTCTATGCTCCTTTCGTGCCCCTGCTGAAGCAAACAGCCTGATTTCTTCCTCAGAATGAGGCAGCACCCCGGATACTGGAATGGGCTTGCCGTTTTCATCCACGGCAACCATGGTTAAAAAGGATTCGGTCGTCAGCGTTCGAATCCCTGTTAAAAGATTGGCTGCATGCACTTTCACATAGACTTCCATGGAGGTTCTCCCTGTTGAGGCAACAAAGGCTTCAAGAGTAAGGGCGTCACCGACTGAAGCTGAAGACAGGAAATCCACAGAGTCGATCGAAGCTGTTACTACCATGCTGCCGGAATGCTTCATTGCAGTAATGGCAGCAATTTCATCAATATAGGATAGCACTTTGCCGCCGAAAATTGTCTGAAGATGGTTTGTATCCGGCGGAAGCACCAGCCTGGTCTGAATGGTGCGGGAACGGTCTGCTGGATAAGCTTTTTTCATAGGTTTCACTCCTCGGGCTTATTGTATGAAAAAAATAAAAGGCATCCTTCATAGAGGATGCCTGCACATAAAAAATTTAACAAATAACAAAACTTTGCCATATTAAAAGCGCATCACTCTCCTATCACCCGTAGGACGGTTGTGTACTTCTTTATGGCAGGTCTCCTGGCTCAGCATCACAGACTCCTTCCGCCTTCCCGTCCGCTAAGGAACAGTGGCATCGAGGGAGGAGCCTCCGCATTACAGTGGCGGGACCGCGCCGGAATTCAACCGGCTTCCCTTTTAAGCTTGCAGCATGCTGCAAAGCACCATAAAGCATTTATTCAATTAAAGAAATCATATCATATTCTATCATTATCGGATATAGATTTCGGAGAACATTAAAAATGGGATTCAATCTTTTCAAGATCAAGTATCAGGGAATTGATCTCCTCGGAAGAGATGCGCAGCGGCATCTGGTCATTCAAGGTGATGACCTGGCCTCCCTCTTCGTCCCTATGCCTGTAGAGGTAGTCAAGAAGCTGGATAGCCTGATCCTTGGTCAAAATGGACTGAGTCTTAAAGTGTTTGATCATGCTGATGGAAAACTGTTCTGCCTGATCATCATATTCCCCTGAAATGATGTTTCCGCTGATATAATACATGACTGCCTCCTCCTGTTTTTAAGACTAGGATCCCCTGACAGGACGGAAATCATGCTAGAATGCAAAAAAGCGGCCGGAGACTCCTCCAGCCGCTGCTATTATTTACTATGCATTTTGAATTCCAAAAACAGTTCATTATAATGTGCGAGCATTTTTTTCCCAAGGTTCTCGTACACTTCCAGCTTTTCGGTCATTTCCGGGTCCGGATAGAAGCGCTTGTCACTGACAATTTCCTCCGGCAGGTAATTCAGCGCCTCTTTATTCGGCGTCGAATAGCCTACATATTCGGTATTCTGGGCAGCGACTTCCGGATCAAGCATGAAGTTCATGAACTGGTGGGCGGCATCCACGTTTTTTGCCGTTTTTGGAATGACCATATTATCAAACCACAGGTTCGTCCCTTCCTCAGGGAGAACATACTCAATATTGTCCTTTTTCCACATCAGCTCTGAAGCAGTTCCTGACCAGACAACACCTATGGCTGCTTCATCGTTTTCAAGCAGCATCCGGATTTCATCCCCGACAATGGCTTTGATATTCGGAGTAAGGGTATCAAGCTTTTCCTTCGCTTCCCTCAGATGCTTCTTATTTTGATCATTAAGGGAATAATTGAGGGAATTCAAGCCCATTCCCATAACTTCCCTTGCACCATCAATTAGGAGAATCTGGTTTCGCAGATCTTCATCCCAAAGGTCATTCCAGCTTGTAATTTCTTTGTCCCCAAGCAGATCTGTGTTATAGGCTATGCCGACCGTCCCCCAGAAATAAGGGATAGAGTATTCATTTTTTGGATCGAATGCCAAGTCCATGAACCTCGGGTCGATATATTTCAAGTTTGGAATTTTTGAATGGTCTACCGGTAAAAGCAAATCTTCTTCTTTCATTTTTTCAATTGCATATTCTGACGGAACCGCTATATCGTAGGCTGTCCCGCCCTGTTCAATCTTGGTCATCATGGCTTCATTGCTGTCAAAGGTTTCATAAATCACCTTGATGCCTGTTTCTTTTTCAAAGCGGTCCACGAGTTCTGCATCGATATAGTCTCCCCAGTTAAAGACCGTCAGCGTATTTCCGCTGGAATAGCCTTGTGAGGAATTAAGCCGGGAGACTGCATACAGCAGAAGTGCAGAAATGACAGCAATGACCAGCAGGGCTTTACCGAGCTGTTTCATTTTTTGACCCCCATTCCAGTCGGCTTCGCATTTTTCTGGGTGATGAAATAATAGCCGATCACCAGTATAAGTGTGAACAGGAACAGCAGCGTGGAAAGTGCATTGATGTTCAGCGAAACCCCGCGCCGGGCCAGAGAGTAGATTTCAACCGATAAAGTGGTGAAGCCATTCCCTGTTACAAAGAAAGTAACTGCAAAATCATCAAGTGAATAGGTTAGGGCCATAAAAAAGCCCGCAAAAATGCCTGGTGTGATATATGGCAGAACGACCTTGGACAGAACATCAAAGCGGCTTGCCCCTAGATCCCTCGCAGCGTCCACAAGTGTAGGGCTCATTTCCTGGATTTTAGGCAGCACCATTATAACTACAATCGGAACGCAGAAAGCAATGTGAGAGAGCAGGACCGATGTAAATCCGAGCTTGATTCCGATCATCGTAAACAAAATCAGGAAGGAAGCACCGATGATAACATCGGGGCTGACGATCAGAATATTGTTCAAAGATAAGAGTGTGCTCTTGACCTGCCGCTTTCTTACATAAAAAATGGCAAGTGCACCGGCCACTCCGATGATCGTTGATATGGCAGCCGACAACAGGGCAATGATGATGGTGTTCAGCACAATTATCAATAGCCTTGCATCAGCAAAAAGCTCTTTATACCAGTCCAGCGTGAACCCTTCGAAATGTGACATTGTCCCGCCGCTGTTAAAAGAATAAAACATTAGATAAAATATTGGCGCATAAAGAACAAAAAATACAAGGATCAGATAAAGTGATGACCATTTAGATAATTTCCCCATGCTATGCCCCCCTCCTGCGATTTCCGGTCAGCAGCATGATGATCACCATCGTAAGGATCAGGAATACGGCAATGGTGGAGCCCATCCCCCAATCCTGAGTGACAAGGAAATGCTGTTCTATGGCCGTGCCCAGGGTGATGACCCTGTTCCCTGCAATCAGGCGGGTAAGCATGAAGAGGGAAAGTGCAGGGATGAATACAACCTGGCAGCCGGATTTGACGCCATCCAGCGTCAGCGGGAAAATAACCCGTGTAAAAGTAGTCCAGGGTGATGCCCCCAAATCATTGGATGCATCGATGAGCGATGAATTCAATTCGTTAAGCGAATTGAAAATCGGCAAAATCATAAAAGGCAGGAAGATGTATACCGATACAAAAACAAAACTGAAATCGGTAAACAGAATCTGCCTTGAACCTATTCCGATCACCTCAAGGAAGCTGTTGGCTGCCCCGTAAGTTCCAAAAATGCCGAGAAAAGCATAAGCCTTGAGCAGCAGATTGATCCAGGAAGGAATGATGATCATCAGAAGCCAGAGCTGCTTATGCCTGGTCTTCGTAAGCAGGTAGGCAGTCGGATAGGCAATCAGTAAAGAAAAGGCAGTGATCAGGAACGCATACCAGAAAGAGCTCAAAGTCATTTTCAGGTAAACGGGCGTGAAAAATTTCTGGTAGTTCCCGAATGTGAACTGCCCTTCTATATCAAAAAATGAATAATACAGCACCAAAAACAAAGGGGTCACGACAAATAAAACGATCCACAGCAAATATGGGATCAGATACAGGTTGCGTGTCTGATTAGTTCTCATGGCTTTCCTCTTGATAAGCCTCCAGCCTGCGGTCAAATTCTTCCTCAGATTCTCCCGGCCTCATGACATGGATGGCTTCCGGATCAAAATGAAGGCCTATTTCATCCCCTACTTTTGCCTTTCGTGTAGAATGGACAAGCCATTCATTCCCATCTTTATCAAAGCAGGAAATTTCATAATGAACTCCCCTGAATAGCTGTGAATCTACACGTACCTGAAGTTTGCCCTGCTCGCTCGGAGTAATTTCCATATCCTCCGGCCTGATGACCACTTCAACCCTTTCATTCAAATCGAAGCCGGCGTCTACACATTCAAATTTCCTGCCTGCAAATTCAACCTGATAATCGGTTAGCATGGTCCCTTCGACGATGTTGGACTCACCGATGAAGTCGGCCACAAACCGGTTGACAGGCTCATCATAAATATCAGTTGGCGTTCCGCTCTGCTCAATCCGGCCTTTGTTCAGCACAAAGATTTCATCAGAAAGAGCAAGCGCCTCTTCCTGGTCATGGGTGACAAATATAAACGTAATGCCAAGCCTTCTCTGAAGCTCCCGCAGCTCGTACTGCATTTCTGTACGCAGCTTCAGGTCCAGTGCAGAAAGGGGCTCATCCAGCAGGATGACTTCCGGTTTATTGACAATTGCCCTCGCAATCGCGACACGCTGCCTCTGCCCTCCTGACATCTCTTTGATTTCCCTCTGTTCATATCCTTCCAGGTTGACAAACTTGAGCGCCTCTTTCACCTGCTCATTGATTTCCTGGTTTTTCATTTTTTTGATGCGCAATCCGAATGCCACGTTTTCAAATACATTCAAATGCGGGAAAAGTGCATAGTCCTGGAACACGGTATTGACCTGCCTCCTGTTGGCAGGCACTTTATTGATTTTTTGTCCATTGAAGAAAATGGATCCTTCTGTCGGTTCGATGAAACCCGCAATCAGGCGCAGGATCGTCGTTTTTCCGCAGCCTGAAGGACCAAGGAGCGTGTAGAACTTTCCCCTTTCTATATCAAAGCTGACGGCGTCCAGAACCGGACTGTCATTGTCATATTGTTTTGTAACATCTTCAAAGCGGATAATAAACTTATCTGTCATTTCAATCTCCTTTACTATATTAATAGTCGATGTACCTCTAGAAGTTAAGCCTTGTAGGCCAGTTTATCACTTTAGTATAATAGCGTAACTTATTATATACCAAAATTTGTCGAATGAAAGCATTTTTCAGCAATTCTCTTCAATTTCCCTTTTTTAAAAACAAAAGCAGTCGCTTCTGGCCGATTCGCCAGAAGGGACTGCTTTGTGCACATGGTTATCAGTTCGCCAATTTATGCTCTTCCGCAGCGGAATATACCTGTTTCCTCTGTACCAGGCGCGGCGCTGCAGAAAGGAGGAGCCACAATACGGCTGTACATAAGACAGCTGACCCGAGCATCGTTATCCCATTAATCATGAGAGAATATACAAAAGGAGACATCCCTTCAGGTGCATAGCTTCCAAAGAAAATCATACCTGCAAGAAAGTGCCAGAAATATCTGCCCGCACTGCCAAGGAAAATGGCTGCAGCTGTCCATCCCAGAGCCTTACCCTTCTTGCCTTCAGCAAGGCTTTTTTGGAGGGCAAGAGCTAAGAAGCCGGCACAGCCAATAAAGGCGAAAGCAACGAAGTATTCAATGAAAGTCTGCAGGGGCGTCACTATCCAGGCGTCGCCCATGACAATCTGGAGAATCCCCCATAAGAATCCGGAAATGAAGCCCGCTTTCCAGCCCCATCGCAATGAAAGTATGAAGATGGGCACCATTGCAATGGAAATGGATATTGCAGGCGTTAGTTTAATAGAAGGAAGCAGATCAAGAATAACAGCGAATGCTGCAAAAAAAGATGCTTCAATCAAGGCAACCAGCCCTAATTTTTTCATAAAAAATTCTCCCCTTTTGTCCGAATTAACGCAAACCTCAAGGGAGAACTGATCAGGAAGCGGGCATACCTTCACCCATCCATCCACATCCCTGCGCTAGAATTATCTAACAGGTTCAAAGGGTCAGAACAAAAGTTCACTCTCAGCATTAAGCTCCCCTTGTGGTTACGTTATGTAATTAATACTATAATGCATTATATCTCATTCCATCAGGCAGGAAAAGAGCATATTCTGAAAATCGTTTTGTCATGCCGGTCCTCCTTTCTCTTTTTCGAGCTTTTCATAAAGTTCAAGACTTTTGCTGCTGAGATACTCCAGCAGCTTAGGGTGCTGTCTGAAATAGTCGACAAATTCCCTTTGTTCTCTCTCCTGGAACTTAAGCACCTGTTCATAATGCTTGCTGCAATAATAAATCGTACGGTCCCTGTTCCACTCCTTGAGGGGGATCAGGTCCCCCGCTGCCTGGCAATAAAGGCATTTTTTCATATGATCCTTCCTCTAAGTACAGATTAAGCTCCAGGCAGGAAAAGTTGTTTCCCGTCCATACTTTAGTATATTACAGAACGTATGTTCTATTCAATTCATCAGTTTTACTGGTTTTTATATGATCTAATCGGGTATTCAATTAATATATGAAGTATTCTTGTAATTGTTTAAATTTTCAAATAATAAGAATTTACATGCATACAGGAAGGAGGCTTTAAGATGAAGAATATCCTTGATATTAAAGGCAGGCTGAATCCATATTGGTTCAATAAAGTTATTTTCAAGGTTTATATCGCTGACGCAGTGGATGAGAAAACAGTGGAATTGGAAGGTCAGAAGCTTGTTGTGGTCAATGAAACTGAAAAATTGAAGCCCGGCGAGAAGCTCAAAGTCGAGTTTCTGAACATGTGGTTTGTCTATAGCCGGATACCACGCGCAGATCAGCCAGCCAAGCAGCCGCTTTAACTCAAAAGCCGCTTTTTTCTTCTCCTTCCTTCTTTTATTTTTATATTTCACTAGTGATGTTCTTCACTTTCTTTTATAATATGAAAATAAAAGAAAAAAGGAGATTTAACCTTGGATAAAGAAATCATTAAGTTTATCAGAAAGAATTATAATCTTTCACAGCGTGAATTCGCCAAAATGATTAATTGCAGCTTTTCACTGGTTGCTTTGATTGAAATCGGGAAACGCAATGTTTCAGACAATATAGAAAAAAAGATTAAAAATGCGTTCGGACTTGAAGCGCAGGATATTGAATCCATTACCAGCATCATTAAGGAAATCGGCCGCGGTATGCCTCCTTTCAGCTAAAAAGCCTGGATGGGAGGAAATACCTCTGCTTAGCCCTCCCCGCTTTGGCCGTTTTCCAGCTGGATTACTTGATACAGCGCAACAGATTTCCCTCTGTTAATAATATTCTACTAGTATTCAGATCCCCTTCAGATTTGATTTTCTCACCTTTCAGTTTTAATCTTGATTCTGAACCTGTCCCTTGCCAAGGAACATCCCTGATGCAGTCCTGACAGGAGAAATAAGGTGAAAATAGTTTGCCTCCCCAGGGGAAGAGATCAGGATTGGCTTCATTGTCCCATAAAGCCTTATTTTAATATATTCTGACTCTGTTCCTATCAGCGCATCCGCCAGATAACTCCCATTTATTACTGCTGAAGCTTCTGTTTCTCCTCTGATGCTCTGCAATTCCTGCACCTCCTCGATCATGCCCATTTCAGACATTGGGGAAGATATAGTGATGGAGTTTTCATCCTTGGCTTGGATGGAAACAAGAGAGCTTCTTTTTTCTCCAGCAAATATCATTGTCCGCTTGACACCTTGAAGAAGGTGCTTCCTATTGATGACTAACTCTGTTTTGCACCCTTCCGGCTTCAGTTTCTCAGAAGAGGGAAATCTGCCGGTCAAAAGCGAAGAGCAGAAACGGAATGTTGATGTGGCGAATACGGCCTGTGAATCAGATATATAAATGGCTGCTTCTCCGCTTGGTGACTTGCCTATCAATTTGAGCAATTCTGCTGCATTTCTTGCCGGGAGAGTAAATGACTGGCTGAACCCAGCAGAGCCGTCAGCTTTCCACATGGCAAGCCGGCTTGAATCTGTCGCCGTGAATGTCAGCCCGTTTTCATCAAATGCCAGATTGATGCCTTCCAGGATTGGCCTTGAGCTTGTTTTGGCCGCAGATGCAGCTGTATTCCTCAATCCTGCTGCAAGATCAGATGCTTCCAATGGATATATATAAGGAAACTCTACATGTGCTCTATCAGGAAACTGGTCTAGCGGGAAACCCGCAATCGCTGCGGAAATCTGCTTGTCCATTGAATTAATCAGGATTTTATGTGAAGTGGAAGCTTTGATGCTTAAACGGCCAGGTATTTTCCTGATGACTTCAGAAAGCATTCTTCCATCAGCTGCCAGCTTTCCATATTCCAATATATCCAGGCCAGAATCCCTGCAGTTTATTAATGGGTGCTCAAAGATCACAGAGCGGTCCCCGTTTCCGGAAGAGACAGAAAGGCCTCCGCTGTGTGCTTCTATCATAACGAGTTTGCCAGCAGCACTATGGCTTCCCCCTGCGATTCTTGCCGCCTCACTGATGCTTTCAAAAATACTCTCACCATTTACTTTAAATTCCATCTGGTCCACCTCCTTTGATATGAGAATAGCTCTCTTTCACTGCTAAATCCGCCTGCCTCTTTTAGACATTTCTTTTTTCCGCAATAAATCTTCTGCAGCCGTAATGCTCCGCGTCAGCCATTCAGGTGCATCCGGCTGTTCAAGGATTTCTCTGATGCTCATCCACATCACTTCCTCGTTTTCATCAGGACAGACTGGACTGGCTTCACCGCTTTGGTATTCACACAGAAAAACAATGTCAATCACATGATATCCGTCATCCGTAATGAAAGAACTGCTGCATACATACTCCATTCCATCTTTAATCAGTACACCTGTTTCCTCCAGGATTTCTCTTTTTACTGTTCTTTCCAAAACATCTGTGGAATGACCCTCCTTCTCCGCCTTGCCTCCGATCAGAGCCAGCATTCCCCCGGCATGGCTTTCCTGGCTGCTTCTTTTTCCGATCAGCCATTTACCTCCTCTGTGGACTGCTCCTTCAACATTTACTATGAACATCACTTTCACGCCTCTGCTTTATGTTAAATTTTCTTTCACACCGAAGCTGCTATATAGTTCTTCAACCGTCCGAATCAAATAAGTCGGCGATGAATCAGCAGTTTGAAAGAATTCATCCTCGGTTCCATATCCGTAAAGGACAGCAGCTGAATCAATGCCTGAGTGATTTGCGCCGATCACATCATATTTCCGGTCACCAATCATTAAAATATTTTTCTTTTCATATTCCCTGAAATGCAGAAGCACGGATGATATGATATCCTTTTTATCCGAATAGCTGCCATCAAGCGAAGCACCTTCTATGTAATCAAAAATATGTGAGATTTGAAAATGAGATAAAATTCTTTCAGCAAACGCTATAGGCTTTGAGGTGGCGACGCACAGTTTGCAGTCTTTTTCTTTTAATGATAAAAGCAATTCTGATATTCCGGGATATAATTCGTTTTCATATAATCCTTTTTCTGTGTATCTCTCCCTGTAAAACTGTACCGCTTCGTCTGCTTCCTCTCTGCTGAAAAGGCTATGTTCCTGAAAGGAATGGTGAAGAGGCGGGCCGATGAAAAGTTTGAGAATCTCCACGGGCGGAACAGGCCGCCCCATCTTTTCTAAAGCATACCTGATCGAGCGTGCTATTCCCGGATATGGATCTGAAAGGGTCCCATCAAGGTCAAAAATAATAAGCGAATATGGTTTCATGTATTCCTCCTTTCCCTCACTTAATATTACCATAATTATCAAAACATTCAGGGAGTTATATAAGTGAAAAAAATAGACAGCTTATTAATGGAAGCTGCCTACCTTTTAAATACAATATATTTCTGTCCCAAATAATTCAACACTGTATATAATACAGTTCCCAACAGGACTGCCGCCGTTTCTGGATAGAATGCCAGATGATTGTCCAAAATCAATACCAGCTTCTTTGATAGGCTGTAGGAAATAAAATAGCAGCTTGCCGCAAGGCTCGCAAAGAGAAGACCGCTTTTTATAAAAGGCTGTGAGCTTTTAAATGTATAAGCTTTATTAAGAAAATAGCTTGTCACAGCACCAGCAGCATTTCCGAGGAGCGTGGAGAACCAGTACCCTGTCCCTGCCAACAGTAGAATATAAATGCTGCCTAGCCCGATCAGTGTATTGATTAGGCCGACAAGGAGGAACCGGACAAGTGTATCAGTTGGTTTCAGGAAGCTGGCGATACTTGATGCTGAATCCTTCATCCTGCTCCATCTCCCTGTTTTTCAGCTGAAGTGACGCAGGCAGTGTGTAGGTATCAATTTCGACTATGAATTTTGGCCGCCTTTTAGTTTCTTTGTAGATCTTCCCTATATATTCCCCGATCATTCCTATTGCGGTAAGCTGCACTCCGCCTATGAGCCAGATGGATGAAATGAGAGATGTCCAGCCGGCTTCAGTGCTGCCGG
The DNA here is from genome assembly GCF_000473245.1 of Bacillus infantis NRRL B-14911. Taxonomy (NCBI): domain Bacteria; kingdom Bacillati; phylum Bacillota; class Bacilli; order Caryophanales; family Bacillaceae; genus Bacillus; species Bacillus infantis. The sequence continues at coordinate 2,384,365 of NC_022524.1, forward strand.
TAAACTTTAGAAAAAGAAAATAAGTCCCAAAAAGGATGCTGATTACAGAAGATACAAGACCTGCCATTAAAACGAGCCGGATCGGTGTCACCGAAAAGGAAGTCAATCCATCAAGGGCAAAGGATAGCATTTTTTTCAGCGGATACTTCGTCTCCCCGGCCATCCGCTCTTTCCGCTCATACATGACCTGGTCTGAGCGGAAGCCGATCAGGGGTATAATGCCTCTCAGGAACATATTTGCCTCCCCAAAATGTGCCAGCTCCTCGGCAGCGCGCCTGCTTAAGAGGCGGAAATCAGCATGATTATAGACCAGGCTGGCGCCAAGCTTTGCCATCAGTTTATAAAAACCCTGGGCAGTCGCCCGTTTGAAAAAAGTATCCTTTTCCCTTTTACTCCTAACTCCGTAGACTATATCACAGCCTTCATGATATTTAACCAGAAATTCCCTGATGGCACAGGGATCATCCTGAAGGTCTGCATCGATCGTGACAATGCAGTCCGAAGATTTCATGCTGGTAAAAATTCCTGCTAAAAGGGCATTTTGGTGCCCTGAGTTCCTGGACAGCTTAAGCCCTGTCACCCGTTCAGATTTCAGGCTTTCTTTATGGATGAGATTCCATGTCCTATCCCTGCTCCCGTCATCAACAAACAGAAGCTTGCTCGAGCTGGAAATCAGTCCTTCAGTTTCAAGGTCCTCCAGAAGCCTGCCAAGTTCCGCCATCGTATATGCCAGCATCTCTTCTTCGTTATAGCAGGGTACAACGATAGTTAATATAGTTTCAGTCATTCTGCTTCCTCCTAGATGTCTATATTGCCTTATACAAATAAATCTTCCAGGCAGCATCCCCGGATGTGAATTCTCTCTCCAGCTCCAGACCGTTTTCCATGCTGTTCATAATCGGCACGGCAGAAAAAAAATATTCACCTCCCATTTCTTTGAAAACAGCAGTATCCAATTTGAGATTTTTGAGCTTTTTATCAGAAGTTTTTTTGAACATATAATGCTTCCCCAGTTCTGCTGTAAAGATATAGCATCTTCCTCCCCATTCATCAAAATAGCGGCGAATGGTCTTATTTTTTGCCAATTCCTCCGCAATTATTTTCCTGAACTGGTGCTTATAGGTGAGCGGGTAGAAATTATTATACGTGTCCAGCGTATAAAAGCCGTTATACTGGGCAATTGCCGGATGGATGCCTATGCTTGCAACCCGGTAATCCTCCTTTGGCCTGTCTATGTAATTTCCTATTTCATCGAATAAACTTTCTGCGTAGAATTCTTTCACCGAGGGCTTTCTGCTGTAAATAATTTCGTCATTGAAAGCTCCAAGCAAAAGAATCTGAGCGATAATGACGGCAAGGATGCTTTTTCTGCTTTTCGACGATGTCCAGACGATCCTTAAGGCGAGCGCAAATCCTATATAAATGACAAGCGGCCGCAAAAAGTGAAACCTGGCAAAATTGAAGGTGTCCATAAAATGAAAACGCTCTGTCAATGGAAGCCATCCTTTATAAAACCAGAAAGCGTACCAGAAGGACAGAAGAAAATTAAAGGCAAACAAACATACGTAAATTCTCTCCTGCCTCCAGCTTTTATTCTTCCAGACAAGGAATAAAGCATAAAGGGTGACAGGCAGGATAATGAGCCCGTGAACTGTCATGACATGGGTATGGCCCAGAACAAAGTTTTTAAAGGCAAGCCTTACGCAATGGGCGAACGTAAGCCGAGCATGAAAATATTCATCACGGCTGTTGTCTTCTTCCAGAAAAAGAAATGAGTGGACAAGGCGGTATTCAACCAGCAGATATAAAAATGTCATGCCTGCTATAGCCGCAAGAAATCGCAGATTTGTGCCTTTTCCCCTGAAAAGGTCAACCAGCCATAATCCTCCCATTGCTGCAAGGAAGAAGAAAAATCCGAGAACAAAGCTGGAGTAAAAAGGAAGCAGGGTGAGCGCCAGATAGCTTTTCCAGTCTGACTTCCCCTTCCGTATATTCAAAAATGCCCATAAGGCAAGGGGCATACCGAGAGTGCTCAGCATTCCGGATGGCCAAAATGGAGTCAGCGCGAATGCAAGTGCTGCCCCCACCCTGATGGCTGACCATTCAGGTGATCTGATAAAATGAGTTTTCAGCAAAAGATACATGCCCATGAATGCAGCACATCTTGTAAGGAGCTGATTAAGGGCATAGGCTGTCATGGTCGGAAAAATAGAAAACAGCCAAACGATGCCGCTGAGTTCAGTGCCAAAGGCATTGCGCGGCAGGCCGTTGATGACCTGCGGGATGACAGCCTCTGCCGTTCCATAAGTCTGCCCGCTTTCTCTGAGGACTTTATACCATGCATGGTTAGAATCCAGGTTGTCATGGACTCGTATATGCGCATCTTCCCCGAGAATGAATAAGGGACTTACATACAAGGCAATGGCAGCAAGCGCCATGATGATATTTTTTCGGTCTTTCAGGAATAGATTTCCGGTCAATTCATACACCCCGCCAACTCTTGCATTGGTATTAAATTGTGCGGGCATCAGGAGAACTATTCCTTTTTTTCCTGATTAAAAGGTGCATATCCCGTTTGTCCCTGTTCATATGTTCAGTTGAGTGCACTTAATTCAGCTAAAATTCTGCTGGGAGGTATCAAGCATGATCAGAAAAGCGGTCATTCCGGCGGCCGGTCTTGGCACCCGTTTTCTGCCCGCCACCAAAGCCCAGCCAAAGGAAATGCTGCCGGTTGCCGACAAGCCTGCCATCCAATACATCGTGGAGGAAGCCATTCTTTCCGGCATTGAGGATATTATCATCATTACGGGAAGAAACAAACGTGCAATTGAAGACCATTTCGATAAGTCTATCGAACTTGAACTGATACTGAAGAAAACCGGCAAAACCGAACTCTTAGAAAAAGTGGAAGCAGCTTCGAATCTTGCTTCAATCCATTATGTAAGGCAAAAGGAACCATTGGGACTCGGGCACGCAGTTCTTTGTGCAAAACAATTCATCGGGAATGAGCCTTTTGCTGTCCTCCTCGGTGATGACCTGGTTGATTCCGGTACCCCTGCTCTCTTGCAGATGATCAGCCAATTCAAAGAAACTGGAACGTGCATGATCGGTGCAAAGGAAGTTCCCTGGGAGAACGTTTCCAAATACGGGATCATCGACTATTCCTTCAAAGCAGGCAATCTTTGTAAAATCGAGCAGCTGGTCGAAAAGCCTTCAAAGGACTCTGCTCCGACCAATCAGGCTATCATCGGGCGCTATGTTCTTACACCAGAGATATTTACTGTACTGGAGTCCCTTCAGCCTGACTTTTCTGGAGAAATCCAGCTGACTGAAGCTCTTTCGCAGCTTCTGAAAAAAGGGCCCATGTATTCATGTCTGATAGAAGGCAATCGCTATGATACCGGGGATAAATTCGGCTTTCTTCAGGCTTCAATCGAGTTTTCCCTTAAGAACGAAGAGATTAAAGAAAAGCTGGAGCGATATTTGTATAGTTTGCGGGAGAGAGAGAAGAGAGCGGAGAGCTGAAAAAAGACACTCTTTGGTGGAGTGTCTCAGCATCTAAAAAAAATGAAGCCAAACTGAGCGGCAACATTAAATGGGAATTTAAGGGGAAAACTCGTTCTGAGAAAAAGTGAAGAGGACTTACTAAAAACGGTAAGGCTTGAAAAAAGTTAATGACACATCAACGTGCAGCCGAGTCATGTATCCCCACGATGGGTACATGATTTCTTTTATTCTTCCTAGTCATGTATCGCAGGAGCCTGTTGGGATACATGACTTTCTTTTTTTCTCCATACTCATGTATCCCAGGAGCCTGATGGGATACATGACCATCCTTTTTTCTCCCTACTCATGTATTCCGGGAACCTGATGGGATACATGACTCTCCTTTTTTCTCCCCACTCATGTATCCCAGGAGCCTGATGGGATACATGACTTTCTTTTTTTCTCCCTACTCATGTATCTCAGGAGCATGATGGGATACATGACCATCCTTTTTTCTCCATGCTCATGTATCCCAGGAGCCTGATGGGATACATGACCATCCTATTTTTCTCCCTACTCATGTATTCCGGGAACCTGTTGGGATACATGACCATCCTTTTTTCTCCCTACTCATGTATTCCGGGAACCTGATGAGATACATGACCATCCTTTTTTCTCCCTACTCATGTATTCAGGGAACCTGATGGGATACATGACCATCCTTTTTTCTCCCTACTCATGTATTCCGGGAACCTGATGGGATACATGACTTTCTTTTTTTCTCCCCACTTATGTATCGCAGGAGCCTGATGGGATACATGACTTTCTTTTTTTCTCCCTACTCATGTATCTCAGGAGCATGATGGGATACATGACCATCCTTTTTTCTCCCTACTCATGTATTCCGGGAACCTGATGAGATACATGACCATCCTTTTTTCTCCCTACTCATGTATTCCGGGAACATGATGGGATACATGACTCTCCTTTTTTCTCCCCCACTCATGTATCCCAGGAGCATGATGGGATACATGACCATCCTTTTTTCTCCCTACTCATGTATTCCGGGAACGTGATGGGATACATGACTCTCCTTTTTTTCTCCCCACTCATGTATTCCACGAGCCTGATCGATATATGGCTTTCCTTTTTTCCGCACGCCAAAAGACACTCCGCACAGGGAGTGTCTTTTGGCGTGTCATTTTTCAGTTGAAAACAGCTTTTTCTTGTCCCATCTGCCGTATTTATAGTACGAAAAAGCAATCACGCTGCTGATCATAAAGCTTGTTCCCATTCCGTATGCGATCCCCTCTTCCCCCATCCATTGTGAGAACAGCCAGGTCAAAGGGTATCTCAGCACCCAAAAGGAGATGATATTGAGCACAAGCACCTGGAACATGGCACCTGCAGCCCTTACTATGCCATTTAATACAAAATTAAGCCCGAGGAACGGATAAAAGAAAGCAATTGATACAAGATAGCCTGTACCAAACTCAACGGCTCCAGGCTCGGTAATGAACAGGGATATTCCCGCTTTTGCTAATAGCACAGCCGCTCCGGCAATCAAGAGCATTATGCCTAAATTGTAGAGTGAACCATAGAGCGCAATCTTATGGACCCTTTTCCACCGGCCTGCCCCAATATTCTGTCCTGCCATGCTGTTGACAGCTGTGCCGAGCGCCGAAGCCGGCAGCATGATCAGGCTGTCAATCCTCTGGGCTGCCCCAAAGCCTGCAACCGTGTCCGCCCCGAAGGAATTCACCACACTCATAATGGCCATTACACCCGCTGAGATCACCATCATCTGGAGTCCTGATGGTATGCCTAATTTTAGTATCGTCCACACTTCATCTTTACCGGGCATGAACGGTATCGAAAAAGGTGCGAGTTTTCTTTTTAAAACAATATACATGCCAGATATGAATGCGATCCCCTGGGCGGCAAGAGTGGCATAGGCAGCTCCATCGATCCCCCATCCCAGGATAGAAATGAACACAGGGTCCAATATGCTGTTTAGGACCACCGCGACCAGTACAAAAATCAGCGGCGTCCTGCTGTCCCCCAGAGAACGAAGAATCGTCCCGATAAAATTGTAGCCGAACAAAAAAAGGATGCCGAGGAAATTAATCTTTAAATACGAGTCTGCTTCAGCAATCATCGCCTCTGGGGTATCAAGCCACTGGAGAATAGGCTTTGAAGCAAAATAGCCTGCCGCTCCCAGCGCAAGGGAAAGCAGTGTGAGGATAATCACAAAACTGTTTAGATATTGCCTCAGACCTTTATCATCATCTCCTCCTTTTTGCTGCGACAAGATTGTCAAAGCTGCATTATTGATACCGATAATAAATGACAGCACCGTAAATATGACGGTGCTTGAAACCGCAATGCTGCCGAGTGACGCGGCTCCAAGCAGATTCCCCACCCAGAGGCTGTCAACAAACTGGTAAGAAACCTGCAGCAAGTTCGTCAGCATGATGGGAGTAGAAAAAATAAACATCTGCTTCAGAATATTCCCTTGTGTAAAGTCTTGCTGGGACATAAAAACCACACCTTCAATAATGATTGCTTCTATTATTTCTCTTTTTATGTATAAATTCTACTCAAACGTTTCGAATATCGGATTATTGCTTCACCATGGAATTTTTTGGTTTATATTTCGGTATAAGGGGGAATTTTCCATTTGGTATCTACTAATCAATCAATAAGGAGGACAAGATGGAAAAACAATTTTATGCCGCGAAAGGAAAACTCTTTCTGTTTATGCTGGTTGTATTGGCTGCAGGTGTATTTTTTGCCTGGCTGGCTGCAGATATGGTTTTACATGAAGAAAACAGGGAAACTTTTATGCTGATTATCTATTTACTGTTTGCTGTTTTATTGTTTGGATGTGCCCTGCTTTTTGCAGGAATGATTTATGACAAAGCCCCCTTGGTTTCTTTCAGCACAGAAGGTCTGGAAGTCAATGGTCCAGGCGGCCCCGGTCTCATCGTCTGGGAAGATTTTGAGGGTATCTTTCCATATGAGGTTCAAGGCAATGCTTTCCTTGGGGTTATCTTGAAGGATGAAGAAAAATACATTGAAAGGCTTCCAGCGAGAAAGAAAAGATTGGTGAAGATCAATCAAGGAACCGGTTTTCCACCTTTTAATATTAGTATGAATTCCCTTAAACAACGGAAGGAATTCATTGAAGAGCTGGAGAAAAGGGAAATACCGATTCTGGTTGTTGAGGAAGAACTGGAAAAAGAAAACATATAAAAGAATATCCCCCCTCGCTGATTGAGGCGGGATATTCTTTTCATATATTCATCTCTTTGCTTTTTTTAGGGGCCTTTGGCCAGATAAAATAACTAATGCAATAAATCAAATCTGCTGCTAGAACAATCGACCATATTTTCACGACACCGGATAGTGCTTCCGTTCTCCCAGGATCATCTATGATTAGCACGGTTCCCATCAGCAAGGCAGCTCCGATAAGATATGCGGCTCCATGCCTCGCAAAGCCTTTTATATTATGCCTTGCATGATCCATACCATATCTTTTTTCCGGCCGTTTCCCCTTTTTGGCGATGTAATATAAAAATCTTTCATCCGCCCACTGAATCATACTTTTTCCAAAGGCTATCGACACACCGATATATACGGCAGCCAATGCATGTGCCTGTGTTGCTTCTGAGCCTCTGTATAAGTCCGCACCCGCTGCTGCCAGCAGGATCAGATCTACAACAGGAGTCATCGCGAGCAGGATGAGACCGGTTTTCTTTTTTCCGAAAAGATAACGCATACAAAGGCCGGCCAGGATTAAAACCCAAAAGCCGACTTCACACCCTATGATAACCCACAATATCCAGTTCATACTTTCCCCTTCCAGTACTATTGTTGTTTAAACTCATCATAACACCACACTTTTAGTGATACAAGTGTATTATTAAAAATTGAAACCTGTTTTACGGTCTGCTACACTGAGACTATGCCTAAAATAGTTGATCATGAACAAAGGAAAAAAAGAATCGTCCAGGCCACCTGGCAGGTTATTTTGGATAAAGGGGTGGAAGGTGCGTCTGTCCGCAATATTGCAGCGGAAGCCGGTGTTTCTCTTGGCGCCCTGCGCCACTATTTCTCCACACAAGATGAACTGCTTGTCTATGCAATGAAACTGGTAAATGAAAATGTGATAAACAGGGTTTCGGAGATTGCATTGAAGGATTTGCCCCCAAGGGAAAAGGTTTATCAAGTCCTGCTTGAAATTGTTCCAACCACTGATGAGAAAATGGCAGAAATGGAGGTGTGGTTTGCGTTTGTTGCATACAGCAGGCAAAAGGAAGAATTTCGAATCCTGAAGCAGGGAATATATACGGGGATTGTTCAGATGATGGATTTTCTAAAGTCCCATGGAGAGCTGAAGGATGGCCAGGATCATGATCTTGAGACTGAAATGTTATACAGTTTCATTGACGGGCTGGCCCTGCACAGTATGCTCGAGCCTGAACGTCTGAAACCGGACAGAATAGAAAAAACTCTCCGCCGCTACCTGGATAGAATCCTAAAATGACCACAGATGACCGGATCTTTTAAAATCCGGTCATTTTCAGCATTGATTCAGTTCATGAAGATGCATATGACTGCTGCTCCCTGAAAGCTTTGAGCCATTCTGATGTGCATTCGATCAGCTCCGCAAAGCAGCGGCCGGCTGAATAGGTATGGCAGGCTCCTGTAACATAATGCAAGGAACATGATCCTTCCTTCCGCTTCCTGAATTCTTCCGCATATCTTCCTGAGTGGGATACCGGAATATCCTGGTCTGCTGTTCCATGTACAATCAGGACATCGCCCCTGTATGCCGCAAGCTCTTCCAAAGGTTCATATCTCTTCAGCGAAGAAAAGTAATTGTCCGTTAGCTGATAGCCCAAATAATCAAGTGAAGCTCCCTTGTCCAGTGCCTTTACCTTTTCACTGCCGACAATGCAGACGATATCCTGATATGGTCTTGCAGAAGCCGACCATATGATAAGCTTCCGGATGCGGACATCTTTTGCAGCAGCCAGCACGGCAACGGCTCCGCCGAGGCTATGGCCGATGAGAGAAATTGAATGAGGATTTGCATAATCAAGCTTCACTGCAAAATCGATAGCAGATAAAGTCTGCTCCAGCAAATCGGGAAGACCTGTTTCTCCGTACTCACCCGGACTCTCCCCGCAGCCCTCATAATCAAAGCGGAGGACAAGATACCCATCTGCAGTAAGACGGTTGGAAGTTTTAACAAATAGCCTGTCGACACCAATACGGCTTCCTGTAAACCCATGGCAGATGATGACCAGGGGATAGCGGCGGTTCTTGCTGAATCCTGCAGGAAAATCCAGCGATCCGCACAAGTGCTTATCCTTCCAGGGTATTAGAATACTTTCTGACATATATAGTCCCTTCCCTCTATTCATTAATATGTGATCTGTTTTCCTGATAAAGTTTTAACAGTTCTTCGTACGGCACCTGAAATAGCTGGCGGCCTTCTTGTTTGTATATACCCATGGACAGCAGCTCTGAAATCAGCTGGTCCTTTTTCTCTTCTTCTTTTATCATTATAGTTTCTTCCTTCATTAAAAAAGCCCCTTCTGACCGGTGGCCCGGAAGCAGAAGAGGCTTTATGCGCGTATGGCTGCCGCTTCTCTCATCTTCCAAGCTTCCGCTTGTTGGATTTGGCACAGTTCTCGCAAGGAGTCTGCTGCCGAGGCTTCATAGGGCCAATTCCCTCCGCCTCTCTGGATAAGAGTATTCCTATAAGTTTTGTTGGAATTAAATATACGCTACTTTCTTTTGATTGTCAAGATGTACTGCTGCAATTTCCTGTTCAGCTTTTTATTCAGCTGATATAGCCAATAGGTTTCCTGTCCGAAAGTGAAATGCAAATCACAGGTCCCGATTTTAACGGCATGAGTGTATATATAATGCCCCCTCTGGAACATCGGAAACCAGAAGAACTCTTTTTCAGTTACATCCATATGGAGTCTAAACCCTTGGATGAAGTCATCATATTCAAAGGCAAATCTCTTGAAACGAAAGCAACAGTCTATCACTTCTTTCAGTCTATTTTCTATTCTTCTTGAATAAGAATAATAGAAGGTATATGGGAGGTGGGAATGATGCAGGGCAATCGCATTCTATCTTTATGGTACGCCCTTCTGGCAATTGCGTTCTGGGGTGTTTCATTTGTTTCAGTCAAATGGCTGGTATATTATTTGGCACCGGGTGCCCTGGTTTCCTTAAGATTTATGATTGCTGCCATCTTCCTGGGCTGCCTTCTCACAATATTCAAAGAATCCTTTTACATAAAAAAAGAGCATTTCGCCCATGTTTTTATTCTTTCGGTACTTGGGGTGTTCATCCATCAAATGGTACAAGCTTCTGCCATGCTCACCCTGGATGCCTCTGCTGCCGGGTGGATGATCTCTTTCACACCTGTTTTTACTAGTTTGCTTTCCTTCCTTTTCTTATCTGAAAAGCTTTCGCTCCTTAAAATTTGGGGAATGATGATTGCCGTTACAGGGGTTCTGGTTATCTCTGCAGAAAATTCAGGGGGTACGCTTCAATTCAGTCCTGGTCTTGGTTATTTCCTCCTGCTTTTCAGTACCTTTAATTGGGCTGTTTATTCGATTTTGTCCAAGAAATTTGCACTTCCCTATTCTTCTCTTGCTGTCACCTTTTGGACAAGCCTGATAGGCTGTTTGGCGACTCTGCCATTCCTTTTGAGAAATCGGGGGTATGAATTACTGTATACCCTCCCTTTGGACGGGTGGCTGCACCTGCTGTTTCTAGGCATTTTTGTATCGGCCCTGGGCTACTGGTACTGGGGAAGGGCGCTTGAGGTGCTCGAAGCGACACAGGTTTCGGTCATGATGTATTTTGAACCGCTGTTTACACTGCTGGCAGCAATCCTTATTCTCGGGGAAAAAATCCCATTATACAGCAGCATCGGCGGAGTTCTGATCATCATGGGAGTGTCGGCTGTTAACAAGCCGGTACTCGGCTTCCTTATGAAAAAGCTTTTTAAATACCCTGTAAAATAGAATTTAAAACCCTTTACCAAAAATTACATGTTTTTTCCCTTGCATAAATCTATACAGTCCGAACAAGTTTTCCTATAATGGAGATAGATTCATTTAGGAGGGAAATTGTTGAAATCCACTTTCAAAAAAATTTCGAAACCTGTCCCCCTTATTTCATTGGCCATTCTAATTGCTGCTGCTGCGCTGTGGTTCAGCCTATCCGGCAGCAAAGAAGTTACCATTCCCTTTTCTTCCATAGAAAATATCATTCAGGATCATCCTAGTGAAACTGTCCTATTAAAAGAAATGAAAAATGGCACTCTCCATTTGACCGCAGGTACAGCTGAGTATGTGTCACAGGTGCCTCCAAACAGCCAAATGGTTGCTAAACTGATTGAAAATTACAATATCCAGTACAGCTATTCTTCCGCAAATCCATTTACTTTCTGGATTTTGGGTGGAACACTGATCCTTTTTGCAGGGATTGGCCTTTACCTTCATAAATCCGGCAAAGGAATATCCACCGCCAATTCGATGAAAAACAGCGCCAGCAAGGCAAAGCCCCTTCCTTCCATCACAATGGATGATATTGGCGGCCTTCAGGATGAAATGAAGGAGGAAATCCTCCAGACACTTTCCATCATTAAAGACAGGGAAGCATCAATCCAGCTTGGTGTGAAGCCGCCAAAGGGAATCCTGCTTTATGGACCTCCGGGTACAGGCAAGACGCTGCTTGCCCAGGCGATTGCCAAGGAAATCGGCGCTTCATTCTTTTCAACCAGCGGATCTTCTTTTAATGAAATGTTCGTCGGCGTAGGCGCCTCAAGGGTCCGAAGCTTATTCCAGAACGCCAGAAAGCACTCACCTGCAGTTGTCTTCATTGATGAAGTCGATGCCCTTGCAGGCAAGCGGAAGCAGCATGGCGGGGACGAAAGCGAGAAAACATTGACTGAGCTGCTTGTCCAGCTTGACGGCGGCCATTCAAATGACGGCATCCTGTTCATCGCTGCTACAAACCGCAAGGATATGCTGGATGATGCTTTCCTCCGTCCAGGCAGGATTGACTTCTCTTTCCTAGTTCCGCTTCCGGATACAAAAGGAAGGCAGGAAATCATCAGCATTCACACAAAAGGCAAGCTTCTGGCAGAAGATGTAGCAGCTTCCCTGCCTGCACTAGCAGAAAGCACTTCCGGCTTCTCAGGGGCTGACATCAGCTCTCTCTTTGAGACAGCCAGCAGAAGGGCCATCCGGAACGGGAAAGAAAAAATAGATAAAGAAGACCTTGATTTTGCCATTGACCGGACGGTGCTTGGAAGCACAACACGCCCGCTTCAGGACCCCGAGACTAAAAAGAGGGTTGCCATCCATGAAGCCGGACATGCCTTGATTGCCGCCATCACCAAGCCTGGCTCAGTAAGAAAAGCAACAATCATACCACGTGGACAGGCGCTCGGATATGTTGCACCCATACCAAAGGAGCTTCATCTGTCCACCAGCAGTGAGCTGCTTGACCAGGTCAGCATGATTCTTGCTGGCGGAGTTGCAGAAAGGCTGTATCTCGGCGAGCATAGCATCGGTGTCAGCGGCGATGTCCAGCAGGCCAAGCATATACTTGAGCAAATGGTGGAAATCGGCTTATTCCAGGACGGTTTCAACCTGACCTTTGTCAAAGCGGAAAAGGAAGCCAAGATGCAAGAGCTGTTCCAGCAGGCTCTAGCTAAAACAGAAATGCTCATTAAAACGAATGAATATGAATTTGAATGCCTGGTTGCGGCCCTTCTGAAGAAAGAGACACTGGAAGGTGCAGAGGTTCAGGAAATTGTTGGCGAACCATCGAAGCAGCATGAGGCAGAACTTGTGACAGTATAGAATCAGCAGAAAGCAGCCCTCGGCTGCTTTCTTTTTTTTGATAAAAAACGCTTTGCCTATATTCCAGTATAAAGCATTGAAGAATAGCCATACTAGCGGTGTAGGAATTGCAAAGGTTTATCAGAAAAAATAGAGGCTCCTGCCGGGTCAGTCCCTATAAGCCATGCCTCATTCGTTCATTGATGAAGAATAAGTTGATGCTGTTTCTATTTAGAGTCTGAAAGGAGAATTCAATATGAAAGAACAATTAGAGCACATTAAACAGCTGCTGGAGGAAAATTTTGATCATCCTGAGTCACTGGATCTGGATTCGTGCATCCATGAACTTGAAGCACTAAAAGAAACAGCCGGGAATAAAAAGATTATGATCCAGGATCTCATCAACAGTCTGACCCATGCCCGAAACAGCAGTAAAGAGCTTCTGAATGAAGGGACCCCTTCCTCATCAGCAGCCTTCGGCCAGGCGTACCGGGCAGTTGAACAGGCCATCTCTTCGGTTTCTTTCACAGATAACGACCCATATTAAAAAAAAGGAGCGTTTCCGCTCCTTTTTTGCTGTTTTTCTCCATCTTAAAACAATTCAGCAGCTGATGCACCTGCAGGCAGCTCGAATGGATTTTCTTTGTTGATGCGGTCATAAAACATGATGCCGTTCAGATGGTCAATTTCATGCTGGACGATGACAGACGCAATCCCTTTTAGGCGCATCTCTACCTGCTCCCCTTTTTCATCGGAATATTTGATCTTGATTCTTTCATAGCGGGGAACATAGCCTTTAACCTCCCTGTCAACAGAGAGGCAGCCCTCACCCTCCGGAAGATAAACCATTGCAGCAGAGTGGCTGATGATTTTAGGGTTAAAGACCCTCAGCTCTTTTACTTCCCCTTTTTCATCCCTGAAGAAGGCAGCAAACATTCTCTTATCCTCCCCTATCTGGTTGGCTGAAAGGCCGACTCCGGGCCTGAGCTGATATTTGTAGGCCAATTCAGGATCCTGGCTGTTTTTTAGATATTCCATCATCATCTCCATGATAACATGGTCTTCCTGATTGAGAGGGACCGCCACTTCAGCTGTTTTTTGCCGAAGTATAGGATCTCCTTCTCTGACAATGTCTTTCATTCTAATCATTTTTCTGTCCTGGCTGTCCATAACTACCATTCCTTTGTTTTTTGTAATGTGTAAAGTCCTCTGCAGGCTCTTTAAAATGCCGTCTATCCATTTTCAAAATATTTGCTATAATGTTTTTGACAGGACTTTAAGTGTGGAGGCTGATGAAGTTGCGGGAGTTTGCTGAAAATCTATTTCTTCATTTTTTTATCATGATGATCATCCCGCTTATGCACAATGTTAGCATAAAGCATGAAAAAAGAGCATGGGTCATGTTTTTTGCTGCTGCTGCCTCCCTGGTGCTGACACTGGCATTTCCTGTGAGAATGTCCAATGGCCTTGAATTTGATATGAAGTTCATACCTGTATTTTTTTGTTTTTTCTATCTTGGACCTGTCGGAGGGTATTTGTCAATCGCGGCCCTTCTGATTCTCATGGCCCTTTTTAATATAGATAATCTTTATGTAACTCTCATAAATTATTTTATTATATCAATACCGATGCTGTTTATCCGGAAAAAATATCAGAAGATCAACATCCTTGGTAAAACCTTGGTTGCTTTTGCTTTTTACTTTTTAATCACGTTTACCAGGCTGATATATTTCCTGCAGACTGGCCATATTCAGCATGCAGTGAACCTTGCCCTTTTCTTTCTTTTATCATTTATAAGCCTTTGTGCTGCCATTTATATTATGGAAATGTACAGATTGCACTCAGAAATGGCTGAGAAACTACAAACAGCAGACAAATCCAATGCGATCAGCCAGCTTGCAGCCTCTGTTGCCCATGAAATCAGAAATCCCATGACGACAATCAGAGGATTTCTGCAGCTTATGAAGGAAGAGCAAAACCTGACGGACGGCCAGCGGTCATATGTAGCAACTTCACTTGAAGAGCTTGACAGGGCGAATCATATTATTTCAGATTTCCTTTCGCTCGCAAAACCTTCGATATCCTCAAAGGAAAAGCTGCCGGTAACAGATCTAGTGAGGGAAATTTCCGAATTCATCAGGCCTTTTGCCCTTTTATCCCAAGCAGAAATCAGATGTCGTACCCAGGATGATTTATATATATATGGCAATGCAAATGAATTTAAGCAGCTGATGATCAATCTTATAAAAAATGGGGTAGAATCAATGCCTGACGGAGGTTCTATCATTGTGACCGCAGAGCAGGATCAGAAGGAAGTTTCCGTAAAAATAAAAGATGAGGGCTCAGGTCTTTCACCTGGACAGCTCAAACAGCTGGGCAGCCCCTATTATTCAACTAAAACGAAAGGCACTGGCCTGGGGCTGCTTATTTCATTTGATATCATCAAACGGCTTGACGGGCATTACGAAATCATCAGCGAAAAGAATAAAGGGACTGAATTTATACTGATTTTCCCTGCAGCTGAAAGACAATCCAGCGGACAGCATCCAAATCAGCCATTGTAACCAAAGGAATACTGCCCAATAAGGCAGCGTTCCTTTTTATATAAGCAGTGCGTCCTCAAACGGAGCAAAAAAGACTCCTTTTGGCCCCAGCATATCTGTTTCTGAATCTCTTTTTTCTCCTTTTACCTCATATTCACCTTCAGGGAAATAATCGAACATTCCGCTCGATTTATGAAGCTCTATAAAACAGTCATGAAGCTCACACATTAATGTCTGGTATTCTTTATTGTCTAAGGGGTCTCCGTATTCATCCAGCTTAAAATTGGCCTTTATCAGCTCTTCAAATTCCAGATTGCCTGAAGAAGCTACATACAGGTCTACATCGCTGCAGTCTATGCAGAGCAGCATCGGGTCGTCCTTGATGTCCAAATACGCTTTTTCCACCATCTTTTTCAGCATATCCTCTATTTCATCTGCATTTATAAGTGTTTTGGCTGTTTGCAGCATGAATATTACACCTCCAAAACCGAAACCATCCAATAGTACATGAGGTTTCGTCTGGGTTCTATTATAACAAATCGCACCCAATAAGTCGTCTTTCGAGCTGATGCGCCATAAAACGCCAGCATGCTTATTTTTTCGGTAAGAAAAAGGGCAGGCGTGTCAGATTATGCGCTTTCCCAAGAAATATTTCTTATTTCCTGTTAGGGGATATGCTGCAGGCGGAATGTTTTGGGTCTATCAGGGTAGATTGTTATTATACAAATGTGTACTTGGAAAGGAGAATGTAACATGAAAATCCTGATTGTTGGAGCAAATGGGCAAATAGGCAGACATCTGATTGAGAAACTGGCAGAAACTGAACATAAGTCAGTTGCCATGGTTCGTAAAGAAGAGCAGGAAAGCGAATTGAGAGAACTCGGTGCCGATGAAGTGGTCATTGGTGACTTGGAAAAAGACTTCTCGCACGCTTTCGAAGGAGTGGACAGTGTTATATTCACTGCGGGTTCCGGCGGGCACACAGGTGCGGATAAGACCATACTCATAGACCTTTGGGGTGCAATCAAGACGATTGATCAGGCGAAAGAGCATAATATCAGCCGCTTTCTTCTTGTCAGCAGCATGAATGCGGACACTCCTGATACAGGGATAGAATCCATGAAGCATTATTTTGTGGCTAAGAAACTTGCTGACGATCATCTGCGTTCATCAGGGCTGGATTATACAATCGTACGTCCGGGAGGACTTCTTAATGAGCCTGCGACGGGGAAAATTCTGCTGGAAGAAAAGATCAAGGAATTCAGCTCAAGGGAGATCACCCGTGAAGATGTCGCAGCGGTCCTGGCAGAAGCGGTTGACCTTGAGAATACCTATAAGAAAACATTTGAAATCCTGAACGGGGAAACACCGATTAAGGAAGCATTGAAGCAGGTATAAGGAAGAAAGCCAAAAGCAGGGTTGCTGCTTTTGGCTTTTTATATTTGTGTGAGATAGGATTTAGAAAAAGAATCTTTAGACTTTATCAATACTCCACATTGGAATGATATAGATCGTTGAAGATAAGATACCTGGTAAAGAAAGCCAGTGTGGTCTGCTTCTATTTTGGTTTACCAGTAATAGGGGTGTTGATTTCCGTTCCAGGCACTTCGCTTTCCGCGGGGCGGCGCTGAGCCCTCTTCGCTCCGCTCATGCGGGGTCTCAGCCTTGCCGCTATCTCCCGCAGGAGTCTACGTGCCTTGCACTGCCATCAACTGTTCTCTATTATTTTTTCTCAATACTTCTAGCCGATTACGGCTGTACTATAACCGCACCAATCATACCCCTCTCATATTCCCCCACACAAATGTATGCAGCTGGGGCAGAACCCTGACTTCTTTCATTTCTTCTTCAAGCATTGCTTTTTCGATCAGCCAGCTGTATTTCTTCAGCTGCTGGCTCAGGAATTCGTCATTATTTGCAGCAGACAAATGTTCGTTGCCTGCCTGCAGGTAAAGTGGAATTCCTGGATATCGCTTCATTACCTTTTTGCTGTATTCAAAATCATTCTCGTCAAAAATAACCACCTTCAAGCTCACCTGGTGTGTAAAGCGATCTGCCAGTCTTTCAAAAATATCATCAAGAATTTCGAAGTCTGTTATCATGCCAGAGCTTGGCGGCTTTGGCGAGATTGTCAGCTGATCTATGGAATAGAACCAGTCCTGCCAGCGGCTGCCCTGTGTTTCCAGACAGAGTTGAATATTTTCTTTTTTTAACAGGCTAATCAGTTTGTCGAGATTTTTAAGGAGGGCAGGATTGCCGCCGGAAATCGTGACGAATGAGAAGCCTTCCCCGCCGATTGCCTTAAGTTCATTCCAGATTTCTTCTGCATCCATCTGTCTGATCAGCTCCTTGCCTGTTCCATCCCAAGTGAAGGAAGAATCACACCACGAGCATGAATAGTCGCACCCGGCGGTCCTGACGAACATTGTCTTCTGGCCGATGACCATCCCCTCACCCTGGATGGTAGGCCCGAAAATCTCCATGACTGGAATCTTACTCATTCTCCATCCACTCCCTCCTCGCCTCTGCATAACTGGTCGGAGTTTCAAACAATCTCACGAATTCGACCTTTGCATCCTGCTGCGGCGAGTAATCCTTTAGGCAGGCAGACATTTGCTCATAAATCCAGACAACCATATTTTCAGCTGTGGTGTTCATCGGAGGAAGTGTTTCATTCAGATATTTATGGTCAAGGTGGACTTCAATTTGTTTTTTCCATATTTCTTTAATATCTCCAAAGTCTATCAAAAGGCCAATTTCATCCACATACCCGCTGATTCCGAAGATGACCTTGTAGGTATGCCCGTGAAGGTTTTTACATTTGCCTTCATAGCAATGGAGATGATGGGCAGCATCAAAAGTGAATTCCTTGCTTACTAATACTCTTTTTCTATGATATTTTAGCTGGTTTTGCTTTATATCTTCATTTATCTTCTGAAGCTTGTCGACGATCCGGAAGCCATACATATCAGACTCCCTGCCTTTCAGCAAGATAGTCTTCCAATCCGCGCTTGCGCAGCCTGCAGGCAGGACATTCCCCGCAGCCGTCAGCGATAACACCCTCATAGCAAGTCAGAGTCTGCTTTCTTACATATTCAAGCGCCCCCAGCTCGTCAGCCAGCTTCCATGTTTCCGCCTTATTCAGCCACATGAGCGGTGTGTGAATGACAAATTGGCTATCCATTGAAAGATTCAATGTGACATTAAGCGATTTAACAAACTGGTCGCGGCAGTCGGGATAGCCGCTGAAATCTGTTTCGCATACGCCTGTAATGATATGCTTCGCTGCAACCTGGCTGGCAAGCACCCCTGCAAAAGATAAAAACAGCAGGTTCCGGCCTGGGACGAAGGTTGAAGGAAGCTCCCCCTCCTTCTCCTCTACCTTGATATCCTTCCTTGTCAAAGCATTAGGAGCCAGCTGATTTAAAAGGCTCATGTCAAGGACATGATGCTGGATAGCTAGGTCAGCGGCAATTCTTCTGGCGCATTCGAGCTCGGCAATATGCCTTTGGCCGTAATCAAAGGTGACTGCCTCCACCTCTTTGAAGTTCTTCTTAGCCCAAAAAAGGCAGGTCGTGCTGTCCTGGCCGCCGCTGAAGACGACGATTGCTTTTTCGTTTTTCATGGTTTGATCTCCTTTAACAGAAAAACAGCACCACTAAGAAAGCGGTGCTGTTTTCCTTAGTTTTTTTGAGAGGGTAGCTAGAACCTCTACCGTTTCAAGAACGGATTTTTATGCAGTTGTCGAAAATGACAGGTTTTATTCTACCATAAATATATGAGTCTATAAAAGATTGATTCTCTTTTTCTTAATAAAAATGTTTGATGCATGAGACACGTGGTATATAAATAATGCAAGCCAAAATATTAAAGGAGGGACTGGAAGCGATGGATCGCAGAACAGCGACTTCAAAATTGGTATTTGGCGCTGCACAAGAGGAAACTTTTACAGACAGGTCAATTGGGACACTTGTCCTGAATCGATATACGTAAACATCGATTCGGCTTTGATGTCTGGTTTCCATGATCCTTTTGGAGGATTGAGAAAAAGCGCCTATTCAGGGAATTGGCGCTTTTCTCGTTAATGGCTATTACGAAGCTGTCTTTGCCTTTTAATCCCCATCCTCCGTGACATCGAGGCAAGGCCAAAACTAATCAGGAGGGACTGGTATCGATGATTCGGTTAACAGCGACTTCTCGTTTATCGTTTGGCATTGAGAGAAAGATCAATTTTGCTTACCGGTCAAAGGGTCCGCAGTTCTATGGCCGCTATATGATAATAAGGTAAGGAGCAGAAAGCGCCGGCAGAATCCGGCGCTTTTTGTTTTATGCCGGAAAAATGGATTTCTCCCCTTTTTTGTGCTAGAATCCCCTTTAAATAACCAGCCGCAAGGAGTATTGACATGACAGCTTATCAAATTATTTTTTTGGATATTGACGGCACCATTCTTCGTCCTGATGATACCATACAGGAATCGACCAGGCATGCAGTCGCACAGGCAAAAGAAAAAGGCATCGAAGTGTTCCTTGCCACCGGCAGGCCATTGCATGAAATAGCAGAAATCGGAAAAGAGCTGAACATTTCCTCTTTTATCGGATATAATGGGGCCTTTGCCGTCCACAAAGGCAAAACGGTCCTGGATAAGCCGATGGACCGGCCAGTGATTGAAGAGTATTTGCAGACGGCAAAAGAGTATAATCATCAAGCAGTGCTTTATTCGAGTGAACAAAACTTATTGACCGACAAAGATGCCGGTAAAATGAAAGACTTCCTTGCCAAGTTCCATCTTAACAAAAACGCACTGATCAAGCCTGAGCACTTCGATCAGATTCTTGGAATGACAGTCCTCTCTCTTAAAGAAGGAGAACAGCATCTTTATGAAAGGAATGGAATTCACCTTTCCCAGGTTAATGTAGATGGAATGCGCGACTGTTATGACGTGATCCGCGATACAGTCAATAAAGGTTATGCCCTGGAGGTCGTCATGAAAGAGCTTGGCATCCCCCGGGAGGCCTCGATTGCTTTTGGCGACGGAATGAATGATAAAGAAATGCTGAAATATGCCGGTGTAGGAATCGCAATGGGCAATTCACATCCTGACCTGTTGGAATATGCAGACAAAAAGACGACCACAGTGTCAGATTCCGGCATTTTTAATGGGCTGAAAGAGCTTGGAATAGTAAATTGAATTGCAGCCGGAAACTATTTCCGGCTGCTTATTTTATTGGATTTCAGCTCTTCTTCCAAAGCCAGCATCGTTTCAGAGAGCTGCATCGTAATTTGCGACAGTTCATCTTTATCTTTTTTGCCGCTGCTCAGGTCGATAGGCTGTCCGATTTTAAGCAGGATAGGCTTGCCTGACAGCAGTGCTTTGACGCTTTCAGGTCCATAAAAGGCAGCAGGCACGATCACCGTCTTTGCCATGCTTGCAATTGTGACAGCCCCCCTTTTCAGGGATGCCTCCTCGCTCGACCTTGTGCCTGATGGAAAAATCCCGACTGTCTTCCCCTTTCTCAGAAGCTGGAGAGGAATCTTCAGTGTGCTTGTGCCAGGGTTTTCCCTATTAACAGGAAAAGCATTGATGCTTGTCAAGAACTTGCCTGCCAAACTCTTTTCAAACAGTTCTTTTTTTGCCATGAAGTGAATCTGCTCCGGGAAAACTCCTGCACCAAGTGCGACTACATCGACCCAGCTCCTGTGTGTACAGGCAATTACATACCCTTTTTCATCCGGCAGATTTTCCTTCCCTTCTATAATGAACTTCCCTCTTGATTTAAAAACTGCATTAGCCAGCCGGGCAAAAAAATTATACATCATGCTGACCCTCCCTTGTTGACAAGATTTATCATTATTTTAACACCAATTATTAGTATCTGGTACTAAATTTTACGAAAATAAAGAACGGGCT
Organism: Bacillus infantis NRRL B-14911; assembly: GCF_000473245.1. Taxonomy (NCBI): domain Bacteria; kingdom Bacillati; phylum Bacillota; class Bacilli; order Caryophanales; family Bacillaceae; genus Bacillus; species Bacillus infantis. Next base: position 2,405,188 of record NC_022524.1, read on the forward strand.
ATTTAGGAGCCCGTTCTTTCCTCATTCAAATGAATCCACTTCAAGGAGGTCCCAGGAAGTAATGAAGCCTTGCGGTTTTTCATTATATCCGCCATGCTCTGTAACAATGATCCCTTCCAGCTTTTCATTCTTTGCATGATGGTCCTCGAACATATTTTCAATTTCAAAGATATCTAAATCTGCTGGAGCAAAGGCGATTTGATGCTTGAATTTCTTGTTATAGAGTTCCTTGATTTTCACTTCCTTAAGGCTGACAGTATCCTCAGAGAAATGCTCAGACATCCATTTTACGATTTCTGCTGAAGTAAGGAGCCAGCTGTATTCTTCTTTTTCGTTATAAATTGGGAATTGTGAATGCGAGAAACTATTGATAACCGAAAGCACATCTGAAAGCTTCCCTTCTTCATAAAAATAAAAGACCGGCTTGGCTGCTACCGAGATTGCAGTTTTAGGCTTTTCAAAATAATCGGCAATCTTTTCGATCTTTTCAACTGTTTCCAGATGGGGCTCTGCAATATAATAGCCAAGATCTATTTTTTCATGGACGATTGCGTTTCTCAGCTTGGCGAATTGGAAAAGATCAACCTCGTAACTTCTTACAAGTGAATGGCTTTTCCCCAAATCGACCAGCTTATGGAATTTGTCAGTGCGCGCGTTTTTAACTGATTGCTTCAATGCTTTGTGAATACGATTGAACGCAGCTTCAAAGCGCTCAGACAGGTTTTTCTCTGCTGTTTCTGCCATTATAATCTCTCCCAGGAATAAAATCTTTCGTTCATTTATTCCCTGATTCGCTGAAAAACTAACATCGGAAAAGAAAGTATTGATCTTCCTCATTAATATAATCTCAGCAAATATACTGAATGGATACTATTTTGTGACAATCTCAGATGGTTTAGATTCATTGCCGGATGAGCTGACTGCTGTGATATAGAAGGATGTTGCTTCTTCATTATCAATAACCATGCTCTTTCTTTCATGAGATGAAATACTGGCTGCATGGATGAAGTCTCCATTTTCTGTGCTGCTGTAAATGCGGTATCCTGAAATCTCACCGCTTCTGACTGCATGCCAGGTAAGCAGGCCCCCGCTTATTTTTACATGTTCAGGCGGTGGCGGTACTACCAAGGTTTCTGCTTTGTCTTCCTGTCCTGACTTAAGTACTGTGTAAACAACAAGCCTTTCTTCATGCGTGTTTGTTTTACGATTGTAAGTACCTGTGCACGTTATAAGGTTAAGCCTCCGTTCGTCTGAAGGACCAAACACTTCGCTGATGGGTGCGCGGTCATAAGGATAGCTTTTTAATTGCTGAACCTCAAACGTATAGCTTAGTCCATCCTGTGCTGTTACAATCACTGCATCCCCTTTTACAAGATCTTTTAAATAGAAAAAAACTGCGGGTCCTGCTTTACTGTCTACATGCCCAGCTATGACACTGCTTCCTTTTTCTCCAGGTTTTATTCCCGGTTCGAACCATCCGGCGGATTCGTTGTCATCAGGAACCCCCATTGCGCCATTCTCCAGGACGCCTACCTTGCCGACCGGGGCCTCGATTCCCAGAGAAGGGATTTTTATTGCTGCTGGTTCTATCCCTTTCAAATTCTCCTCTTCCTTGGTTTGAATCTTTATATCTACTGAATGGAATTCGTTTTTAATTTGTGACTTTTTTAGTTCCAGCTCCTGCTTTTGTTTAATTATGGGGGGATCCTCTAATTCATTGCTGTCCTTATAGCTAAAGCCTCCGATGATAAAACAGATCAGGCTGCCGGCAAGCAATACGGCTGGTTTTTTCATGGCTTCACCTCCCAGCGTCGCGGTTAAATCAAAACCGGGAAGAGGCAGCGCCCTTCCCAATTTTGCTGCAATTATTTTACTGCTTTTTTTCTAAGAGAAAATACTCCTCCTGCTGCAAGCATCACACCGAGTACACTCCATAAAATTGTGGCTGCTTCTGCAGGATTGCTTGCTCCGCCCAAGCCTGTCTTGGGCATTGATTCCGGCATGGCTGCTTCTGCAAACTTATCAGGCATCTGTGTGACAATTGCATTTCCCAGTACTTCCCCGATCGTGAACATAGCAGCAAATCCTTCACGGAAAGTTCCTGCTGACTCCTCATAATTGCCGGCTTTATATTGGTCAAAAGCCATGAGGACCTGGTTTTCATGGGCTTTTACAGCTGCTTCAGCGTCAGCTGCAGGAAGATTGCCATCTGTTGCCGCACCGAGGAATCCGCCGAAATCTTTTGCAAATTTGTCAAGCTGTGCCCTGGCTGCTTCGGCAGCTTCTTTATCTCCTTCAAGCTCTGTTGCTGCAATTTTGCCCTGGGCATTAATGTGGTCAGTCTGCCAAACTTTTTCAAACTGCTGTGCACCAGCTTCACCGTAAATGCTGCCTATGGCCGCCTTGAAGTCTGCAGTGTTGGCATTTTCTGCCCAAGTGATGAAATCATAATCCTCTGACTGAGTATATCCTTTTTCCATTCCCATGACTGCCAATGCAAAGTGTTCGGAAGCGAGGCTATTAAGGGCTGACCTCAAATCGGCCGCTGGCGTGTCAGAAGAAGAATTTGCAAACTTTTCCGGCATTTGAGCTGTGATGGCTGATGAAAGTGCTTTGCTGATGGAGAACATATGCTTGTACCCTTCACGGAAGCTTTTGTATGCTTCCTCGTATTCACCCTCAACATAATGATCAAAGGTTTGAATGACTTGGTCTTCGTGGAGGCTGACTGCTTTTGCAGCGGCTTCTGCCGGCAGCTTCCCTTCTGTTGCCTTGCCTAGGAAGGTGGAAAATTCCTCAACAAATTCTTCCACTTCCTTTTCTGCTTCCTGTCTGGCAGCTTCATCATTATTCTTAGCTGCTTGCACGAAGGTGTCTGCATAGCCGTTATGTCCCCGGAAAATCCTTTCAAACTCAGCAGCTCCTTCCTCACCGTATATGGAGGCAATTGCCGGTGTCATGTCGAGTGCATTTTGGTCCAGCGCTTTTGTAAGTGCTTCCGCATCCGTGGCACCTTCAAAGGATTTGGTCATGGACGAAACGGCAAGTATATAATGCTCTGATAAAAGCTGATCAAGTGCTGCCCTTAGATCGGCTGCTGGTGTTTTTACCGTTGGGGTCTGTTCTGCGGCAGATCCTGCAGAAGGGAATAAAAGTGAAAGCCCCAGTACAGGAATAATCATTTTTTTCAGGTTTTGTTTCAAATTCATGTGATGCACTCTCCTTTTCATAAGTTATTTTTTTGATTACATCTACTAAACGCAGCGGATTTTCTTTTGGATCACATTATAGAGACATTTTTTAATATTTTCTCAATATGAAAACATGCAGGAAGTATTTATAGAGCCATTTACACTTCATTTCTATCTAAGAAGCCGGATGCTTCAACCTGCCCACCGGCATATAAAGAAAGCCGGCTCCCTATTCGGAAAGCCGGCCTTTTATTGCTATAATTCAGAGCTTAAGACGATCTGCCCCTCTGGCAGGGAGTTGCCTGCTCTTGGCTCCAATGTCACTGCTATGGTATCCCAGTTTTCACTGCTGCTGTCTGCTGCTTGATAAAAGGCTGTACCTTTACTGGTGCTGTCTGGTACAAATGAACCTGCTGGAACAGGATTGCCGCCATTAATCAGCCACACCTGGTATACCTGTTCTCCTTCAGTCTGTTCTAGCCCTTCTGCATTAACAATGACTTTCAAGCCATTACTCTCCTGTATGAGATAGGCTTCAGCATTGCCGTCGAAGTTTTCCCCAGGCTGCAGGGCAATAGAAGAGATTTTTTCTTCCGCCCTTTGTACAGGCTCTTTCTCGGAGAGCTTTATTACTGCATAGCCATTTCCAATGACAGATAGAAGGAGTGCCGCAGCTAATGCTGGCATCTGCCATTTTCTCTTCTGTTTTGAAGTCAGTCCTGCCGGCTCATCAACTTTGTCTTCCTTAGCTGCTGTCTGCTTTTCTTCATTTTGGAATATTTCTTTAAATATACGGTCTTTCATGCCCTTTGGAGGCTGGACTTCCTCTGAAAGGAAGGGAAGATGGCCGGATAGCATTTTCAAATCCTCCATTTCTGCCCTGCATTCTTCGCAAGTCAGCAGATGCTGTTCGAATGCCTGTTTTTCTTCCTCTGAGAGTGTGCCATTAAAGTAGTCAATTGATAGTTCGCAATAATCTTTGTTCATGCCTTCTCCCTCCCTTCCGCAGCATCAAGAAATTTTCGGAGATTCCTAAGTGCCAGCCTTGCCCTGCTTTTGACAGTTCCAAGTGGAATATTGCAGGATTCAGAAATTTTCTGCTGTGTGAAACCTTTAAAATAAATAAGATCAATAATCCCTTTTTGGTCTTCAGACAGTTTTGAGACTGCACTATGTACCTTCATTCTTTCTTCTTTCCACTCTGTCTGCTCTTCCGCCGAGCTTTCCAGGCTGGCGGCCGGCTGAATTTCGTCAATAGGAACAGGACCCTTCTCCTTTTTCCGGATGATATCAATAGCTGTATTGCGCGCCATTGTAAACAGCCATGAACTGAATTTTCCTTTGTCTTCGGTATAATGTCCCTTGCCTCGCCAGATTTTTAAGAACACTTCTTGAAGGGCTTCCTCTGACAAATCTCTGTCTTCTGTCATTTTATATAAGAAAGAGAATAGGATTTTTTCGTATTTGTCATACAAATCCTCTAGTGCCTGCTTATCTTTACGAAGTATCTTTTCATAAAGCAAGCTGTCATTGCTTCTGCTCATCGTATTCCTCCTTCTTTTCAGGTTAGCTCTATCATTATATCGGAAAGTACTGTGCAGGAAGTAAATCAAATCTGCCCGCTCTATGCAAAAAACGAAAAGAAAAGGAATTTGGATCAGTTAAGATTATATTTTTTTCATATTCATGGCTTCGTATTAAAAGGGTCATATTTTGTTCATACTTTAACGATACAATGATCTTGTGGCTGCAGGCTGCCTGCTTTCCCCTTTTTAATATGGCCCTGCCTCTTTATCTTTGCTAACGGATATAGAGGCGGGCAAGCAAATGAATACCTCCCTTATCCTTCTGTTAAGGATTTTCCCGCCCGGCCAAAAAGCCGGGCATTTTTGTTATCAGCCTGAAGGTTAAATAGTGTGAATATTACGCCAATGAGGATATAATAAATACAGGCGATTAGAATACTATTTATTATTCTGCTCAAAGGTTTTAGGATGAACACAATTGAATATACTGTTTAAGATATGAGTGTATAATCCTGCTGCCGGCAGTACAGCCAGCTGCCAGGCAAGAAAAGGAGGGATGCGGGTGACGGAATTGGAAATTGGACAGCAGGCAGTTCTATTGAGAGAATCACACCGGAAAATGACAAAAGGAAAAATTCTCAAACGTGCTCTCCTCATTACGATAGGAGCAATCCTTATGGGAGTCGGGCTGGAGATTTTCCTCGTTCCCAACCAGGTCATTGACGGAGGAATAGTCGGCATTTCAATCATGCTGTCCCATCTTACAGGCGTTAAGCTCGGACTGATCATCTTCCTGCTCAATATCCCCTTTTTCTTTATCGGCTACAAGCAAATCGGAAAAACATTCGCGATTTCCACACTTTACGGTATTTTCATCCTTTCTATTACAACTGCCCTCCTTCATCCAGTGCCTGCTTTCACACAGGATATCCTCCTGGCATCTGTATTTGGGGGAATCGTGCTTGGAATCGGGGTCGGCATTGTCATCCGGTACGGAGGCTCCCTTGATGGAAGTGAGGTTCTCGCCATACTGGCCAATAAGAAACTTCCATTTTCAGTTGGGGAAATTATCATGTTCATCAATCTGTTTATACTTGGAAGTGCAGGGTTTGTCTTTACATGGGACCGGGCTATGTATTCTCTCATTGCTTATTTTGTTGCTTTCAAAACCATTGATATTACAATTACAGGACTGGAAGAATCCAAATCAGTATGGGTCATCAGCGACAACTACAGGCAGATCGGGGATGCCATCAACAGCCGCCTTGGGCGGGGTGTAACTTATCTTTCTGGAGAAGGCGCCTATTCCGGGGATGATAAAAAAGTGATATTTTGTGTCATTAACAGACTGGAAGAAGCAAAGCTGAAAGAAATAGTTGAGGGGCTTGATCCTTCTGCTTTCCTTGCCGTCGGAGACATTGCCGAGGTTCGGGGAGGAAGATTCAAGAAGCAGGATATTCATTGAGGATGTCCCGGACAGGATAGCCTCATTTTTTTGTGGATTTTTAAAAATACATGAACGAATTCAGTTTTGAACCGTCTTATCTTTGTACTTATAAATTTTAAGAGGTGTTCATGATGACAGAATTCTATATCTTTTGGCTGGCTTCGGTATTTGGAGCCATACTTGTCATTCCTTATCAGACCAAAATATTGCATGGCCGCATCCAGGAAGCGGCAGAAAAGCAGCCGAAAAAGAAGCTGCCTCCCCTCCCGGTGCTTGCACTGATTGGTGCAGTGCAGACTGGAGTCCTCCTGGGGGCAGCCTCATTTACAGGCACCTATCTGGCTCCAAAGACAGATTTGCAATGGCCGCTGCTGGACTATTATTTATATGGCACGAGGATATCTTTTTCAATATGGCCTGTTATGCTGCTTAGTATCCTTGGCGGTGCAGCATCCGCCTTGGCAATCCTGCTGCTGGACCGGATATTCAGCAAAAAGATGCCTCAAGCGGAAGCGGAAACACCGACAAGAAAACAAGCTTTTCTTGCTTCCTTTTACGGCGGAATATCGGAAGAAGTGCTGATGAGGCTGTTTCTGATGACATTGGTTGTCTATATGCTTTCATTCCTGTCCAGTGGAGGCTGGATCTACTGGACTGGAATAATCTTGGCTGCCTTCTTGTTCGGTGCAGGCCATCTTCCGGCAAGCTATCAGATATACGGGAAATCACTCATCGTGACGCTGCGGACTATTCTCCTCAATATGGTGCCCGGCATCCTTTTTGGCTACTTATATTGGAAGTATGGGATTGAAATGGCCATGCTGTCCCATTTTTGTGCAGATATCGTCCTTCATGTCATCCTAGCCCCGCTTGCCGCAAATTCAAGGAAGCAGTAAGGACCAGCGATTCCTGCAGCTGAACACATTTTTAGATATGACAGCGGCAAGATGTATTTAGATTTCTTTAGGCAGTATGTACTCTTCCATCCAATCAGCAGACTTTCCTTCTGCAGTAAATCCTGCCGCATCCCGAAAACTTGGCGGGTACGGCCTGCTTCGAATATGCCCGCAAACATGCTGGAGGACATCTTCATATATAAGGGCATTACATTGCCTGAACCACTGTTCGACCGTTTCATTTCTAAAGCGGCATAATGGATAGCTGCTTTCTATTAACATTAGTATTTTAAAAACTTCTGTTTTTTCCATGCTTTCTCACCTGCTTTCTGCCTGATATCATCTTGGCAAATAATCGTGAAAGCTAAACAGAATTTATAATCATTTATAAACTGAAAAGAAAGGTGATAAGATGGCTGCTATTATAAAAATGCTGGAACAGCCTCCGCTGGACTTGCTGCTGGCAGATCCTTCTGCTGAAGCTGTCAGGGACTATGCAGCTAAAGGAATTTGCTGGGGAGCGTACGAGGGGGAAGATCTGGCAGGAAGCTGCATCCTTCTTCTTACCAGGCCAAAAACAGCAGAGATCATCAATTTGGCCGTATATGAACACGCGCGGAGCCGTGGAATTGGGACACAGCTATTGAAGCATGCGATTAAATATACAGAGTCATCAGGATGCCTTACCCTGGAAATCGGAACAGGGAATTCAAGCGTACAGCAGCTTGGATTATATCAGAAGCATGGATTCCGGATAACAGGAATCGATTTTGATTATTTCACCAGACGTTACCCTGATGAAATCTGTGAAAACGGAATAGTCTGCCGGGACATGATCAGGCTCAGCTTGCACTTTTGAACCTCAATATGTTTCCCCGGTTTCGCTTTTCGTGATTAGGGAACAATATAGTGAAAGAAAATGGACAGGAGTGAGGAACATGGACAAATTGTACACAGCAAAAGCAACGGCTGAGGGCGGACGCAGCGGGAAGGTACGTACTGATGACGGCAATCTTGATTTTAACCTATCCATGCCAAAGTCTTTAGGCGGAAATGGAACAGAAAATGGAACGAATCCTGAGCAGCTTTTCGCGGCCGGCTATGCCTCCTGCTTTGATGGTGCCCTTAATCTAGTAGCCCGGCAGGACCGTAAGAAAATTGAATCAAAGGTAACAGCTGAAGTGACAATCGGGAAAGAAAACGATGGCGGCCTTGCCCTTGCGGTGGTTTTGAATGCGGCAGTCAGCGGCGTATCCCTTGAGGAAGCGAAGGAGCTGACAGAAAAGGCACATGGTGTCTGCCCTTATTCCAGAGCTACAAGAGGCAATATAGAAGTTACTGTAAACACAGAAACCTATTAAGCGCGAAGAATCCCCCGGATGATCCGGGGGATTTTCCTATTCTTCTATAATGTAACAATGACCGGGCCTTCTTTGGTCACTATAAGGGTATGCTCGATTTGAGCGACAAAGCTTTTTTCTTCGGTAACGTAGGTCCATCCATCACCAAGCTCCACTACTTCCTCAGCTGCTGTTGAAATGAACGGCTCAAACGCAATGACCATCCCCTCCCTGAGAAGCCCTGTATCCCATGAATCAAAATAATTAAGGACATGGTCAGGTTTTTCATGCAGTGAACGGCCGATTCCATGGCCAGTCAGGTTCATGATAACTGTAAATCCTTCATTGACAGCTGTCTGATGAACAGCTTTTCCTATTCCGTTCAGCTTTTTTCCCGGCCTGATTTTTTTAAGGCCGGCATCAAATGCCAGCTGGGCTGTCCTGCAAAGCTTTTTCAAGGTGTCATCAGCTTCGTCTCCTGCCACAAAAGAAAGGCCTGTATCCGCAAAATAGCCATTCTTTGATCCCGAGACATCTATATTGACCAGATCACCGTCCTTGATGATGCGGCTGCCCGGTATTCCGTGAGCAACCTCTTCATTTACACTGATGCATGTGTAGCCGGGAAAGTCATATTCTCCCTTTGGACCGGATATGGCCCCGTATTGTTCGAAAAGCCTGCCGGCATGCTCATCAAGCTCTTTTGTAGTAATGCCAGGCACTGTCTTCTCAATCAGTTCATCTCGGATTTTTGCAACAATGCTGCCGATCTCCTTAATTCCATTAATATCTTCTTCAGTTTTCACTATCATCTTTCGTTGTTCCCTTCTCTTTGAAATCTCTATATAAGATTACCACAAATTTTTTCTAATCAAAAACCATTATGAACAAGGTCTATCAGTGCATCAGATTGTTTTGAACTCATTATCGTAAAACTATGGTTAATATGTATTTCAGCAAAGCCAAGATCAAAGAAAAACGGCACCTGTATCAGGCTGCCGCATGTAACCGCATTCAGGAAACTGATATCCTAAAAAGAGGAGCCATGCTGGGTATATAGCTCCTCCTATTAGGGATTATCAAGATTGGGTATCCAATCCCTATCAGCATACTACCTCCTTTTTCGAATTGAGGCAAAAATGAATGTGCTGACAAGTAATTTTTTATGTAAAATACAAAAATCCCTTAACATTTCTAAATATTCTGAATATAATATAGAAAAATAAGGTATAAAAACATGCCGATGCTATAACAATATGTAAAGAAAAGGAGGTGAACAGCATGGGTCTTCTACAATCCTTCCAGGACTGGCTGGCTGCAAGGGAAGAAAACCGGATTGCCGGGATGCGGGCGGTCGACAAATGCCCTGACTGCTTTGGCCGCGGGTTCAATGCGTTCCATGCAAATGAATATGTGTATTATACCAATTCACTAGAATGCCCTGGCTGCAGCGGAAGCGGGCTTTATTCAGCCTGGGAGGAAAACAGGCAGTTTTAGCGGTCTAGCTGAATTTGGGACAGGCATCGATATGCTTGGTCCATGCTTTTCCTCTCTTCTGCTGAAAAATAGAAAACAGCCAATTGCTGAGTTTACTATGATCTATACTCCATTTAATAAAAGCCATGCGGTTAAGCATGGCTTTTATTCGCCCCCGGTTTCCTCTATCCAATTCTGAGACCATTGTTCAATTTCATAGAGTACTGGTTTAAGCGCCTCCCCTTTTTGGGTCAGCGAGTATTCTATCCTGACGGGTTTTTCCGGAAATACCTGCCGATGGACTACACCTTGCTTCTCCAAATCCTTCAGCCGCTCAGACAAAACTCTGCCGCTTATAGAAATAGAAGATTCTATAGTGCAGAATCTTTGCGGCCCTTGTGAAAGCTGATATATGATCAGCCCTGTCCACCTCTGGCTGAGTATGCTCATAGCCTTTTCAAATCTGGGGCAAATCTTTGAAGCGTTCATCTGAATTCACTCCTATAGCTACAGTATACATAAAAAAAAACAATTATAAAATTTTTGCTTTTCGTATGGCATTCTTCTTGACTGAATGAAGTTATTTTCATACACTAACTTACATAAAGTAAGTAGATTACAAAGGAGCTACTATTATGAATTTCCATGAAGCACCACTCACTTATGCTTCCCAAATAACACTCAAGGTCAGTGACCTTGAAAGATCGATTCTTTTTTATAAAGAAATAATCGGGTTAAAAGTGCTGCGGGAGGATACAGGAAGTGCTGAACTTACTGCTGACGGTAAAACAGTTCTGATTGTACTGGTGCAGCCGCCAGCTATAGAACAAAAGTCAGCCAGGTCTGCAGGCCTCTACCATTTCGCCCTCCTGCTCCCGGACCGCCCATCTCTCGCGTCAGCACTGGCACATCTGATCCAGACCGGCTGGCCTTTGCAGGGTGCTTCCGACCATCTTGTCAGTGAAGCGATTTATCTGGCCGACCCTGACGGAAATGGGATTGAGATATACGCGGACCGGCCCACAGAATCCTGGACCTGGGAAAGCGGAATGGTCAGGATGGACACTGCTGCACTGCATGCCGGGGAGCTCCTCGCCATGGAAGAAAAGATGCCTTGGAAAGGAATTCCGGGAGATACCATCATGGGCCATATTCATCTGCATGTGTCGGATCTGAAAGCAGCTGAAGAGTTTTATGTAAAGGGGCTGGGCTTCAATATTGCAGCTGAATACGGCGGGCAGGCTCTCTTTCTTTCCACAGGGAACTATCATCATCATATTGGCATTAACACATGGAATGGGATTGGTGCACCGCCGGCCAGAGAAAATGCTCCAGGTATGAAAGATTTTAAATTGCTCTATCCCGATACAAAATCAATCAGAGCAGCAGCAGAAAGGATCAGGAAGCTGGGCCAAAATGCTGAAATTCAAGGAGAGTTGGTTTTAACTGCAGATCCTTCAGGGAATAGGATTATATTATCACTCTAATTGGGTTAAAAAAATGAAATATTATTGTTAGCCTGCGTTTCTTTTTCACTCAGCTCTTATCCCAGAGATTAGGAGGAAGCTGGAATGATTTATGAAATGATAGCAGAGATTAAAATTCCCGAACTTAATGAAGGAATCGTTTGGTACAGTCCTTTTTTCAATAGAAAACCGGATCTGCTGCGGGATGGCGGCTTTGCAGAATGGTCTGTTGCTCCCGGCTGCGGTTTCAGGCTGGTCCAGGGACAGCCTGATTCAAAGAACAGCCTGCTCCGTTTAGGGGTATACAATCTTGAAACCGAGCTAAAACGCCTGAAGAAAGAAATCGGCATTGAGGTTGACGATCTTCAGATCAAAACCGAGCAAAGCATGCAAACCCGCTGGTGCACCATTAATGATCCCTGGATGAACAAAATTGGGTTATATGAATATTTAAATGAAAAACTCAAAAGCCAAGTGATTTTTTCTATACAGGATGATTGGAATGCTGCAGGTCCAGCTTAGATGTGAAGCTGGGCTGGATATGCAGTTTACATAATACATTTCTAGTCAACTTATTTATTGTTTGCCAGAATTCGCCAGAACAGCCTTTCCCAATTCCGCCATCCTATCCTGTCTTTCAGCTTCAGCGTGAAAGCTGTTCCCTTTCCTACTGGGTACCTCAGCCTTGTATTCTTTCTCCCAGCAATTTTCCCGCACAGCTCGGCCACTTCTGCGGGATCTCCGTATTTTTCAGAGCTTTTATTTAAATAATTTTCAAGCTGTGAATAGTATGCATAATAAGGAGAATCTGGCTGAAGAGACCGACTAGAAACCTTTTTACCTGTTGACCAGATGCCTGTATTGTATGAACCAGGTTCAATGAGAACAACATCAACATTAAAGGGCTTCATTTCAAGTCGGAGGCTTTCAGCCCACCCTTCGACTGCATGTTTGGAGGCGACATAGGGAGACAATCCCGGAAAACCCATTTTTCCGCTGATGCTGCTGATGGTGATGATCCTTCCCCTCTTTTGTTCACGCATATAAGGAAGGACAGCCTGAGTAACAGCAAAAACGCCAAATACATTGGTTTCAAACTGGCTCCTATATTCAGCAAGTTCAACTTCCTCTGCAAACCCTGCACCGGCAAATCCAGCATTATTAACCAGGAGATCAACTGAGCCAAGACCCTCCAGGTAGGTGCGGAACCGGAGAATAGATTCATCTGAAGCTACGTCGAGCTCATGCAAGTTTATATTATCCACTGCCCCTGCCTTTTCAGCCTGTTTCAGCAGTTCTGCAGAGCTGGACTTGTCCCTCATTGCAGCTGTCACGCTATAGCCCATTTTTGCGAGCTCAATGGAAATTAGAAGCCCGAATCCCCTGGATGCCCCTGTAACAATGGCATTCTTTTTCCCGTTCATTCTCTTTCATCCTTTCCTTCGGTACACTTAGATTAGAGCACAGCAAAAAAAATCCGGCCAGGCCGGCCGGATTTTTTTATTGTCTATTCTGCGACCACTTGTTTGACCGTTGCATTTACACTTTCGCGATTCATCTTTTCCTTGCCTTCTGACAAGGCAGAAAGGGTCCCATGTGCAAGTGCAAGCGGAATCCTGCAGAAATTCAGGATCGGGGCAGACTTGATATCTTTTATATATGCATCTGCAAGTGCAAGATTCCTGCGGGCGTAACTGAACATCTGGTCATTGTCCCAGCCATCGGGATAAAAGCTAACGCCCCGCTCTTTATCTTCGATTTTGTTGCGGAGGATATTGACAGATTGGAGACCGCGGCCAAATGCAATCGCCAGGTCCTTTTTCGTTTCTGTATTATCATGCCATTTCCAAATGTCGGAAAGCATGACGCCGACAAGGCCCGCCACATAAAAGGTATAGTCATCGAGATCTTTTTCGTCCCTGATATTCCAGCCCTTCATCGTCCAGTCAGCCATGCCCTTTGCCATTGTGCTGGTAGAATCAAGAACCTTTTCTTTGATGCTTGCTGGACAAAGCCTGATCCAGTCATACAGGCGCAATGTCACTTCAGGCAGCTTGGATTTATACGGCTTGAAAAGGGATTTCATATCCTCGGCATTTACAGGCTTCTTCAGCAATTCACTGATTGAACGCAAAAGGTGGTCCTTTGACTCCGCTTCAAGTTCGGGATGGTCTTCAATCTCATCTATAGCCCTCATGCATAAATAAGCGGATGAAACGGTTTCCTTCAGGCCCGGGGACAGATAACTGATCGGGATCAAAAAGGTCCGGCTTGTCTCTTTCAGCATTTCATAGGCTTCTTCATGTAGCTTGGCAGTGTCATTCATATCCAATGTTCCCTTCATAATAGAAATATCTATCTTAAATCCTACCATAAAATCATCTTTTTGTTATGTAATAATACTTCCCAATCAAAATATTGGCTGAAAGGCAGGAATTTTATCATACATTCCTGGCTAATACCCCTTTATGCAGGATAGTAACCCACATGTACTATTGAAGGAAACGGGTGGAAAAAGCCCATAAAGTAATGAGCTCTTCCATTTTGGCATAAAGATATTTTAAGCGAAATAGATATCTTGTTAAAACATTTAAATGTCTATCTCTTTAAATCTCTTACTTATTAATAATTATTATAAAAAAGTATTGATTTTTTATTGAGAAGTGATATCATTGATTACATGGAACAAGCAATCTATTAAACTAAGAGGTGATGTTTTGATGACAAATAATAAACTGACTACAAGCTGGGGCGCCCCTGTTGGCGACAATCAAAATTCAATGACGGCTGGATCCCGCGGGCCGACCCTTATCCAGGATGTACATCTTCTTGAAAAACTGGCCCATTTTAACCGTGAACGTGTACCTGAGCGTGTGGTCCACGCCAAAGGAGCAGGTGCGCATGGCTATTTTGAAGTCACAAATGACCTGACTACATATACAAAGGCTTCATTCCTTTCTGAAGTCGGCAAGCGCACTCCGCTGTTTATCCGTTTCTCCACTGTAGCGGGGGAGCTCGGTTCAGCAGATACAGTCCGTGACCCGCGCGGTTTCGCTGTGAAATTTTATACAGAGGAAGGCAATTATGACATCGTCGGCAATAACACACCTGTTTTCTTTATCCGGGATGCGATTAAATTTCCTGATTTCATCCATACGCAAAAGCGTCATCCGCAGACACATCTGAAGAATCCGAATGCTGTCTGGGATTTCTGGTCCCTTTCACCTGAAAGCCTTCATCAGGTAACCATCCTGATGTCTGACCGCGGCATCCCTGCTACATTAAGGCATATGCACGGTTTCGGAAGCCATACCTTCAAATGGGTCAACCAGAAAGGCGAAGGTGTCTGGATCAAATACCACTTCAAGACTGAGCAGGGTGTTAAAAACCTGGCGCCTGAAGCTGCTGCGAAAATAGCCGGGGAAAATCCCGACTACCATACTGAGGATCTCTTCAATGCGATTGAAAATGGTGATTATCCTTCATGGAAGCTTTGCGTGCAGATCATGCCGGAAAAAGATGCTGAAACATACCGTTTTGATCCGTTTGACGTAACGAAAGTGTGGTCCCAGAAGGATTATCCTCTTATCGAGGTAGGCCGGATGGTATTGAACAAAAATCCTGAAAACTATTTTGCGGAAGTAGAGCAGGCAACCTTCTCTCCTGGCACTCTTGTCCCGGGTGTTGATGTTTCTCCTGATAAAATGCTGCAGGGGCGCCTGTTCGCTTACCATGATGCACACCGCTACCGTGTAGGTGCGAATCATCAGGCACTGCCGATCAACCGTGCCCGGAATGAAGTGAATAATTATCAGCGCGACGGCCAGATGCGTTTTGACTCAAATGGCGGCGGATCAGTCTACTATGAGCCAAACAGCTTCGGAGGCCCTAAAGAAACACCGGAAAATAAGCCCGCTCCTTTTGCCGTAACAGGTGCTGCGGACAGCGTTTCTTACGACCATAATGATCATTACACACAAGCTGGAGATCTTTACCGGCTTATGAGTGAAGAAGAGCGTTCCCGTCTTGTGGAAAATATCGTCGGTGCCATGAAGCCTGTTGAGAGCGATGAAATCAAACTTCGCCAAATTGAGCATTTCTTTAAAGCAGATCCTGAATATGGAACTAAAGTAGCAGAAGGACTGGGCCTGCAGGTGCCTGTAAAAGCATAAATCCTTGTCTGAATCTGCCCTTCTCTATTCTCAATAATCGACAATATTCTCAATTACAGGCACCTGCTTCGGCCGGTGCCTGTAATTATTTTATGAAAAGGCTCATCGCATGAATGGCTGTTATTTTGCCATTCATAACTGAATAAGGAAATCCACAGGTTGAAAATAAGTGGAGTCATTCCGGCTATCAGCTGAAAAACTTGAAAATGGGCAACTTCGCTCTGCTTTATCGGAAATCCTCCGCTTTTTACACCCGCCAGAGTTATAGTCAGCAGCCTAACCGGAGAATCTACGCTTATTTTAAGGCTTGCTGGTCAAAAGACCGGATTGTGAATTGCTTCTTAAAGAATGGTCATTCGTACAAGCTGCTGAAGCAATATAACCATCCACAGGAGAGTAAATCCACGAAATGAGCCTCTGGCGACAATCTATCATGATCTTGAATTGTATGTGGAACTGCAGATTTGGACGAACTTCCTTATGGAACCGCCCCTTCTTCGGAACATGCAAGGAATGTGAAGATGCACTTGTCTCAGAATAATCAATGCTGAATGAGAAGGTGAAATTAATGATTAAGAAGATATGCCCTAAATGCCAGACAGCTGAAAAACAATTGAAGCACAGCATAATCTGCAAGTGCGGCAGCCGGCTGAGGGCGAAGAATTAATACGAAGAATGGTGTTTTAATATGATGATCATAGAATTTCCTGAATGCCGGGCCAGCCAATAGAAGCACGATAAATAGTGCTCTTTTATTGGCTGGCTAATTTTATGCAGGGCACCGCCGAAACTTTAAAAGATGTAATCAAGACCAGTAGATCATTTCCCGGCAAGTTCATCTCTTTCTGGACATGGCGGCGGCTGTTCGAACCATTTGTTTTGGATAAGCAGGTCAAGTCCGTCCTCTGAATAGGCTGTTGTATCTGCAAAGCATCTCATATAATAAGACGCAACATCCCTCCTCAGTGTCATGGACAGTGCCTGCCCGTAGCGTGCCACCCCCAAGGCATTGAGAGTAGAAACCAGGAAAAGCATCAATTGATCTGAATACGGAGCATCAGTAGATTTTGTTACTTTCGAGTCCCAGGTCATCCCATTTGGCACCAGGTCCTCTTCAAGCAGGCTCTGTACTTTAGAAACAAATTCTGAAGCAAGTTCCCTGCCCCTTATGAAATATTCTTTTATTTGCGGGTCTCTTACGGTTTGGATGAACCCTGTAAGCAGCTCCTTGCCCATCTGGTTGGTGATGCCGTTATCAAACAGCTGGGCGGCTTCGATGGCAAGAAGCGGCCTTCTTTTTCCCATCCACCCCTTGACAAAGCTATGTTTTTCTACGATATCAAGCTTGTCTGGATATGGGATATAAGGAGGCCGCACAAATATCCCCTTCCCTTTCATGGTATCAAGAATCTCTTTCAGCACATGGTTAGCTTCCTCATAGAATTCAGAATAGAGTATGAAAACATCTTCTCTGGAAGAAATGTTCAGGCCCATGGTATGGGAAAGGACTGCAAACCTTGCTGCATTAAGCATGACATCACAATAAAACATATCGGTATATAGGCGGGCAGCATTCAGGTTAACATGCTGGTCAGCCGGAAAGGCACGGGGCACCGGAATATTTTCCTTGGCAAACAGCTGTGCCACTCTTTCCATATGGCTTTCCGCCAATTGGATGGTATGCTCCAGGCAAGCCTTGATATCCTGGTCGTCCACTCGCTGGAAAAAATGATATATCAAACAGATGGTTGCGCTGTCGTCCATATAAGTGTTCCACAAGTAAGCTATTTCAGCACTGGTCAGCCTTGGGTCATGATGTAATTCCATCTTCCGATCCTCCTTTGATAATTGTAGTATGTGCGAATGGTTTAAAGAAATTACAGTAATATGGAATTAAATTGGGAATCATTATATTTAAATTGAGTCAGCAGAAATCTTTTACCATTGAATTTTGCTCAAGTTTGCATATAAAAAACGCCCGGGAAGATTCCGGGCGCTGCCTTTGGGATTATATTTAATGATTTAATCAGTTGTTTTCTCTGAAATTTAAATTCTGACCAGCTTGTTCCACTGTATTATTTAAATTTACCTGCTGGAACCTTTCTGGATAAAAAAGTGATGGCGAGCAGCAGAATAATAAACAACAGTGCCGTTAAAAAACTGCTTTCTCTGAAAACATTTTCAGCAAGCCTTTTTATTTTGTGAATGAGAGGCTCTTTTACTGCTTCCTCACGTTCATCCCTATATTGAACATGTTTGACAGTCGAGCCGGACATGACAGGCTCCCATCCATTCTTGCCTTCTTCGAGCCAAATTTCTATTATATCCCCCTTTGCGATATCCATCGGTGCAGGACCGGTGAATTGGTCAGCCATCCAGGAAGGAATATAATGATAATAAACCTCTAAGGCTACGTCCTGGTCAAAGCTTCCGGGCGCTTTTATTACTTCTGAGGGTAAAAGGGTCATTTTCCTGATCTGGAGAAATTTTTCGTTTGGCAAATCCTGAAAGAACGCATCTTTTTCCACCTTGCCAACGATATGCAATGGAGCCTGAAGCTTCATTTCTTCCACTTCAGCTGGATCGGGTGCAGCGAGAGCCTCTTCTCCTTCGTTTAAAATGAATAGAGCAAGAAGAACAGTTAAGGCCCTGACGATGGTTTTCATAAGAACCTCCCTATATATAAGCTTATTTATACAGCCGAAGATGCCCGACGATCATTTTGGCTTCTTCTTTATCCATAGGCGGCAGGGCTGATGCAGTGAGGCTTCCGGGAGCAACCTCTGTCCTTCCGGCATCTTTGATTGTTACATAGCCTTTCTCTTCAAGTTTCTTGAGCTCTGCTTCACGGCCGGAGAGCATAATTTTTGTTTGTCCGCTCATCAGCCATTCTTTGAAAAGTGGTTCTTCCATATAAGTGAGCACACTTATGGCTGCTGCATGGGCAGCCTGGGCAGCAGCTTTCCCGGCAGACATTTTTAAGTCAGAGTTAATCACATAATATTGCACAATTTGTTTCATATTGACCCTCATTTATTTCGTTTAGTTATATTCCAGCTCCAAATACATCCATGATTAAAGAGACTGCCAGCGGGCCAACGAAAATGGCAATGATCAGCCAGACGCCAGTTTCCATGCGTATTTCCTTTTTATCCAAAGACAGCTTTTTCAGAGCAAAGTCGGTTAATAGCAGGATGAACCCGATGGTGACGAAGATGGATAAGGTCTTCAAGGAATGCGGCTGGATATTTTCATAAGCAAAAGCAGCAGCCAGCCCTGACGAGACAAGGATAGCGGGATTAATAACAGTCGTCAGTTTCATAGGTCCTCCACTTTTTTTCAGATGGTTTTTAACTGGTTGATTTTGTAAGTTTCCTTGTTTTCTCATAGTAATGCATATGTGAAATTCTGTCCAGATAAGAAATTCTTTTTTTAATAGCGGCTTAATTTAAATATGCCTTTTTTTATGGACAAATAACAGAACCAAATCGCCTGCAGGAAGAACAAGGTCCCAAATACTTGTGCAGGAAGCAAAAGAGAAGCAGAAAGATTGGTTGCATCCCCTGCTGCCTGAGGAGACATCAAGCTCAGCAGCATGATCTCAAAGGCACTTGTGACGGATTCAACGAGCATGATCGATGCGATCAGGAGCAGGACATTTTGTATGAGCGAAGGGCTTCCTTTCTTTAAAAGAAAAGCAAAGCCGGCACCAAAAGAAATCAGCCAGAAGATCCCGTAAGCATTCCGCACCCAGAAAACCAGGTTAAGAATGATAAAGCCGAGCAGAATCAGAATCAGCACTTTGTCCTTTTTCTTCCCCAGCAGCCAAAAGGCGATAAAAGCCATAAAAGATGAAAAAACATATCCGGCAGCTCCAGTAAACACTCCCCCGAACCAATTAGAATGTCTTGTGTATGTGACACCTTCTGTATTGGCAAAAAGGGAGATATGATGGACTTCTCCCCCGAACAGGGCTACAAGCGCATGGCCGGATTCGTGGATGAGCGTATTGATGATGCCGGAATAGTCGCCGATGACCGGCATTCTTGTAATAAGGACGGCCAGTATTAAAAATATAAAAAACCGCCAGCTGAATTTGCTGCGAATAAAATTCATCCTTAGTCCTCTTTTCCTGGTATTCTTAGAGAAAATTATACCGGATATAACCTTAAAAAGCTTTTGTGGCTATTACTTTTTAAGTCTCTAAAAAATGCTAACTATATAAACCACTTTGCCTGCAGCCTTATTTTAAGTCTGATTTTCCATGCAGGCTGCTGATTTCCGTACCAGGCACTTCGCTTTCCGCGGGGCGACGCTGAGCCTCCTCAGAGCAAGCTCTTGCGGGGTCTCAGCCTTGCCGCTATCTCCCGCAGGAGTCTGCGTGCCTCCACTGCAATCAACAGGGTTTAATAATTTTGTTGGCTAGTTTTCAGTGATAAACTGGGTAGTTCCTCCACGGCTGGATTGGCTGTACTAAAAATATTTCACTTACTTCTATAAGAAAATAAATAACTTTCCCCCGAAATCCCTTCATTTTGTCATCTAGTTACATAAGTTTTTCTTATGATTAACTATAATATTCTGATCATTCCTCACTTTCTTTTCAAAAGTTAAAATAGATAATAGCAGATACATAAGGAGGTTTATTATGAAGGCGATACATGTTACAGCGTATGGCGGCCCAGAGAATATGATTCTGGCAGAAGCTGAAAGGCCGGTGCCTGCTGCAGGGGAAGTTCTGATAAAAGTGAAGGCGGCCAGTGTGAATTTTGCCGATATCAAGACGAGATACGGAAAAAAAGGAGGCGGTCCACTCCCTTATATCCCGGGTATAGACTGTACCGGCACGATAGAAGCTTTAGGGAACGGTGTGGAAGGTCTTATTCCAGGTCAGCGGGTAATTGCGTTTCCTTCTAAAGGATCTTATGCCGAATATGCCCTTGCCCCAGCCATGCTGACCTTCCCCATCCCGAAAAGCATTTCAGATATACAGGCTGCAGCATGCCCGATTGCCGGAATAACGTCACTTAAGCTGCTTGAAGATATAGCACGAATCCAGCAAGGAGAAACCGTACTAGTGCATGCCGGCGCTGGCGGAGTCGGGACTACAGCCATTCAGCTTGCCAGGATACTTGGCGCTGGAAAAGTAATCACAACGGCTGGTTCCCCTGAAAAAACAGCATATGCCTTGGAAGCAGGATCCGATTACGGAGTGTGTTATACAATCGAAGATTTTCCTGCAAAAGTAATGGAATGGACAGAAGGTAAAGGGGCTGATGTGATCCTTGATTCTGTTGCCGGTACAGTGACAGAAAAAAGTCTGGATTGCCTTGCACCTTTTGGAAGGCTTGTCAATTTCGGCAATGCTTCGGGAAATGCCGGATCTGTAGAGACAAATGATCTTCACAGCAGCTGCCGCTCCCTCCTTGGCTTCAGCTTTGGGACAGTGCGCAAAAAGAGGCCGCATCTTGTAAGGGCTTCAGCTGGAAAAATTATCGGTTTGCTGGAAACCGGCCGGCTCAGCATGAAAATTGGAGAAACTTTCAGCTTGTCTGAGGCAGCGGAGGCCCATACCAGGATAGAGAGCAGGCAGAGCCTGGGGAAAACTGTCCTGATTATAGACTAAAGATTCATAGCCTGCACCTATTTGCAGGCTATGAATCTTCTATATCGTCACACTTCTTTTAAGGCTTGCAGCAGCTTCCTTTATATCTGCAGCCTGGCTGATGCTTGTGATGACAGAAACGCCGTCTGCCCCGGCCAGAATAACAGCACGTGCATTGTGCGGTGTGATTCCGCCTATTCCTACAACTGGTATTGTGATAGCAGACTCTCTCAATTCCTGTATGAGAGCCATTCCCTGAATCGCCTTGGCATCTGCTTTTGTTGACGTCGGATAGATGGGGCCAAGACCCAGATAATCTGCGCCAGCCCTGACAGCTTCGTTCGCTTCCACAAGTGTATGGGCAGATACCCCCAAAATCTTATCCCCGATTTTCTCCCGTACTGCTTCGGCCGGCTCGTCCTCCTGCCCAATATGGACGCCGTCTGCGCCGATTTCACATGCCAGTTCTATGTCATCGTTGATGATAAAAGGAATGCCCCCTGTCCTGCACATCCGCTGAAGCTGCTCTGCAAGCACGTATTTTTCTTGCCTGCCAAGACATCCTGCCCCTTTCTCCCTGTACTGAAAAAGGGAGATCCCGCCTTTAATCGCCTCTTTCATAACCATATCCGGATTCTTAGTGCAGTTCGTGCTTCCCATGATAAAATAGACCTTTAACAGCTCTTTCATTCTTTGACTGTCAATTCGCGCCATATGCCAAGCCCTCTGCTTTCTGTCTATTGTTATATGCCCAGTGGTTTGTCGGGCCGTGGCCGCTCCCAAGGAGAAGATCATCTTCGATGGCTGCCTGGATGAAGTCTTTTCCAAGCCGGACACTCTCCTTTACAGAAAGCCCCTTCGCCAGTCCTGCCGTGATTGCTGCTGAAAAGGTGCAGCCGGTCCCATGGGTATTGACTGTATCCACCCTCCTGCCTTCAAACACATCAAAGCTGCTTCCATCAAAAAGCAAATCAGCAGCAGCTTCTTGATTTCCTGTTTCATGCCCCCCTTTAATGACTACATTGTGAGCGCCGAGCGCACATAATCTCCTGGCAGCTTCTTTCCGTTCGGCTAAAGAAGAGATTTTCATGCCGGTTATTGCTTCTGCTTCAGGAATATTAGGGGTGATGATTAGTGCGAGCGGGAGTAAATGTTCCTTCAGGGCTGCCATGGCGCTTTCCTGCAGGAGGCTAGCCCCTCCCTTGGCAATCATCACAGGATCGACGACCACCTTTGTCCATTGATAATGGCTGATAACAGCAGAAACAGCTTTAATGATGTCTGCATCAAAAAGCATGCCCGTTTTTAAAGCATCCGTCCCCATGTCGCTTCCAATGCTCTCTATCTGTTTACCTACAGCTTCGGCCGTCATCGGGAAGACCGCCTGCACGCCAGTGGTATTCTGAGCGGTGATTGCTGTCAGTGCTGACATGCCATAGACACCAAGTTCCTGGAAGGTCTTAAGGTCAGCCTGGATTCCGGCTCCGCCTCCACTGTCCGAACCCGCTATTGTCAATGCTTTCTTAATATTCATTTATATTTCTCCTTTGAGGACAGTAATGTCCGTCCTGTTTTCAAGATCCTCACCCTTAAGCAGGGCAAGGCTGTTAAGCAGCTCTATTTGAAAGGTTCCAGGTCCTTTGTTTCCCGCTGCTTCTGCAGCCATTTCTGCCGCTGCAGAGTATACAGCCAGCGCAGCCGCCGCGGCTTTCAGTGAGTCTGATTCAATTGCATGGAAAGCGCCTATGACCGATGACAGCAGGCAGCCGGTTCCTGTAACTTTTGTAAGGAGGCTGCTTCCGCCACTGATCCGGACAACTGTTATTCCATCAGAAATGATGTCCTCCTTCCCTGTAATAACAGTTACGGTGTTGAACAGTTTTGCAGCAAGAAGGGCTGTCTCTTCCGGGTTGCCGGCTTCCCCGCCGTCAACACCTTTAATTTCTCCTCCTTTTCCGGCAAGGTGAGATATTTCGGCTGCATTGCCGCGCAAAATGGAGATCGGCAGCTCTTCGAGAAGGTTTCTGCCTGTTTCAGTCCTGTAAGCTGTTGCACCTGCCCCGACCGGGTCAAGGATGATCGGCACTGAGTTTCTGCCCGCTGATTCTCCCGCAAGTTTCATAGATTTTACCACAGGGGAAGTAAGAGTGCCGATGTTCAGGACCAGCGCCCCTGCAATGCCGGCCATATCGGCAGCTTCTTCTGCAGCATGAGCCATGACAGGCGATGCCCCCAGCGCCAGCAGGCCGTTAGCGGTAAAATTGGTGACAACCATATTGGTGATATTATGTACAAGCGGCTTTTCAGCCCTAAGCTTTTCCAGCATCACTGCTATCTCTATTGTATTCATTCCCTTTTCTCCTTTCAGCAGCAAAAAAGCCAGGCCCTGAAAAGGACCTGGCAATTGTGCATAAAAATATAGCAAATAGTTCCACTTCGCTACTTTCCTACGCTGGCATCATCCAGATCAGGTCCAAAGGGTTAAAAAACGGGCCAGTTTTTCTCTCAGCCTGCTTTCCGCAGGCACCCCCAGTAGTTGCTTATTAGATTGACAATTACATAGTATCTTTTTTTGTCCCCGGCGTAAAGCGATAATCATTTACTAAACCATTTCTGCGGCAAAATGATAGATTGGCAGTTCAATGAAAACGGAAGTCCCTTCTCCTTCATTGCTCTCGGCCCAAATTTTACCATTATGCCTTGCGATGATTTCCCTTGTAATCGAAAGTCCGATGCCATTTCCGGCCGTCCTGCTGTTACTGCTTGCCTTGGTATAGTTCCTGTCAAAAATAAATGGAAGCCTTGCAGCCGGGATGCCGCTGCCGGTATCTGACAGGCATATCCTGACACTTCCGCCCTGGGATGCCAGCCTGGCGCTAAGGATCAAACCGCCAGTCTCTGTATGCCTGATGCTGTTTGAGACCAGATTGGAGAAGGCCTGCAGCAGACGGGCGGGATCTGCCTCCACCAACGGAACATTCTCAACATTCGTGTTTTCCAGATCCAGGACAAAATAAAGTCCTTTCTTTTCGGCTTCAAATTTAAATTGCTTCCTAATATTGACCAGCATCTGGCCAAGGGGCAAATAATCCATCTCAAACCGTATTTGGCCAGCCTCCATACGGGAAAGATCAAACAAGTCGCGGATCAGGACATTCAGTTCATTCAGGCGGCTGACACTTCGCTGAAGAAATTCTCTTTTTTGCTCTTCTGATTCGGCAATACCCTCCTGCACAGCTTCTATATAGCCCTTAACGGCAGCAAGCGGAGACCTTAAATCATGAGAGATGTCTGATAATATAGTGTTCTTTGCCTGCCTTGAGCGGTCGAGTTCTTTATTGGCCCTCTCCAGGCGGATATTTGCTTCATTCAGCTCTTCGGTCCGCCGGGCAACCCTTGCTTCCATCCTCTCATACAGATCTGCATTTTCCAAAGATATGGCTGCCTGAGAGGCAATCAATTCAAGAACCCGGAGATTTTCTTTTGTGAATGCATGCGAAATCTGGTTGTTTTCCAGGTACATCATACCCTTTACTTCACCCTTATTCAGGATCGGCAGGCAAATGAGCGACTTCAACAGCATCCTTTTGACATAAGGATCCCCTGAAATCAGACTGTTTTCACAGGCATAATCAAGAATGATTCCTTCTCTGCTCAGCTCTGCAAGTTCTATTGCCTGTTCGGACAGCATTTCTCTTCCTTGGACCGGCTCGAAGCGTTTTGGCCGTTCACCCCCACCGGCATACTCCCCGATCGTCCAAATTCCATCCCGTTTAAAGAGCAGAATCCCCCTGTCTGCTCCGCTGTAATGCATGGTAACCTCCATTAGCCGGGCCAGCAGATTTTCAAGCACTACTTCCCTGGATATGCTCTGGGCGGCGGAAACAAGGGCATACTCATCAAACTGAATGGAATGACTGGTTTCCGGTTCCTTCGGTAAGGAAATTTTAACCTTCTTCCGAAGATCATCAGCCTTGGCTTCTGCACCCCAAAGGCGATAGCATTTAAAAGCTTCTGAGAAAAAGGAACTTGCCATCCTGCTATATCCCTGCGCAGAAAAGTATCGGCCTGCACATTCATTTGCAAGGGCAGCATCCTGCAGGAAGCCGTTCTTTTCGGCTTCCTGAATGCTTTCATCATAAATATTAAAAAGATTGGAATCCCTCTTGGCAATCCTTCGGTATTCTGCTTTTAAAAGCAAGTATTTATGACGGAAATTCGACGGGGAAAGAGCTGCCCAGCGTTTCATTTTTGATATAGAGTCCTTCAGTTTAGCCAAATGAAGAGCTTTTTTCTTTTTCTGCTTTTCATGTTCATAAAAACGGACAAGCCATAAACCATGATAGAAATGGTATTCAGGGACAATGACAAGCGTCAGCCTTTTGCTGATAAGCGGTGCCAGTTTCTGAATCAGTTCATCGGCATATTCAGTTTTCTGAAAAAGATAGCTCATCTGCAGCCGGATCGTATAATGGATGATTTTTGCAGAGTCATCATCGAGCACAGGAGTAAAGGTCCAGTCATGACTCTCTTTTTCCTTCTTCAAATAGAGGACCCATTCCTCCATCTCCGTCAAAAAACCGATTGAAATAGGATATTGAATCCTATTGACGAACATGATCTGATTCCGGATCCCATCCAGCGCCTCTTCAAGCGGCGATCCTTTCATAAATAATGTGATGACGATGAATGAACTATTAGCACCGGCAAGATGGATATTTCCTGCATCCAGGCAGTATCTCTGTGAATCCGTGAGGTGGTGGAGGTTTTCTGAAATCGGGTGTCTCCAGTGGCTGACAAAGCTTCCAAAGACAAACTGCACACGGCCTTTAATGCCTGTGACACCAAAATGCTGAGACAGTTTGATCGCCAGCCTGCCATAGTCGTAGCTGCCCTTGAAATCGCTGAATCCCGCGCTTAATATCAGGCTGTAATTATTGAATACAAGGGCACTTAAGTCGGTTAATCCGTTGTTGAGCGTATAGTTCAGTGCCTTCAGCATCAGCATGGTGGCAAGATTCTGGTCTGCATGGTAGGATGGAGCGTTCAGGTTGATGAGCGTCTGCAGGATTTGCCTTTTGTCCCGGTCCACCATTTCAGGAAGGGACATTATGTCTTCTTGTGATTTACCGCTTAAAGCAAATTTTGCACGGAGAAACTCCATCACAATAGCATGTTTGCCGATGCTTGGTGCAAAAGTGATTCCGTAAAGCTTAAGGCCTTCTATTCCTGAGCTGACCGCCTCTTTCACCCTGTGCATATGAGTGAATAAAGTGATTTGCAGATTATAAATTGATAACTTCTCATAATCAGTTTTTGCATTTTCAAGCACTATAGCGAAGGTTCTTTCAGCTTCAACCAATTTTCCTGTCAAATAAAAGCATTCACCAAGACCTTTGAATATGCGGAAAGTCAGTTCATATTTCCCGTTCCAATCTTCCCCGGCGAGCTTAAGTGCAGCCTGGAAATAAGAGAGCGCTTCCCGAAAGGCAGCAGCATCCTTGGCAAGTTCTCCTGCAGCGGCATTCCATTCTGCCAGCGGAGCCCTTTCTTTCATTTCAAGCTGTTCACTGCAGATATTCAAATGGTGGACAATCTGGAAAAGGCGTGACGGTGTATTCTCCTTCATGCCGACAAGCAGCCTGCCGATTTTCAAATGGGAGGCATTCTGTTCTTCCAGGTTCATAGACTGATAGACTGCCTGCTGGACGGTATCGTGAAGGAAGCTGTACTCTGTTGGCATAGCATTCACATAGCCGCTGGAATGAATATATTTATATAAAGGATCTCTAGGGAGAATAAAGCCAGATTCAAGGGCCAGCCAAAGAGATTCAGCGAGCCACCCTGGACGGTCTTTGAACAGGAGGGAAAGCGTTTTGAAATCAAATCTGTTGCCAAAGCAGGAGGCAGCCTTTAAAACCTCTTTTGCTTTTTCAGGCAGCTTCTGGAAACGCTCCAGCATAAAACCGGATATTCCGTCATCCACTGGCCTTTCCATTATTTTTCCGATATCAGCTTTCCATTTTCTTTCTGCTGGATCCCTGGTAATGAAGCCATCCTCAAAATATGAAAATAAAAGCTGGCTGATGAACAGCGGGTTGCCCCCGGTTATCCTGTGTAAGAGCCCTCCGAGTTCCAAAACCGTTTTCCCATCATCTCTCAGGGCATTTCCTACCCATGCATAAATCTCCTTTTGACTGAGCGTGCGAACCGGGATATGATGAATCTCTGCTGCTCCTTCTTCCAGCCTGGCAAGTGTCCTTCTTACTGGATGCCTGGACCCTGTTTCATTGTCCCTGTATGCACAAATAAGCATAAAATGGGGAATCATGCCCTTCAGCAGGAGATATTCGATCAGCTCAAGCGAAGCAATATCCGCCCACTGAAGATCATCAAGAAAGAGAACAAGCGGATGCTGTTCATCTGCAAACAGGCATATAAACTGGTGGATATGAAACAAAAATTGCTGATGGGCGTCGGCTCCATTTGGCCCTTCTTCAACCTGCTCTCCCATAAGCAAGCCCAGCTCTGGAAGGACTGAGAAAAGGACCGCATAATTTCCGGTAAAGCCGTCCTTCAATTTAGATGCCCACATCGCTCTGCGGCTTTCGCTCTCAAGCATTACCTGGAGAACGAGAGAACGGAATGCTGCAATGATCGGGGCATAAGGCATCTGCCTTTGCAGCATGTCATATTTTCCGGAAACAAAATAGCCTTTTTCCCGGATGAGCGGCTTTTGGATCTCGTGTACAAGAGCCGTCTTTCCCATCCCCGGTGAACCTGGCAGGAACACGGCGCCTGTACCCCCCCGGCTGACCTCCTCAAAAACATGAAGGATTTGTGCTTTTTCATTGTCACGTCCATACAGCTTCCTTCCGGGTTCAAACAGCATACTATCATCGTCTTTCCCAAGTGGATAAACTTCTTGCCGCTTCCCGGACTTTAGATTTTCGAGGGCACGGAGAAGATCGGCGCGTATCCCGAAAGCGCTGCCGTATCGATTTTCAGGCATTTTTTCAAGCAGTTTCATGATGATTGACGCAATTACAGGTGGAAGATCAGGATTTGAATCACAGGGATTCTTCATACTTTTTGCCAGATGCTCGTACACAAGCTCAAGCGGTTCCTTCGCCTTGAAAGGCAATTCACCGGTAAATAATTCGTAAAATACTATTCCTGCTGAGTAGAAATCTGAACGATAATCAACTAGCCTGTTCAATCTTCCAGTCTGTTCAGGGGATATGTAAGGCAAATGAGCCAAATTGGCCAGGCTGGCAGCGTTCAAGGAAGGATGTTCTTCTTTTAATAGCGTCGACTGGCCGAAACCAGTAATTTTAATCCTGCCATCAACGGGGTTAAAAAGGATATTTCCCGGATTGACCGATTTATGGATAATATGCTGCTGGTGTACCTGCAGGATTGCCCCGGCCAGTTTTGCTGAAATGTCCAGCATCTCTGTAAGATCGGCATTCTTGATGCTGAGTTCACTTAGTGTTATACAAGGAAAGTATTTGCAGACCAGATATGGCTTTTTTAAGTGTATGATTAACTCTTCTGCTTTTAGGATGCTGTCTTCTTCCATTTCCTTTGTAAGCTGG
Source organism: Bacillus infantis NRRL B-14911 (assembly GCF_000473245.1). NCBI lineage: Bacteria > Bacillati > Bacillota > Bacilli > Caryophanales > Bacillaceae > Bacillus > Bacillus infantis. The sequence continues at coordinate 2,433,905 of NC_022524.1, forward strand.
TATTCGTGAACAAGAGCAGCAATCTCCATATCTGACAGCACATCGTTTTTATATGTCTTTATCAGCACCTGCTCCCTGCTTTTGACCGAGTAGCCTTTCAGGAAGATAAATTCTTCATTTGCAGTTTCTGCGGCAATCAGCTGGTATCCAGGTATATTAATGTTCTCAATCATAATGGTCACCCTCTTATTTAAGCGAAACTTTAATACGGCTTTAATAAAACTTTAACTTTCCATTTTATAATATAGCCAACGAGAAGAATGGTCTGGAGGTAAAGTATGAAGAAGGAAGAGAAAACGCTCTCTTATGAACAGGATTTGTATGAATGGATATGTTTGATGGCAGAAGCAAGAAAGCTTGGCATGACGGCTGAGGAAGTCAGGGAATTCTTCAAATCCGCCAAAAACCTCAACCTCCATTGAATTTATAGCCCATGCCCCTGACTGTGATAATATATTCCGGCCGGGCCGGGTCCTGTTCGATTTTCTTGCGGAGATTGCTGATATGGACCATAACAGTCCTGATATCCCCAAAGCTGTCTTTTCCCCAAATGGAATCGAATAAATGCTCTGCACTGAAGACACGGCCGGCATTTTCAGCGAGGCAGCAGAGCAGCTGAAATTCCTTTGCAGCCAGAGAGATGGGCTTTCCCTCCCTCGTCACTTCACAGCAGTCCCTGTCAATAGCCAGCTCTCCAAATATTAATGCCCGTCCATTACTAGCAGCCTTTGGGCTTCCTGACAGCTCTTTATATCTTCTAATATGGCTCTTTACCTTTGCAACGAGCACTGGCGGGCTGAACGGTTTCGTTATATAGTCATCGCCGCCTATCCTGTGACCTATTATCTGATCTATATCATCTTCCCTTCCACTAAGGAAAAGGATCGGAACCTTTGTCTTTGTTCTGATGATGCGGCAAACCTCAAATCCATCCATGTCCGGCAGCGCCACATCCAGGATGATCAAGTCCGGCTCCAGGCTTCCTGCCAGTTGCACCGCCTCTGCACCTGTTGCTGCAAAGGCAAGCCTAAAGCCTTCCTTAGATAAATAAGCCTTTTGAATATTCTGAATGTCAGGATCATCATCAACCAGCAGAATTAATTCACCAGTCATAGCACGCTTCCCCCTTTTTAAGCACAAGGAAAAAATTAACACTACTGATATATTATAGCACTCATTAGAGGTTTTATTGTATAAATCTTCTGACAGCAGGATTTATATGTTTGATGAGCTGGTCCCGGGGTAAAAAAGGAAGGAAAGCCAATCTATCGAAGGGACTGATAAACGATGAATCGATTAGCAGCGACTTCTGGTTTTGGCATCTTAATGGAAGGTTCTTTTGTTTTCCGTTCACAAGGAACCCTGGTGCTTAATCGGTGGACTTAGAACCGATTCGGCCCCAAAGCTGAACCTTCCGTGCCCCTCTAGGGGAAACTTAGCTGCTTATGCAGCAGAAAGCGCAGGCCATATGGCTTGCGCTTTTTCTATTGAAGATTGCAGCAGGAAACCGCACTTCTTGGGGTATCAGCAAAAAAATGGTAAGATATATTTAGGAAAACTAAACAAACAAAGAAGGTTGCAACATGCAAATCATTTCAAATAATAAGGGGTTCCTGGCTGCTTTTTTCATCGCTCTTGCCGGCGGTATAATTTTTACTCTCCTTCACCTGCCGATTCCCTGGCTGCTGGGCAGTCTGACGGCCATTCTTGCTGCCAGCCGGTTCATCCCCTTCAAGCTGGAATGGCCAAGAAAGCTGAGGGACGCAGGGATCCTCATGGTCGGATACAGCATCGGTCTGACATTCACAAAGGATGCAGTCAGCCAGATGTCAGGAAAACTGCCTAGCATGCTTGCCATGACCCTGCTTACCATTGCATTCTCGGTCCTCCTTGCCGTCATCGTTTCCCGCATATCCGGAATTGATTTTCCGACGGTCCTTACAGGAAGCATTCCTGGCGGGCTTTCGCAAATGCTTGTTTTTGCAGAAGAATCAGAAGGGATTGACTTGACGACAGTTACGTTTCTGCAGGTTGCAAGGCTGCTGATGATCGTCTTCTTTGTCCCTTTTTTAGTATTAGGTCCGCTTTTATCAGGAGAAGCGGGGCCTGCTGCTATCCTTCAGGAAGAAATACCGCAATGGAGTGCCTTGTTTCCGGCTGTCATACCCTTTATCTTCGCTTCACTGGCAGGTGCTTATCTGGGGAAAAAGTTAAGGCTGCCGACACCTTATCTGCTCGGCCCCATTGTCGCAACCGCTTTGATGGGGATATATTTTACGAGAGGACCTGCGCTTCCTCCTTCCCTGCTGGATCTGTCCCAGTTTTTCATCGGCGGCCATATCGGCCTCCTTATGAGGCCGGAAAAGCTCCATCACAAAACTAAAACCATCTCACTTGCCCTTTTAAGCGGCGCTCTGCTTATCGGTTTATCCCTTTTATTAAGTATCCTGCTGGCATTCGAGTACGATCTTTCATCTGCCACCAGCTTTCTCAGCCTTGCTCCAGGAGGAATGGACCAAATGGGAATCCTGGCACACGAGGTTCATGCAGATCTGGCCACAGTCACCGGCTATCAGCTTTTCCGGATCTTTTTTATCTTTTTCGCCGTCCCCCCTGCACTGCGCTGGTATTTCCGCCTTCGGACACGCAAGAGAACGGCAAAGAGGGCCTGACTATGACCATAGCAGTTCAGATAATGTAAAAATCACAGCCCAATAAACATGCGTTTTCGTAATGTAATTAGCAGGGTAATTAACACACCAAAAAAGCCTGGAATGTCCCCAGGCTTTTTATTTTTTTTTTGACTTTATTCAGTAAACGCTCTCAATCGCTGAATGGTTGAACTGTGATTTGCGTTAAACTTTTTGATTTTTAAACAATGAAGTCAGTTTTTTTGCAATAGAGTGTTATAGAGGGAAAAACTCCTCTTATTTTGCTAATTATACTGAAAACACCTATTATAGAGGGAGAAATTCCTTTTATGTAATCGAAAACGCGAAAAATAGATTGCTTTTATTTGCATAGAGGGAAAAACTCCTCTTATTTTAACCAAAAACGACTTCTGACCTGCAATTAACAGTAAAATCTCCCCTTATTGCCTGTCACTTGTTACTCACTTTGTAGTTTCCCAGCTGTTGTATCTGTTATGATCGATCGTAATTGTATGAGCAGATCAAACTCTCAAGAAAGTTAAATAACACCCTAAATGGCACGATACAATCTTCATTGCCAATGTGCTATTTGGGGTGCTTGTTTCTTTGCCATTTTAGTTGTGCTGTCTTATCAAACAACCATATGTTTTATGCACTGAAATGTATGCTGACACATATGCCATTTACAGTATTTCTACAAGAACGCTCTGATCAGGGCTTTAATTTATAGTTACAGCGTGGCTGCCCATCATCTTCCATGCTTCGGCGAAAGCTTCTTTTTCAGCCTTTCTGTCTTTCGTTCCATAAGGATCATTAACATAGATATGATCCTCATCATAGCCAGTGATCACGACACTGTGCATGTTGAATGTCACCTCTACCGCTCCCTCGGGCGTGTCCCATTTTTCAAAGGAAGCAGCCGGCGTTAAACTGGCCGTTGTTATAATCCATACGGGCGAGCCCTCACTAACCTTTTTAAGGATTTCTTCAAAGTCCCGGCCTGTCAGGTTTTCCGCCTTATCGCCGGCATAAGACTGAGCCAGCTTGAGAATGGGTCCGCTGTAGACGCCAAGTCCAGGCCCGTTGGCCATGTCACCCACAAACCCTGTGTTTGGGCTGCCATAGCTGCCGTTACTATAGCGGAGCGGGACGGTATCTATATTGTCCGCCAATTCATTTTTCGTAACCTTATATCCTTTATAATTCATAAGCATGGCTAGGCTTGTCACCTCACAGCCGTTATAAAGCCGGGGGGCGGCCATTTGGTTGAACAATGGGACATCCAGCATCACTTCCTCCTTTATAATTTCATTCTTCGTTATCGGCGCATTCTTTGCTTTACTATGTAATTCTGCTGCCAGGGCCTTTCCCGGCTGCTCGTTTTCTGCATCCATCCAATGGTAGCCTCCCAGAGTAATAGAAAGACCCACTGTGGCGGCAATAGCGATTCCCCAAGCTTTGTTCATCTGCAAATTCTCCTTAGCTGCATACATTCTAGTAGTTTTATTATTAAGTCTGGAGAGGGGACTTTCAAGAAATTTGCCTCAATTTTAAAGTTAACTTAACCCTTTCGACACAATCCCTCCCTTCTTTTCCAGTTAAGTATAGATATGGGCGCCTCAGCTGATACTGCCATCCTCCCCTTTTTTCTGCCAGTTTCGTGCAATTTCTCTTTCTATGATAGATTCCGTCTAGTTTTGTGAGCTTTTGTCAGACGGCAGGAAAAAAGACAGCACTGCGGAATATAACAGGCAATGATAAAAAGCGGCTCTAATACGTTAGGTAAAATCATGTTTTATATTCAATATAATTGAAAGGATGTTTTTTATGGAAACTCAATTTATGAAAGCTTACACGATTAAAGAGGTATCAAAGAAAATAGGAGTTCCTTCCGGTACACTCCGGCAATGGGAAAAAGATTTGAATGGCCTTCTTGTAATTCCCCGGTCCAAGCAGGGGGTGCGCTTTTTTACTGATACAGAAATTGAGCTATTGGGAAAAATTAAAGAGATGCGCGAGAAAAATCTCAGCAAGGAAATGATCCGCCATCTTATGCAGATCCACCTGGACGGGCGCGGCGAAGAAGATGCCGCCCCATTGCCGGCATCTCCTCCAGCCGTTACAAGAAGCCTTGAGGCGAATCCTGTAAATGATATGGAACTCTTTATGGAAGCCCTTGATAGCTACAAAGAAAGCTTTCTTGCTGATATCCGTGCTGAAATCAGGAATGGCATCCGAAAGGAAGTGCTTGAAGAAGTAAAAAAAGAGATTTCCAGGGGATCGGTGCACACAGTCAAAACAATATCCGATTCTATTTATAAAACAGCTGAAGGCACGAAATCCCAGCTTAAAAGCCTGTCTCACAAAATCGAACAGGTTTCAGAAGATACCTCCGAAACATTCGGAGCTTTTTCAGAAGAGGTTGCGAGGGCTTCGGAAGGCACTTCTGAGCAGATCCGCCAATTGACGGCACGTGTGTCGGATTCCTCGGAAGCGGCTTCTGAAGAATTCAAAACGATGATCCACTATATTTCAAAATCTGCGGAAATAACGAATCACGAGATTACCAGCCTCATTGATACACTGAATAAGGACCGTGATGCCTATCTTCATGCCATGAATGAAGAGAGAGAGCAATATCGGGTGGATATCAAACAGCGAGAAGATATCTTCCAGGATTTTGTCGTCGGCTTCCGCCAGGCAGCTGCTGCAGAGGAAAAGGCAAAAAAAGGCTGGAAATTCTGGAAATAAGCCTATATTCCTGATTGATCATCTGAGACATTGGCACGAAATTTCTGCAGCCTGACAGTTATTGTTATATTTTAACATCCTCTTTATGCTACGCTTATTTTATGCATTAGTACTAGCAAAGGAGCGATTAGCGTGTTTAATGGAAACCATCAAGACAACCCGGAAGCATACAGGATTTTTTCAAAAGAGTTTATCCAAAACCCTTATCCCGGCTACCGTAAGCTCAGAGAAGAACAGCCAGTCTATAAAACCGTCATGCCTGATGGACAGACAGGCTGGGTCATTACGAAATATGAAGACGCAGTTGCAGCATTGAAGGACAAGCGCTTCATTAAGGACTTTTCCAAACTTTACGGCGGCCAGATGGATCATGAGAGCATCTTTACAGAGAATATGCTCTTCTCTGATCCTCCTGACCACAAACGGCTTCGCGGTCTGGTCCAGAAAGCATTCACTCCGAGGATGATTGAAAACATGCGCGGCAGGATCAAGGAAATAGCAGACCAGCTTCTGGACAGGATGGAAAACAAGGAAGAAATCACCCTGATCGATGATTATGCTTTCCCCCTTCCGATCATCGTCATTTCGGAAATCCTTGGTGTCCCAACAGAAGACCAGGACAAGTTCAGGATCTGGTCCAACTCTTTGATTGAAGGGTCAAATGGCGAGAATTGGAATGAAATCCAGCAGCATATGAATGAATTTGTCAAGTACCTGGGCGAATGGTTTGCATTTTTGCGCGATAATCCGCGTGATGACTTGATCAGCCAGCTTATCAATGCTGAAGAAGGCGGGGATAAGCTGACAGAAAAAGAATTGTATGGCGTCGTCTCCCTGCTGATTATTGCGGGCCATGAAACCACCGTCAACCTGATCGGAAACGGGATCCTGTCCCTGCTTGAAAATCCAGATCAGCTAAAGCTTCTGAGGGAGAAACCGGAACTCATCCATAATGCCGTAGAAGAACTTCTGCGCTACAATGGGCCTGTAGAATACAGCACGTCCCGCTGGGCAATAGAGGATGTCGAATTCCAGGGGCAGACGATCAGAAAAGGCGAGCTGGTCATTGCTGCACTGAATTCTGCCAATCGCGATGATGAGAAATTTGCGGATCCGGACGTACTGGATATTACGCGGGAGAAGAGCCCCCATCTTGCTTTTGGCAAGGGCATCCACCTGTGCCTCGGTGCACCACTGGCTCGTTTAGAAGGCGAGATAGCCATCCTAGCCCTGCTGGAAAGGTTCCCGGAAATCGGTCTGAATGCTTCACCGGATGAGCTAGAGTGGCGCCCTGGCATGATTGTCAGAGGCGTTAAAGAGCTTCCTTTGAGGGTCAGATAAAAATTAAAAGCAGCACCCCTGTCAGGGTGCTGTTTCACTTTAAGATTCTGTCACTTTCAAATAAATCTCTTCATATTCCTCAAAATCCAGCACCTCGATAACGTCAGACCAATGAAGGACCGTCCCGATAAAATCCTTGATATCAAGGCCGGGCATTTCATATGTCTCATCTTTATTTACAGTGCCTGTGGCATCTTCAATGAAAGTTACTTTATATCCCCTGTCATAAGCGCTGATGCTTGTAAAGAGACAGCAGAATTCTGTATTGAATCCGGTGATCACCAGCTTTTCGACATCCATTTTCTGCAGCAGCTCTGCCAGATTCGTCTCAAAAAAGGCACTCGGGGTCCTTTTGTCAATCACATAATCTGGATAATCGGCAAATTCCCCGATGATTTCAGCTCCTTCACCTTTTTCATACAGCGGGCTTTCTTCAACTCCATCCAGATGTTTAAGGAATATGACCGGTCTGCCCCTGTCTTTAAATTCCATTATAACTTTTTCCATTTTTTGCAGTTCATCTGAAAAATCCCCTGTCGTAACAATACCATTCTGCACATCTATCACCAGCAATGCTTCCATTTTATCTCCCCCCCTAATTGGCAATCCTCTACCAATTCATCATTAGATTCGTAATCTCCTTCTATAAATAAGAAATCCAGGGGTGATGAATGTCCATTTGCCGGATGCCTTGCTTCAGCCAATACCTTTGTTCTTTGCTGAGAAAATCCCTCGCACTATGAAAATCTGCTTGATCTTTGGGACGGGCTTTCAGCTTGAAGAGAAGTACAACTTGCGGGTTTAGATAGGGGATATCATCTTCTGTGAACAGGATGGCTTCGGCAGCTGGGCAGGAAATCCCAAAGTTGCGGCGGAAGATCCACCTTCCTTCTTCACGCTCGCTCAGGAGAATTTCCGTCTGTTGATTATGTACTCTATCTACTGCGTGAATTTCATGTACCGGAAGATTGAGGTATTCTCCATTCCAGGTGATGAGAGACCCATTGACAGCCTTGCGAAACTCCCAATCTGCGAGTTGGTCCCTCAAAGCTTTCTGGTCTTCCCGGAATATGCCGATTTCCAGATCTGCATGCGGCCTGGTCTGTTTCCCTATAAAAAGATCAATCGCCCAGCCGCCCGCAACAAACCAAGGCCTCTCAAATCCGTCCATCCATCCAGCTGCTTTTTTACACTCCGGGAACATTGGCCCATTCCTCCTCTTTCTTTCAAAGAAAAAAACCGGATGGATTGCATCCGGCAGATTTCTGGACTAGCGGCTTTTTTCTTTGAGAAAGAAGCTTCCCAAAGTGGTTATGCTGGAAACCAGCATGAAGAAAAACGCAGTGCCGGCAAGCCAGGAACCTTGAAAAATCAAACATATAGCCAGGGCACTGAAAAAAATGATCAGGCTGAGATCCATCAGACCTTCCTTTGTCATAGAATTACCTGCCTTTCGTTGTTCAGTAACTCTTTGTTGTCATTTTTTCCGCTCAGACGGTCTTTTTAAACATAATGCTGAAATAATGCCATACAGCACCAGCAGGACTCCAGCTGCAAGAAAGGCTGCGGCAGCTTTTGGAATGTTTTGTTCGGAAAGGCTGTCAGCCATTTCAAAGCCCAGGAATTGTATGCCGATCCCGTCACCATCAACATCTGTCCCTAGGTGCATAAGCTCTATGCCTTTACAGGACAATGCTAAGCCTAAAATAGTCAAGAAGATTAGCAGGACAGCTTTCATTTACAGCACTCCCTTTTTTAAGGCAGTTTGTCTCTTTATTCGGGCTGGTGCATGTCATTCCCTCCTTTTTGGCAAAAGAAATAGGTTTCTGCATCCAAAATTCTGTTATAGCTCTCTTCATAGGCTGTTTGTTTAGTTTTTTCAGCGTTCCAAAGGAAAAAGAATAGAAATATAAGTGCGGCCAGGACAAAAATTGCTCCGTACATTAGATAATGCATCACAATGGATAGGGTCCTGTTTTGTTTGGGAAGGCGGTATAAAGTGAAGTGTATTTGTTGCTTGATAGAGTGCGGCAGATATGACGGCTCATTTTGCAGAATTCTTTTCAGCTGTTCATCCTTGCATTTATCATGCATTGCCGATCCCCCTCTCCTCAGAAAGATAGACAGACAATTTGGCCCTTGCCCGGTTCAGCCTTGATTTTACTGTTCCTGTGCTGATTTCCAGCAGCTCTGCAATTTCCTTGACGGAGAAATCCTCATAATAGTAAAGGATGACTGGTGCACGGTGTTTTTCATCCAGCTCACCGATTGCTTCGCTAATGCTTTGGGCCGGATCGCCGAGAAACCGGTCTGATAGATAATATTCAATATCCTCCACAGGCACGACTGTTTGTTTTTTTCTCAGGATGTTATGGCACTCATTGATGAGGATGCGCGTGATCCAGGTTTTAAAATATTTGGGCTGCTTCAGTTTGCGGATGCTGCGGAAGCTCTTCAGGATCGTTTCCTGAATGGCATCTGCACAATCATTATCATTGGACAGCAGGCCTCGCGCCACCCGGTAAAGCGATAGTTCGCAAGATTCGATCAGTCTGACGAAAGATTCCTCATTTCCTTTTTTGGCAAGAATAATGTCTTTTTCTGAAAACACATTTATCTTCCTCCCTTTGCACATTAGACATTTTTTCGAATGCAAAGGTTCCATTTTTTATCTAAATTGGGCTTAATTACTTATGGAAATTGGAGAAAAAAGGAGCTTTTTGGGCAAATGGTATTCCCGATTTCTAATCAGTCCCAGGCCTAGGCAGGCCTGAGCTTCAGCCGTTTAGGAGAAAAGATATCCGATGCAAGTATTTTGAGCAATATATTAAATGAAAGGTGAGAATGGTGCAAAAAAATGTTCATAAAAAAAGAAGGCCCAATTTCGGCCTTCTCTCATTACCTCCTGCCGCGGCCAGGTCCCCGGCTTCCATTTGAAGCTGGACCCCGGTCTCTGCGACCGCCTGTTCCATCTGAACTTCTGGAGCGCTGGCTGTCACGGCTCCGCTCCCCGCTTGAGCGTATGCCATTAGGCCTTGGGTTTCTTTCAGCAGATCGCCCACCTGACGATCTCCGGCCATCACTAAGAGAGCGCCTGTCCCCTGATCGGCGGCCATTCTCTCTCCGCTCGTCATGTGTATAGCTGCGGATTTCGCCATCGGCTCTGCGTCCTTCACTCGAACGGTTGCGCCTCTCCCCTGATCGGGTGCTGCGGACTTCCCGGCTACCCCGCCCTTCCGTCCGGCCGCCAGTCCTTCTCCGTGATTCAGCGCCGCCAGCCCTGCGGTCCCTGTCAGAACGATTTTTAGGTTTATCTCCACTGCTGCTTTTTTCCCCATCAGCTGTTGTATTGGCAGTCGCAGTGCTTTCTTCTTTAGGCAGTCTTATATTCAGCTCCTGCTCGATCGCTTTTAAAGCCGCCTCATCTTTTTCTGCGTAGAAAGTGACAGCAAGCCCGTCTTTGCCTGCCCGCCCGGTGCGGCCGATGCGGTGGACATAGCTTTCGCTGTCCTGGGGGATGTCATAATTGTATACATGTGTCACGCCCTCCACATCAAGGCCCCTGGCCGCTACATCGGTTGCGATCAGAAACTGGATTTCAGCATTACGAAACTTCTTCATGACTTTTTCACGTTTCGCCTGGGTAAGATCCCCATGAAGTTCTTCGCATGAGAACCGCTGGGACTTCAAGGCATCGTATAATTTTGTGGCCCTGCGGATCGTCCGGCAGAATATGATCGCCAAGAATGGCCTGTCTTCCCTGATCCTGCTGATAAGGGCATTCTGCTTGGCTCGGTCTGTCGTAAAAATAGCCAGCTGCTCGATAGCTTTTTCGGGAACAAATGTTTTTTCAATGCGTATGCTCTCCGGCTCCTTCAGATGCTTTTTGGACAATTTCCTGATATCGTCAGGCATGGTGGCTGAAAACAGCATCGTCTGCCTTGAAGCAGGTGTCTGGCTGATAATCAGTTCCATCTCATTTAGAAAACCGATATGCAGCATCTGGTCTGCTTCATCAAGAACAAGGAACGATACCTCATCAAGCTGGACAGTCCCCCTCCTGAGATGATCAAGAAGGCGGCCAGGCGTGGCCACTACAATCTGTGTCTGTCTTTGCAGCTTGTGCAGCTGTTTCTCGACATCCTGGCCCCCGTACACGGCCAGCACATTCAAGTCAGGCATGTCTTCGATCAGCTTTTTCACTTCGGATGTGATTTGCAGGGCGAGCTCTCTTGTCGGCGTGACAATCAATGCCTGCGTGCTTCCATTTGAAGGATCAATTTTTTCCAGGATGGGAAGAATGAACGCCAGCGTTTTTCCTGTGCCTGTCTGTGCCTGGGCGATGATATCCCTGCCTTCCAATACGATTGGAATCGCTTTTTCCTGGACAGCTGTCGGTTCATCGATTCCCTGGGCGGCCAGTTTATGTATAAGAGGATCTGAAATCCCAAGATGTTTAAAATTCAATCTAATCCCTGCTTTCTTTTGGACAATACTCCTATTATCTGCGATAGCTTCATCAAATAGCAACCTTTATCGGACCGTAAAAGAAAAAAGAGACCCGGGAGGCCTCTATAGGACAGAAGAATGCATAGCACGCTTAGTTTTCAATAGGTCACTGATGACTATCTTATCCGGAGGACTGATATTCTCAGGCAGCTGCTCCAACGGGAAAAACTCGACCTTCACTGCTTCCTCAGGATCTGGTTCAGCCGTTCCGTGGTATTTCGTGCAAATATAAGCAGCAATGACATTATAAACTTCGTCGCCATGAGGATACTTATAATATAATTGCTCGCCGGAATATACTTTGAAAAATGAAAGATCTTCTGCATGAAAGCCTGTCTCTTCCTTCAGCTCCCTGAGTGCTGTGCTTTCTAGTGATTCTCCCGGCTCAAGCGATCCGCCTGGAAGGCCCCAGCAGCCGTTATCCTTTCGCAGCTGCAGCAGCAGCCTGTCCATTCCATCCAATAGCAGGACACTGCTTCCCGCAGCAATAAGCGGCCGTGTCCCTACCACCTTTCTTAAATCCATTATATACCCCATGATTTTCCCCCTATATTAGTTTGGCAAGCTATGAACATCCTGCTAAATCCATTTAGAAAACCAGGCAACATAATAAGCAGCGGGCAAGAATAATGCCTGTGCAAAAAGCGTCCCGGCGAATTTACTTGTCACCATGGTCAGTGAATAGCTCTTCAAATACACATAGCCGGCCTTTTTATTGGCGACCCTGTCGGCGAGTATAGACGCTTTCGGATCAACAAAAAGGGTCAGCATAATGGTGGCGAAGCCATTGATGATGCCTGATGACATCATGGCTGCCCCCTGGTATTCAGGAGCCAGCGCCGAAGCATACAGTGCCGCAAGGATGCCCACTGTATAAATCCCGGAAATCAGGACATTAACGGCAAACAAGCGTTTAGGCACCGTCTGATAAGTGATGCCGTCCAGATAAGAGAGCCTCGGAAAACGGAAGCAGGCAGCTGTTTTTTTGAGGCTTGCTATTGTAAACCCTTTTTTCAGCACTTTGATATATGATCCTTTTTCTTCCGACAGCTGGACAATGGTCCTCGAAAAAATGCCGATGAAGGTTGGGAACAGCATTATGCCGAGCACGACCCCGGCAGATGAGACGAATAAAAGGAATCGGTATTGGTCCTCCAGAAAGCCAAGCTTGTCCCCTTCAGGAGCTAAATCGGCCAATTTTGCTGTCATCGGCTGCTGAAAAAGAGTGGAAAACCTGGATATAAGGACAATCGAGCTGAAAAGGGACAAAGCAGTGGCAATAAGGCCGACCCTTGCCCCTGACAGCCTTGCCGAATAAGCCAGTGTTTCTACAGCCGTGATGACCAGCAGAAGCAGGGCTATGATAAGGAGTTTTCCTGTAATGAAAGCCGCCATGCTCCACCCTCCTTTTTATTTTATTTTAAACCAAAAGGAAGATGATGGGAAATATTATCTTTAAAAGTTAGCTTTATAAAGTTCCATGTTTATAATACTGATAAAAAATAGGACTTCATGATTAGCGGAAGTTCCATTTTGCAGGAATTGCTTGCTAAACTGACGGACCCGATCGAAAAATCTATGTAAAAAAAAATCCGCGCCACCCCATAAAAGGACCGGACCTTCCCGGACCTGAATGAGGGGATCGGTGACAGGCACAAAAATAAGCGGAGAAACTCCCGCTTATTTTTAAAGCTTGCTGCTCAAGGATCCATTGAATCATCTTATCAACAATAGACTTTAACATAGCCTAAAACTTCATTTCCATCACTGTTGATATATCATGAAAGCCAATTTTCTCGTACATCCTCTTGGCGGGATTTCCCTGAAAAACATTCAGCTGTACCTTTTCATATCCCTCCCGCCTGAACACTTCTACCGCGTGGGACATCAGCATCCTTCCAACCCCAAGCTTTCTGTAGGGCGGGAACACATAAAGAGAATACAAAAATGCCGCATTGTTTCCATTTACAGGATTCGTATCCCTTCCTGCCATCAGCCAGCCAAGGATATTGTAATCATGGATTGCCACATAAAAGAATGCCCCACTCTGCAGCGCCGGAATAAATGCACCCAATCCCTTTTGGGGATCATTCTGAAGATGCCCCATTGAGCTTTCCTCCATCACATGCACGGTTGTATATAGCAGCTGTTCTGTTTCAGCCCGATTTGCTTTTCGTATAAACAAAAGGCAGCACCCCGTTCATTTGCTTTCAGCATAATATATGCCGGACAAATGCCCATGGTGCCGACAATCCTGTTTCAGCCGGTATTTTCAGTTGGATTTGAATCCCAGACCTTTTTCTTCATTATTATCACCGCAATGGCGATTAAAGCAATGATGCCCAGGCTAACGAAAAATCCGGGACGGATATTCTTTTCAAGCAGAGTGCCGCTGACGGCTGCCAGGATCAGCAGCAGTGCCGCCGAACCCATCAATTTACTCCAAATCTTCGCTTTGAGAAGCTTAAATGAAGAAATGACGATAAAAAACCAGTTATATAGAAGCAGTATCCCTGCCGCTGTTGTAATATACTCATAAATCTTACCCGGCAAAAGCAGGGCGGTGATAATGGATAACAGCAGCCCGACAGAAGCCAGCCCCAGGGATGGCAGGGGCAGATCCTTCATTTTCTTGATTTTTTTTCCGAAGAAAGCCGGTGCATCCCCATCCTTAGCCAGTGTCACAAGAAGATTGGTCACTCCGAAGAGTGAAGCAGTCATGGTTGAAAACCCGGCAATGATGATTGCCCCGTTAAAAACATGCGGAAAGAATGGCAGATGATTTTTCGACAAAGCCGTAATGAACGGGCTTTCTTTCTCATGGAAAGCATCAATCGGCACCATCGCGACAGCAAGCCCCAGAGAGATCACATAAATAGATGCCAGGAGGATCAGCATCACACTCCCCGCCTTTGGTGCATCTTCCTTCTTTTTCAGCTGCATGGCCATCAGCCCGATGACTTCAATCCCCCCATAGGCATAGAAAGCATAAATAAGGGAAGACCAGAAGCCTTTAAAGCCGTCTTCAAAAAAAGCACCTGCAGAGTCCGGGATCCCAGGGCGGTCCGCATCGCTGTGCAGCCAGCCGAACATGGCGGCTGCCGCCAGAATGATGAACATGATGATGGCTGCCGTTTTTACGACTGCCAGGATATCCTCTATCTTATCAAAGCCTTTTGTACCAGTCAGTACAACAAGGATGGACAAAATGGCATAGCCGGCTGCAAATACCCATAAAGGCACATGCGGGAACCAGAAACGCGACAATATGGACAAGGCTGTCAGCTGGCTGCCCATGATCAGGATATTGGATGTCCAATAATTCCATCCGCAGCTGAAGCCGGCCCATTTTCCATAAGCCTTTTTTGCGTAATAGCAGAATGAACCTTCCTGCGGGTCTTTTGCAGTCATCTTTGCAAGCAGGTTAAAAACAATATAAGTTCCAAGTGCAGCCAGTATGAACGAAAAGACGATGGAAGGGCCAGTAATCTTAATGCCGATGGCTGAGGCCAGGAAATAGCCTGTCCCGATTGTACAGCCAACCCCTGTCAAGGACAGCTGCCACCATTTCAGATTTCCTTCCTTCCCTCCCTTGCTTCCTTTTCCTGAACTGCTTGGATCACAACTAGCACTGCTCATTTTCTGCCTCCCTCTTAGAAAAATGAATTATTGTCATTTATCCGACAAACACTATACAAGATTATCGTTTCTAATCTTCGGCCAGAAAATCCGGTGAAATAAATGGAATCAGGGAGGTGTTGTTTGTGTTCGAGAATAAAAATAGGAAAATGATTGGTGCAGGCGCTATTCTCTCAAGCTTTTTCAGCCTGATCATTATTGGAATGACGATTTATCATCATCTGAGGATTGAGGAATTAATTATGAGGGTTCAGAACGGACAAAAGGTGAATTAAAGGCTTGTTTTTCTTTTTTACGTGGCTGGAGGAGGAGTGACATTTTGAGGTAAGTCTGGAATCAGGCTGAATAGAGTCATGACTCCCCTTTTGGCAGTCGGATCGTGCATCTCAGGAGCCTGTTGGGGTACATGACTTCCCTTTGCACGGCCGGGTCATGTATCCCAGGAGCCTGTTGAAGTACATGACTCCCCTTTGCACGGCCGGGTCATGTATCCCAGGAGCCTTTTCAAGTACATGACTTCCCTTTGCACGGCCGGGTCATGTATCCCAGGAGCCTGTTGAAGTACATGACTTCCCTTTGCACGGCCGGGTCATGTATCCTAGGAGCCTGATGAAGTACATGACTCCCCTTTGCACGGCCGGGTCATGTATCCCGGGAGCCTGTTGAAGTACATGACTTCCCTTTGCACGGCCGGGCCATGTATCCCAGGAGCCTGTTGAAGTACAGGACTTCCCTTTGCACGGCCGGGTCATGTATCCCAGGAGCCTGTTGAAGTACATGACTCCCCTTTGCAAGGCCGGGTCATGTATCCCAGGAGCCTGTTGAAGTACAGGACTTCCCTTTGCACGGCCGGGTCATGTATCCCAGGAGCCTGTTGAAGTACATGACTTCCCTTTGCACGGCCGGGTCATGTATCCCAGGAGCCTGACGGAATACAGGACTCCCCTTGCACTGCCGGCTCATGTACCTCAGAAGCCCAATGTAATACAGTACAACCCGTTAGAATGGGGAGTCATGTACCAGCCCTGACTTCCCCTCCCTTCTCATAGAACCGCCATAGCCAATAATACTATCAGTTCAAACAAAAAAGCCACAGCCATCAAGGCCATGACTAATCGCTATCTTCACTTACAAAACTCAGTCCCCCGGAATAATACCCTGCTACATCAGGATGACTTTCAAGCTCCTTCCTCCCTTTTTCTGTCAGGGAATAGGTTCCGCGGCTGATCCTTTCAAACCAGCTGTAGTAGTTTTTATGAAGGATTGATTGGGTTTTATCACCGGTGCCCATTTCGCGGAGCTTCTTTGGCGACAAGGGGCCAAAGCGCTTCAGGCAGCACGCGATGTGGATGCAATTTTCTTTATAGGCGGTCATGATCTTTGTCTGGGTGACTCCTCCAACATTATAGAATCCGTTCCGCCCGCTGATTTCAGAAAGCAATTTATCCTTCCTTTTCTTGTTGAGGCGGGAGCTTTTTTTGCGGTCGAATGCTCCCGGTTCAATCTGAATCTCCATTTTGGCGGAGCCCGCCTGGAAAGAAACTAAGATAAGGCCGAGCTCAAGCCGCCGGATGAGGTGGCTGATATCATTCCACTTTTTCGAGCGCATCCTGTACTTTGGCTTTGGGATCGCGATATACACCTGGTCGGACAGCTTTTGCCTTTTGGCCGCCTGCACCAGCAGCTCGACTGTCAGATTGAGCTTCAGCTCAACAATAATGAGCTCCTCTTCTTTCACAGCCACAACATCACAATCATGAACTTCTCCATAAACCTCGTAGCCGAGTGCAGAAAAATGCTTTTGTATGGGTCTGTATAAATCTGCTTCATATCTTTTCAAATTTGTGTTTTTCATTGCTGCTGCCTTTCTGTCTAATGGTTTCTCTTAAAGAAGTTCGAGGCCGCTATAAGGAGGATTCCTACTATAATGACAGGTATGGACAGATTGCTTACAGCTTCCGGCACATCCCCGATATCAAGCAGCGGATTGACGGCAAAACCAGCTGCAAAAAGGGCCATGCCAAGGAAATAGAGTGTCTTGCCTGTTTTTGAAAGGCGATTGATCATTATTATTTGCCTCCTTTATACTAAACGGCTTTAGTAACCGGCATCTCCCTCTGTTGATGATTCATGCGGTTAAGGAGGCTGCCGGCCGAAGCAGCCAGAATCTGCTGAAACAGCATGCCCATGATAACCGGAACTGCGACCGGGGCCGGAAAATAGGCAATGGCCAGAACGGCACCTGCACTGATGTTTCTCATGCCGCTGTTATAGGTAAGCGAGATAATTCCTGCTGTTTCTTCTTTCATGACCCTCCCTGCAAGAAAACCAAGGAGGTAAGCAGTGATAGAAAGCATAAGGACAGCAGCTGCTATCCCCCCCAGTTTGCTGGACAGAGTCTCAAGATACGGGGCAATCGCTGAACTGTTGATGGCGACCACCACCCCGATGCCTATTTTGGAAAACGGTGATAGGAATGGATTCAATTTTTTTGGGGCTGTGCCTTTAGACAGCTGGTTGGCTGCCATCCCCGCAATGGACGGGAGCACAATCATCCAAATCAGCCCTCCCATCATATCGGCCGCATTCATTTCTACCGATGCACCTGCAAAGAGATGCAGAATGAATGGCACTGCAAACGGGGCAATCATAGTGTCGACAAGAATGATGCATAAAGTCAAGAAGGTCTTGCCTCTATAAAGAGTCACCCAGACGAGGCTGGTGATGCCGGTTGGAATGACAAAGGAAAGGATCAAACCTGTCTTAGTGTAGTCATCATCCGGGAAAAACAGGGCTCCAGCGCCAAATGCTGCTGCCGGCATCACCAGGTGAAGGAGCAGCAGGCAGATGATGATCGGAAGCGGATGCAAAATGACCTTCTTCAAATCGCTGAAGCTTGAGCCGAGACTTCCGGAAAATGTCATGAAAGCAAATAGCCATGGCACGATAAAGACAAGATGATGAAGCTGATCTGCAAATGTAATGCCGAAAAGGACCGCCAGAGGCGTCATGAACGGCATGAATTTTTGTAAAAATCGGTTTAGCTTATCCAGCATAATTTCTCCTCCGGCCTTTGTGGTTTAAAAAGAAGGTGAACGGGTATTACCCTTTTGGGGCTGGAGGATTTCCGCCTAGTTCATCGATCAGCCTTTCAGCTGTCCTTCTATACATATTGCCCATATGGACGAGCGAGAGAATCAGGAGGATTTGTTCAAGCTCGCTGCTTCCTGCTTCCAGCTCTTCTGCCTGTTCGCGGGCCAAGCGGCGGCGGAGCGGGACATCTTCTTTAAAGCCGGCCAGATTCTGTTCTGCCAGCTGGAGATAGCTGCTGTAAAATTCCTCGATCCGGAGATTCCCTTTCAATGCATTATTATTCGCCCCATCCAGGGTCTGTTTGATATCCTGGATGGACAGGGAGCCTTTAAGCTGATAGATGAGGCTGATCATCATAAGCTGTTCACGGGAGTATTTTTTATTTTTGACCGGGGTAAACAGCTTTCCTTTGGCATAATTGTTGATCATCGTTTTGGTGAGGACCTTTTCCCCTTCATTGCGGGTGGCTGAACCAAATGTGTTCTCAAAAAGCTGGATCACCTGATCCATATACAGATCAATGCTTGGAAGCTCTTCAGGCAAAAGCTGCCTTTCAAAGCCAAGGGATTCGATCAGTTCTGTTATATTGTTTTTATCCATATTGTTTACCCTCTAGCTTTCTATGTAGTACGCTTCCTTTATTTTACCATAAGTGAGAACTATTTGTTGACGGGAAGGGATAATCGTTATATTATGATAAGTAGTTATCAATACTACGTATCGTTATGTAAGGGGGAATTGTCATGAATTCTTATATCCGCGAGCCAATCAACGGGCTCACACATCTTGCAGGCGCCATCCTGTCGTTCATCGGTCTGCTGGCAATGGTCATCAAAGCCTCGATGGTCACATCATCTGCCGTTGCAATCGCATCCTCTATCGCCTTTGGCGTCAGCATGATCCTTTTGTATTCTGCTTCAGCCACGTATCATATGGTGATTGCGAAGGACAAGGTAATCGCTTTCCTGCGCAGGCTTGACCACTCAATGATCTTTGTTCTGATTGCCGGGTCTTATACTCCCTTCTGCCTAGTGAGCCTGAACGGGACGACAGGCTGGGTCATTTTTTCCATTGTCACCCTTGTAGCCGTCTGCGGCGTCATTTTCAAAATGGTGTGGTTCAATTGCCCAAGATGGCTTTCAACTGTCCTGTATATCGCAATGGGCTGGATCATTGTATTGGCTTTCTCGCCGCTTTCAGAAGCCATGTCCTTTCATGGCGTTTTCCTTCTATTGCTTGGTGGGATCTTCTACACGGTTGGAGGCATCATCTATGCAGTCAAGCCAAAGTTCCTGGAATTCAAACATATGGGCTTTCACGAAATTTTCCATGTCTTCATTATGATGGGCAGCATGGCCCACTTTCTCAGTGTTTACCTTTATGTGCTGTAAGCGAAGCTGAACGGATTATCCGTCGGCTTTTTTTATTGCCTTTTACACCAGGCCCTCAGTTATACTTATGCTGTTTATTTAGTAAGGCAAAACCCTTAAATTCCTGTTCGCCTTTTGATGAGATTTCAGACAGCTCTTCCTGCGTCTGCCCCAATGCTGAAAGAACAGAACCGGCAGCCTGAATCCAGCTTCCTGATGTATCGAGCGATTTGCCGTCATTCCTCACTGCTGCGTCCGGATGTGTTAGAAAGGTGCTGAGGAAAAGCAATGTGCCGAAGGCCTGAAGGGAATTGCCGATAGCCTGCAGGAAACTGCCGATGATTTGAAAGGTTCTCCCTTCTGCTGTCGGATCATTCAGTTCGTCCCCAAGCACAGTAAGAGATCCGAGTGCCTGAATCAGATTTCCTGTAATGACCAGCTTTAACTCGCTTTCTTCTCCGGGATCTAAGACTAGTCCGGCAATTACGGATAAATTGCCGGCCGCCTGCAGTTCATTGCCTATTTTCTCCAAGGAAGGACGGTCTTGTCCGTCCGCCTCCAAAGCGCTTCCTGCAGCCTGCAATTCATTGCCTATAATAATCAGTGCCTCGGCGGCGCTGTCATCCAGAACAAGCCATTCAGACGTACCAATCGCGGCTATGATCGTCCCGGCAGCCTGTGTCCAGGCACCGGCAATCTCCTTTTTTTGATTTTTCATAACAGATTCCCGCCTGTTCTGCTGCTGGCTTACCAGGGGGCAGATGTCCGCCCTTTCACCAGTATATTCAAGAGCTGCTCAGCTGGTCAGCTTTCTGTTTAGTTTAAGCTATTATTTCTTATAGCCATATTTTTTTGGGGAGAGTATAATAGGGAATAAAATTCAGTATATTGGGATAATTAGACCAGAAAGGAGCTGGCTATGAAAGAAATAATGATCGGCATTCTTGCTTCCGTGTTTTTTGCGGTCACATTCATTCTGAACAGAACGATGGAGCTTGCAGGCGGGAGCTGGCTTTGGAGCTCCTCCCTAAGATTTATGTTTATGGTTCCTTTTCTTGTCATCATTGTAGCTTTGCGCGGTAATGGAAAGCAGCTATGGGCAGAAATGAGGAAACATCCTTTCTGGTGGCTGTTGTGGAGCTTTTTTGGATTCGTCCTTTTTTATGCCCCCATCACCTATGCGGCAAGCTATGGGCCAGGCTGGCTTGTTGCCGGTTCCTGGCAGCTGACGATCGTCGCTGGCACCCTGCTTGCCCCCTTATTTACTTCAGGCAGCATTGAAGGAAAAAGAAATAAAATTCCCTTTAGGGCCCTTTGCTTTTCGCTTATCATACTGGCTGGTGTCATCCTGATCCAGCTTCAGAAAGCAGACACTTTGTCTCCTGCTGAAATGGCCGCAGGAATCCTGCCGGTCGTAGTGGCAGCCTTTGCCTACCCGCTCGGAAACCGGAAAATGATGGAGCTTTGCGGAGGAAGGCTTGATACCTTCCAAAGAGTGCTGGGCATGACAATGGCGAGCCTCCCTTTCTGGCTCATCATCGCAGGTGCCGGCTACGCAAGTGCCGGACTTCCTTCCTCAAGCCAGCTTTTGCAGACCTTCATTGTCGCCATTTCATCAGGCGTTATTGCGACAACCTTGTTTTTCATTGCAACTGACCGGGCGCGCCATGATCAATCAAGGCTTGCAGCAGTGGAAGCGACACAGTCGACACAGGTGCTGTTTGTGATGGCAGGTGAAGTTCTCCTGTTTTCTGCACAGTCTCCTGACACCCTTTCTTCAGCAGGACTGCTGGTCATTGTAATCGGAATGGTGCTGCACAGCCGGTTCTCGCAATCTAAGGCTAAGCCCTCTCTGGCAATTCCTGCTTCACCTGTTAAAAAACAGGCTTGAAAACCCAAAGGACGAGACATTTCAATTGTCTCGTCCTTTTTCTGTTATTGAAAAATCATTGCTTTTATCCCCTGCAAGCATCCGGTGGAACGGGCATTTGCTAAGTGCACTGTCATCATCCCTTAAGAAATATTGCTGCCACTCATAATTATTATCGCTTCCATAACTGTTTAAATGAGGATGGGCTCCGATACTGTCGTAAGCTGCCAGCCGATCGCGAATTTTGCTTTTTACTTTAGAAGCACGCTCCGGGGCCGAATTGAACTCATCCAGCACCCAGCGGGGTGTGATTGCAAGCATGAAATAGGGAAAATATCTGCTTTGCCTTTTTACGTGCGCAGGTGTGGCGCAATACATGAAATACTGTTCTCCATGGCTGCAGAACTCCCAAAGCGGATCGTGAGGGTCCTCTGGAATATGGTCCGGCCATTTTTCCCTGTCCCTTTCTGCCAAAAGGTTCATCTGCTGCCAAAAAAGGGTTTCAAACTCCTCCACCGTCCCCTGCTCAGCCAGCTGTTCATTTGTTTCAAAAAAGACAATGAGCGAAGTATAACTGCCAAAGCTCCTTGAAAGTACTGTAAACTCCCTCATCATTTCTGCCAATTCGCCTGCTGAAGAAATATTCCGCGGATCTCCGGCAAATCCATAGCGCAGCTGCTGAAGGGCATGACCCTGGGTAGCCGGGATACAGGGGAATCGGTCTTTTTTATTGCCCAGCTTTGCCTGGAATGCCCTCAGTGCATCTTCTTCCCAGCAGTCTGTTTTTTTTAAGCCGGATATGTCGCTGATTAATTGCATGATCATCCCTGCCTCCTGTTTGCTTTTTCATCTTATTCAGGATGGGCCGTAAATGGGTTTGTACAGCGGAAAACCGGGCTTATACAGCGGAAAATTGAATACCCGTTTCACAGTTGGACAATACTGATAAGGTTTTTTACTAACTTAAACCAAGGAGATCATAATGGAACATATCGCTTACACCCAATCTGCCGAAAAAGTTTTGAAGCTCCCTACAAGTGCACGGCCATTGGTGAATCCTGATGATGTGTGGGTTCCAGAAGGGTACAAAGTGGAGGTGGCCGCTGCCGGCCTGTCCTTTCCGACCGGGATGGGATTTGCGGAGGACGGCACACTTTACATATTAGAAGGCGGAAGCACATGGCCGACAAGGCCTGCTCTCCCGCCAAGGATTTTAAGCCTGGATCCTGGTGGAATGCTCGATGTTTTTGCGGTGGAGACACTTGGCGGACCGCGCGGAGTCGTCTGCAGGGACGGGAAACTCTATGTATCCTGCAAAGGCGGCTATCTTGCACGCATTGTGGCATATGACAGAAAAACGAAGGAGCGCACCGTCCTTCATGAAAAAATACCAAGCGGCGGCTGGCATGAACCCGGAGGACCCGTTTTTGGGCCGCATGACGGATTATTGTATTTTGCCAATGGATCGGTTTCCCAAAACGGCGTCTGCCTCCCTGCAGGCTTTACAGTAGATTTGGCGAAACACCCCGAAGCCCATGATGTCCCCGGAGCGGATATTACCTTGACAGGGCATAATGTCACATCCCGAAACCCTCTCATGCCCTTCCCTTTCTTAACAGAGACAGGCGCTTTCAAGCCATTCGGGACACCAGCGCAGAAAGGGGAAAAAGTCAAAGGGGAATTATGGTGCTCAACGGGCCTCTGGAGATCTAATCCGGATGGAAGCGAACCTGAACTATTGGCCTGGGGACTCAGAAACCCATATGGATTGGCTTTCAGTGAAGAGGGCGAATTATATGCTTCAGACAACTGCCTGGAGGAAAAAGGCGAACGGTCGATCGCCGGCGACCCTGATAGAATCTGGCATATCCCCAATGCCAAAACAAAGCATGGAACAGTAAAAACACCTGACTGGTACGGTTTTCCCGATTACCGGGCAGATGGCGTGCCTGTATGGGATGAACGCTGTAAGCCGGCAAAAGGCAAGGCTGCCGAGCAGCTGATTGAGAATCCGCCTGAATGGGCCGGCCCTCCGGTTTACCTGGAGAAGCCTCATTCGGCCATGACGAAAATGGAGTTTTGCACATCCGATTTCTTTGGTCACCGCGGGAAGCTGTTTGTAACAGAATGGGGTACCTACGCTCCCATCAACACCCCGCACGAGAAAGACCTTAATAACGGATTCAGGGTGGCGATGGTTGATGTTAAAACAGGAACTTCCGAGGTATTCCTCCGCAACCGTGCCCCTGGTGCCGCTTCCTATTCAGGCACAGGCGGAATAGAAAGGCCGGTTGACTGCAAATTTCATCCGGACGGAAAAAGCTTGTATGTACTTGATTTCGGATACTCCCCTGTGACAAAAGGATATATTCAGGCATATGGCCATACGGGAGTGTTATGGAAAATAACAAAAGAATGATTGGAGGGTATGAATATGCAGGAACAAAAGGCCATTCTTATTGAACTGGGTGAGGATTATATTGAAATGCAGAAAAATGAAATGGAAAAATGGTTTGAACATATCCTCACAGCCCAAACCGCTCTTGAGGTTATGCTGGCAAAAGCTGTGCCCGCAATCAGGGAGCCCCATATCAGGGAAGCCATTGAAAAAATCCAGGAATCACAGCAGCATCATGCGGAAAGTGCGGATAATCTTTTTCGCTTTATCGGCCGAACAGCAGATGACCGTAAAGACCGGATTCTCGGCACGGTGATCGGCAAAGTGGAGGAAGCTTTATTATCTTTTCAGGACTTCCTCGCAGGTGCAAAAGGTTCCTGGCAATCCCTGCATCACCTTCTCCTGTTAAACCAGCAGGCAATGGGCGCTTTTGCTGTTGGTGAACAGCTCGGTCTTTCTGTCGGGAGCAGAGAAGTTGCCGACGCATGCTTTCTGATCGTCCATGATAAAACGATGCACCAGCTGCTTTTGCAGGAATATATGCTGGAGATGGCTCCTATCTCAATTTTATATAAAGAACAGGTATAATCCCGCACAGAAGCGCATTGCCTATAAGGGGGTGGAAAAATGAGCAGAAAATGGTTTCCGGGAATATCAGCGGCAGAAGAGATGTCCTACCATTCGAGTACGGTCAAAATGGTGATGGGCGCGATCCTTGGAGGCTTGGCGGCAATATTCCAGTCAGCAGGGCTTTTCGGGGGTGCAGGCTATGCGCTCAGCATCCTGACCACATGGCCAATCATTATAGCCTGCTTTCTATCGGTGCGGATCGGCCTGCTTACATATTTGCTCACAATTATGATGCTTGCTGTCCTCCAGCCTTCTGAGCTTTTCGTATTCCCATTTACCACCGGCTTGCTGGGCATCAGCATCGGCATTGCCCTCAATAAGCTGAAACATACTTTTACTGCCGTCTTATTAGGGGCTGCCTCCCTGACAGCCGGTATCTTATTCCTTTTGTATGTAGTGGGTTTTCCGATTCTTGGCCCTTCCCTGTCAGGTTATTCCGCATTGCTGACCGTCGGACCAATATTCCTGTTTGGCCTTGCCTACAGCAGCATCTGGCTCTGGCTATCACTGGCAGCAATGAAGGCCCTTAACCGGACAGTACGGAAGAAATCGCCTGAGCTGACATGAAAAAAGGCTGCCATTCAAGGCAGCCTTTGATCATGGACTTCATCTTGTCCTTCTTCAGCTTTACGGGCAAAGTATTCTTTCAGCATGGCTTTGTTTTCAACAATATCTTCTAGTGTATACTGATCCAGCACCTTTAAAAAACTTTCAAGCGCATGGTTTAAGATGTGCTTCAGAGAACATACCGGAGTGATCACACATTTATTTTTATGGTCAAAGCACTCAACAAGATAAAAATCCTCTTCTGTCTTCCTGACGATCTCCCCAATATTGATTTCCGCCGGGAGCTTAGCGAGCTTAAATCCGCCGTTGCGGCCGCGCACTGTCCTTATATAGCCCATCTTTCCAAGATTATAGATGATTTTCATTAGATGGTTCTTTGAAATATCGTAAGCTTCAGCGATTTCTTTTATGTTGACGAGCTTATCATTTTGATGTGATGCGAGATATATTAATACTCTTATTGAATAATCCGAATAGGTTGTAAGCCTCATGATTTTCCCTCACATTCTGTTCTCCCCCCCATCTTATCATAATTGTGAACAAATCATAAACTTTGCAGTCCTGCCCTCCAAAAGATGTATTTGCAATATTGCTTTTTAGTTATTTGGCCACTAAAATAAAGATGTATTCAAAATACTACTTAAGCAAAGAAGGGATTCAGCAATGTTATCTCGAAACACAATTGACACTATCGTATCAACCGTTCCTGTATTGGAAGTGAAGGGGACGGAAATAACAACCGTTTTTTACCGCAACTTATTTTCAAGCCATCCTGAGTTATTGAATATCTTCAATCATGCCAACCAGCAGAAAGGCAGGCAGCAGACCGCTCTTGCCAATACAATCCTGGCAGCCGCCGTTTATATTGATAACCTGGAAGCAATCATCCCTGCAGTGAAACAAATTGCCCACAAGCATAGAAGCCTTGGAGTCAAGCCGGAACATTATCCGATTGTAGGAGAACATCTTCTGGGAGCAATCAAAGAAGTGCTGGGCAATGCGGCAACTGATGAGATCATCGGAGCATGGGCAGATGCCTATGGCGTAATCGCCGACGCCTTTATCGGAATCGAGAAGGAAATGTATGAAGAAGCAGCCAGCCAGCCTGCAGGCTGGGAAGACTTTAAAGAGTTTACAGTTACAGATAAAGTAAAAGAAAGCGATGTTATTACCAGCTTCTACTTAAAGCCTTCTGACGGTTCAACTGTACCAGCCTTCTTGCCTGGCCAGTATATTACAGTTCGCATTGGCATCCCCGGTGAAGAATATCTGATGAACAGGCAGTACAGTCTTTCAGCAGCACCTGGCAAAGACTATTTCCGGATTTCTGTCAAACGGGAATCAGAAGAAAATACACCTGAAGGCAAGGTCTCCAATTACCTTCATGATGCCGTTGAAGCAGGCAGCATTATAGAAGTGACGGTCCCAGCCGGTGACTTTGTACTTGCAGCAGATGCTGATGAACCGGTTGTGTTCCTTAGCGGCGGTGTCGGCATCACTCCTTTCATGAGCATGATCAATTCTATTGCTGAACAAAACCCGGGACGCAAGGTAGAGTTTATAAATGCCTCCAGAAGCAGCAGCCACCAGCCGTTCAAAGAGGAACTTTCCTCACTTGAAGCTGAACTTGAAAACAGCAAGCTTCTGTATGTATACGAAAAAGCTAAGGAAACTGACCGCCAGGATGCCCGCTTTGCTAAAGAAGGCTATATCGATGCAGACTTCCTCCGCGAAATCCTGATTGATGGCGCAGACTATTATGTATGCGGGCCGGTGCCATTCCTCCGTGCAATTGTCAAAGGATTAAAAGAGCTGCATGTTGAAGAATCGAAGATTCACTTTGAATTCTTTGGTCCGTCATTGAATCTGGAAGTATAGGAATATTTGAAAAGAAAGAAGCCGGCGTCCCTTGATGGGCTCATCAGCTTCTTTTTTTTGCGGTTTGAGAGCAGATCTAGCGGCGGAGCTTGGGTACTCTCCGTGTGAAAAGGAGAAAATGCGGCTATTTTGGTGATTTTCAGGGAAATTCCGGCTGTTATTGTAAGCAGTCTTACAATATTGTAATTTTATTGAGTTGACAGCCGTAAGTGCTGGCTGCCTGGTTGGCTGACCCTTAGGAGCAGCCAATTTCCGTTTTTTAATCGAAGTTCGGATCATTTCAATCATTTGCAGGATTATTTTAATCAATTCGCCCGATAATTCAATCAAACTGCCAATTATTCTACCACCAGGGCTCATTCGGCGGTTTCGATGGATCCCCGGCACAGCTGACCTTTCCTGAGCAGCAGCCAATTTCCGTTTTTTAATCGAAGTTCGGATTATTTTAATCATTTGCAGGATTATTTCAATCAATTTTCCCGATAATTCAATCAAACTGCCAATTATTCTACCATTTCAACAAAATCAGGGCACATTCAGCGGTTCCAATAACTCCCTTGCACAAACCCAGTTGCCTCAAATGATTTCGCCAACCTTGGGACAGCATCACCATACCGCCTCACTATCTTCCCTCACACTCTCCGCCATCCTCCTTATTTCCTCCGCCTTTTCCTCCTGCTTACTCTCGCTCAATCGGTATTCGTCCTCCAGCAGGCTCCAAAGCAGCCGGTCTTTTTTTTCGGCGGGAAGATCCAGCCTCTTTATGACCAACCGGCAGTTCCCGAGGAATTCTGTATACACTGACCATGTCTCGTCAAAGAGCACCTCTAATTCTTTTTTCAGCTTCCGTGTCAGCTTAGGGCTGGTTCCGCCTGAAGTCACAGCAATCTGGAGGCCGCCCCGCCGCACTCTTGCCGGGAAAGTGACATTGCCGGTTTCAAATTCGTCAACTACACAGACGAGCTGATTGGCCGGGAGAGCCTTCTGCAGCTCATCATTGGCACTCCGGTCGTTTGTGGCCAGAATGGCAAGGAAGGCATCCGTAAAATCTGCAGCCGCTGCCTTACGTTCAATGAGCCCATAACCTTTACTCTCGGCTATCAAAAGAGCTTCCTCCGAAAATGCGGGGGCAATGAAAGTGATGTCAGCTCCCTCCTCTTCAAGTACACGCGCCTTCCTGGCTGCAATCCTGCCGCCTCCTGCAATGACTACTTTTTTCCCTCTTAGATCAATGAACAGGGGCTGCATCCTTCTCCTCCTTCCCTGCTGCACGGGCAATGACGATTTCCTCTATCGCAGAATGCCTGCTCAATGCGCCGGTATGTACAATCTGGATGCCTTGCTTTTTCCTTTTCCTCACCGCATTCTCAATTTCACTGAGAAGGAGCCCGCCGAACAATAGATAAGGAACGACTATGACCCGTCCAGGGCTATCAGCACATGCTTCCTCAAGGCCTTCACCGAAGGATGGGGAAGCCGCAGCCAGAAAGCAGACCTTCACCGAGGCGCCAATCTTATCAGCGACGCCCTTTTTAATCTCTTCAAACGCTTCAAGAACAGAAGGATCGCTGCTCCCCCTCCCAACCAGCAAAACAGAATCGTCTTTGGAAAGCACCAATGCCTCCTGAAATATCAATTCACAAACTGCCTGAATGATCGCCTGCTGGACACCAAAGGGATCTGCCATTTCAACCGGTATATCCGGAAAATTATTTTTTAACTTTTCAAGAATATCCGGGATATCTTCTTTTATATGCCCCGCTGATAATAGAAAGATCGGGACCACCCTGATAGAGGTGGCCCCCCGGCGAATACAATTTTCGTAAGCCTCGCCGATTGATGGTTCTGCAAGCTCCAAAAAACTGATTTCCTGGATCGGTGCGGCAGATTTCCCAATGATCCTATTCAAGAAGTCCCTTGCTTCCTGTGCCCCTTTTTTCGAGCGGGTGCCGTGGCCTATATAAAGGATCGATTCCATGTTCCTCCTCCTATATTCCCTGGATGACCGGCAGCCTGGGCGCAATTTCTTCCTCAAACCAATGGAGTTTTTTGTGCAGCTTTACGACTTCCCCGATAACAATCATGCTTGGATTGCTTATGCCGGCCCGTTCAACCAGAGGCAAGATTGTCTCAAGCGTCCCTGCGACAGTCTGCTGGCCAGAAAGCGTGCCCCAGTGCACAAGTGCTATCGGCGTTTCCTTTTCCTTGCCGTTTTCAAGGAGCTTGTCGACAATATTAGGTAGATGGGAAACCCCCATATAGACACAAATTGTATCAACCGCCCTTGCAAGATGGGCCCATTGATGCTCTGCTTCCCTGTCACCAGCCTGGTGTCCGGTCACAAAGGCGAAGCTTTTGCTGAGGGTTCGGTGGGTGACAGGAATTCCTGCGTAGGCAGCAGCTCCGATGCCGGCTGTTATGCCTGGAACTACTTCAAAAGGGATATCATTAATGGCGCATTCCTCGGCCTCTTCCCCTCCGCGGCCGAACACGAAGGGATCTCCGCCTTTTAATCTCACAACATTCTGGCCTTTTTTGGCGAATTTAACAAGGAACCGGCTGATTGTTTCCTGTTTCATTGTATGATAATGAGGCAGCTTGCCGCAGTAAATCAGCTGGGCGCCTTCTTTTGCGTACTCCAGCAGCTCAGGATTAACGAGCCGGTCGTATAAAATAACATCTGCCTGCCGGATACAGCGCAGCCCTTTTACCGTTATCAGCTCGGCATCCCCCGGTCCTGCTCCGACCAAATATACTTTTCCTGGCATCACTACCACCCTTTCTCATCTTCATCAAAAATATAGCCTGCCGTTTTTGCAGCCCGCTTTTTTTCGCGGAGGGCCACTTCCTGTACGCCCGGTTCTTTTAAATAAAATTTCTCGAGCTCAACATCCAATTGGCGGAAGGCCGCCTCGTCATTTTCAGCGAGGATGACAGCGGATATCTCTTTTTCTTCCAGCTGTACACTGAATCTATAAAGATAGGCCATGGGCTTCTCTTCCCAAAATAATATCAAGCTGCTGCTGGAAAAGCTCCAGACCGGCCCTGCCGACAAAATCGAAGAAGGATTCCCCTGCTGACTTTTCATTCTTGAAAAAGTGCAGCAATTCCTCAAGCACATCGGCCAGCTTTTCCGCTTCTACCTTCCCTTTCAGCTTTTCATTGAATTTGCCGCCGGCATTAAGCGTTCCTCCTACATAGATTTCGTAAGCCTCCACCATTTCCTTGTTCTCATTCCGCACCTTCATTCCCTGCAGGCCGATATCGGCAATCTGCCTTTGGCCGCAGGAGTTCGGGCAGCCAACCATATGGATTCTGACCGGCACATCCAGGGTGATCCGGTTATCCAGCTCTTCAGCTATCACGCGCATCCTTTCTTTAGTTTCTACAAGTGCCAGATTGCAATATTCAATCCCGGTGCAGGAAACCGCGTGGCCGATAAAGGAATTGGGATTGATGGTGATGCGGCTGAAAATCGGCTCCTGGAGCAGTGCTTCAACGTTTTCCTCAGGTATATTGGGAATGATCAGGTTCTGCGAATTGCACGTCCTGATTTCTCCATTCCCATAATGGGCAGAAATGCGGGAAAGCTCGAATACTTCATCAGCCGACAAACGCCCCACCGGTACATTGAACCCAAGGAACTTCAGGCCGGGCTGTTTCTGGTCATGGATACCGTAAAAATAGCCGGCATTCCAGCCTCCTGCAGGCTCTGTTCCTTTTTCAGGAAGAGGCCCTGTGTACTCCAGCAGCTTTTCCTTGAATTTCTCCGGACCCCAGTCAGCCATAAGGAATTTGAGTCTGGCCAGATGCCTTTTTTCCCGGTAGCCGTAGTCCCTGAATATCGTTGTTACGGCAATGGCTGTTTCCAGTGTGCGCTCAGGTTCAATAAATACGTCCAGCGTTTCTGCCAGATAAGGCCGGGAAGAAAGTCCGCCGCCAACCTTCAGGTGGAACCCTTTTCTCTCACCGCCATCAATCACCTTGACCGCCGGGGTGAAGGATACACAGTTGATTTCCGCATTAGAAGCATTATGCAGATTAGCTGAAATTGACATTTTATATTTTCTAGGCAGATTGGAGAAATCTTCATTTTTCTGAAAATAGGTATATACTTCATTAACAATCTCAGTGGTATCAAACAATTCGTGCGGATCAAGCCCGGCAATCGGATTGCCGACGATTGTCCTTGTGATGTCACCGCATGCCCCTGCACTCGAAAGGCCTACAGCCTCCAGCCTGTTG
This sequence comes from Bacillus infantis NRRL B-14911, assembly GCF_000473245.1. NCBI lineage: Bacteria > Bacillati > Bacillota > Bacilli > Caryophanales > Bacillaceae > Bacillus > Bacillus infantis. The sequence goes on from NC_022524.1 coordinate 2,464,847, forward strand.
AAAATATCAGGAATCTGGCTGATTTCAAGCCAATGGAATTGGATAGCCTGCCTTGTTGTTATATCAAAGACGCCGCGCCCGTAGTCCCGGGCAATTCCGGCCAGAGCATCTACCTGCGGCTTCGTCAGGATGCCGGAGGGGACGTTCACCCTCATCATGAAATAGCCGTCCTCCTTCGGGCGCTGCAGGTACAAGCCTGCCCATTTGAACAGGTCCCACTGATCCTTTGGAATGGATTCAAAGCCGTTTGCTGCATAATAGGGAATATCATTAAGAATTTCGAGTCCGTCTTTTTCCAGCTTTGCTTTCTCCGTTTTGTTCAGCTTTTCATTATCAGCCCAATGCTTTACATATGCCATTCTTGCCCCTCCTTAAATGATTCCCTGCTCTTTTAAGTAGATTAATATCTTTTCAGCTGCCTCTTCTGGAGAAAGCTGGTCAGTCCGAATGATGATTTCCGGGTCTTCCGGCTCTTCGTAAGGAGCATCGATCCCCGTGAATCCTTTAATCTCCTCGCGCCGTGCTTTTTGGTACAGCTGCTTGGGATCCCGCTTTTCACATTCTTCCAAAGGGCAGTCAATGAATACTTCAATGAACTCCCCTTTTTCCGGAAAAAGGCTTCGCACCAGTTCCCTGTCCTTCCGGTAAGGCGAGATGAATGCTGTACAGACAATCTGGCCGCTGTCAGTAAACAGCTTAGCCACTTCACCGATCCGGCGGATATTTTCATTCCTGTCTTCTTCTGAGAATCCGAGGTCGCGGTTCAGTCCATGGCGGATATTATCGCCATCCAGGACATATTCATCAATGCCATCCTTGAAAAGCCGGTGGCTGACGATATTGGCTATGGTCGATTTACCTGATCCGGACAGCCCTGTCAGCCAGAGCACACAGCTGGCATGCCCGTTTTGCGCCCTCCTCTCTTCTTTTGTTACTGCTGCTTCATGCCATGTAAGATTCAGTGAATGTGCCATGCATTCTTCCTCCTTAAACCGTTTCTTTTTCCCGCAAGCCCTGAATCAGCACCTCAATTACTTCTTTCCTGCTGAAAGAGGATGGCGGGATTTCTCCGGCACGGAGCATTTCCCTGACCTTTGTGCCTGAAAGGATTACCCGGTCATCCGCTGTATGCGGGCAGGTCTTGTCGGAAGCCATGCCTTCACACACATTGCAATAGAAGCTGTGCTCGAAAAATAAAGGCTTGATCCCCAGCTCTTCTTCGGTAAACTCCCTGAATATATGCTGGGCATCATAGGTTCCGTAATAATTGCCTACTCCGGCATGATCGCGCCCTACGATGAAATGGGTGCATCCGAAGTTCTTTCTGGCGATGCTGTGAAAAATAGCTTCCCTCGGCCCCGCGTACCTCATGGCTGCTGGATAGACTGCGAGCTGGACACGGGTTTCAGGATAATAATGCTCCAGCAGCACCCGGTAGCTTTTCAGGCGGACATCTGCCGGTATATCATCCTCCTTCGTATCCCCGACGAGCGGGTTAAGGAAAAGGCCATCGACTGTTTCAAGGGCAGCTTTCTGGATATATTCATGGGCCCGGTGCACCGGGTTCCGCGTCTGGAAGCCGACAACCGTGTTCCAGCCTTTTTCAGCAAATAAGGACCGCGTCTCCTTCGGTGTCAGCCAGACATCTGTGAAATCTCCTTTATCAGGACGCTTAATCAGTGTAATTTTTCCTGCAGCATAGGTGCGGCCTCTTTCAAAAAGCTTATTAACTCCTGGATGTGCCCGGTCAGAGGTCCGGTAGACTGAAAGTGCCTCTTTTTCCAGATCTGGCTGGTAAAGCTCGGAAAGTTCAAGGATCCCGTAGGTTTCTCCCTTATGATTCAGCCTGCAGATATCACCTTTATGAAGGTCAGCTGCTATATCCGGAATGATCGGCAGCGTGACCGGTATCGGCCATACTGTACCATCTGCAAGGCGCATACTTTCAACCACAGATTCGTAGTCCTCCTTTCCCAGAAAACCTGTCAGCGGGCTGAAAAGTCCACAGGCGATCAGCTCCAGGTCACTTAATGCAACTGAGTCTATCTCTATCTCCTGATTCGTGTTCTGGATCGGATAATCCGGATTGAATGCTTCTATGAGTTTGCCTCCATGAGGCATAGGTAGTGACATTTTCATCAGCCTTTCCTTGCTAGTTTATAAGTTTCATTTTCCGGCAGGGCCGTATTCTGCCTTCCCATCAGGAAACGGACACCGAATACAGAAATAAGGACTCCAGCCATGGCAACAATCGGGTAAAAGTCATGCTTAATGATGATTTGGATCAAGGTATAGCTCAGTACCATCGACAGTACTGGCGACACAAGCCATACACCGAGGAGCCTGATGACAATTTCTTTCTGGAAAACAGAGCGCCCCTGGCCGGCAAAGCCGATTCCGATGATGGAGCTTGTCGTGATCTGGGTCAAGGGGACGGGAATCCCGAATAAGGATGCAGCAGTGACAATGCCTGCCCCGGTACCAGAAATGATGCATCCTTCTTCGAGCCGGATATCAGTGATTTTCTTTCCGTTTGTCTCCAGCACTTTACTGCCGAGAAAAACAGCGCCTGCGGCGACGAATATACCGCCCCAGAAAATCCCTGCCTCTGGCGGGAGGATGTCAGCACCAACAAGGGGGCCAACCGCATTGGCAACATTATTCATGCCGGCCGAAAAGGCTTCAAACAATCCCATGAGTGTGACCAGGAAGCCAAGGAAGCGGATGGTGCCCGGCTTTTTGGTCTTCTTGGTTGAGCGGAGTATCCTGATCAGCTTCGCTGCAATGACAGCAATGATAAAAGCGGCCAGCGGCGTAATCAGCCAAAAAGAAATGATCCACAAGAGCTTGGAAGCAAATAAAGATTGATAAGCAATCCCTGCCCCTACAACTGATCCGACTGTCACCTCACTGGTCGACAGCGGAATTCCGAAAATATTGGCCAGGAAAAGCGACAGTGCTGCAGAGGCAAGGACAATCAGGGCTATGCTCACGGTGAAAGTGCTTTTCGGCACAATCCCGCTTCCCATCGTTTTGACAACCTCGCCCCCTCCGAGCCAGGCGCCAAGGAATACGGCGGCTCCGCACAGCAGGAGAGCAGTCTTTCGGCTTTTGATGGATCCTGATCCGTATGCAATCCCCATCGAGGCAGCTGCCCCGCTTGCTCCTATATTCATGGCAAAGAATAGTCCAATGGTCATTGCTATTGCTGCAAGCATGGTCATGCCCCCCTTTCACCCGGAATGCAGGCCGCATTCCGTCTTGCCGGTCCCAGCCCACCTGCCTGCCCTGCTGTCCCCGCCAACTCCTGCAGCCCTTGTACAGGGAAAGCATCCAATGCTTGGATACCCATTGTCATGGAGGTTATTATATGGGAGATCTTTTTTACGGATATGCTCCCAAACTTCCTCCCAAGTCCAGTGAATAAGAGGGCAGATTTTTACATTTTGAAATTTGCTGTCCTTGTTTAAAAATTGCGCCCCAGCCCTGGATGCAGACTGATCCCTCCTCAGCCCGGAAATCCAGGCGATTTTGTCTTTCATGGCTTCCTGGAGCGGAATGATCTTCCGGATGCTGCAGCAGCGGTCCGGCTCTCTTTTCCACAGTGCCGGTCCATAGGCTTCCCGCTGGTCATCCAAAGAAAGGGAAGGAAGCTTCCTTTCAATATTCAGCTCCGGAAAACGCTCCTGCACCCTTTCAATGACCTCATAGGTTTCCGGAAAATGGAGCCCGGTATCCAGGAAAATAATATGGGCATCAGGCTTTATCCCTGTGATAAGATCAATCAGTACAATCGCCTCAGCCCCGAAGCTTGAGGCGTAGCTGATATCTTGCGGGCTGTAATGGCTATAGGCCCATTCCAGCACTTTTTGTGCTCCTTTGAATCCATCGTTTTCAGGGAATGATGGCGGTTCCCAGCTGGTGTATGTTACGGTGGTGCTCATTTCAGTGCTCCTTTCATGGTGCCTTCTGTTTTTTGACTGATTTTTAACAAGAAAAAAGGCAGCCTTCCTCCCGCTTTTGGGAAAAAGACCGCCTCTAGTTTGTCTAGTCAGCGCGCTTTATTAGATTGAAGGCGAACCTTTTCATTCTTCTCAATTTGAATGACCTTGCCATCCTGCACCACAAGTGTGATGCTTCCAAACTTTACAGACTGCAGCATCCTTTGCAGATGTGCGGCCACTTCCTCCCAATCAGCATGCTTCAGATCGGCTCGCCTCCTTTTTGAATGGCTGGGATGGGGACAAGGAGGAAAAAGAAAACGCCTTTTCCAACAGGAAAAGGCGCATTTCGCATACTTGCACCTTATCTCCCAAAATGCTGGACATTTTGCTGGAATTGGCACCTTGCTTTTAGCAGGTTGCCGGGCTTCGATGGGCCAGTCCCTCAGCCACTCTAGATAAGTGATATAATCAGGAGCGTTTGCTCTGATTTATTTTATTGAAATTAATCCTACCATACCCATATGATTTGTCAACGAGTTAACGAAAAGTTTTCTAATAATTTTTTTAATTAGGAAAATATGCTCATTTTATCTGATTCTCAAATTCCCACTCCTCTTTCCCGATTAAATAAAGAACCAGCAGGATGTCTTCCAGCTGCCTGAATGACTTTCGTTCCGGATCGATATCGAGCTTTGGCAGGAGTGAATAAGAAAGTTTTTTTGTGAGCTCTTCTCTTTTGCCTATAGGGAGCTGGAGCAGCCTCTCACTATAGGTCTTTAAAAGCTTCCACTCCTCGGCGCCAATCTTCCTGACAGTCCACTCGTCCATATATATATCTTCCTTTTTCAGGCCTCTTTCCTGGATTTCTTTTTCAATCCCGGTCATTTTACCCGGCTTCTTCTTTTTCCGTTCATGCACGACCACTGTCCCGGCAGCCAGATCGCCGACCCGTTTATGCCTGGAATGAAAAAATACCATCAGAATGCCAAGCAGATAGTACACCGGCAGGGAGTCTATGATGCGGAGGAGATTTCGGATAAAGCTTGAGAGCAATGTGATGCTCTGGCCGTTATCCTGAATGACCCTTATTCCCATGATCTTTTTCCCCAGTGTCCTTCCTGCCCAAAAATATTCCAATACAAAAAAATATCCCCAGTTGACCAGAAAAAGGCAAATTAGCATAATGGCGAACGGCCATGAAAGAAAAGTATCATCAAGAAAGAATGCTGCGGCACTGGAAGCATAAAAAGCAAATAAAAGAATGCTCGCCAGATTGAATACCATAAGGATCAGCTGATCGATGATGAGGGCCCCGGCCCTGCTGCCAAGTCCGGCAGGCTGGAATTGAAGCGATACAAATTCAGGTGTTTTGATAAGAATTGTTTCTGTTTGCATGATGCACCCCATTTCCTGGAAGTTTTGCCTGTATCTCACTCTCCCTATGATTTATAATGGAGATACAACTTTTATGGTTACAGGCAGGTGATTAGATTGAATAGTAAACAGTTCATCAAGCAGCATCGGGAAAACTGGCAGGAGCTCGAGGAGCTGCTCGCCAGGATGAAAAGACGAAAAGCCGCAGGAACTGATTTGGCCCGGTTTGACAGGCTGTATCAGAAAGCAGCACAGAATCTTTCATTCTCCCGGACTTTCTTTCCAGACGAAGAAGTGACTTTTTATTTAAATGATCTTGTCGCAAAGGCGCATAATCTTTTATATAAAAGCCAATCCTCCAGTATGGCCCAGCTGAAAGATTTCTTCCAGATCAAGTTTGTGCGGCTATTGTTCGAGCAATGGAAATTTGTCGTTGCCAGCATGCTCCTTTTCACATTGGGCGGTTTGGGGAGTTTCTTTGCTGTGATCCATGATCCGCTTTCAATCCATTCGATTCTCCCGGCCGAGATGTCCGGGGCAATTGATCCCCAGAGGCTCGGCGAGAATGAAGGTGCGGTCGATTCTGCGGTCATGTCAGCAAGCATCATGACCAATAATATCCGTGTCGCAATCCTCGCATTTGCCGGCGGTATCACCTTTGGGATTTTGACCGTTTATCTTATGATTTATAATGGCATCATTGTAGGCGCCATTGCCGGCCTGTTTTGGTCTCACGGAAAATCTTATGAATTCTGGGCCTATATTGTCCCCCATGGGATGATAGAGCTTACCGCGATATTCATCGCGGGCGGAGCCGGCCTGCTTATGGGATATAAGCTTCTGGTCCCGGGCAGATACTCCCGGGGCTATCAGCTGAAAACCAAGGCAAAAAGGTCGGTTCAGCTGCTACTGGGAACTATTCCGCTCTTCATCATCGCCGGATTGATCGAGGGGTTTATCACCCCTTCCCCGCTCCCGCTGGAAATGAAGTATATGGCTGCCTTCCTGACGGTCCTTGGACTGCTGTTTTATGCCTGGTCAGGCTGGCTCCTGGATCAAAAGCGAAAACGCCTGGTTCATCCCCTGCAAGCTCCATAAATATTTGCAGGGGTATATGCTATGGATGCTCTAAAAAACAGTTTCGCGCTCCCGACAGCTCACTGAGTGCCGGTGAGATAAACAAAATCTCTCCATGTAAATGGCAGAAATTAAAGAAGCCCCCGATTCAACACATTGATATAATGGGACACAGCAGCTGCTGCGAGACCTCCTTCAGGCGCTTCCGCCATTTGCAGGCCTTGTTTTTCCCATCTCAGCTTTTCCCGCTTTGCAATAAGGATCTGCTGCTGCGCCATGCTTTTTAGCATGGCGCTTTTTATAGTGTCCGGCCGATCTTTGGCCCGGGCTGAAAGGATATTGTCTTCGATTCCGAGCATAAAGAACAGGTGCCGCTGCCGGATCCTTTTTAGATAAACAAGCGCACCTTCCTCCAGGGTGAAAGTCCTTACATCAGAAAAGAGAAGCAATAAGCTCCTTTTGTTCTGGACAGACTGCAAATATTGAAAGGCACCGCTATAATTGGATTCTGCAGCGTCCGCCTGTATCGAATACAAAGCTTTCAGGATGAAGTTTAAGTGCTGCATCCCTTTTGAAGGCGGTACATACGATTGAATGTCTTTTGAAAAAGCAAGGACGGAAACATAATCACCGTTTTTGAGCGCCGCGGCTGCGGTAGTCATTGCCGCTTCCAGCGCCTTTTCAAGCCTGTTGCCCGTTTCCAGCTCCGCACCCATGATCCTGCCGCAGTCAATCATAATGGTGACATATTTTCCGTGCTCCGGCTCATGGACATTGGCCATGACCTCCTGAAGCTTGGCCGTCTGCCTCCAATTGATTTTACGGGGATCATCTCCTGGCGCGTATGCCCGTATTTTTGAAAATTCCCCGGCTCCGCTCTGCTGCCTCCGGATTTTTTCTCCTTCATAAAGCAAATAGGACTGAGCATTCTCAAGATAGCGCCGGGTTTCGGTCAAATCAGGAATCACTTTGACCTGGCTTTCGGCTTCTTTCACCATCTGCTTTTCCCATAGGCCAAGGAAGCTGCTGCAGCGGATATAGATCCTGTTCAGCGTATAATGCCCCCTTATACTGGCTGCGGTTTCATATTGGACTGTCCCCCTCGTGTTTCCTGCGAGCTTTCTTTTAAGCGGAAATGGCCTGGCAAAGGAGTCGGAGAGATCATCAATGATCCGCAACGTTAAAGGCAGCTGGGAATGGTTTTCTATTTCAATGCCAACATCGGCAGGAAGCCCTCTTTCCATCTCTTCCGGGACTCTCCGTTTCAGCCTGATCTGAGAACTCTTAGGCAAAAAAGCCAGGTCGGCAAAGGAAAGCAGCAGAAAGCCGATATTGAGTCCTGCTGCCAGTTTCCACGGCACTCCCCAGATTGCTGCCGCAGCAGCCAGGGCCAGTGAAAGAATAAACATGCCGATGAGGAGCCGCTTTCCGGGAAGTATGCCTCTATCTCGGAACAGGAACCGATCCCACAAGCTCATCGATTGTCTGGTCAACAGTCCTTCCCTCCAATTCTGCATTTGGGGATAATTGGATCCTATGCCTTAAAGCAGGCTTGGAAACCATCTTGATGTCATCAGGGGTAACATAATCGCGGCCAGCAAGATAAGCCCATGCCCTACCTGCTTTTCCGATGGAAATGGCCGCCCTTGTACTGGCGCCGAACCGGATGGACTCTGCTTCCCTCGTCTTTCTGACAATCCTTATGACATAATCCAGAATATCCTGGCTTAAAGCCACCCTCTCGATATTTTTCCGTATGGACAGAAAGTCCTCGAGTGAAAGTGCCTGCATGATCGACCCGGCTTCCATCCGTCCTTCCAGCACAGACTGAAGCACAAGCTTTTCCTCATCAAATTCAGGAAAACCAATGATCAGTTTGAAAAGGAAGCGGTCCTGCTGGGCCTCAGGCAAAGGATACGTCCCTTCAAATTCTATCGGGTTCTGGGTTGCCGCAACAAAAAATGCTTCCGGGAGCTGATAAGTTTCCCCCTGAATCGTCACCTGCTTCTCTTCCATTGCTTCCAAAAGCGCAGCCTGTGTTTTCGCAGGTGTCCTGTTGATTTCATCAGCGAGCAGGACATTTGTAAAAACCGGCCCTTTCAGGGTTTGGAAGGAGCTTTCCTTCATGTTATAAATCATACTTCCGGTTATATCGCTCGGGAGGAGGTCGGGTGTGAACTGGATCCGGCTGAACTCACCGCCGAGAAGCCCGGCCAGTGTCTTGACCATCTGGGTCTTTCCGGTGCCAGGCACCCCTTCTATCAATACATGGCCCCCTGAGAGGATTGCGGCAAGCAGCAGCCTCAGGTTCAGCCCCTGTCCTTTTATTCGTTCTTCATACTGCTGGAGCAGTGAAGATGTATCTTGTTTCATCTGTTCTCCACCTCTTTCCTTAAATGATCCAGTTTTGCAGACCAGAGCAAATAATCTTTTTTATGCAAATTCTCTTCTTTCAATACAGAAGATATCCCCTTAGTGAGTGACTCTACCTCTTCTTGAGTCAAAGAAGATGCTTTTGCCAGGATGGAAACCCCGGCTTCTTCCCAGTCGCGGCTGAACGGGATGCCCCATTTTTCCTGGAGCAGCTCTTTTGTATATTCCGACTGGATTCTAAGCGAATCCTGGTAGCGCCTTCCCCTTAAATGCCATGCAGACAAGGCTGAAATCTTTTCATCTGTAAAACGGACCGTTTCCTCCCTCGGCCAGTCGACAGGGCCAAACCTTTTGCCTTTATAGAAGGCCCATAATATAGCAAGCAGGGCTCCCTGTACAAGAATCACGAGGAACCATTGCGGATAAGCCCCGGCCCCGGAAGAAGATTCCTGCCCATGCAAAAATTCATCTATGAATATATCCTGTGAGGCTGATTCGTCCAATAATGCCAGGATGAGCTCTAAATGGTTTTCATCCAGGACCATTCCATTAGTGAGCCAGGAAGGGGAATTGACGGCAATCAGGCTGCCTTTGCCGACGGGCCTTTTGACCGCTACCGCACCCAGTTCATCTGAAAGCAGAATTTCATCTCCACGTTCTTCTGTGATCCGGAATGCAGAGTGTATGGCTGCACTGTGCACCTTCCCGTCTTTATCAGCAACCTTCACGGCGTTATCCCCTTCAGCTGCCAATTGCTCTGTTTTTATCCCGAACATCGGTGCCGGATTTTCCTTGAATAGCAGAATTGTATGGCCATTCTCCAAAAATTCCGTATAAGCTGCCATCTCCTCCCGGTCAGGGACAAAGCTGGGCTCTGCCATGACCAGGAGGATGGGTTCTTCAGAGTTCGGGAGCAGACCGGGCTCCCTGCTCCATTTTCTGATGCTGGAGCGGTTTTGCTCCAAATATGTATACAGTCCCTTAATGCCTGTCGGCGAAGGGGATTTGGCAAGATAGGGAGGATAGCTGGCTGGGGCATCGCCGGCCAGGAAAAAGCTGGCCATAATAAACAGCAGCAGCGGAACTATCCAGTAAAAAGCCTTCTTAATCAGCTGATTCCGCAACTTCCGGATCCCTCCCTTCCTGCAGGTTTGCACTATTGTCCATAAGTCTCAATGCTTCTCTCTTGAATTGCTGAAACTCACTGGCTTTTATGCTTTGACCCCCATAGGCAGCCCTGTCGAAAAGTGCTGAAAGTGAGTAGAAAACCTCAGCCGTTTTAGTGTCGGTTCTTTTAAGCTCCTCATAATAATCCCAGTTCGTTTTCCATATTTTCGCATTCAGCCACCCGTATTCATTGAACCAGAGCAGAAGGGCCAGGAAAATATGGCGTGCTCCTTTTGTCAAGTCCCCGGATTCCTCATGCTTTCCGGCTTCTTCAAGATGCTTCTTATAGGACCAGCTGATTTCAGCGGCCCTGTCAAGAGGCTGTTGCTCCTGCAGGATCTTTTGCCTTTTGGCAGCCCTTGCTGCCGCAAACACGACTATTCCAATGAATAGGACTCCCGCCAGAATCATGATGAACGGAAAGGCGCCTGAAGAGCCGCTGGAAAACTCTATCTGCGGGAACAGCTCTTCAAGCCACGTGAAGAATTTTTCCCTCAGCTTCTCAAGAAAGCTCTCCCCTTGATTCTGATAGACAGTATATTCCCTGTCTTCCAATATCTCAGACAGTTCTTTTCTTGCTTGTTCAGCATCCTTCATTGTCTCCACCTCTTGCCGGTATTCTCAGCCTTCATCCTACTGCACCCTGCTGTAGTCCTCTATCATGCTGTTAAGATCATCGCCGCCCTGCCTTCCTTTCAGGTCGAAATACATCACAGAAAATCCGATATAATACAAACATGTTGTGACAAGGGTTGCCAGATTCAAGATGATATCAAACAGTACACTGCCTCCAAGGAGAAGGCCGGCCGTCATCTCGATCGCAAAAGATACGATTCCGATGATCAAAAACAGCAGGGCATAAATAAGGAGCATATGCCAGGAGCGCCCCTGGGTCAATGTCCAGCTTTCGGAGAAACCCGGTGCTTTTTTTTCCAGAACGGTATATCCAAAATAAAAGCTCCACCTTGTCAGAAGGTAGCCTACTCCAACGGCAAAAGCGAGTAAAAACAGCCCGGCAAAAATAATGCCTATCACAGGATGGACCATTGACCCGAATATACCCGTGATGGATATAAATACAATTGGCAGAATGATGATGGCGAATGTGATGATGCTAAAAAGGATGCTTGTTCCCAGAATCGGCCAAAACCGCCTGAAAGCCTTCTTGATCACCATTCCCGGGGTGAATTCCATTCCTTTTCTCACCTGATCTACCGCTATAAGGACCGCCGCCCCTGCCAAAGGGATCATCAAAGCTGACAGCAGGCCGGCAAAAACCAGGCCCAGATCGGCAAAAAGCGAACCCGGTGCGTAAATATCTGTACCTGCGGTATCAGTTTCAAAGCTTGCGGCAATCTGTTCAAACCAGCTTCCCCCGGCATTTATGTCCCTGAAAAAACTCTGTCCCGCTGCCAGGCTGAACAGTGCCTGGAGAAGATAGACCGGCCCTACCAGAATGAGAAAGATGGCTGTAAAGGAACCAAATTTATTCCTGGCCAGGCTGAAGGTAAGATCAAGGATCTGGCCGATGCCTTTTGGCTTGTTTAATTGTGAATTCATATTTCAGCCTCCTAAATGAATGGAGAGGACCCCAGATAAATATCCGGATTGCGGTGATGCCTCTCCTGGATGAAAAATTTGTCAATCTATTGGATATTCTAACATTTTTCTTCCAGCAGCGGGGAGTAAAACCGTAAAACCTGGCAGTTTCCCAATATAGCAGGATACTATGATAGAAGTTTGTAATAAAAGACGGTTGTATGGAGGCTGCCGTCTTCCGAGCGGGCATAGCAGGGAATCATGCCTGATTCTGTATAACCCAGGGAACGGTAAAGAAGGTTGGAAGGATCTCCTTCCCTCGTATCGAGTACAATCAGCGAAACTCCGTCATCCATTGCCCTTTTCTCTGCAGCTTCCATCAGCCTGCGGCCAATTCCTTTGCGGCGGAAGTTTGTATGGGTCATCAGCTTGCCTATTTCAGCACGGTGGGTGCCATTTTCCTTTGTGCAAAATTGTAGCTGGACAGACCCTGCTATCATTCCTTCTTCTTCTGCTATCAATAGGGCAGTCTCTTTCAGCTGGAGTTCCTTCCAGTAGGAAAGGGCGGCTGCTTCATCCATCGGAGGCAGAAATCCAATCGACGCTCCGCTGTTGACTGCATCAGCCAGCAGCACGGACAGCTGTTTCAGTTCTTTTTCACCCAAGCTCTTAAGCTCTCTGACTTTCATTTTTAAATCCTCCTTTATTTTCTTTTCCAGATTCATTTGATTGTTCAGCCATGGAAAAAGGGGCCCATACATGGCCCCTTTCCTTCGCCTTTTCCATTTTATTCGCTGTCCTCAGCTATTTTTCCTTTTTTCAGGTCATAATAGGCCTTCATGATGCCCTGGCCGATTTTTTTATTGATAGAGTTTTTATCAGAAGACACATAAGGCACAACGATCGAGAAAGCAACTTCCGGATCACGTGAAGGCGAATAGCCCGCCAGTGTGAGATTATAGGTTGGAGTATCTTTGTACAGCTTTTTCTCTTCCATACTATAATAAAATGATTGCGCTGTGCCGGTCTTTCCTGCCAGGTCATATTCCCGGTAAGGGCTTCCGCTAAAATAGCTTGCTGCAGTCCCGCCCTGTTCCTGGAAAACCTTCTTGAAGCCGGCCTGAACCTGCTGGATTTCCCTCTCGCTCATGTCGATGCGGTTAAGCGTGACAGGCTCGAAGCCCTTATAGACAGGGCCAAGCTCTTTTGCAGGTGATGGTTCCCTGATTTCCCTGACAAGCTGCAGCTTCATGCGGTTCCCGTCATTGGCTATCGTCGATATATATTGTGCCAGCTGAAGAGCTGTATAAGTATCATATTGTCCGATTGATAAGTCGAGCAGAAGCCCGGGCCTGTAATCGGTGCCTGGAAGTCCGCTGGATTCGTTCGGAAGGTCGATCCCTGTCTTGACTCCAAGGCCGAACTGATTGAAATAATAGCGGAACTCCTCAAACGCTCCTGGATCGTACGGCAGCTTCATTCCTGGGGTATATTCCTTGCCGAGCGCCCTGATTGCCGTTTTAAACATATAAACGTTCGATGATTTCTTCAGTGCTTCAATATCATTAGGTGATCCCAGCGCAAGGCTGTATGATTTTTTCACTGGTGTCTGATACAAATTAAGGGGCTCATCTTTGAATCTGGTGCCGAGCTGAAGTACGCCCATTTCATAGCCGGCAAGGACAGTCGCCCCCTTGACGGCTGACCCGACTTCATACGATGAAGTGAAAGCGCCCAGTGCATAGTCATCCACCTTATAGCCGCCGTTTTCGTATTTAAGCTTCTTGCCTGATATAGCCAGGACTTCGCCTGTCCTAGGATTGGTCATGACAACGAAGGCACTGTCGAGGAATCTGCCTCCGCCGCTTGCTTTAGCAGCTTTCAGCTCACGCTCGATGACTTCCTCCACCTTCTCCTGCAGCTCAAGATCAATGGTCAGGATCAAATCCTTGCCGCTTTTTCCTGTTGATATCTCTACTGCTTCTTTCACTTTCCCGCTTTTATCCACTTTGTATTCTGTTTTCGTTTTTTCTCCAGCAAGCACATCTTCATATTGATATTCGATCTGGCTTTTACCGACCCGGTCATTCAGACTATAGCCGCGTGAAGTGAAATATTCCAGCCGGTCCTGAGGAAGGCCTTCTTCGCTTGAACTGATATTCCCAAGTATCGAGCGGAATGTATCGCCGTTTGGATATTCCCGCTTCCAGTCCGTGAAAACATCGACACCCGGCATATCCTGAAGATGCTCACTCACAAGGGCGGCTTCTTTACTGGTTACATTTTCATTTTTGACGATCTGCGGTGTGAGCGCATAGCCTTTTGCCATTTCCCTGAAGATGGCGGCTACCTTTTTATCCTGAGGCGTCATTTTAGCCAGATGATTTTCCGGAGAAATTCTTTTGAGCTGAAGCTTATAAAGGTCTTTGTCTGTCAGCTTCTCATTTTCCAGCTCTTTCTTTTTCAGCAGCGCCTTTGCCTCTTCTTCATGTGTCAGGATCCAAAAATCCTTCAGATCCCTTTCCGTCAGTTTTTCTGTGCTCATTTCAATATATTTGGCAAGCTCTTCCGCAACATTTTTGATGTCCTCTTGCTTCGTATTTTGATCTTTTATATAGGAAATGGCATTCTGCCCGACATTGCCGACAATTAGCCGCCCATCCCTGTCAAAGATTTTTCCCCTTGGGACAGATTCTTTGATGACATGATTCTCGGTCCTGTTCAGCTCGTTAACGAAATCCTCCCCTTTAACGATCTGGACGACGCCAAGCCGGACGATCAGAAGGCTGAAGCATACGAAAACAAAGAAGAAAAGCAGATTGAGCCGGAATGGCAGTTTGTTTTTTATCTTTTTTTTCTCTTTTTCCACTTCCACTTTTAAGGCCCCCTTTTATTTTTTGAACTCAAATAGCCTTGAGACAGACATATCAGCCATCTCGCCCTCTGCCTGTACAATCAAAAAGTATTCGCCCCCGCCTTCAATAATGCGGACAGGATTTTCCATCGACACCTCGAGCCTGCCGTCAGCATCTGGTATGAAATAAATATCGTCCTCAATCGAACCTTCCGCTATATCAATATTTTCAGCCGGTCCGAACACAACGCCAGCGTTTGCGGAGGACTTCAGTGTAACCGTATACCGGCGGCCGGGAGTGAGACTTTCAAGCGAAATTCCGCCAGTGAACTTCTGTGTACTGTCCATTGAAATGAAAGCCTTCCCTTTACCTTTTTCCATAGGAACGACCGTTTCCCCTTCCTGTTTTATGGAGATCACAGGTGTATTCTTTACGATTGATTTGATCCTCGCAGTATTGTTTGAATCCGAAGGGGCAAAGCGGATGGTATAGGCGTCTATGACGACTTGAATTCTCCCGCCTTCTTCCGCGGCCATTTTAATTTTATCTGAGAATTCTTCCTGATTTTCAAAAGTAATCCAGCTTTCCCTGGTATCTCCCTTAAAACGCGGCAGGAGAGCGTCAGTACCTGCATCAGGCTTAAAATAGAATTGGCCTTCAAGAAAACCGGAGGAGCTGCCGAAACTTTGGACTGTGCCGCTTAAAAGCTTCTCTCCCTTGAATTCTGCATATACTGTCTGGAAAGCCCCGTGCCTGCCTTCACTTTTAAGGTCCGATAAAATCATTGCCGCTACAGAATCGCCCGCCTCAGCTTCATCAGGGTCAAATATATTCCGTCCGGCGTCGATGGGGACCTCTTCTATAACAGCGTCCTGCGGCGTTGAACTCTGTCCTTCTGTCTGCAGGAGTCCCAGCTGATAGCCTGCAAATCCGCCTATAGACAGAAAGAATACACATGCAGTGAGCCATGCGGCAGCTTTGGGGAAAAGAGCTGGATAAGGTGCCTCTTTTTTTCTCTTTGCTGTGGCAATCTTTTGCCTGACCAGCCTTTTATCTTTCTCTGTAAAAACCGGGTCCTTAGAGATATAGGGATCAAAATGCTGCTTCAAATCTCTCAGCCTGTCATCCACTGAATTCATTCCCTTCTTCTTCAGAATAAAAGACTTTCAACTTATCCCGGCCCCTCCTGATCCTTGTTTTAACCGTTTCAATATGAAGATTCAGGATCTCCGCAATTTCCAGCATTGAAAATTCCTTTACATAGTAAAGGAGGATGCTCTCCCTGTATTTGACCGGCAATTTTAAGATATTTTCCATCAGGCGGTCCTGCCCATCTTTTTCAATCAGTTCATCCTCAGCCGATCTCTCCCTTTTGTCAAACCAGAATAGTTTGTCAGTAAACTGGAGATGGAGGTAATGCCAGCTTCGCAGATGATCTTTGCATTTATTTGCGGCAATTCGGAAAATCCACGTCTTAAAGGACGATTCACCCTTAAAATTTTCCAGATTCATATAAACGCTCAGGAATACATCCTGAAGAACATCCTCAGTCTGCGGCCAGCTTTTCGTATATGTATAAATAAATCGCTTCAATTTCTCGCCATACAAGTCCATGGCAAATTCTATGGCTTGGTCTTTTGTAAGCTTCAGCCAATCTCTATCGATGTCAGGGTTCAAAGGCTCCCTCCTTGCTGCCAAAAAAGCCGTTTGTAATATAGACGCAACACAACTGTAAAAAGGGTCAAAAAATAGGGAATTTTTTCTGGGGAATATGGGAGGACGCGCAGAAATCTTAAAAAATAGGGAAGCTCTGTCTGGATTGAGGATATACAGTCTGAGTTTAGCAGTGTGGGAATATATACTTCAGCTGATTCAGGATGATTCTGCATATATTTGCAGTTTTTCTGCCTGAATATGGAGGAGTTCTGCCAGCACTTTGAAGGATTCTACCTAAAACTCCTTTCTTTCTACCCGGAATCGGCAATAATTTTTCCAGCTTACAATTTTTTCAAAACTTAAAAAGAGCTGGAATCCATCCAGCTCTTCTCATTATTTGAACCATC
The DNA here is from genome assembly GCF_000473245.1 of Bacillus infantis NRRL B-14911. NCBI lineage: Bacteria > Bacillati > Bacillota > Bacilli > Caryophanales > Bacillaceae > Bacillus > Bacillus infantis. The sequence goes on from NC_022524.1 coordinate 2,481,239, forward strand.
CCTTTTCACGGGACCGTGTAATCGCTTCTATCCGGTTTTGTACTTCAAGCTTTTCCAGAATGGCAGACACATAATTGCGGACAGTCCCGCTTTTAATGGACAGCTCTGCTGCAATTTCATTTGTGTTCTTTCCGTCCGCGACCAGTTCCAGTACTGCTTTTTCTCTTTCGGTCAGCGGATTTTCTTCGGCATACATATCATCCATCAGCTCCGGGGCGTAAATGCGGCGGCCAGCCATGACACTGCGGATGCTGCCTGCCAGCTCTTCGCTCGGGCTGTCTTTGAGCAGGTAGCCGCTCACGCCGGCTTTGATCGCCGATTGAAAATAGCCTGTTCTGGCAAAGGTAGTCAGGATAATGACCTTGCAGATGCCTTTCAGTTCTTCCGCTGCCTCAAGTCCCGTTTTCAGCGGCATCTCAATATCCATGATGCAGATATCCGGCTGGTGCTGATGGACAAGGGCGACGGCTTCCTCGCCATTTCCTGCCTTGCCGACAACTTCCATATCATCTTCAAGGCTCAGCAGCGAACCAAGTGCACCAAGCATCATACGCTGATCTTCTGCTATGACAATACGAATCATTGCAGCTCCTCCTTTTGTCTGATCTTCACAACATTCGGCACCCGGACAATCAGTGTAGTTCCCCCGTCCTGGTACACCTCCATAGTGCCATTGACAAATTCAGCACGCTCCCTGATACCGAGCAGTCCGCTTCCTTTGCCAATGTCCCGGTCAGGATCAATGCCAACGCCATTGTCACTGACTGTGACTGCAGTTTCGTCATCGGCCTGCCTGATTTCCACGATAACCTCGGTAGCATTGGAGTGCTTCACCACATTATTCACTGCCTCCTTCAGGCACATGCTGAGGATGTTTTCCACAAACAGTGAAACATTGACAAGCTGCCGCTCCTGTTTAAGCACAAACGAAATCCCTGCAGCCCCGAGTATTTGTTCAATCAGGACTACCTCCTCCTTCAGCCGGATCCCCCTCATCTGCGAGACCATCTTCCTGACCTCATTCAGGGCGGTCCTGGCTGTCTGCTGCACATCTTTCAGCTCGGAACGGGCCTGCTCTGGATCTTTATAGACTAATTTCCCCGCCAGATCGCTCTTAAGCCCGATCAGTGAAAGCTTCTGGCCGAGCGTATCATGCAGGTCCCTGGCTATCCGCTGCCTCTCTTCCATCTTAACCAGCTCTGAAATCCGTTTATTGGCATCTTCCAGCTGCGACTCCAGCTTGCCCCGCATATTCCGGTTTTTGATGCTGAATGGCAGGAGGATGACGCTGAGCCAGCTGATGATTATAAATGGGATCTGCTTCACGAATAATGGATCCTGCAGGACAAACTGATAGTTGATTGCCGCAGAAGCTGCTGTCAGGTGAAGGATATAAAGAATGGCGAAAGCGGCCTTCCCTGTGATATTGCCGATGAAATAAGCAATGAAAAATGAAAAATACACATAACCGAAAAGTGTTGTCATCGCTGTTGAGATCCCGATCAGCACGATGGCCCAGATATAAACAGTCCATCCCCTCGAAAGGAAGGCCAGCCGGAAGAATAAATAAAAGATGACAGTTAAAATGATGCCGGCAACGATTTCCGCTGTTGATGAAGACTGAAAGATGAAATAGAAAGGCAGTATCGTTAGAATCGCCCATATATAAGGGGAAATCCCGGTGCTGCTGTTAAAGACAAGCAATTTTTTCTTCATTATACATCTCCAATATCTTTTGTATCCTTATTTTACATAAAAATGTCTTTTCAAAAAAGGACAGAGCCATGATATTCGGGCTCCGTCCTTTGAACTGGCTTTTTAAACTGAAACGCTTTTCTTCTTCTGTGCTTTCAGCAGGTGATGGATTTCCCTGAAAGAAACAAAGCTGCGGCTCTGTTCATTCCATAATCGGTATTTCAGCGACTTCAGACTAGTTGACAGTGTGATCGTCTGGACATTATTGAGCAGCGGTTCCTTATTATGGGCATCCTCCAGAAAATAGTTCGGAACCCTGGGGCTGAGATGATGGACATGGTGGAAGCCGATATTGCCAGTCAGCCACTGCAGGAGTTTCGGAAGCTTATAAAAGGAGCTTCCATCAACAGCTGCCCTGACAAATTCCCATTCTTCGTCGTATTCGAAATAAGAATCTTCGAACTGATGCTGTACATAAAACAGCCAGATGCCAAGCGCACCGGAAATATAGAAAATCGGTCCCTGGATAAGAAGGAAGGCCTTCCAGCCTACCAGCCAGCACATAAATGCAATCACAAGGACAATCAGGATGTTTGTGAGATAAGTGTTCATTTTTTCCTTAGGCCGTGCTCCCTTGCGGTTGAAGCGCTGGGCAATGAGGAACTCATAAATCGGTCCGAGGCCGAACATCACAAGCGGATTGCGGTAAGCGCGGTACTGCATGCGCTGCCAGAAGCTTGCGTCCAGGTATTCATCAACCGTCATGACCCAGATGTCACCGGTGCCCCTTTTATTCAGGTTGCCGCTTGTTGCATGGTGGACAGAATGGCTGTGCCTCCATTGATGGAAAGGGAATAGTGTCATCACTCCTGTGATCATGCCAAGCACTTCATTCGCCTTTTTGCTTTTGAAAAAAGAGTTGTGGCAGCAGTCATGGAAAATGATGAAGATCCTCACCAGAAATCCTGCATTCACAACAGTCAATATAAACGTGATCAGATAAGATATTTGCATGGTTTCATAGGCCAGATACCAAATGAGAAAGAAGGGCACCAGCGTGTTCATTAGCTGGAAGATACTGCTCTTTGTATCGGCTTTTTCGTAAGGAGAGATATTTTTCCTTGATAATTTGCCAGGTTTTGACGTTTTTTTATCCATATAGTTAATCCTCCTCGTACTTGCTTATTTCATTATGTAATACATGGAGGCATGATGTAAGGCATACATGTCATAGGGTGGACATGATAAATGTCATAGGTGGGGTTTAGAACTTCAAGTAGTTTCTTCCCCGCAAAGCACATACGGGGTCTTTAGCTTTCTGCTATTTTCGCTGGAGTCTGCTTATTCCTCTCAATCAACAAGGTCTCCATAAAATCAGATATCACTAAGTAAATACTACATTAAAAAGAGCACGGAAATTTTCTCCATGCCCTCTTTTTCCATGTTATTTAATAATCTTTTTATCCCTTCCCTGCCTGGAATCCGGGATACTGCGTCATACCTCCGTCAGCGAAGAGTGTGAGCCCGGTGACATAGCTTGCTTCTTTTGATGCCAGCCAGACGGCGCAGGCTGCGATTTCTTCGGGCTTTCCGATATAGCCCATCGGAATGAGCTCCAGGACGCCTTTTTCCAGTTCCGGATCCGAGAATTTTTCTGCGTTGATCGGTGTGTCGATGGCGCCGGGTGCAATGCAATTGACACGTATTCCTTTAGGGGCAAATTCTAGTGCGAGTGTTTCGGTCATCAGCTTCACGCCTCCCTTACTGGCAGCATAATGGACGAAGTGAGGCCAGGGGATACGCTGGTGGACGGATGACATATTGATGATAGAGCCTTTTATGTCGTTCTCCAGCATATAGTTGATTGCTTCTCGGGAGCCAAGGAACTGACCTGTCAGGTTTGTGTTGATGACTTTATTCCAATCATCCAGTGATAGTTGCTCTGATGGAACTTCATTTTCAATCCCGGCATTATTGACCATAACGTCAAGGGAACCAAAGGTATGCACAGCATGTTCAATGATCCGCTTGACATCTTCCTCGCTGCCGACATCGCCCTGGATGCTGCTAGCCTTTCCTCCTGCGTTTTCAATCTTCTCAATGATTTCGTCGATATTATCATCATTGCTGTGATAATTAATGACGACATTCGATTTTTCTGCTCCGAATCTTTCGGCCATTGCCCGCCCAAGCCCTGAGTTTCCACCTGTTATCACGACTGTTTTTCCTTCAAGGTCTTTGTACATATCCATTCTCCTTTCCTTATCCTTTTGTAAATCCAATCAGCACTCCGCCTGCTATGATGAGCAGGCACCCTGTGATGATAAGGATTGTTTGCTTTTTGGATGTTTTCTCGCCGAGAAGGAAAATCCCTCCCAGGGTAGAGATGACGATTCCTGTCTGAGAAAGCGAGAAGCTTGTTGCCACGCCGATTTTCGGGAGCGACAGCAGAAGCGTCAGATTTCCGGCTGCCCAGATCAGCCCTGTCAGAAGATTCCTGACAGCATATTTATTGAACGGCTTATTTTTGATTGTGAGTGCCGTACCGCCAATCACCATTCCAAGCGCCTGCGGAAGCAGCGCAGACCATCCGTCGATTTCGAGCCAGTTAATGATGACAACATATCCGACAAAACCAACAGTTGAAATAAGCAGGGTGACCAGCCCTTTTTTCAGATTCTTAGACTCATCATTCCCCTCCTTCTGGCCCCAGGAAGTCATGACTGCTCCGGCGATGATCAGGACAAGGGCAATGATGCCGAGCGTAATCTGAACCCCTGTCGACCATTCATTGAAAACGACAATCCCGAAAAAGCTTGTCCCGATAAGCTGGAGTCCGGTCGATAGCGGAGTAGTCTTAGCGACTCCAAGGTACTTCACTGCCCCAAACTGATTTTTTTGTCCCAGGGACCAAAGCGCCCCTGAAGCAAGTCCTGCACCCCATACAAGCGGTGACAGTTCCGGTCTGACAAAGAGAAATACCGCTCCTGCAAAAATCAGTGCGCCGATGGTTGTCCCAAAGGTCTGGCTATTATCATCCCCTCCGAGTTTATTGCTGACCAATATAATGCTGCCCCAGCATGCTGCTGTTATGACAGCCAATAAAATTCCTGACATGTATGCGGTCCCCTTTCTCGCTGATAAAAAACAAGATGCTGATATTAGCTTTTCCCTGATTGGGCTAAAAATGAAACCTCGAGTTAATAAGCACAATAAAAGGATTTTTTTTACAGATAGCAGAGTAATTGGACATATCTTTGCGGACATATGATCTAAGATAAGTCGGGAAGGTGAAAGAAATGAGAAAAGACGGGCAGTTTATCTTCTTCGTAATTGAAACGTCTTCCATCAAAAAATTCCTTACTTTGGAGATGGGTTTTGGGACAGCTTTCTATTATGGGGCAAAGTTTATTTTCGCCAATGAGATTACTTCAATATGTACTAGCATTTTGGCAGTGGAGGCTTTAAAAAAAGGTCTGAAACAGCTCGAGAGGTAAAAAGTTCATACAGTTTGAAGTGTACTTGGATAGGTCTAAAAAGACACTGTTCGCTTTAATGTAAAATATTCCTTGGCTCTACAAAAATAAGGCCCGGCATAATGCCAGGGCCTTCTATTTCATTTCTTCAGCCTCATTCTTCCCATTGCGGCTGATTGCCTCAGGAGGGAAAATCATCCTGCAGATGATTCGGGCTGCTTCCAGTGTATTGAGCGGCGAAGAACTTTGCTCCTCTTTATGAGGTCCATTTTCGGCCAAAATGAGGGCAGACCATGCGGCAGTGTCAAGATCTATGTCCTTCCAGGTCAATCCTTTTTGCCTCGCCTGTTCTAAACCCTGCACAATCTGCATATGTATATTTCTCCGAGCCTCCTGCAAAATGCCGGCCAATTCGGAATCCTTGGGCAGCAATTCAGGCAGCACACGATGAATGCCGACGGCTTCAAGCCTTTTGTAGTGCTCATCCAGCAGCCGGGCAAGGAGGAGAACCGGGTCTCCATTTAGCCAGTCGGGCTCAGGAATTATTAGAAAGTCGATTTTGTCCTGCAGCAGTGCCATCAGCAGCTGGCGCTTATCAGAGAAATAGCGGTAAAAGGTGCCTGTGGCCACATCGGCTGCCGCTGCTATTTCTTTTGCTGTTGTCATTTCGTAGCCTTTTTCTATGAATAGCCTCCGCCCGCTTTCCAGGAGTGCCTTTCGTTTTTGAAGTGCTCTTTCCTGTTTGGGCAGTGATGGGAATTCGCCCGGAAACGGGCCGGCACTTTTATCCGCCATAGGCTCACCTCCAAACTCATCATATCATATAAAGAACATAGCAGAGAGCTTAAAATCAGGTAGCAAAAAAACATGAACTGAAGTTCACCTTATTGTTTGACAGGGGTTTTTTATGGTGCAATAATGAACTTAATTTCACTAGGATAGTCCTTACGTCAAAGTTTTTTTACTGATTGAAAATTTAACGATAAGGGGTCACACATATGGCAAAAGAGGGAGATACAATCAGATTTAAAAGGCATGACCTTACCATTACCGGAACGGTTGTGAAGGTTAAAGAAGAAAGCGTTCTTGTCCAAATAAGCGATGAGGATGCACTGCTGTTAAAAATTGATACACCAATAACGGTTGTATCGCATAAAAATTACAAGATTGTCTGAAAGCGTGATATGTATAATGGCGGCCGAAGATATTAATAGAAAAAAAGCTGCTGAGTTTATTTGCTTTTACATGAAAAAATACGCAGGATTTAAGCTATAAAGGTAGAATTGATTTATATGTTTAATCATTCTGCCAATTGATCAAAATTCATACCCTGGGAGGATTCTGGCATGGAAATCAGCAAAGACTCAAAGAAATTAGCGGTAGATTCACCTGTTTTGCTAAAAGGGATTGTAAAGGCTATTTACAAAGATACCGTTCATATCCAGATCGGCGGCAAAATCATTGCTCTGCCAGCTTCCAATATGCCCGCCGCTTCCTCTTAACCTGCAGCCTGATGAAGGCTGTTTTTTATACTCACATAGGAATTTTCACCTTGTAAAAGGAGCCGGTATACCGGCTCCTTTTGTGCAGACTTATTCAGAAACCTTTTCAGCATATCTGAAATCCGGATTATTGAGCGGGCTGAACCGGATTCCCTTAATATTTTCTTTTACAACCGCATTCTGAGAAGAAAAGTAGATTGGGATGATCGGCATCTCATCCATCAGGACAGATTCAGCCTGATGCAGCAGTTCAAATCGCTTTGCTTCGTCCTGCTCTGTCAGTGACTGGTCAAGCAGCTTGTCAAATTCAGGATTGGACCAGTTTGTAAAGTTGCTGGAACTGCCTGAGCTGTACAGATCCAGAACAGGGTACGGATCCAGGAAGTCCCCTACCCAGCCCATGCGCGCCGCCTGGAAGTTTTTCTGCTTGAAAGTATCTATGAATGTTTTCCATTCCTGGTTCTCCAGCTTCACTTCAACCCCAAGGTTCACCTTGAACATTTCCTGCAGAGCTTCGGCAATCTTCTTGTGGTTTCCTTCTGAATTATATTTCAGGGTTACAGAAGGAAGCTCCTTCCAGCCTTCTTCCTTCATTCCTTCTGCAAGCAATTCTTTTGCTTCGTCCGCATCAAAAGAGTAGTAAGGTTTCTTCTCATCCCGGAAGTCCTTCCCTGACGGCCCTTCCACACCGTAGCCCACATAGCCGTAGGCTGGCTCTTCGCCGCCTTTAGAAATGTTTTTTGTGATAGCTTCACGGTCGATTGCCAGGCTGAAAGCTTTGCGGATTTTACTGTTATTGAAAGGCTCTTCATTTACATTGAATGTATATGTATAGACACTGAATTGCGGAGAGTTGATAAATTCCTTGCCCCCCTTTTCGATATCTATCGCATCGGCGGCAAGATTCTTGATCAAATCAATATCGCCTGATTTATACATCTGATATTCGGTGTTGGCATCAGCCACCATTTTAAAGTTTACGGATTCAATAGTAATATCTTTACTGTTCCAGTATTGGCTGTTCTTTTTCAGAGTAAGAAGATTATTATGTTCCCATTTGCCGAGTGTATAAGCGCCATTGGTCACAATGGTTTCCGGCCCTGCAGCCCAGTTTTCGTCTGCTTCGACTGTTTTCTGGTTCACCGGCATGAAGCCCTGTCCCATCAGTACTTTCGGAAAGAACTTGATCGGGGTGTCCAGCTCCACCTTCAGGGTATGATCGTCTTCTGCAGTAATTCCTACATCTTCCACAGAACCATTTTCCCTGTTATATTCTTCAGCCCCTTTTATGTAAAAAAAGCTAGAAGGATCATAGGCGCCTGTTTCAGGATTCAGGACCCTTTTCCATGCAAACTCAAAATCCTTTGCTGTCAGCGGATCTCCATTGGACCACTTCTGCCCGTCCCTGATTGTGAAGGTATATATTTTACCGTCTTCTGAAACATCAACCTTGCTGGCTGCCCCTTCCACTGCATTTCCGTCTTTATCATAGCGGTATAAGCCTTCATATAAGTTATCGATCACCCAGAAGGAAGTTGTATCAGATGCAAAAGCAGGATCAAGGGTATACGGCTCCCCTCCAAGATTGGCATTCAATACTTGTTCAACGTCATTTTCTCCGGATGCTGATCCTTCTTCACCATTGCTGCACCCTGCAAGAACAGCCAGCGCAAACAGCAGGATGGCCAGCGATACCAGTGATAATTTTTTCATAATTTTATCCTCCTTTTATTTTAGCGCTCTAAATCGATTTATCATATTAAAATACTAAGATTTAAATTAGCAATCCCCCCGTCCTTTATGGCTTATTCCGAAAATATCCTTTACTTCTTTACCATACTAAAAAACCTCCCGGCAAAGACAGCTGAGAGGAATGGTCTCTGCTTATCTTTCCGGTATACCGGTGGAATTGGCACAGTGTCAACAGACCTGCTGCCGAGGCTTCATCGGGCCAGTCCCTCCGCCTCTCTGGATAAGTGATATAGTTTTTTAGCTGGCAGAAATAAAAAAGCCCCTTCTGCAGATAGAAGAGGACAGTATGTATGAACAAGATCCCTTCTTATCTGCCAGGCCTTTGCCTGATGGATTTGGCACAGTGTCCGGATGAACCTGCTGCCGAGACTTCTTCGGGCCATACCCCTCCGTCTCTCTTGATAAGAAATTATAGATATATAATTTTTCGGTGCACTAAGAATAACCAATTTAGAAAATTTCGTCAACAGAAAAGATAAAAGTTCTACTTTTCTATATTTTCAAACAACAGAAGGGCTAAAGACATAATTAGGATAGTTCCTGCCTTATAATTCCTCCCTAAATTGCAAACACTATTTTCATACTGATTGAAGGAGTCTTCCTATGGACCAGAAAACCCCCCTTACATCGGCAGAAATCGCGATGCTCTGGACTACTTATATGAATGACAGCATGTCAAAATGTGTTCTTGGCTATATGATTACCCATGCAACAGAAGCTGAAATTGGCGCTGCCCTCCAATTTGCCATTGATCTTTCGACCAGCCACCTGCAATACCTGGAACCCCTTTTCAAAGAAGAAAAAATGGCTGTTCCGAATGGCTTCGGCGGAGGCGATGTCAATCCTGATGCTCCTAGTCTGTTTTCAGACACCTTCTGCCTGGCATATATCAACCATATGGCAAAAGCGGGAATGCTTGCTTACAGCGGCATGCTTGCTATGTGCGCCAGAAATGATATAAGGAAATTCTTTACCGAAGGATTGGCAGAAACAGCCTTGCTCTACAATATGACTACAAACCTGATGCTTGAAAAAGGGATTTACATAAGAGCTCCCTACATCTCGTATCCGCATGAAACGGATTATGTGGATACAAAGAAATATTTAAGCGGCCTGAACCCCTTTGCGACTAAAAGACCTTTGAATGCGGTGGAAATTTCTCATCTGACCGTGAATATACAGACAAATTCCATCGGGCTGCAGATTGCCGCAGCTTTTGCACAAACAGCTCGGCTGAAAGAAGTACAGGAATTTATGCTGAGAGGAAAAGAAATTTCCCAAAAGCATGTTGGCATTTTTACGAAGATTCTGCTGGAAAGCAATATACAGGCTGTAGGTTCACCTAATATAGCCGTATACGATACAACTAAGCAGGTATTTTCCGATAAGCTGATGATGTTTCATATGTCTTTGTTAAGTGCAACCGGGTCCGGAAATTATGCTACAGCAGGCGTTGCAAGCCAGCGTACTGATGTAGCAGCCAGCTATCAGCGGCTAGCCGTTGAGATTGCCCTGTATGCTAAAAGCGGAGCAGACATTATGATCAAGCACGGCTGGCTGGAGCAGCCTCCCGGAACGACAGACCGTGATGCATTGGCTAAAAAAGGAACACCCTGACCCCATCTTTAAAAGCTGGGGTTTGTGCTGTTCTTTTTTCGTTTGCTTCCATGATTGAATACAACCGGATTATACCAGCAGATAAGCAATTAAGGAACCTGGACAAAATATACCCAAGACTCCAGCTGGGAGAAAGTTTTAAGACTGAAAAAGGGACATCAGGCAAATCTAAAAAGGATACCAATGAGAGGAGGGCTTCTCATGACACAGTCTAAAAAGCAGGAAGAAAGACAGTGGCGGCAGAGAAAAGAAACTCAGCATCCGCATGGTAAGGTTAAATCATTTGATCAGCTGGCTGATGAACCCGGCAAAGGCGGACGCTCCTGAAAGAAAGGGTCCGGGACATAGTCCCGGGCCTTTATTTAGACTTTACATTTCCTTTCTGGCGCTGAAGTTGCTAATAAACTGGGAAAGATGCTAGTAAAATCGAAAAGTTGCTAATATATGGTTTAAGTTGCTAATAAACTGAAAAAGTTGCTAATAAATCCCAAAACTTGCTAATAACGCCCTTTTCTCTTGATAGCCTGTGCTGTAACTGGCTATTGGGAGCAAACCTGATCTATAACTGCTGCCATTCACACCGCCTTTCATAAATCCAGACAAGCATTTCAGCATTCAAGCTGAACAATTCCTTATCTCTTGAAAAATAAGCCATAAAGATCAGCTGGATGCAGAGCAGCATCTCCCCAAAATACTTCTTTTCAAGAGCCGTCAGACCGATTGTTTCATCATAGTACTTGAAAAGCATTTTTGAAAACAGCACCCACTGTTCCCTTTTTTCTTCATCACCAAAGATTTCGCATAATACACTGGTCGCACAATAGCAAATATCAAAAATTCGGTGGTTTACTTCAGCGATTTCAAAATCGATCATGCCTGAAAACCTGCCTTCATCAAAAAGAATGTTATAAAAATGTGCATCGCGATGAATCAGCTGCCTGGGAAGTGTGTCAGACATACTTCTGACAGCCGGCTCTACAGCAGCAATAATCTCTCTGATAGAATCCCCCCTTGCTAATGGGCTTTTCACCACCTCAGGGACAGCAAAACCATAGACAGTTTTATAAAGTTCCTTCTCCGGATAGCCAAGTTCGATTTCTTTCATTTCAGCATGAAAAGCCGCAATGGATGATGCCAGCAGCTGTGGTGCTTTTTCAGATATCAGTACTTCGTCAGCCTTGAAGTTTTCCCCTTTGCAATAGTTGTAAAGGCTGTATTCCTTGCCGCTATGAGTAAAGGATCGAGACCCATCTAATGCAAATAACAGCTGCTGGGCGGGTAGCCCTTTATCCTTTAAAATCCGGAGCAGCTCCCCTTCTCTCTCCAGATCATGACCGTTCGTCTTTTTGAGAATATAACGCATCCCGTCTTCAGAATTTAAAAGCGAAACACGGCCAGTCAGCTTCTCTTCCTTGCTTATTTTGAACTTATATTTGCTTTCCACAGCAGAAATTCTGTTCATTGGTTCCACTTCCATTATCGTTTTCTGAAATATATACAAATAAGGCCAAGGGTTTTCCTGCAAAAAATCAGGAATTTTGTACAATTTCCCCGCAGACAAGGATATGCGAGTATAATAAGGGTGGCAGTTTGCCACGCTTTCTTATCCAAGTCATTTTTGGGGGATCACATTTGATTACTTTGCTAAAAACGCTTTTAATAAACATGACGATATTATTCTCATTCACCTTTAATGCAAATTTATTTTTTCCTTTTCAAGTAAAGGAGCTGCTTTCCTTTAAGCACAAGCTTACTTACGGGCTGATTGGATCTTTGGGAGCAGTCTTTTGCATGCTGTATCCTATTGAGACACTTGGAGACACTCACTTCGATTTCAGGATGATCGCGATACTGATCATTTCTCTCTATGCCGGGCCTATACCAGGCCTGATCGTTGTACTTGTCGTCTCGCTGATCAGAATGGCCATTGGCGGTCCATTTATGATTACCGGTGTTGTGGTATCATTGCTTGCTATGCTGGTCGGGCTCGCTTTCCGGAAGAAATATATTGAAACTTCATATAAATTGATCATAAGCTCTGCAGCATTTGCAGTTTATGCAATCCTATATATCCTGGTCATTTACTTCAATATAAGATTTTTGGATTTATCTTTTTATCTCATGTACTTTACTGCTTTTTATATTACTTTCAGCAGTATTATACTGATTATCGAGAAACTCATTAAGACGAATAAGCAGATAGAAGAGGTTGTGTATCTGGACAAGCTGACGATGGTCGGACAGATGGCTGCTGCCATTGCCCACGAAATCCGGAACCCGCTTACAACAGTCAGGGGATTCATCCAGTATTTGAGCGAAAAGACGACAGATGATCAGGTTAAATCCTTTTCTCCACTCATATTGGAGGAATTGGACAGAACCAATAAGATCATCACTGATTATTTAAAAATCGCCAAGCCGGAACAATTCAATCTGACTGTCATGAATCTCGAAAAAGTCGTCAGGGATAGTGTGGACTTGCTCCGTCCGCTGGCGAATTACATTGATACGTCGATACTTTTTGAGGAACAGGGGCATCATTTTGTCCGCGGTGATGAGCACCATCTGAAGCAGGCCATCATGAATGTAATCAAAAATGCCATAGAATCTACAGAGAAAGACGGGCAGATTCAGATCACCATCCAGCCCAATCAGCTTTCGAACACGGTATCCCTTAAGGTTATTGACAATGGAATCGGCATGACAGAGGAACAGCTGAAAAAGATAGGTCTTCCTTTCTACACAACAAAATCAAAAGGAACGGGGCTTGGCAGCATGGTGACAAATAAGATCATCAGGGAGATGGATGGGAGGATAGAGTATGAAAGTGAAGTGAACAGGGGCACAGCGGTTACGATCATCCTGCCGCTTCAGCTTATTCCTGATAGAACAAAATAATGTGTCTATTAAGCCACATATGGTACAGGGGAAAAATAACGTGTATAGTTAAGAAAGAATCCATAAACAGGAGATTTATGATGCTGAATAACTTGTATGATCCGGATTTTATCCGTTTTTGTGAAACAGCCACCCCTCTTGAAATGGTCACAAGGCTTACAGGAGGAAAAGTGCGCGGACTGGAAAACCTGGCACTCAGGTCCCTGAACAACCGGAGACAGCTGCCGAAGGTAGTTGTCAATGTCCTGCTTGTTTATTTTTATGACTCATATGCCCATCAGGTATACGACCGTAACAGCCTGGCACGGCTTTATGATTACTGGGCGACAAAGAATGTCCGCTCCTTTGCTGCGGCTCGCGATATGGCTTCTATAGATATCAGGTCAATCATTAATAATTAGAAACAGTCTCTTCAGAGGCTGTTTTTTTTTCTCAGTTCCCTCACTTTCATCCACTTGGCTTCATAAAAAAACTGCTTCTGAACATGCTATTAATAGGTCTTTTTTATATTTTTGGCTCTTTAAACATTGCTGGTGGTTTGAGGTCATATAGACAGAATTTTTACGGTGTAAAAGCAGGCTTTTTCAGAGCAGAATATCCTGCTGCCTTTCGGTGCGACAAACACAGCCGAGCCTTAATTTTAAAGAAGGGAATGAAGAGCGATGGGACGAAATGCTTCAGACAGAAAAGTACTATGGTTCATGTCTATTTTTTCAATCTGCATCCTCTTTTTCACCTTAAGGAAACCGCCCATTAAAGATTGGCTTCTTGCATACCTTTTCAATGCGTACACAAATGGGATCATTGATAAATATGTTGTCAGCAAGAAGCTTGTTTCCTATCCTGTCCGGTTTTTGCCAAAGCTGAGTGATATCAATATACTATTTGACTATCTGTTTTACCCGACAGCCTCCCTGCTTGCCAACCAGGTGACAAGCAGGGACAAAGGGGTGCTTCTTTTTGTTAAAATGATTGTCATTACTTTTATCATCTTTCGGATAGAATCATGGGCTGAACGGAGAACAAAGCTTGTTAAATGGCAGAAAGGATGGACAGGATACCATTCATTTGCTTCACTTACGATCAAGTCGCTTCTGAACCGGTATATTATTGAAACTATTCGAAAGGTCGACTATAAACAGCAGAGAGCGTTTTTGAATAAAAATAGACATTAAATTTCAAGATTTCTTACCGGGCAAGGTTTTGAACTTGTCCAGCTGGGTATTAAAAAAGTGTATGAAATATTAAAGGAGGAGTTGAATCAGCCATGTCCATGATTGAAAACCCATTCAAGGCAGAAACTGATGCAGCCGCCATTCGGTCAGGTGAAGTGGAGCCCAAGAAATTGGTTATCAGCTTAACAGGTAGCAGTTCTGTCGTCCCTCCTTCTACTAAAGGAACAGCCCCCGAATTCGATATTTTCGGGACAGGATTGAATGAATACCGCTAATACCCTATTTACCTCCCCAGCCTTCAATGAGAAGGCTTTTTTTTTCGATTATTTTTCTATAAAGAAACGAAAAATAATAGACGATAAAATTATTATGTAAACAGAAAAAAGGAACAAGCTGCTGCCTGTCCCTCTTTTCTGTTTCAACTCTGCTTATTACTGATTAGAGCCTTGGTTGTATGCATTGCGAAGAATTTCCTTCATTTGGCCGCGCAGTGATTTGCGGAGGCTGTCAGCGCCTTTTCCAGAATCGGCATCCTCTTCGTAGCTGTCTCCGAATCCGTTCAGATCAGGCTTGTCAAAGTCCTGTCCGTCCTCATATTGACCCTGAAATTCTGGTTGAGCATCGAAATTATCAGCTGCAAATTCATCTGCCCCAAATCCACAGCGTGGATCAAACTGCTGTTTCTGGAAAAGTTTTAAGAAAATAACAACTTCCATTTTTTCAGTGATTTTCTTAAAGCTGCCGCACAGATTGTGATCTTTAGCCAAATCAAGCTCGTTAATAATAGCTCCAAGCAGTTTCACTTCAATTGGCTCATTAAAGAACTCGGAATGATAGGAACCGAATTGGTCTTTATCTGCACCATGTCCTTTTTTGTCCAGGAAGCGGTTTTCGTGGACGCTGGACTTTTGGCTTGTTCTGTTATTTACAGGATTGAAGATGCGGACCTGCTGATTGGTGCTGAACTTGATGTCTACGCCATAATCTCTTACATATCCGCTGTATTCTTCTACATACTGAATGTTTTTGTGGACTACGCCGGTAATGAACACTTTTACCAGGTCTCTTCTGACAACAGAAGGAATTACCTTAGCCTGAGTCAGGTGTACGTTTTTGCGGATGGATTTGATTTCCTTTGCCGGAGTCGGCAGTTCGATATGCGCCTCTACATCAGCTTCAAGAAGAACTTCTGCCAGCACCACATTTGCATCAATGACAGGGAAGAATTGAAAGTCTCCGCGCGGCGGGAATGAGCGTGTAAAGGCATCAACTGTTTCTGTTTCCCCTTTGTTGGACGGCTTGCAGTATCCATCAATCTGATGGTTTGCCGGATATTTCGGCGTGTGCTTCGGCGGGCATCCATAGTTCATATTATGCTGATAGCTAGTTGACTTTTTCTTTTTTTGATCTGACATTCTCATATCACTCCTTGGAATTTTTTGCTGACAGGTCCTCCCGTTGAATAAGGGAGCTGAAGTTCTGAAAGCATTGTGAAGTTTCTTCACTCTCTTAATTTATATGTGATGCAGCTATACGCGGCTTGTACGGTTGCCAGTGGTAAAATGTCTATTTTGCAAACAAAACGGATGGCCGGTATCCAGCCATCCGTTTCTGCACTCTATTTTTCAGCCAAGGTCCCTGTTTCGATAACCGGTAAAACCGGCAGAAGCGAAAACAGCAGCAACAATCAGCAAAAACAGAGGTCCCCTATTTAATTCTTCTGCAGGCAATGACGGAACATAGCCAAATGGCGACAGCCTCGCAAGCCACTCGGGAAAGTTAAGCAAGCTTCCCAAATAAACGATAATGAAAGAATAGCCGAGTATAATCCATATGAGGCCAGTCAGCCTTGGGAGGTATCCAAGCAGAAGGACGGCCGCGCCTGCCATCAGCCAGACAGCTGGCAAATAAACAATACCGGCACTCAGCATACTTCCAAATGGAATCGGATCTTCCATAACGGACACAGCCGCCCCCCAAAGTCCAAAAATAGCCAGCATTTGCATGACAACGCTGGAAATCAGTGATAGGCACAAATAGCTTCCTGCCAGTCTCAGCCGTGAAATGGGTTTTGACAATAGTATATCGATTCTGTCGTTTCTCTCCTCGCTCTTAAGCCTTAGAAAGAAGATCAGCGGCGGAATGCATGTGATCATAGATATGACGGACATCAGCATCGTCATGAATTGTTCTGTCAGTGATATGCTGCTTGCAGGGTCAATCATCCTCTTGAGCATTTCATTTTCCGTGAAAAAAGACTCCAGATCCCCAAACACAGATCCGTAGGAAACACCAAGGATAAACAACCCCGCGGCCCAGGCAATAATGGCAGTCCGCTGCAGCCGGAACGCCAGTGCAAAGGGGCTGGACAGCAGCGGGGAGGCCTTTATCTTCCCTGGTCTTGACGGGAAAAGCCCTGCATCAATATCGCGTCTAAGATTGAAATAAAAAGCTGCTGTAGTTATCAGGAGGCCAGCGAAGACTGTGAGGATGACAGGATACCAATAGTCATTAACGTATACTTCCGTGAACACTATCCATCCGAGCGGCGAAAACCAGGACAGGCTGCCGCCGCTCACATCCCCGACAGCTCGTATCAGGTAGGCGATGCCAAGAACAGCAAAGGACCAGCCGGCTGTTCCCCTTGCATTGTCTGAAAGCTGGGCGAACAAAGCAGCTATCCCTGTAAAAAGGATGCCTGCTGCACCGATTGCAGCTCCATAAAGCAGTGAACCTTCCAGACCGATACTTTCAATTCGCAGGCAGTAAAGACCTAAACCAGTCATCATGGCCAAAACTGTATTCACAGCAAACAAAACAATGACAGCAGCTGTCAGATTGGCCATTCTGCCAACAGGCAATGAACGGATCAGCTCGATCCTTCCCTCTTCTTCATCATTCCGGGTATGCCTTGCCATCAGGAGGATGCTCATAATGGCTGCAGCCATGCTTGTGAATAGGAGCATCTGATGGGCCATCATCGGGCCGGCAGTATAGTTTTCCAGCCCAAAGCCAGGTCCTACCATCGCAGTCATAGCCGGATTCTTCATTGTTTCTGCAATGGCCTGGCGTTCAGCACCGGTCTTATATAAATCAGTGAAAGCTGAAGCAGTCGCAATTGTCAGCCCTGCAAGCGCTAAGACCCAGACGGCTGCCCTGACTCTGTCCCTCCTGAGCAGAAAAAGGATTAGAAACCCTGTCCTGCTGAATAGTCTCTTTCCCATTCAGTTCCCCTCCTGCTTTTTTCCGCCATGATCCGGTGATGCTTCATAATGGCGCATGAAGAGTTCTTCCAGGGTCGGCGGCATGCTCTCCAGCTTTATGATGCCAAACTGGCTGACATATTGAAGTATCGCACCGAGATCTTCAGCATCTGCCTTCAGTGAAATAATTCCCCCATTGGCCTTAAGGTCATGAACCCCTTTCTGGCCCTCAAGATCCGGAACACTATTGCTGGTTTGAAAAACCAACTGTGTGCGGGTCAGGTGGCGGAGCTCGGCAAGCGATCCCGTTTCTATGATTTCTCCCTGCCTTATAATGCCGACCCGGTCGCACAGCTTTTCCACTTCGGAAAGAATATGGCTGGATAAAAGGACGCTTTTCCCCTGATTTTTTGCTTGCAGCACGCATTCCTGGAAGACGATTTCCATTAATGGGTCAAGTCCTGAAGTTGGTTCGTCCAGGATAAACAGTTCTGCGTCTGAAGAAAAAGCTGACACAAGAGCGACTTTTTGCCGATTTCCTTTTGAATAGGTCCTGCTTTTTTTTGAAGGATCCAGGTTGAACTTTTCCAGTAATTCCTTTGTCCGCTTTTTATCGGCAGTTCCCCTGAGCCTTGCAAAAAGGTCTAATATCTCTCCCCCTGTAAGATTTGGCCATAAATTGACGTCTCCAGGCACATAGGCAATCTTTTTATGAATATCTACAGCATCTTTCCAGGCATCCCTTCCAAACAGCCTTGCTTCTCCTGAGGTTGCCTTCAGGATACCGAGCAATATTTTGATTGTGGTGGACTTTCCGGCACCGTTCGGTCCTATAAACCCGTAAATTTCCCCTTCATTCACTTCAATGTTAATATCATTCAAGGCTGTAAACTTTCCGAACCTTTTTACAAGGCGGTTCGTTTCTAATAACGCCATTTTCATTCCTCCCCGCTTCGGCTCTTACTTCTTTTCATATTTATGAAATATTTTTATCGTTCGAGTTCATATTACATATAAATTCTACTTCTTACAAGAGTTTATGAACTATTTTATTTGTTATATTACATAAATTTCATTACAATAGGTTTGAGGTGAATAAATTGGACGGATTTCAGCGCAGAAAAGAACAAAAGCAGCGCCATATACTTGAGGCTGCCATTAAACTGTTTATGGACTCGGGAATTCATAAAGTGTCTATATCAGAAATTGCGAAGGAAGCACATGTTTCACAAGTGACCATATATAATTATTTTGAAAGCAAGCATAAGCTCATCCATGAGGTATTCCTCTATTATGTTGACAAAGCATCCAGTGAATTTGAGCAGCTAATCAGCAGCAATGATGCATTTCCGGATAAAGTGAAGAAAATCATTTTTAATAAAAAGGAAAATGCCAATGGAATCCACGAAGAGTTTTATCAATATATGATGAAGGAGTATTCTGTGGAAGGCAATTATATAGATAAAATCTATGAGGATAAAGCCATCCCCCTTTTCAAGGAGCTGTTCAGGCAAGGGCATGAACAAGGATATATCAATCCTGATCTTTCGTTTGAGAGTATGCTGTTCTATGTACAGATGATGAAGGAGTATTTTCAGCGGGAAGAGGTATACAGCAAGGCTTTGCCGCTGACTGAAGATATTACAAATATATTTTTCTATGGAATTATAGGGAAAAAGGAAGACCGCTAGAGCTGTCTTCCTTTTTCAATTGATTTCCGCTGATTTGCCTTTATCATGAAAGTTTGTCCTTTCAGCTGCATATATATAGGCTGTTCCTTCTTTTAAGGGACAATCTAATCAAGAATAGGCAGATGATCATGACTGGATTAATTATAATCTTTTTTCTCGTTCTGCTGCTGCCATTTACGCTGAAAGCTGTGGAACACAATCTGGAGATTTTCCTCTTTGCAATGGGAATTCTGGCGGCTTATATGAGCGGGATATTCAATGGCGAACTATTCCTTAAGGCTGCATGGGATCCAATTAAAATCACTGCGGCTGTCCTGGCTGCCGGTCTGCTGTTCAAATGGCTGAAGAGGCCGCTTGAAAGGATCATCATGGGGATAAGCAGAAGAATGCCATTCAGGCTGTTTTCCGCTTTAACGGTTGTCGTCCTGGGACTGGTTTCCAGCATCATTACCGCAATCATTGCCGCGCTGGTGCTCGTCCTGATTGTCGGCGCCCTCCGGCTTGAACGGCAGGCAGAGGTTCGCTTTACTGTGCTGTCCTGCTTTTCCATCGGCCTCGGGGCTGCCCTTACTCCTATTGGAGAACCCCTGTCAACCATAGCTATTTCAAAGCTGAATGAGGACTTCTTTTTCCTGGTAGAGCTGATTGGGCCTGAGGTAATCGCAGCCCTGCTTGCATTAGCGATTATGAGCATGCTCCTTATCCAGCCTCCTGAAAAACGGCCCGGAAGCTTCCGCAAAGAATCCGGAAATGAAACATATGAAGAAATACTGGCAAGAAGCATCAAAGTCTACCTGTTTGTTATGGGGCTGACCTTCCTTGGCGCCGGCTTTGAGCCGCTTATCAGGCATTACCTGATCGGCCAGAGTCCAGCACTTCTTTATTGGGTCAACATGATTTCCGCCATTCTCGACAATGCAACTCTAGCAGCAGCAGAAATCAGCCCTTCAATGGACCATTTTACGATTCAGTCCATCCTTCTCGGGCTCCTGATTTCAGGCGGCATGCTGATCCCCGGGAATATTCCCAACATCATCTCTGCCGGGAAGCTGAAAATCACCAGCAAAGAATGGGCAAGGTTTGGGGTCCCGGTCGGACTTCTAACTATGTTTGCCTACTATCTGGCCATCATGTGGCTGGAACATAGTTAAGAATCCCTTTATGCAGGGATTCTTCTTTTTTAGCCTCCTATGAATAGCTCTTGCTTATTGATCATCTGAGCCTTCAATCTGGCCCCAGTAATACAGAAAGCCTGCCGAAGACAGCATTGCCAGCAGGATCAGCAGCAGATTCATACTAACACCTCCATTATTTCATGCATTTTCTTATCATCCTCCAAAACATACAGCTTTTCCTCAAAAGGCTTGAGCAATTCCATTATTTGCGGCTTGCTTACTGTTTCGAAATACCGGTTCCATCTGAACATTTTCCTGAACATTTCCAATGTCGGCTTGTAGTTTGCTTTTTCCATATGAAGCTTTTGCTTGATGAACCGTTTAATGATCCTATAGATTCTTTGTCTATTAGGGGGATCCAGCAGAATGATCTGGTCCGCCTGCCTAAGGCTTTCCATGATCCAGGTGTGGTGAACACCTTCAATGATCCAGCTGTCAGAAGAAATAATTTCCTGTAACAGAGCATCCCTTTCCTTTTCAGTCCTTCGTTTGTCACCGTGCGGCCCCCTTTCCCATACCACATTGTCCAGTTCATAATGGGGAATTCCGAGCTGGGCAGATAACTTTCTGGCCAAAGTTGTTTTGCCGCTTCCAACAGAGCCGATAACATGGATTTTTCTATTCTCATTCATTAGGCATGCCACTCTTTCTATACCTCTTCGAGGAGTTCCTGATTCACTAACAGCTGAAGCAGAAACTGCCTGTCCTCAGGGAAAGAAAGGGGGATCCTTTCAAGCTCTTCTGTGGCTATCCAGGAAATATCATAAATAAGTCCATCAGGGTCCTGGATAACAGGTCTGCCGCCAGCTATTTTAATTTCAAAATAACCCACTTCCGAAAATTCAGTCTCTTTCACGAACAAAGGACGGATGATTTCAGCCAAATATCCTGTCTCCTCAAACACTTCCCTGATACAGCAATCCTCACTGCTCTCTCCCTGCTCCTGACCGCCCGATGGAACTGACCAGCGTTTTTCTTCATCAGGGGTTCCCTGCAGGACCATCAGCAGTTTTCCATTTTCAATACAAACACCAGCTGAACCAAACCACTTCTTCATTTGCCTTCCTAGTACCTCCCATTTACTGCTATATCAATATGCATTTCGATAATGAATGTATAAGTCCTTCTTTTTTGAGGAAAAAATAAGCAAAGAAAAAAACAGAGGATATTCACTCTGCTTTATACCGTATGTCCCCATATTTCTCGTATGCGTTTCTTTTCTTCTGATTTATCCATATATTCAAAGAGTCCCAGCAAATTTCCCCAAGGATCCGTAAAAGTGCCCCATTTTACCGGTACCCCGCTTCGCGACTGTATTAAAAAGGGTTCTATCATTAATTCATCCATCAGCCGCTGTCTTTCTGCTTCAATATTCTTGACCCCGAGGCGGATAGGCCCGCTTCCTTCTGCAGTATTCCCTGACGCCAGCTGCAGCCAGCTGCCAGGCACAAGCTCCCACTCAGCAAACCCTTTATGCGGAATAAAGTCAGGTGCTCTCTTGAGAAGGATGGTATACCAAGCCTCGCCTCTTTTAAAATCTGCCACTCGCAGCTGAGTGGTCATTTCAATGTACATATAGAACCTCCTCCTGGCGTTTTATCCAGTGTATCAGATAAAATCCGTGAGAAATTCTTCTTGATTGCTATTTTTTCGATCTTCTATAGATCTGTGGACATATTTCTAACATAGATTTTGTGCTGCAAACCCTCATCTGCTAAAAAGAATGACAGCAATAAAAACAGCGATTGGCACTTTTAAAATATCGGTCAAGTATTTTGACAGTTCCCTGAAGGTTCTTTTGCTTTTCAATCGATGCGTTCAGTTCTTTCCGAATTTCCATAAGTTTATCAAGCGGAATGCTTTCAGAAAGCAGAAAGTCTTCGATGCTTTCGGACAGCCATCCTGCCGTTTTGCCCTGGACTGGCAAGGAAAGTATCTTGCTTAAAAGCCTTCTTTTTTGTACAGTCCCGCGGGAACAGCAAGGACAGACTACCTTCTGCAAAATTTCTTCCAAGAGCCGATCCCCCTTCTCTTTTATATACGAATAGCTTATATGCTTTTGGAGAAGATTTCTGTATGCTTAACGGAGGATTTTTTACATTTATGTTACAAATTTTACTAGTTCTATTGTACGAGCTATGCTTCTTTATCCATTCAGTTAACGGCATTTTCATTATTTTTATGATGGTGAATGAACCAATAATCCATTGCGTATCTTTTAATTAGAATGAATTTCCTTCAAATTTAAAAAATAGCTTTGAGCAGAGGCAGGAAAGCTAGTATTGGAGAGTTTAGATGCTATAATTGAATAGTAATATCATTTTATATTTCTTATAAAACAGATGTTGTTTTATAAGAATCAGAGGGAGCACATGAATGGAAAACTGGAGAAATATTTGGGTAAAGACTGGTGCGAAGCGGATCATCATTTTTGCGATCATCCTCTTGCTCCTTATTTCACTTCACAGCATGATCAATATCATCCTGCTGACCTTTATTTTTTCCTTTTTAATGGACCGGCTGACCACCCTGCTTACAGATAAATGGAACCTTAACCGGCCGCTGGTGGTAATGTTTTTATACCTGGTTTTAATCGGCGGCCTGACACTCGCGGCCATTAATTATTTGCCTGTCATTTCACGGGAAGTAACACAATTGATTGCCCAGCTGCAGGCGTTTTATCTGCATCCCCATGAAAATGGATTCATCAATTATATTGTATTGTTCATTGAACAAAATGATATTAACAAATATCTTGAGCAAGGATTTACATTTTTGCTGAAATATTTTACTGATATAAGCAAAATCGGCATGCAAGTGCTGATATCCCTGCTGCTCAGCCTGTTTTTCCTTCTTGAAAAGAAGAAACTGATTGATTTTACCTTAAAATTCAAGACAAGCAAAGTCGCTGCTTTTTATGATGAAATTGAATATTTTTCAAGAAAGTTCTCCATGACATTCGGAAAAGTCATTGAGGCTCAGTTTGTTATTGCCATTGTCAACTGCATCCTGACAACACTGGCTCTTTGGATCATGGACTTTCCTCAGCTGGTGGCCCTGTCATTAATGGTATTAGTCCTGGGTCTAATCCCTGTAGCTGGTGTCATTATCTCTATGATTCCGCTGACAATCATAGCCTATTCCATAGGCGGATTCATGCTCGTCGGCTATATCATCCTGGTCGTCATGGTCATTCATGCTATCGAAGCTTATATCCTTAATCCGAAGCTGATGTCTTCCAAAACAGAGCTTCCGGTTTTTTATACCTTCATTGTACTTATCTTCTCGGAGCATTTTTTCGGTATTTGGGGTCTGATCGTGGGTATACCTGTATTTATGTTTCTGTTGGATATATTGGGCGTCAAAGAAATTGCCCCAAAACAAACAAAGCAGGCCCGCGTCAGCTGACCTGCTTTGTTTCTGGACAAAAAGGATGCACCTGAAGGCTGCATCCTTTTTGTCATGCTATGAAACTCTCTTTACTTCAATATACAGAACCTGGTGTCCGTCTTTTTCAGTAATTTTGAAAATAAATCCTTCTGCCTCTACTTCAGTTCCAATTTCAGCATCGAAATCCTGCGAAAGGACCCACCCGCCGATCGTATCGATATCATCACTCAACAGTTCAATTCCGAGAAGATCGTTTACGTCCTCAAGCAGCATTTTGGCATCAAGGATATACTCATCTTCCTTCACCTTCCGGATTTCAGGAACTTCATCGTCATCGAATTCATCCCTGATTTCCCCAACGATTTCTTCGAGTATATCTTCTACCGTAACAAGTCCTGATGTTCCTCCATACTCATCCATAATGATTGCAATATGGGTACGTTCTTTCTGCATCTTTACCAGCAGATCATGAATCGGTATATTTTCAATCACATGCATAACAGGTTTGACGAACTCGGCAAGTTCGTGGATTTTACCGTCATCCAGGATTTTTGCAGTGAGGAATTCCTTCACATTAACATAGCCGATGATATGGTCTTTGTCTCCATTGACAACAGGATAGCGGGTATAATTCTCCTCTTCCACCGTCAGCATGATTTCTTCAAATTCATCCTCAATGCTGATCGTTATCATTTCGGTGCGCGGCACCATGATTTCTTTTGCAACTCTTTCATCGAATTCAAAGATATTGTTGACATATTTCAGTTCGTTCTGGTTGATTTCACCGCTCTTATAGCTTTCTGACAAAAGCAGGCGGAGTTCTTCCTCTGAATGGGCAAGCTCATGCTCGGACGCAGGTTTCAGGCCAAAAAGTCCGACAAGCAAACGTGCTGACCCGTTAAGGAACCAGATGAAAGGATACATCAGACGGTAAAACCAGATGATGGGCCTCGCAAAGAGCAATGTGATTCTCTCAGCCTTTTGAATGGCAAGAGTCTTCGGGGCAAGCTCCCCTACGACAACATGCAGGAAAGTGGCAATAGCAAACGCAAAAGCCAGAGTCAGAATATGGGAAAGCGATTCGCTTACTTGGAAATATTCAAGCACAGGGTGCAGGATCACTTCAAATGTCGATTCTCCCACCCAGCCGATGCCCAGTGCTGTCACGGTAATGCCGAGCTGGCAGGCAGAAAGATACTCATCAAGATGAGTCACGACTTTTTTTGCAGCCAGTGACCCGTTTTTCCCTTCTGCAATAAGCTGGTCAATCTTAGAAGATCTTACTTTAACGATTGCAAATTCCGTCGCCACGAAAAAGGCGGTCAATGCAATTAAAATAGCAAAAATGATCAAGTTAATAGTGGTCAATGAATAGCCTTACAGAGTAAGGCGTACACCTCCTGGAAAATTAGGTTCATGACCGCTGCGTATCCCCTGTCAGTTGATCAGGCAAGTCAGGAGAAATATTTCTATTACTCATGTTTTTTAAGAACTTTTCAGGCGCTGGTGTTGCAGCAGCCTTCAATCCATTACTTAAGCCGAATCCCGGCCAGGCTGCAGCGGCAATTCAATTTAGAACGTACAGGTTTCAGCAAACTAAATTTGGTGTAATAGTTTACAGAACCCCTTGCATCATAGGTTGCTGTTGAAAAGCCAAGCAGCTTTAATTGCTCGTTCCCAAATGAATCACCCCCTTACTGGCACGTTATAGTTAGTTCTTATTTTACTGTCATTTTTGGCCGGTGGCAATCTATTAGTCCTTCTGTCCATAAAATGTTCAAAAATGATAAATCAATGCCAGATGGTTATGCTAAATACTGGACAAACCATTTGGAAAAAATGGAGAGGTGAAAAGATGTCTTTTATTCAATTGTTGAAAAAAGGTAACAAATCATCCGGCATTGCTGCGATTGGCAATACTGTGCTGACGATTGCCAAAGGGGTAGCTGCTGCCATAAGCGGCAGCGGTACAATGCTTGCAACCACCCTTCACTCTGCAGCAGATGCCCTTAATCAGGGCTTTGTATTCATCGGCAGTGCCCTTGCTGAGAAGGAGCCGACGAAAAGATTTCCTACCGGCTTCGGGCGTGTTGTCAACCTGTTTGTCCTGGTTGCGGTCATCGTCATCGCGATCATGGCCTATGAAACAATCCACAAAGGCTGGGAGCTGATCCAGCACCCAAAAGAGTCCACCAATATCCTGCTTAATATTTCCATCATGCTTCTGGCAATAGGGGTTGACGGCTTCATTCTGGTAAAGGCAATGAAGGAAATCAATCATGAAACCCGCAGTGAGGCCAAAGGCTTTAGCATTGTCACGACTGCGTTCAAGAATAATGGCCTGGCATCGCCGCCGACCAGGCTGGTGTTTTATGAAGACCTGATTGCCACATTTGGCGCACTGCTGGCACTTGTCTCCATCCTGCTTGCTCACTTTACAGGTTTTTACTTTCTTGATGGAGTCGGAACAATACTGATCGGCTTACTGCTCACAGGAATCGCCGTAAAAATCGGCTATGAAAATACCATCGGCCTGATCGGGGTAGCCGCACCGAAAATCGTGGAGGACCGTGTGGCAAATATGATCCTTTCCGATCCTGATGTGGTCGATATCTTGGATATGCGGATCCTGCAGGAAGGCAGGCGCTTTCATGTAGAAAGCTACATCGAGCTGAGGGCTGGCCTTTCACTGGCAGATGCTGATGATATCAAATTCAGAGTACGCGACCTGCTGCTGACCGATACCGACATCGGCGATGCAACACTTGGCATACTGGAAACAGACAATGTCCAGACCTGGAAAGATGAAGATAAATAAATAAAGAAGAGGGAGACCTCTTCTTTTTTATTTGGTCCGGGTGTGGTAACCTTTTTCGCCATAGGGCTGAAAATGATTATGCCACTTCTCTTCCAGCTCTGCCAAAGCTTCCTTTTCATTATAATAGGGGTCTTCCTTCTTCTTTAGAACCTCAATCACCGAGATTTCGAAAGCATCCATCCCGTACTTCCTCCAGTCATCCTGAAGATGCTTATTTATATAAGAGCCTGTTTCCAGACTGAATTTCAATCCATTCAGTGTCTTTAGATTCCTGGTACTTCCAATAAACATTTTATGGTTGTGTTTGTTTTTTATTTGAAAAACACCCGCTTCCACTTGGACTTCCTTAAATTGATTTTTCAGTTCTTTTCTCCGGTCCATTATTATTTCCTCCTTCGGTTTATCTTTTCAGCCAATATGCGCTTCCATCGGCCTTTCTGTCCAGAAGGCCATATTCAATCAGATATCTTCTGATAAGTGCATAGTCTTCGTAAATGCTCTCAATAATGCTGTTTAACTCTTTTTCGCTGTAAACTATGCCAGCCTTCAGAAGCTTACTGATTTCCCTTATCACTGCAAGCCGCTGTTTTTCTTTTGGCGGGAACTTTACAAGGCCGCCTTCTATGCCATTGGGTAAAAATTTATCAACGATTTTTTGCTGCTCTTCCTCAGTTATGGCATATCTGTCATCAACCATAGATGCATGTATATGCGGGGGTATAAAAGCTGGCGCATACCGGTCCTTCTCCCTTAAGAGCTCCATGACGGCAAGGAAAGCCTTTGCCTGTCTCTCTTTTTCCTTTAGGGCAAAACGGTGATGCCTGATTGTCGATGCACTGCCTATGCCCAATTCCGCTTGCACCTCTTTATCTGCCATCCCTTGATAGAACAAGCGCAAAAGCTGGCTCTGGTGCTCTGTCACCCCGGTCCATTTCTTATCAAGTCCCAGCAAATAATCAAACACCGAAGAATGCGATCTCTCGATATGAAGACGTGTATATCTCTCAGCTTCATACAAGAGGTTTTCATAAGGATAGACAATACCCTTATCAAATTTCTCCCCGCATAACAAGCATAGAAAGCTCTCACTTTCTTCTCTGTATCCTTTTTTTATTTCTTCAAGACTCGCCTCCCAAAGGCTTGCTGATATATCCGGCATACAAACACCCCCAATAGATTAATGACCTCAATACAAACTTAATATATTTTTGTTTATAATTATACAAACAATATATATTTTTGTTTGTTATAAGTCAATAAAAAACGGCTATCCATTTTTGGATAACCGAATATATTTATAAGTTCTTTCCTGTCAGATAGCCCAGGCAGGCGAGTAGAATACCGAAGAAATAGGTGATGCCAATGTACAGGAAAAATGCTTTTTTCTTTTGTCCGATATGCAGCTGGATGGTTTCTAGCTTTAGTGTAGAAAAGGTTGTAAAAGCACCCATAAAACCGGTGCCGGCGAATAACAGATATTTCTGGTCCAAATGGGCTCCTGTCAGCAGGCCCAGCAGAAAGGCACCAGACAGATTGACGATGATCGTTCCAGTAGGAAGGGATTTCTCTTTGCTGTTGTATTTCCGGCTTATGGCAAACCGGGCCATGCTTCCGAAAAAACCTCCGATGCCCACCAGTGCAAAGTGATAGAAACTCATGAAGCCAGCTCCTCCTTTGCTATCCTGAATCCAAGCCTGCTGAACAGCAGCCCGCCGATCATACTGAGGATGATATAAAGAATCCCAAGGACCAGATGGCCCTTGTTAAATAAATCGACAGTTTCCACACTTAAAGTTGAAAAAGTCGTGAATGACCCGACAAAGCCTGTGCCAATAGCTGCCGTAAGCTCAGAAGAGACATATATTCTTTTGAATCCAATGGTTGTCAGCCATGCGAGCACAAAGCTGCCGGCCAGATTGCAGGCCAGTGTGCTGTATGGAAAAACATTCTCCACGAACAGGCTGATCCCTATCCAGTATCTCAGTATGCTGCCTAACATTCCGGCGAGTCCGACATACATATAAATCATGGTGTTAACTCCTTTAATACTAATAATCTCTAACCGTACTTTTTAGTATAACATTTTTCTTGTTTCTCTTGATAATCATGAAAAAACCCCTGCCTGCATAGGAGGAGTTTTTATCTGTATCCTTATTTGTCCAGGTATGCCTGAAGAGCAACCAGTTCCCTTGCCAGTTTTTCAATTCTTTCAAGAACAATGGGTGATGCAATTTCATTGTCTTCATTAAAGTCCTTGCTGTGGACAAAAACTGAGCTGGCTGGGGTGGTTCCCTTAAGGTAGGAAATAATCGGCTTGAGCTGATATTCTGCTACAAGGAAATGCTTGTCGGATCCCCCTGTTGTGACAATACCGACTGCTTTTGAGTTAAAAACATCAACCGCGAGATGATCAAATAGATTTTTCAGCGCTCCTGTGATAGAGGCCTGATAGATCGGTGTGCCTATAATGAGGATGTCAGCTTCTGATACAGTCTGCACAACCTTCCATGTATCACTGTTATAATAGGTCAGCGGCTTTCCTGTAACAAACTCAACGTTATAGTCCTTTAAGTCAAGCAGCTCTGTCTGAATAGATGGATACAATCGCTTTGCAGCAGCGAGTATCTCATGTACAGCCTTTGATGTTTTCGATCCGGTCAGGGATCCTGAAATGCCGACAAGTTTCACAGCCGATTCCTCCCAATGTCAGATTTATTATATGGCAAATTCCTTCAATTCATTATCAATATGCTCTTTTATCAAATGAAGGCACTCCTCTGCTGTCTTTGCAAAAATCCTTTTTCCATTCACGATTGCATAAGGACGCCTGGCACACATGCCGCAAAAGGAGAGGCAGCTGCTTTCAATAACGGCCACTTCAGGATACTCCCCTTCAAGGAGCCCTTCGAGATCCAATTCTGTAATCAGGCTCCCGTCGCAAATCTCCACCACTACTATACCCATCGCTGCTCACCTCCCTGCTTTTTAGGCATGCTGCCCTTTGTATAATTCCTCACCAAGGGTGATCACTTCGGTTTCAAGGTCGACACCATGCTTTTCCTTCACAGTTTTCCTGACATATTCTATAAGTGCCAGATAATCCTTTGCCGTACAATTATCTTTATTAATGATGAAGCCGGCATGCTTGCGGGAAACTTCTGCCCCGCCGATATTTTTACCTTGAAGACCGCTGTCCTGTATAAGCTTTCCTGCATAATGGCCAGGAGGACGCTTGAACACACTCCCGCAGGATGGAAATTCAAGCGGCTGCTTGCTTTTCCTCGCCTCCGTGTTTTCTTTTATCCTGGCTGATATATCCTCTTTGCAATCAAAGGACAGATTAAACTCTGCCTTCAGGATGATGAATTTTTTTTCAGCCATGATGCTTTTCCGATAGCTCAGCACAAGCTTCTCTCTTCCCAGTTCCAGGATGCTTCCTTCCTCTGTGAGAACTAGTGTTTTTTGAAGGACATCAGAGATTTGTCCGCCGTAGGCACCTGCATTCATGTAAAGGGCCCCTCCAGTCGTCCCAGGGATCCCGCATGCAAATTCCATTCCTGAAAGGCTATGCTCTAATGCTTTGAGTGAAACATCGATGATCCGGCTGCCTGCTTCGGCAATTACCGTCTCTCCAGTGACCGAAATCTTATTCATTTTTGACAATGACAGAACAAGCCCCCTGATTCCTCCATCCCTGATGATCATATTCGAACCGTTGCCTATCAGAGTCACAGGCACCCCCTGCCGCTTTGCCTGCTTAAGGATATAAGCTGCATCCTCAGGGCATGCCGCTTCAGCGTAAAGATCTGCCGGTCCGCCAAGCTTTGTATAAGCATGCTCCTTTAAGGGTTCATTAAGTCTAAAAGAAGAGTCCGGCAATTCTAAGGAAAGCAATTCATACAGATTTTTTAGCATATGATTCATGAAACCAGCTCCTTAAACAGCAGGCGGGCCGAATTTGCCATTATGGAAATCCCGGTATGCCTCCCTGATTTCTTCCATTGTGTTCATCACAAATGGACCATAGGGAACAATTTCTTCCTTAATCGGTGCACCGGAGTATACAAGCACCTTTGATTTTCTGCTGTTCGCCTTTATGGCAAGTTCGCTGCCTTTATTAACATCCCCGCCGTCCTTGTATGAAAGGGTCGCGACTCCATGCTTTTTCAGATTCACTTCATTTTTCCCAAAGTCCATATCCCCTGAGAGGACATACAAAAAAGCATTATGATTTTCAGGGATGGTCAGGGTATATTCTGCACCCTTAGTTAAGTTGATCTCAGAAAGAGTGATGGGGACTGCAGAACTAAGCGGACCCTTGACACCTGCTATGTCTCCGGAAAACACCTTGATGGAGCCTCCTTGGAAATCCACCGTGGGTGCATCCTCTCCGTAAACATTCTGATAGCTTGTTTCAGAATTTTTCAATTCCTTCGGCAGGTTAAGCCAAAGCTGCAGCGTGTGGGCAATATCATTTTCCACGCCCTCCTCGGCATGGCGCGCTGCCCAGCCGGCATTCATATACTGCACATCGCCAGGCTCAAGAATATCCCGGCCTCCTGCATTGTCGATATGCTCCAGCCTGCCATCCACAACATAGGTGACTGTCTGGAACCCCCTGTGCGGATGGTCAGAGAAAGCGCCCCTCTTAAACCAGTCCTCCGCCATCAGGATGAATGGATCAAATTCCATGAAGCGGTCAGCCGGCAGTACCCAGCCCTTCTGGATGAACGGGAAGCTCGCTTCTTCATACTCAACATACCAGTGGTCTTTGACGCTTCTTTTAAACAGGGGTTTTTCTTCCATTCTATCCATCTCCTTCTTCGTTCAAGTAATCGGTATTCTCAGTATTTGCCTCCATTAGAACACATATTAGTTGTTATATCAACCATTAAGCTTTCTTCTTGTACACGCCTTTTTTATCAGATGAAGCACACAGTCAGGATGGGTATAAACATTGATAAAATCGGCATCATATTTATGCAGCCAATACACCAGCTCGGAGTATTCCCTGGAGCGGCTGTAAAAAATGACAGGATGATTGCTGAAAAAAGAGAGCCTAAGCTGATTTGCCAGCATTGAGTCTATATCCACAATAACAACATCCGCATCATCAGGCACACTGCCGCGTGCATCCTTCAGGAATGATACCTCTAATTCTGGGTATGCCTGCAGCAGCAATATTAAGCTTTTCCCTACTCGCCCATTATCCGAAACAATTACTGCCTTCATCAGCTCAGCCCCCTTTTTGCTCTTCTATCATAATGTAGCATAATGCAGAAGGGTTTCCTTCCGTCATTCTGGCGAAAAGCCTATGCTGCTTTTGGCTGAGTGGACTAAGACTAAAGTTGCAGGGAGGTCTCCTGTGATTGAAGCTAACTTGCTATATATGAATTCCTTTTTTGCCAGCTTAGTATACTGAGTGATCCATTTACTTTCAAAGTCCACTTATTCAGTGCCGGTATGCATTGATTAGACTGTTTTCTATGCATGAGGTCTCTTTTGAAGCGAGGCTCATGCATCGATTAGACTCTTCTTATGTTTGCCCTCTTTCTGCAGGTCTCAAGCGTAACATGATTTTTTTTTAAGATAAAAAAGACCCTTCCTATAAAGAAGGGTTCATCTGGTCATACGCCCATTTTTCTGCGGGTATTACTCGCCTTTTTAGTCATCTGGCTTTTCATTACCTGATTTTTAGCAGCTGACTTGGCGCCTTGTTTTCCATTTCCCTGCGCCTGTTTCTTTTTCTCGAGCTGCTGCTTCATTAATTCTTGAAGGCTTACTTTTTTCTTTTCGCCGTTTTGGTTATTTTCCTGGTTAGACATATTGTTTCTCCTTCAGTTCGTATTTCTTTTTATTATAATACAAGCCGCGGAAAATTTCTTTCATTTATTGAAAGATCATATAGCCTTCTGAACTCAGCCATGAATCAAGGGCCGTCCTGGTAAAATAAACCTTATATCCAATTCTAATAAATGGGATGGATCCTTCATCATAATTTTGCTGGTCAAAAGGCCCTAGTTTCTGAAAATCCTCCATGCTAATGCCTAAATAGGCTGCAGCTTCATCAGGCTTCATCAGCATTTGAGGCTGAACAGCTTCCTGAACTTCTGCTTCTGTGTTCTCCTTCTTCAATGCTGTGCCGATATACCAGCTTCCCCCTGCAATACTGATCGCCAAACAGAAAATAGAGCAAGCTATCCAATTGATTTTCATAAAAATTTCCTTTTCATTTTAAACCCATTATATCATTGTGCAGTTATTCTAAGAACGCTTATCAAGAAATTACAAATTAAAACATTCGCAATATCAAAAGTTTTTGCAGCTTCAGCTCTCCCTCACTCAGGCATTTTCATCCTTGGAAAACAAAAATAGAGCATCAATCCCCCGATCCCAGCCATAAAAAGGAATCCTAATATACTGCCTTCTATTAAGGCAAAAAAGCCAAACACCAAAAAAATGATCGACAGCCATGTAAGAAAGGAATTAATCGTATATTCATAAATCGCACTTATAAAGGTCAGAGTCCTTCCAAGGAACTGTCCTTCGCTTCCTGCCCTTTTTGCGTGAATCGCTGCAAGCAGCGTACTCCATAAGAGTAAAGCAGGCAGCCCCCACAAGAAAATCCATCCAAAAAGCCCCATAGAAATCCTCCCCGCCAAATCAGCAGCAGTCCCAGTTAAACAGCACCCGGTCAAACCGGCGTGCCTTCAGGTCGCTTACGTTAATAAAAAAATTACAGATGCCGACATCCCCCCAAATGACCGCGTATTTTTCACTGACCTTGTCATAATCGCTGTCCAGCTGGAACAGGAGGGTATCATATCTGCTTCCGTCCTCACGCGGATCCATCTGTGTGAAATAAGGGTAGCCGCCCATCTGATGGTGGACTTCTCCCTCAGGATTGCTGTAGTCATTATAAAGGTCGTCAACCTCTTCATATCCTTCTGGCATTTCTTCTTCTGCCAGCCTTTCGAAATAATTTAGGCTTGATTCCCCGATCACTTCATCAAACCGGTAATCCCCTGCTGCTATATACATACTTGAAGCTTTTCCTTTAACCATAAACTCTCCGCCTTCGAGAACTTCATATTCACAATTGGAACGGTGTTCATCTATAGCGGAAAAGTCTGTGACCAGA
This sequence comes from Bacillus infantis NRRL B-14911, assembly GCF_000473245.1. Taxonomy (NCBI): domain Bacteria; kingdom Bacillati; phylum Bacillota; class Bacilli; order Caryophanales; family Bacillaceae; genus Bacillus; species Bacillus infantis. The sequence goes on from NC_022524.1 coordinate 2,514,772, forward strand.
TTTTCTTCATTTTCCTCCACATCCTCAAAAAATAGGACACGGAAGCCTGACTGGTCATCCTGCTGATCAAAATTCATCCCGAAAACATCATCATTTAAGTCGATGTAAAAAGATAGAATGCCTTTGTCCGGAAAATCCGGCAGTTTAGGGAGTTTGCCTAAATTTAGCTGGGCAAGCAAATGAAGGGGCTCCCCTGCTTGATTAAGAGGATATTGGGTGCCTTTTGGCATGTAAGGATTTCCTCCAGCCTTGCTTTCCCAGAGCCGAAGCTCATATTCAGGCTTTACAAGTTCTAGCTGCACAAACTCTTTCCTCGTCTTTTCAAATGTTTCCCGATCATTATGGCGTATTAATTTTTCCTGTTTCATCAAACAAACCTCCTGATTTCAAAACATAGACTCTCATTTATTTTTTCTGGCGACAGTATTAAACGATGCTGCAGGGAGACAGTTCCTAGTCCATTTTCCTTTTTTCTTAAGAAGTAAGAAGTAACAGCTCAACCCAAATATAGAGTACTTTACAAATTGTAATCGTACAATAAAATTTTTCCGAAAATTCAACATATTAATCTATAATAAAAGCAGATAAAGAACTAAGGGGGAAATAGATTGAGTAAATGGAAAATCAGTCTTATGATCTTCGGAGGATTGCTTCTGCTATTTGCAGCTGTAACCGGTTTCAACACTTTAATGGTCAAATCCCGGCAGCCCGAACCAAAAGAAGCATCCTTGAATATCAATGAAGACCAGGCTGTCGGGCATTTATCAGAAGCAGTTACATACAAAACGGTTTCCTACCAGGACAGAACCAAATTTGACTGGAAGGAGTTTGACAAGTTCATTTCATTTCTGGAGGAAAGCTATCCACTCGTCCATCAGAAGCTGGAGCTTGAAAAAATCAACTCTTACGCACTCGTGTACAGATGGAAAGGAAATACCGGGAAGAACCCAATCGGCCTGACGAGCCATTATGATGTGGTGCCAGTCCTTTCAGGAACGGAAAATAAGTGGGAACAAGGACCTTTCAGCGGGAAGGTGGAGGGAAAGAAAATATGGGGCCGCGGTACCCTGGATGATAAAATCGGGGTCATCAGCATACTTGAAGCAGTGGAGCATCTCCTATCCGAAGACTATCAGCCTGAGAGGGATATCTATTTAATGTTCGGATTCGATGAAGAAATTGGCGGAGATGAAGGGGCCTTTGCCATCGCTGAAACTATGAAAAAGCGGGGTATCGAATTTGAATTTGTCCTTGATGAAGGCGGCGCCATCGTGGATGGGATGGTACCAGGCATCAGCCAGCCGGTCGGAGTTGTAGGGATTTCTGAGAAAGGCTCTGCAACAGCCGTACTATCGATTGAAGGCAGCGGAGGACATTCATCGCAGCCGAAAAACCATACGAATATCGGCCGTATATCCAGCGCGATAGCAAAGCTTGAGGAGAAACAGTTCAAAGGCGATCTGAAAGGCCCTGGCGAGGATCTATTCGATTTCACCGCACCGGAAATGAGCTTTCCGATGAAATACGTTTTTGCCAATAAAATGATCTTTGAGCCTGTCATTGAGCGGATTCTCCTGCAGCAGCCTGCATCAGCCGCCCTTATCCGCACTACGATCGCTCCGACCATCTTTCAGGCCGGGGAACAATACAATGCCCTGCCGGAAAAAGCAGAAGCAATCATCAACCTGAGAGTCATGCCGGGAGACACACTTGATTACATCCAGTCTTCCATAGAAGACACAATCGAGGATGAAGCTATTAAGGTTACCGTCACCGGCAGCGAAGCTTCCAAGGTTTCCAGCATTGACAGCTGGCAGTTCAAGACAGTGCAGCAGGCAGCAAGAAATGTCTATAAAGATGCCGTTATTGCGCCATACTTAATGTTCGCCGGCTCTGACGCCAAGCATTATGACTCTGTCTCCAAAAACACATACAGGTTCCTGCCTGTCCACATCACCTCAGAAGACCTGAACCGGATGCACGGAACAGATGAACATATTTCAATTGAAAACTATCTGAACGCAATTGCCTTTTATGCAGAAATCATGAGAGAGGCGGATGCAGCAGAATAGTTGCACTTGTCCTTTCAATGTCCATTTGCTGTGCTCGGCACAGTTCATGGGCATTTTTCATTTGTTCGGAACATTTTTACAGTGTATGATTCTCTTATCTGAAAAACTTTTAAAAAGGTGAATCTATTTATGTCCCGTACAATCGTCCGCAGTGCCGCCGCTGCACAGCTTTTCTTTCTCCTGTCTCTGCCATTCATCGGCAATCTGATTCAATATCTGCATCCGCTCGCTTTAATTGTCGTATGGGCCAGCATTACCAGCTTCACAATTACAGCTGGTCTGCTGATCCGCGGTGAAAAGCTGCCATTAAACAAATATCTAATTCTGCTCGTTTTTGCCTTCTATAGCGCTTCCCTCCTGGTCCTGCTTTTTTTCAGGCCGGGTGATCATGCTAATGCAAACTATAACTTAGACCCCTTCAGTACGATTGAATTTTATTTAGCCGGACGGGTGGACTTCCTGGTTGCCTTTTATAATTTAGCTGCAAATGTCCTGCTGTTCGTCCCTTTTGGGCTTTTTCTCCTTTCCCTTTTGAAAAAGCAGTCTTTCTTTACTCTGCTGGCCATTCCGTTTGCAGCTATATCGGCCATTGAGATAGCACAGTTTCTAAGCAGGCGGGGCAGCCTGGACATTGATGATCTGATCCTGAACATGTCAGGAGTATTTTTGGGGTATGCTTTATTGCCGCTTCTAAAGAGATCTTACCGGATTAAGTGATTTAAAAAATCAGCAGCCATAAAAAAACCAATCAGCTATTTAGGCTGATTGGTTTTTGGGTTTATGCAAGCTCAATCCCTCCAGTGACGCCATATACCTGGGCGGTCACATAGCTGGATTCTTCAGAAGCAAGGAACACGTAGACGCTAGACAGTTCGACCGGCTGTCCGGCACGCTTAAGCGGTGTATCCTGGCCAAATGTCGGGATGACTTCCTGAGGCTGCCCTCCGGAAATCTGCAGCGGTGTCCAGATTGGCCCTGGCGCCACAGAATTAACACGGATTCCTTTTGAAGCTACCTGTTTAGCCAGTCCCCGCGTAAAACCGTTGATGGCAAACTTAGTTGCAGCATAATCCAGCAGGTTCGGACTCGGGTTGTATCCCTGCACAGAAGAAGTGGTGATGATAGAAGCTCCTTCAGGCAGATGCGGAAGTGCCGCCTGAACGGTCCAGTAAAGGGAGAATACATTGATCTCAAATGTTTTGCGGAGCTGTTCGCTTGAAAGATCTTCAATATTTTCTACTGCCTGCTGCTTGCCGGCAACAAGGGCAAGAACATCAAGTCCTCCCAATTCTGATTGAGCCTGTCCGACCATGTCTTTGCAGAATGACTCTTCGCTTAAATCACCAGGGATAAGAACGGCTTTGCGGCCTTCAGCTTCAATCAGCTTCTTTACCTCTTCAGCATCTTTCTGCTCCTCAGGGAGATAATTGATTGCTACATCTGCACCTTCGCGGGCATATGCAATGGCTGCAGCACGGCCAATCCCGGAATCACCGCCGGTCACCAGTGCCTTTCTCCCCTTCAGTCGACCAGTTCCTTTATAGCTTTTCTCACCACAGTCAGGCTGAGGATCCTTCATCTCATTCTGGACCCCTGGCGGCTCCTGATACTGCTTCGGGAAATCTCCATTGAAGAATTGTTTTAGCGGATTTTCAGGGTTTGACATAGTCCAGCACTCCTTTTATAAATTTAGTCTCAATACATAAAAAGCCTGCTGCTAAGATTGTGCAGCACTTCACTATGTATTCGTACTAATAACATTCCCTTTTCTGGTGGCGATAAACTAGCAGAGGGGGATTTTGATTGAGAGCGGAAATTTGTAACTAGTTGGATTTTATGTAGAACCATTCAGTTTTTGTGTAGAATTCTAGTATTTTTAAGTAGAATTAATAAATTTTCAGATAGAATTAGGCTGATTTTATGTAGAATTACTAATCTTCCACAAATAAACCCGCCTTTTTGAGGGCGGGAATGATAATAATCAGGCGGAATGCTGCCAATCTGAGAAATACAAGCTCGGTAACCTCTCTGCACATGGCAGATTACGAAAAACCAGTCTAAATTAGGAAGCTGTTTAAGAAGGCTTGCATCACTTTTCGGCTGGTCATATTGCCAGCAGCCCGTATTTTTTAAAAATAGTTATACATGATCCTGTGAAGAATTTTCAGCAGACAGTCCCACTTAATCACAATAAGAGTCTGTGCTGCAGCGGCGCGCACAATGCTGGGTAAGTGCTTCAATAGCTTTTCTTACATCCGAAACTGTGATGAATATGGCATTTTCCTCACCAAAGAACAACGCTTTCACTTCGGTCCTGCACCAAAGAAGTCCATAGATCTGATTGATGAAGCCTGGCACACCTGCCGGGGTCTCTGTATTGGCAACGATTATTTCTATTTCCTTATAACGTATGCCTAAATTATGAAGAATCCTCCTGGCGGCACGCAAAGATTCCTGTGTCTGGCCCTCAGGGGCTCCTGCCACAAGCCTGACAAAATTCTTCCGGCTTTTATCCTTTGCCACCAGAATTCCTGTGATATTTACTGACATATGTGCTAATTTCTCCAATACAAGTGCCAGCTTTTTATCAGAAGCATAAAAGATAAATTGTCTTCGAATGTCAATGTCAATATTAAATTCATCAGAGCCATAGGGGTAGTTCATGTCATCCACTCCTTTACATAGATTTCCCTATATTCTATGAAAGGCAGTGGATTAAGGCTTGGACAAATATATTGCGTAAAAGGCACATTTCCTCATTCCTGAATGTAAAAAAGCCAGGATTCTTGTTCCCGGCTTTTTCGTTTACTTTTTCTTCACATCATCATTCGGTGAATCTCCTGTTGCTTTAAAGCCTTTGCTATTATTCGAGCCAAAGGTCTGGCCGTCATTTGTTACTTTAGCCCCTTCAGGAAAATTGTCCTTTGTTTTCATAGTCGTCACCCCTTTTGCTTATTATTGCACTGCAAAATAATATTATTCTTATGAAAATGGTTAAATTTTCTTAATATATTGACTGTTTATGGTATATAATAAATAATACTTATAAGTAATATAATCTTCAGGAGATAAATTTATGGCTAATCGAGGACGCAAGAAAGGCTCCATTGGGAAAAACAGCAAAAATCTGCTTTTAAAGATTGCTGCAGAGGAATTTGCAGAGAAGGGATTTCACGATGCCAAGATCAGCACAATTGTAAAAAAGGCAGGATTGACCCAGCCCTCCTTTTATCTGTATTTTCCAAGCAAGGAAGCAATTTTCCACGAACTGATCATGGAATTTCAGCAAAGGCTATCTAATTTAACAGAAGCAAGCCGAATAGAGCCAGGTGTAGAGTTGTCTCAGCTTCCCCTAAGAATTAAATCTGGACTTTATGGCATTTTCCATTTTTTCAATGAAAATCAAATGCTTGCTAAGATCGGTTTTTTTGTGAATCCCAATGCAGAAAGCATAAAAACGCAAATGGCTGCCCAAATCCATCACAACCTTCTTTCCGAGCAAAGAGCAGGCTACTTCCGGGAAAATGCTAACATGGAACTGGCTGCTGCGAGCCTTGCAGGTGCTATTGAAAGGCTTGCAGTCACAGAGATTTTTACGGGGAAGAAATCACCCGATATATTGGCAGCGGAAATAGTAGATCTCTTTCTCTACGGACTGATCAACAATAAGAAGGAAATGAACAGGGGGCTATCCTATGGAGGAAAAACAGCAAATTGATCCTGAATGGAGACTGTTAATTCTAAAAGCCAGACACTTAGGATTATCAAAGAATGAAGTGCGCCGCTTTATTCAAGGTTCAAACGGTTCAAAGACCCCCTTGAAGATACAGCTTGCCAGCAAATCAAAGCAAGAAGGAGACAAACAACATGAAATTCTTCCCCGGCAGCAAAGATAATATCCCTCATGAGCTAGATATAATGAATTCCCACCCGGAATTTTATACTATTGCCACAGGGAAGCCTATTCTATCACAAGAAGATATTATAAGGACTATCTAGAAGATTCTATGCTGAAAAAAGAAAGATATTTAATTGGCATTAATAACATTCCAGCAGGCATTATTGAATTTATCATGAAAAACACAAAGTTTTTCACCAAAAGATTCACGAATTTAAACATTTTTCAGCTAATTAGGGAATAAGCTGCCCATTAATCTGCATAGCTTTGTACTTTTGATTTAAATAAAAATATAAAGCCTTTGTTGCGGAGGCAAAGGCTTTATAAAAGAAAAAATTTATTGTTGATCCAGCAGTTTTTTCAGTTTGCCTGCTGCTCCTTATCGGCAAGATAAAATCGTTCTCCTTCTTTAAGGACCGCTGTCCCGTCCTCTGTGTACCATAAATAAGCAAATTTCTCGGCAACTCCTTGTTTTGGCCGTTTTAAAACAAAAGCAGTATCTGCTGTTCTGCCGGGCTCCCCAATTGAATTTTTTACTGTCAAATCGTCCAATAAAGACCGGAGCTGCTGGATTTGAGCGGAATCATCCACTTCAGTATGAAACCGGACCCCTTCAACTCCAGCCTCATGAAAAGGTTTGCCGACTGACAAAACTTCTTCAGCCGAACAGCCAGCCAAAATAGCAGCCAGCATAAGTAATAACAGTATTAGAATGTTTTTCTTCACTTTCAAAAACCCCTTAGACTTCTCTCTGGATAAGCTAAAAGGACATCACCCTTTTATGAAAATAAGCAGTGAGCTAACTTTATGAAGAACATTTTATAAGCATAGATGAAGTTTCATGCTCACCTGCCTGCAGCCTGCGGGAAGCTTTGGTAATGCCCAGCCAAAGCCATAAAAAAAGGAAGCCGTGAAAGGCTCCTTTCTTAAAGTTCTTTTAAGACAGCCATCTCCCTGCCGAATCTATCTCTCTTATCAATAAAACCAAGGCTTGCATATAAGTGATGTGCAGCCAGATTGTCAGGATGATAGCCAACCGCTATACTCCTGGCACCTGGCAGCTGTGCCATTTGCTCAATCATCAGGAGCGCGGCTGCTTTTCCAATCCCCTGCCCTTGCATACTGGAATCAATCATGATTCTGTATACCCAGATAGAATCCAATTCTTCTGGAACAGTATTATACATCAATAAGCCTGCCATTTTTCCATTATTTAAAATGGCAAAAGCTCTTAAGGTCTGTTCATAATGAGACTGCAGGATTGATACTGCATTAGGCTCCATATAAGCCTCCTGGTCACTGGCTACCTTCAGCTGGCAGCATTCATACCAATTTTCTTCATTGATTTCTTGTAAATTAATCATTGTTTTCCCCTTTCATCATAAGGGGAATGCTCGACTATTTTGTTAAGAAGCCGTATTCCCCTCTGTGCTGTTATGCTTTCTTACTGAATTGTTTGGCATAATGAACGCCTCCTTTAACTAACTGGTCCAGTTATATACTGGCATTCTTATAATAGCAGAATTTTCTATCTTCGCCTATATTTCTCTTATAGGATTACCGCTTTTCCTTTAAAAGAGAATAAAGGTATGTATCATTTGCTTTTCCATCCTGATACATATACCCCCTCAGCAGACCTTCCTTTTCAAAGCCCAGCTTGCAAAGGAGCTTATTAGATGCATGGTTCTCAAGAAACACAACCGCCCCGATCCTGGACAGTTCCATTTCTTCAAAACCGTAAGCAATTGCCTTTTCGGCAGCCTCTAAAGCATATCCTTTCCCCCAATAGCCAGGATGAAGCTCATAGCCTATTTCAGCGCGATGGTGCTTGGGGAGCCAAGAGTTAAACCCGATGGTGCCAATCAGCCTATCAGTTCCTTTTATTTCAATAGCCCAGCGGACTCCCCTTTTATCGTTGAAGTTTTTTTGAAAAGAACGGATCATTTCTTCAGCCTGTTCTACCCGCTGGAAAGCATCCTGTCCGTAATGGCGTACAATATCACTTCTCGAAAAGTACTCAAACAGGCTTGCCGCATCCTCCATCACAATCTCCCTTAGCCTTAATCTCTCTGTCTCGAGTTCTTCAAACATTTATTCTCCCCCTCGGAAAGTCATTTTCTATTTTACAGATATTTTCCCAATTGTTAAATACTTACTTTTTCAGTTAGTATAATAGTGTAGACTTATAGGCAGGCAGGTGTACGATGAAAAAATACATAATGATGCTTCTGATTTGTTCAATATTTTTATCGGGATGTCAATTGAAGCCTCAAGCGGTATTAACAGAAGATGAGATGATGAATAAAGAAATGCTGAAACCAGAAGACCTGCTTTCTCCTGACGTAATGAAAAAGGATTTTGATTTCATGAAAACAAAAATCATTGAGATCCATCCCGACCCTAAAAGGAATATCGATAATTGGGATAAAGCTGTAAGGGATACCGAGAAAAAGCTTGAGAGGCCATTAACTGCCGGAGAATATGCACAGGTAATCATGGCGTTTACAAGCAAACTGAAGGACGCGCATACTACTGTGTTTCCTTCTTCTGAAATGCTGGGGAAATCAAAAACCTTCCCGGCAGCTTTGGAATGGGTAAAAGAAGGACTGGTTGTCACCAAAAGTTTTGACTCTTCCCTAAAGGCTGGAGATCTTATACTAAAAATGGGCGGGAGTTCTCCTGAGGAATTGAATGAAAAGTTGAGCAAGCTGATTTCTGCAGAAAATGAATATTGGGAGAAAAAAACCAGCTTAGCATTGCTGCACTACGAAATCTTTCTTAAAGAAGCATCAATCGCTGAAAAGGACGATACAGTCAAAGCAACGATTGAACGAGATGGAAAACAGCTTAAGGCTGAAGTGAAATTATTAGAAAACAATTACAGCACCACTGGCCAATCAAAAGAATGGTTCAACTGGGAGATCCAGCAAGATCGGAATATAGCATATTTCAATCTGGACACATGCTTAGATACAATAGGCTATCAGTCTGCAGTAGACTCTTTTTTTCAGGAAACAGTTGAAAAAGGTATTGATAACATCGTTATTGACCTGAGGGGTAATGCTGGTGGAGATACGGACGTGACAAATAGTTTTCTCAAGCATCTTCCTGCTGCGAATATTCAAAGTATAGGATATATAACGAAGTACTCTAGCGAAGCGGCAAAAAAATATAGCTACAGACGGACTAAAGGTATGCCGAACATACCCTCAAGCAAAGTTGAAAATTTACAGGAGCCTCCTATATTCACTGGCAAGATTTATATTGCTTCAGATAGCGGCACATTCAGCTCTGCTGCTCAATTTGCAGTTATACTTCAGGACAACAATCTGGCTGAAGTCATCGGTGAACCTCCAGGCGGAAATCCGGAAGGCTTTGGCGATTATATTATCTTGAGCCTTCCATACAGCAAATTTGACCTAGGAGTTTCCCACAAGGAGTATTTCAGGCCCAATCCTGAAAAAAGCCATATCCCTTACATTGAACCAGATATATTGATAGAAAAAACAAGGAAAGATATCATCTCCGGACGGGATGGCCAGCTTGAACGGATTTTGGATTATGTAGAAAAGAATGGGCAGAGTTAACAAGAAGATTTGCGTAGAAAAAAAGTGAAAAGGACCTTCTCAAAAGGTCCTTTTCATCTGGCCATATAAAGAAGCAAAGCAACCGCAATATTCGGAAGTCCTATTAAAATAGAGGCAGCCGCTGTTCTTCTGCGCTTTTTTCTCTGCTCCGGAGGTTCTTCCACATGCAAATCAGCTTTGTACCTATGGGGTCCCATAATGATGCCTGAAATAAGAATGGATATTCCCAGGAAGAGCAGTCCAAGGGCTCCGGTCACCAAATGGGCATATTCCAAAATCTCTAATAATAACGAAGCTATAACACCAAGGATGGATATGAAAATCCCTATCAATAAATATTTCAAGCTGTTTCCCCCTTTTCCTTAGTTATAATACGAATCAGGCATCCATTCGGTTTCAGTTTATAGAAAATTCGAAATCATTAACTTTCTTTTTGGATTAACATTAGAGCTGAGGCAAGTTCCCTCTGTGTCAATGGTAATCTCCTTTTTGTCTCTTCATTTCCCAATACTGCATCTTCCGCAAAAAAAGCTGCGAAAGGTTGCCGCTGTCTTCTAGGAATCACATGAAGGTGAAAATGGTTCAGGTCATTGAAGATTCCTCTTTTTTGGCAAAGAGTAATACCGTCAGGTTTATAGAGCCGCTTTATCACTGTTGACAAATGCTGGGCAGCTCGAAAAACAGCCACGGCTGATTCTTCATCCAGATCAGTCAATTCTTCTGCATGCTTTTTGGGCAGAATCAGAACATGCCCCTCCCCGAATGGATCATGATCCAAGATACAGGAAATCAGGTTGTTTTCATATATTATAAAAACCGGCTCACTCTTGTGTGCCAGCCGGCATCCAAGACAATCATCCATAAACACCAGGGTCCCCCATTTTTCTTACAGTTATTGTCTCTATACACCTATCCAAATATTAACATATTTCTCAGCGAATGTTATAATACTCACTAAACATCTGAAAATAGTAATTCCGATTTTAGCGCGAATCATGCCTATTAAACTAATAAAATGAAAATAACTGTCGCCGGAGGTCCTTATGAGCTATAAAATTATATTTTTCGATGTGGATGGGACAATCACCCATCATGAAGACGGAAGCATTTCAGATAAGATGAAGGAAACGATATTTAAGCTGAAAGAGCAAGGGATCAAGGTTGCTGCTGCGACCGGCAGGCCCTTGTCATTGTGCAGGGAGATTGAGGAGCTTGGCATTGATACATTTGTGACTGCAAACGGCGGATATGTTAAGCACCGTGATCAGGTCATCCATAAGGTAACGCTTGATCCGCAGGTCATCCGCGATGTGGCTGCCTTTTCCCTAGCAGAAAACCATGGTTTATCCTACTTTACGGAAGAATTCAGCACCAATGGCGTACAAAGCGAAGAAATTCTAAAGACACTGAAGGAGACGCTGGCCTTCACAGATTATCCTCCCTTCTATGAAAATATCCATGAACAGGAAGTCTATTTAATGTGCCTGTATGCAAACGAAGAAATGATGGAAAAATACATTCGCGCTTTCCCCGATCTTTCTTTTCAAAGATGGCATCCGTTTATAGCAAATGTGCTCCAGAAGGAAGTTTCCAAGTCTTTAGCCATCATGAAAGTGCTTGAATTCTTTGAGATTGAGCCATCAGAGATGGTTGCTTTCGGAGATGGAAACAATGATATCGATATGCTTGAACTGGCCGGTCTCGGGATAGCAATGGGGAATGGAACTGATGAGCTAAAAGCCATTTCTGATTTTGTCACCCGCAAATCCAGTGAGGATGGCATCGGATACGCTTTAAAAAAATTTGGGATGCTGGAGTGAATTTGAAAAATAATCTTGCCTTCAAACAGCATTCAGCCGTTAAAATGAACCCTGGATTCTATAATCTAGGGTTCTTTGAATCAGGCACTATATGATAAAATTCTTTAAACCAATCGGCAAACTTTTCGAGACCCTCGTCAATGGTGGTTACAGGCTTGTAGTTAATCAGTTTCTCCAGATCATCAACTTTGGCATACGTCTCCTGTACGTCCCCCGGCTGCATAGGCTTGAAGATCTTAATTGCCGGGATGCCCAATTTGTCTTCAAGAACCCTGATGAATTCTTTCAGCTCAACAGGCTGGCTATTGCCAATATTATAAATACTGAACGGCAAAGACTTCTCCGGTCTTCTCTCCATCAGCCGCCAAATTGATTCTGTTACATCATCCACATAGGTGAAATCTCTCTTCATATTGCCATAATTGTAAACTTCGATCGGCTCTTTTTTGACTATTTTCTCGGCAAATCTGAAATACGCCATATCCGGCCTTCCCCAAGGGCCATAAACAGTAAAAAACCTGAGGCCGGTTGCAGGAACTTTATATAGATGGCTGTATGTGTATGCCATTAGCTCATTGGCTTTCTTCGTCGCTGCATATAAACTTACAGGCTCGTCTGTCCGATCCTCCACTGAAAAGGGGATGGTTTTGTTATTTCCATAAACTGAACTGGAGGAAGCGTAAAGCAGGTGGTCAATTTTATATTTACGGCAGCATTCTAATATATTCATAAATCCAGTCACATTTGATTGGATATAGGCATGTGGATTTAACAGACTGTAGCGGACGCCCGCCTGGGCTGCGAGGTGAACGACGATTCGAGGCTCATGCTGTGTAAAAAGAGATTCAAGCAGCCTTTGGTCTTCAAGTGATCCTTTTGTAAAATAAAAACCAGAATAGTTATTTAATAATTGGAGTCTTGAATATTTCAGATCCTGATCATAATAGTCATTTATAGTGTCCAGGCCAAGTACGGGGAGGCCTTTTTCGAGCAGCTTTTTTGATAAATGAAAGCCAATGAATCCTGCACAGCCAGTAATAAAAATAGGATTTTTCTTCTGATGCACCCTTCAGACTCCTTTCCTTCATGCTTTAAAATGAACTTATGCCGACCCCTTTATAAATAAAACCCGCTCTTTTCATAGCTGAAGGGTCCAGGGCATTGCGTCCATCAAATAAATGGCTTCCTGACGCAAGCACTTTCGCCTTTTCCCAATCCATTTCTACTATTTCGTTCCACTCGGTAACAACCAGAATCGCTTCTGCGTTTTTCACTGCTGCTAAAGGCGAAGAGGCATAAAGAATATCAGGATAGATTTTTTTCATATTTTCTGTTCCTTTTGGATCAAAAGCTGTTATGATAGCTTTCTTATGCAGGAGGAAATCTATTATTCTAAGCGAGGATGCTTCCCTGATGTCATCAGTTTGAGGTTTAAAAGTGAGGCCGAGCAGAGCGATTTGTTTCCCTTCTAATGGTCCAAGAGCATCTGTAACCTTTTCCAGGAACCATTCAGCCTGGGTATCGTTAACATTTGAAACAGCCGTAAGAATATCCATAGGGGTTTTCTTTTCCGAGGCCATGGCAAGCAAAGCCTTTAAGTCCTTTGGAAAGCAGGAACCACCGTATCCTATCCCCGCTCTAAGAAACTGCGGGCCAATCCGGCTGTCAAGACCCATTCCTTTTGCGACCTCATTAATGTTTGCCCCTGTTTTTTCGCATAGCCGTGCCAGTTCATTGATAAAGGATATTTTTGCAGCTAAAAACGCGTTCGAAGCATATTTAATCATTTCCGCGTCTCTTACTGATGTAAATAAAATAGTTGAGGAAACATCTTTATATAATCTTTCCATTGCTTTTTGGCATGGGCCCGGCTCGCATCCTATTACTATTCTTTCAGGATGGAGGGCATCCTCTAAAGCCTTCCCCTCTCTCAGGAACTCAGGATTTGAGACAAGGTCAAAAGGAATTTTTTTATCTTTTTCTGCAATCGCACTCCCTATTATTTTTTTGATATGGTCACCGGTGCCTACAGGAACGGTACTCTTAATGACAATAATTTTATAATCGTTCAGAAGTCCCCCAATCGACCTGGCAGCAGCCTCCACATAGGATAAATCGGCTTCTCCTTGAGGCGACGATGGTGTGCCGACTGCAATAAAAATATAATCACTTTTCCTTATACATTCTTCTAAATCACCTGTGAATAGTAGATTCCCATTTAGCTGAAGCTGCTGGAACTCGTTTTCTAACCCATCTTCATAAAAGGGAAGTCTATTCTGCTTCATCATGCTGATTTTTGTGGGATCCTGATCCATTACGAACACTTTGTGGCCGTATTTGGCAAATGCCACACTTGTCGTAATTCCGACATAGCCGGCTCCAATTACTCCTATATTCATCTTTTCACCCCGAATCCACTTCTGTCATTGCATTCCAGAAAGGTAATTTTCTATAAACTATGGCAGCCGGTACAGACTTGCAACCGTCAAAAACCCAGCAGAATGCAAACTCTAATGTGATTGATCTTCGAGGGCAAGCTTTCTGAGATAGCTTGAAATCTCTGCTTTCAGATCTTCCCGCTCTAACGCAAAATCGATCGTTGCCCTGATAAAGCCTGCCTTTGTTCCGATATCATATCGCTGCCCCTGGAAGCCGCAGGCTAGGACTGTTTCTGATTTATTTAAAATGTTCAGTGCATCTGTCAGCTGAATTTCCCCGCCAGAGCCTGGCGGTAAATCTTTAAGAATGCTGAAAATTCCTGGCGTTAAAATATATCGGCCCATAATAGCCAGCCTGGAAGGAGCCAATTTCTTTTTTGGCTTTTCTACCAATGCTTCTATATTGAACACATCTTGCTCTAAATTTCTGTTTATCGGTTTGATGATTCCATATTTTGACACATCCTCTTCAGCTACCTGCTGTACTCCTGCAACAGAACAATGATGGAGGTCAAAAACTTCTATAAGCTGCCGCAGGCAGGGTATCCTGGATTTGACAATATCATCACCGAGGAGGACAGCAAACGGTTCGTTGTTAACAAAACTTCTTGCACAGTAGATAGCATCGCCGAGTCCTTTCGGTTCTTTTTGGCGGATATAATGAATATTGGCCAGCTGGGATATTTTTTGGACCTCTTTTAACAGGCTTTGCTTGTTTTTTTTATAAAGGGTTTCTTCAAGCTCATAGGACTTATCAAAATGGTCTTCAATTGAACGCTTGCTCCGTCCGCTGATGATAATAATATCCTCTATTCCTGACAGCACCGCTTCTTCGACAATATATTGGATGGCCGGTTTGTCCACGATCGGAAGCATTTCCTTTGGCAATGCTTTTGTTGCAGGGAGGAATCTTGTTCCAAGTCCGGCAGCCGGTATGATTGCTTTTCTAATTTTCACCTGTCCTTCTCCTTTCCTAAGAATCTCATCATACTTGTTAACTATTTCTATGACAAAACAGACTAATGCGCATGTGGGATAGCACAGGTGTACAAAATATTGGTGAATATTCTAAAAAAACGGGGGAGCTGTCCTATACAAAAGTCTTTTAAAATCATAATTTAGTAAAAAGTACTCTCCCTTCAAATGACCCTGCTTTAATCCAACAAAGCTAAAATTCCGGCCAGGAGCTTATTACAGAAACTCTTTCGTTATTAATTTTGAGGGAAACTGCTTTTTAATTTTAGGAGGGATAGCGTGGAAAGGATAGAAATTGTCCCATGGGAAGTAACTGATTCCATGCATGAATTTTTTGTTCCAGAATATATTAACGAGCTTGCTGCCGAAGTTCTCAAATCCTACGACCTTTCCGTTCAGAGCATTACGGTGGTCACAACGAAGCCGGATAAAGGCGGAGCCATATGGAAGCTTGAAACCGGCTCTGGCCCGAAAAGCTTAAAGCTTTTGCACCGAAGACCCACAAGGAGCCTTTTCAGCCTCGGAGCCCAGGAGTACTTGGTTGATGTCCAGGATGCCAGGGTCCCGCCCATCTATAAAACAAAGGAAGGGCATAACTATGTTGAAGCAGGAGGAAAGCTCTGGTTTGCAGCTGAGTGGATAGAGCCCCTGGCGCCTGTTACCAAGGATTTGGAGGGTGCGAGGCAGCTTTGCTATGCACTTGGAGAGTTCCATCGCTTAAGTAAGGGATATACACCCCCTCCATCTGCTGAAATTGCTTCAAGAGTTTTAAAATGGCCGAAAAGCTACCAGAAAGTCCTCAACAAAATGGACTGGCTCCGAAATATAGCTGCTGCTTATAAAGAAATGCCGGCAAGCGAAAGTTTAAAAAACGCAGTCGGCCATTTTGAAGAACAGGCTAAGCAGGGAATAGAAAAACTAAAATCTTCAGCTTATGGCGATCTTGCAGCACATGGGAATGAGTTCTGGGGACTCGTGCATCAGGACTACGGCTGGTCTAATGGCCAAATGGGTTCTGGGGGGATGTGGATTATTGATCTTGACGGAGTTGCGTATGATTTGCCAATCCGCGATTTAAGAAAACTAATAACAGGTTCAATGGCAGATTTGTACAGATGGGATATTACTTGGGTAAGGGAAATGATCAAAGCCTATCACGAAGCATACCCAATATCTCCTGAACTATATGACCTGTTATTGATAGATCTTTCCATGCCTAATGAATTTTATAAGAATTTAAAGGAAGCAGTATATGAACCTGAATTATTCCTGAATGAACAAACAACACAGCTAATACAGACAATCCTGGACACAGACCAGACGAAATGGCCTGTGCTGGAGGAAATTCAAAATGACTGGAAGGGAGCCCAATCACTATGAAAATATTAATGATCTGTACGGAGAAACTTCCTGTTCCTCCAGTTCTGGGCGGGGCAATACAAACCTATATCTCCGGAGTCCTTCCTCATATAGGAAAACATCATGATATTACTGTCCTTGGAATCAGCGATCCTTCCCTTCCCGATCAGGAAACACTGGACGGCATTGATTATGTGCGGGTTCCCGGCAAATTATTTGACCTTTATCGTGACGGAGTAGTTGGCTATATAGAAAAAAATCAATTTGACCTGATCCACGTCTTTAACAGGCCCCGCCTGATCCTTCCCGTTCGAAAAGCGGCCCCTCAGGCTAAAATTACCTTGAGCATGCATAATGATATGTTCGGTCCTGATAAAATAGCCCCCGAAGAAGCTGCGGCAGCACTAGAAGAGATTTCAAATATTGTTACGGTCAGCAATTATATCGGAAATGTGATTAAGGATCTTTATCCTCAGGCTGCGCCAAAGCTGCAAACGATTTATTCAGGAGTAGATACCCAGCGCTTCCTGCCGGGAAATCATCCAAAAATGCAGAAAATCCGAAACGAACTCAGAAATGCTCATGGGCTTGAAAACAAAACCGTTCTTTTATTTGCCGGGCGGCTCAGCAACAACAAAGGTGTTGACAGGCTGGTCAGGGCGCTGCCACAACTTTCACAAAAATTTAAGGATCTGGCTTTAGTTATTGTCGGCAGCAATTGGTTCAGCCAAAACCATGTCACAGATTATGTCGCCTATGTCAGGGCATTGGCAAGTAAACTCCCGATACCTGTTGTGACAACAGGTTTTGTCGCACCGAGCGAAATTCATAATTGGTTTGCAGCCGCAGACATGTTCGTCTGTACTTCTCAATGGCAGGAGCCGCTTGCGCGGGTTCATTATGAAGCGATGGCTGCTGGCCTTCCTATTGTCACTACCGCACGGGGAGGCAATCCGGAAGTTATATTACCAGGTGAAAATGGCTTGATTGTTGAAAATCCTGAAGATCCTGACTGTTTTACAGAAAAAATTTCTAATATTCTTTCCAGCAAACCATTGATGAAGAAAATGGGGCAAAAAGGGAGAGAATTGGCAGTATCTCAATATGAATGGCCGAGGGTCGCCTCTGAGCTGCTTGGCATCTGGGAGAGAACAAAATTTACGACTTATGGTGCAGCACCAGAAGCAGGGACAATTCCGGTGGTTCAGGAAACTCCATCCAATACCTCAGTCAGGGAAATCACAAATTCTGCCCAAGATCGTAACGAAGCTGCACCCCTGACTGAGAAGACTTCCTTTGAAGATAAAAAAGAAAGGAAAAAACCTCTTAAAGAAATGCCGGTAAAACAGAAGCAGAAAAAACCCAGCCCTGAAAGTATGGATTCTGCCAAGAGTAAGCGAAGCAGCAGAGAACTGCTTAAGCTATTGCAGGATGAATCTATGAAAAAGGAAAAACATGATTCAATTTACAAACTAATAAGGAACAAAAAAGACAATATTTCAGAGGTGAACATGAAAGAGACAGTCAATGATGCCGTCTCCTCCGTAAATTCAAAAGCAGGCAAAGTAAATTCTGAACAGCCACATACAAAAGAGACAACAAAAAACGATAGGCTTAGGGGTATTGTCAGAGAATGGATCAGGGAATCCGCAAAAACGACCCTGGACCGTCTCAAGGAAGAACAAACAAAAAAAGAAAGAAGTACTAATCGAAAGTAAGAATAACTATATTGCCCGCCGTACTTAAAAGGCGGGCTATTTGGGTTGCATATATATGTAAATAGAAAAATCCTCCTTAGCAAAATATTAATGCTGCCAAGGAGGATTGCTTTCAATCTTAATTACATTACAATTCTTCAATCTTCTTTTGGATAGTAACAAAAACCGGACACCCAGCAGTAAGCAGCTGGGTCAGGCCAAGTTTTGTATGTCTAATATTATAGTGCCATTCGGTCAAGTATGAAAGTCTCAATGAGCTTACGTCTTCTGATTCGCTTGTTCTCTGCCTCATTTCCTGATGAGGCAGCTTCTGTATCAACAAGCTGAGCATCTTCGTCGTCTTCTTCATCATCTTCATCTTCATCTTCATCTTCATCGTCATCATCTTCATCTTCATCGTCATCATCATCTTCATCATCTTCATCTTCATCATCTTCATCTTCATCTTCGTCTTCGTCTTCATCTTCTTCTTCATCTTCGTCTTCATCTTCGTCTTCTTCTTCATCTTCGTCTTCGTCTTCTTCTTCTTCGTCTTCTTCCTCATCTTCTTCTGCTAAGTCTTCTCCTTCTTCACCATCTCTTTCAAATTCTGTCTCAGTTCCATCTTCAAATTCAACTTTTAAAGTGACTTCCCCGACAGCTTCATTGTTCATTGAACCTGACAGAAAGCTCAACACATCTTCATAGGTTGAGTTTTCATTCAGTTCAATTCCCTCCGTGAACTCGATCTTGATTTTGGCCTTTACAACTTCTTTAGACATTTCTCTTTCCTCCCTTGGAGCTTTCTTGTTTAATACCTATAAGCTTTTGAATATACATGTCCAAAATTGTCATCAGGGTTTCTGAATCCTTAGTATTAGAATATGTTTCTCTTAAAAACTTGATATAGGACAACTTTCTCATGTTGCGTCTTTATATAAAAATTGGGTAAATGCCCCTGCTGCCTAAGAGCTGACTTGCCAAAACAGAAGCATGAAAAAAAGCATCAAAATGATGCTGAGATTGGGTTCTATATTTTTTGGGAGGTTATTTCCCTTCTGAAGTATTCTCCAAGTATCAAAAACGAAGACTCTTTATAATACAATCACCTAAAAATTTGAGCCCCCATGATCCCTGTTGTCTCCCATCATATAATTGGAATCATCGCCAGGCTTGGCATGAGGATGTGTGACATTGGGCGGGTTATTATTTATTTTCTTTCGCCGCCAGTCGATCAGAAAGGCAAATCCAAGGACAAGGAATATGAAAATAAACAGAAACCAAATCATGATTCTCCTCCTTTTCCATAGTACTCCAGCGGGATTTTCAACTTGCCAATTATCAGTGTATGATCCTCATCCACTTCATATGACATCTTAATTAGTTTATTCTGGCTCTTTTCAGCGAGTTTCGAATCGTCTCTAAATTCTTTTCCCTCTTTATAAACATACGGTAAAACCCTGCTATAGACCTTTACGGCCACACCATCATAATCTTTTTGCGGTATTTCATAGCTAAATCCGGTGATGGCATAATCTGTACCTTCAATGATCGTATAATTTTCTGCAAACATGAGCCTTGGCAGGATGGATACAAGAATGATAAGCAGCAGAAGCACCGCTGCCATCCCAGGTATGCTTTTGTTTTTAAAGTATATTCCCGCAACCAGTGTGAACACAAAGACCATCAGAAAGTCGGGAACCAATGCTGCCATCTGCAGGTCCTGCCCTTCTGGTCCGATAAGAGCGAAGCCTGCCGCCGACAGAATGATCATGGCCAGTCTAATGAGGAGATACATTCCCGTAATTCCCAATAATGTTAAACAAAAAAAAGAGAGGATATAATGATAAGGACGCCCACTGGCATTCATCGCTAGACCTCCTTCTATCTGGCTTTTTCAAATACAATGAAGTGAAGAAAAGGTAAGCCTTCAAAACATCGACGCAAGCAGCAGCTCATTCTCTCTCATAAATTCCCTATGCTTCTCTGCCCCCCTCTTCTGCCCCCAGCCGACAGAACAAAATGCATCAAAGAACTTATAAAAAGGAAGGATGCTTTCCAGATCAATCATGGGACTTATGGTTTCATAGCCTTCTGTATAAGCCTGCCTGGAACCTTCATGACGTTCCCAGACATCCCGGTTTATCTTAGAAAAGTCCATTTCAGGAGATCCGGAACGGGCACTTTCAAAATCGATGATACCTGCCACATTATTGTCTTTCACCAGAATATTTCCCGGCCTGAAATCCATGTGGATGATACAAGGGCCATCAGGGGCGGGAAGTTCCTGCAAACTTTTATAAAAATGCTTCTGAGACATTTCAAGCAGACTATCAGGAAGCACCTTGGAGGCATGCAGGCCGAAATGTTCGAATGTCTCTCTGACCATTTCTCTCCACGCCTTAGGATCAAAGCAGGAATATGCCTTAGGAAGCGGCGCATTATGCAGCATTGCATG
The DNA here is from genome assembly GCF_000473245.1 of Bacillus infantis NRRL B-14911. Lineage (NCBI taxonomy): Bacteria > Bacillati > Bacillota > Bacilli > Caryophanales > Bacillaceae > Bacillus > Bacillus infantis. The sequence continues at coordinate 2,535,076 of NC_022524.1, forward strand.
GTGCCTGCCAATCTTGAAGGCAAGATCCCCGTCCATACTCCGGGTGCATGGTTCGCCTTCGATTCCTTCAAGCAGCAGTGCACCTGCCATTTTTTCATCCCCTTCCCAATGATCAAGGACAGCAGGCACCGGGACATGTCCTCTTAATAATTGGAGCATTTCCAGTTCTCTTTCAAGCTTCTCCCTGGAAAATGGAATTTTCAAATATATCGTCTGTCCTCCATTAAGTACTAATTTGTACACAGTTGAACTGAAAGACTCGGGAACATTGCTGATTTGCTTTACACATATTTGAAATCGGTCAATATATTTCTGCATATATTCCATGGGTTCTCCTATTCTGCTATAAGCTTTTTACATAGCCTGTGCTTTTGGCCGCATAACCTGCGCTTAAATAAAACTGATGCGCTATTTCACGTTCTTCGCGGTTGCCGCTGTTCAGCACAATTCCTCCTGCGCCAAGCTTGACGGCCTTTTCCTCCATCTTAGCCAGGAGCATTTTACCTATGCCTGACCCGCGGAAATCTTTGTGTATGACTAGCGCAGTCACTCGTGCATACAGACTGTCCTGGGTATACAGATAGCCTGTGTGAAAGCCAATCATTCCCATTAAGCTGTCTTTCGATACTGCAGCTAAAGTATAATGATCAGCAAGTGTTTGAATCTTCTTAAATCGATCTGCCATCCTTTCGATCGATACTGGATAGCCGAGCTGCTCTATTAGTTCAGTCAGCTCCGGAATATCTTCATATCTGGCCTCCCTGATTTCCATTTTTATCTCCTTTTATGGTTGCTTTTGTTTTTACATTCGACTAAAGAATAGGAAAAACCTCTTAAAAAGTAATTTATTGTAAAATAAAAGCAGGGTCAGTGCCCTGCTTTTCCTTCCAGTTCAATCTTTATGTTTTTGCTGCTGAATATGGTGTAGCTGTAGCCCTTGATTTCAAGCCGTTCAGGAATCACCTCCCGGCTTCCATCTCCTCTTAGATTAATAGTATGCTTTGTTGTATACAGTCTCGGTTCGGATAGTTCGGCTGTACGCATAAAGTATTCGTCAGCCTTGTATCTCTGGCCATCTTTGGCGATAAAATAACCGTCTGAATTGCCTGCTGATGAGGTCCTGCCTTTACCTTCAATTGTAAATTGCAGTTTTTCATATGCACGGCTTTCCGGCAATTCCTCAGTCAAGACTACTTGAGCCGTTTTGCCGGGTTCTATGCTGTCGATTGAGATGCTGTTTCCTTTATATTCAGCCTTGATGGGAAGGCTTTTCCCCTTAAGATCAATGCTTTTTGGTTCTTCTACTGAATATTGCAGAGCACCCAGATTTATTTTAATATCCTTTGGCTCTTCCCCGTATATAGAATCGAAGGAAGCTGTCACTGTATTCCACCCACCGCCTGATATGTCTCCTCCAGGACCGAAGAGCTGGTTGCTGACAAGGCCTTTCTCTGTTTCAATACTGTCGATGGCAATATAATCAAGGATTTTATCACTATGGGTGTTTTGATATCTGTAAGTAATCATGGTCGCTGTAGGAGCAATGACGAGTTTTTCAAAAACAATTGGATTCCCATCCGCTTCTGTTTTGGCAGATAAAGGGTATTCCAAGCTGGGGTTTTTTACCACTGGAACCGTGAATGACCATTCCCCTTTCAAAGTTTCAAGTGTATTTTCTTTTCCCTCATCCCGATTTGATGCTTCAATAAATTTCTCCAGCTGCACAATTTTAAGATTAATGGTTCCTTCTGGCTGATCCATTGGCGCCACAGCAAGTTTTCCCCTAAAGGTATTTTTTTGATTGGAATAAAGATTCATTTGGCTTCTAATGGGCGAAAATGAGGGTTCATCCTGATCCCCCCAATACTCATCAGCATTCATGACTTGAATGCCGTCATAATCCGGCTTAAAAAGATCGTCGTTCTTCAAATTTTCTACTTCATAATAGATCAGAGTCTGGATATCATCTGCCGCCACACTTGTTATCCTCACTTTTACCCCGCCGCTTTCTGCTTCCAGATCCAGCTTTTCGCCAAGTCCTGACTGGATGTATTTCTGCTCCTGCTCACTTTCTTCGGTACTGAAATTCTGCCACCAATCTTTAAAAGTAGTGAATCCGCCATTGGCAGCTGCCGTACCGACAAATAAGGTAAGGCAGACAGCTGCCGCCAAACCGCCGATCATGCTGGCTTTGCTCTTCTTCTTCCTTTCCGATTCTGACAGCCTGACCCTTTTTGCCACATTCAGCATAAATTCTTCAGGCATGTCAATTTCTTGTGATCTTACAGATAATGCTGCCGTTATTTCCTGCAGCTGTATCATTTCAGCTCCACATTTTCCGCAGTTTTCCAAGTGGCCTTTCAATATTTTTTCGTCTTCATGCTGGAGTCTTCCTTCCAGGCTATCCATCATCAAGTTTTCTATTTCACTGCATGTCATGGCCAGCACCTCCATATTCTTTGCGAAGAATCAGCAATCCCCTATAAATACGGCTCTTAACAGTGCCGAGCGGAAGCCCGAGAATGCCTGCAATTTCTTCCTGAGAAAATCCTTGTATATATTTCAGCAGAATCGGCTCCCTGAATTTCTCATCAACCTGATCCAGTGCATCCAGCAAATCCAGACGGTCAGAGGGATGCTGCCCGGCCTCACTTCCTTCTATGGCATTTTCCTGCTGCCTGCGCTTATTCCTCCGGTAAATGTCCCTGCACTCATTGATGAAAATAGAAGTGACCCATGTTTCAAAATAACGGTCCTGCTTCAGTGTATCGATATGGTCATGAACCTTAAGAATCGTATTATGGAATACATCCTCCACATCATGATGATTCTTTAAATAAGCCCAGCCGATTTTGTAAAACTTTGATTTGCGTGCCTCAAACCAGCTTAAAACGGCATCTATATCCTTTTCCTTAATTTTTTTCAGCATAATTGAATCCTTTATCGCTTTAATCACACTCTTCCCCCGGCCCCTTCTGCTGTATCTTTGTTAATTAGAGGAATGACGGCTGCAAAAAGTTCCCATTAATTTTAGTTTTCAATAAAAAAAGAGCTGCAGAGCAGCCCTCATCAAGACAGTCATAATCCCACTTGTATTTTTTTAATGAATATGATTGCTGTAAGGATCATAAATCCCTGTCAATAAAAGCACAGAAATACAAAGAATAATAGTAGCGAAAGCCAATGTTAATGAGGCTGCCTTTTTGTTCAGCTTTAAAATTGAACATCCTGTTATCAGGAGAACAGCCCCCATGATCAGCAGTATGATGCCAGCCCCAACATTCATAAGAAAATCTCCCCGTGATCAATAAAGCCTCTGCACATAGCCTTCATTCAGTTCCTTTTCAACCTGCTCTGCAGAGACATTCGGTATCTTTGTATGAGCGACGATCATTTTAGCTGCAGATGGAAGCTCTTCTTTGTCTGCCCATGTTTCCGGGTTCCACAGCCCTGACCTGATAAAAGCTTTGGCACAATGGGTATAGCATTCCTTCACCCGGACCCCGATGCCGAACAAAGGCAGCTTACCATTCACCGCACTCATCTCAAGCAGCTCGTGGTCGCGGACTATAAAAGCCTCCCCATTAACCCTTAAGGTCTCACCAAGCCCCGGTATAAAAAAAACAAGACCAACATGGGGGTTTTTCAATATATTTTGGACAGAATCCAGCCTCTTATTTCCTGGCCTTTCGGGAATGAATAAGTGCTTCTCGTCAATTACGGCAACAAACCCCGGCATATCGCCTCTTGGAGAAACATCGCATTCGCCAGCACTGTTGGACGTTGCCATCGTTAGAAACGGTGACATACGGATGAACTCCCGGCAATGTTCATCGACTATTGGAATCACCTTGCTTTGTGCCCTTTCACTTGGAGAGCCGACGACAGGACGGAACTCTTCAAATTCTTCCTTTGTTTGAATGACATTTTTAAAAATAGTATTCATTTTAATCACCTTTTTCATCAGATTTACGCACCGCCTGGCTGTCACTCTTCTTTTCTGTAAATGCCCATGTAAAAAATAGCCTGGCTCCAGTAATACAGATTGCGATACTCACGTTCCTTTGCCAATGGATGCTATCTCCACGAATCACATCATATAGACTGAATGAAAACATCCAGATCAGATATAGGACTGCGGGATGCCATTTAGGGTTCCTGATGCCTGTTCCCCCAATCTTCATTCCAGGAATAATCCTTTTTAATATGTCTAAAACTTCCAGATCAGTATATGTATTCAGTATAATAGACGAAATGCTGAGAATAAAGATTCAATTTTCCGCAGAAAAAAGAGAAGCAGTTTCTGCCTCTCCTTTCTTCTGTCTATAATACCTGATGAAGGCTTGAAAAAACTTGTATGTCGTTTAAATTCACCCCAAGCTTCACAAATGTCTGGGCAATTTCCGGCCGGATCCCTGTCAGCTTAACTGTCATCCCTGTTATCTGAATCGCTTTGACTGTCCTAAGAAGTTCATGAGCGATGCGGGTATCGATGAATTCTACACCTGACAAATCAATGACCATGCAATTCAGTGACCTGCGTGCACCATACTGCAGCGCTTTTTCCATGAGGTCATTCGTCCTTTTTCGATCAAGATCGCCAACTAGCGATATGACCGCTACGTCGTCAGAAACCCGGATAATTGGAATAGACAGCATTTTAACCTTCGCTTCTGCTGCCAGCAATCTCGTGCGCATCAAAGCAGATCCCTTTTCACTGGTCCAGCAGATGATATCATCGGCTGTTTTGTGAAATTGCCTGTCCCATTGTTCATAAAGTTCCTCAGTCCAATGTTTTTGTTTGGCCACCTTTCTGAGCTTTGCAGCAGTTTCCTCTCTGAAGGAGCATACCTGCTCTATCATTAGCTCAGCCGGTGTACCTGCCGCTAGCAGCTGATCCAGATTATCTTCCCAAAAGCCAATTGTTGTCTTCCTATATTCCTTGTCAGGATGAAAGGCCTCCGCAAACATATCAGCCAGATAGTTTCTCCAATGATGGAGCACATTTTTCCACTCAGGGGGCATATCCCGAAGTTTGTTTTCCAGGAAAACCTGATGAGTAATCTCTCTCATAATGCTGGTGTATTCCATAATCGTCTCTCCGTTCTTCATAGACTGCTAATAAGTTTTATTTTGTGACCTGATGAAGAAGGATTCGGCTATTGTTCCCTCTTAACCTACCTTTTCCAGTATGGGGGTTCATCAAACGAAAAAGGACTTAAAGAATGTGGCTGGTTTGACCCGGTAGGTCAAGAGCATAGAAACTTGACAAGTCAAAATGGTTTTCCAAAGATAACCATCATATAATAGAAGAATAAGGAGGTATGTTCATGTCGGATATAATTGTGTATTGGGGAGATGCGAAAATCAAGCTTTCCTGGACTAAAAGCATTTCATTGCCGCCATTAAATAAGATTACCAGCATCCATAGCTTCTGTTTTTATAATGACCAATTACTGCTTGTTAATCTGAATGAACGGGGATGGGATTTCCATGGGGGACATCTTGAGGAAAATGAGACACCGGAGGAATGCTGCAGGCGGGAAGCCTGGGAAGAGGGCTATATAGAAGGAAATTGCACCCTTCTTGGGTATATCACTGTCAGCCATGAGGAAAATCCGCTTTGGAACGAAACCAGCCCGTATCCTAAGATAGGATTCCAGGCTATTTATAACATGGAAATAGAGCTGCTCCACCCTTTTGAAGGGAAATTCGAATCTGCAGAGAGAATGCTGATAGATCCTGATAGAACCTCTATATGGTATAAAGGCTGGAATTCGCTGTACGAAGAAATACTGGAAGATTCATTGGCCAGCCGGCAGCTTAGAGCAGTGCCTCCAGATATATAATGGGGACATTCCGGGCCGCGAAGCTAGACATGGTAAAGCCTGGTTACCTTTGAAAGTATGATTCCATCAAATTCCAATTTATATAAATCAGGCTTGGAGGAACTTAATAAAAATCCCAATCCGTATTCTCTACTAAACTTACCCATCATAAGAGTCATAACAGCCCCATGCGTACCGATGGCAATTCTCCTGCCCTGATTTGTTCGAATCAGATGAAGCAATACTCTTGTTGCTCTATCTTGGCAAGCTCTATTCGACTCCCCGCCCGGCAAAGTGTAATCAGGGTCGGAAAAAGAGCGCTCCAGCAGCGGCAGCAATTTCTCTTTACTTATAATAGCTTCATCCGGCAGGAACACTCTTTCCTTCAGATCCTCAAAAACATGGATGTCTTTATTGAGCCTTGCTGCGGCCCCCTCAATTGTCTGTACCGCACGCTGATAAGGACTTGATGCAAACATATTAACTCCTTCATCCAGAAGGCATTCACATACCTTTTGTGCATCTCTTTTTCCTTTTTCAGTCAACCCTCTTGATCTTTCATTTTCATTTTCTTTTGGCGACTCTCCATGCTCACCATGTATATGTATGTTATCATAGCTTCCCCTTTGTCTTTTTTTAGACGCCTCTATAGGCCATTTAATCAGCAGGCAAACTAAATATTAAAAAGGAAAGGATTGCTGCCCTTTCCTTTCTCATTCATTTAAAGGGTGTCTTCCGTTTTATTACCGGTATCCAAATTTCGCTTTTGAATTGAGGGGATGAGGTATCTTTGCTTTCGTTCCAGAGAATTTCCGGACCTTCCGTCTGTTCATAACCTGATGAGGGAAACCATTCAGCATAAATGCGTCCCCATATATTCTGCAAAGTCTCAGGAAAAGGCCCCTTCGCTTCAAACACAGCCCAGGAGGAAGACTCAATCTTGAGTGATTCATATCGTGCTGGGCCCGGCTCTCCAGTGGCAGCACCAATATAATGGTCAAGCTCTCCTTTTTCCTTCATCCTTCCTTCTGAAAAGTGGACAGAAGCACTAATCAGGCCCCCGGGTTCCTGGTCGGACAATGCTTTCAGTTCCTGGATCTTATCTGGAGTCAAACTCCTCCACATTTCAGCGATTTCTCCGTTCACACCATTAAATTGGATTCGAACCCTTTTTTTAAGGCCCACAATATAAAAAGGACCCTTTTCTTCAAGCCGGAAGTTCATTTCATTTCCTCCTTTTATTGTCAACTGAAAGGACATCGGTGGAAATGCTTTTAGCCTATAGCCAGTTTTCCGAGCTTCTGATGGGGTAATCCCATGCATCTGGAAAAATGCCCTTGAAAAAGAATCCGGCGAGCTGTAGCCATACTTCACTGCAGCATCAATCACTTTTATCTTTTCATCAGCCAGCTCGAGCGCTGCCATGGTCAGCCGCCTTTTGCGTACATATTCTGATATGGAGACCCCAGAAAGGAAAACGAACATCCGCTTAAAGTGAAATTCCGAACAAAAGGCTTTTTTTGCTGCCTCCCTATAATCTATATCTCCTGTCAAATTTTCCTCAATATAGGCAATAGCTTCATTCAGCTGCTTTAGCAAATCCACTTGAATGACCTCCTTTCATATTTAATTTAACAGTTGAAGGAATTGAGCATCCGACTTTCTATGCACTCTAGTGCATGATTGATCTTGTTTTGCAGCTGTTCTTTATTTTCTCTTTTTAATAAGCAAGAAATAAGTAAAGAATCCCACAGTCGCCACTATAGACAGCAGGTGAGGAACAAAAAAGAATTCTGAAGGGACTACCCAAAACATTATAATTGACACGGCAATAACCGGCAGCATGATGAGCACCCACGCTCGAACAAGCTTATTATTCAGGCTAAAATCAAAGCGATCCATATAGCCTTCCTCCCTCTATACGTTTTTTATTACAAGGATGAGACTTAGGGCATTAACTAACCAAACGCAAAACCATGCGGATTGTCATTAATACATGTCCTTCAAATTCCTCCTCGAACTCTTTGATAAGCTCAAAACCTTTTGCCAGATAAAAATTCCTGCCGATCTCATTATCTTTTTCTACATTTATATAAATCTCTTTCACACCGGCCAGTTCTTCTATACCTTTGTTGAGGAGGGAGGTTCCAATCCCTTTGCCCTGTGCTTCCGGAAAAAGATAGATGGCACCCAACTCTGCTTTTCCTTCCTTGTTTACAGGTGAAAAGTTGGCAAAGCCGACAATCTGCCCTTCTGCCTCTGCAACAAAAAGATGGGATCTTTCAATTCTTTGCAGCATACGTTCACTGCTGTAGGCTGCAGCCAGGAATTGATCCTGCACCTCCCTGGGTATGATGCCTTCATAGGTGCTGTGCCAGCTTGCCTTTGCTACATTCTGTACCTGTTCTGTATCATTTGGTTCCATTTTACGGATGGTATGTGTCATCTTTTATGCTCCTCTGCTAAAGTTGCTGATGGCTGTTATTTTACATCGTATTTGCTGTTCAAGACACCAGAAAAAAATAAGAAGAATAGCATATAGAGGGATTCCGGCAGGATCTGACGCTGCATGATGGCCTGCAGGGATGCTTATGCAACCGGCCGTACAAGATATCCTGCTTATTGACCACCATGAGGCAGATAAAGAACCAACCAGCAAATAGATATATTAGACACCCAGTTAGAATAATCGTACCAGTTGTCTCCATAACCGAAAGGATTTCTTTTAAAACTGATTCTGCAAGATTCTGCCCATAACTATTGTGTCATAATATTTACCGTCAGACAGCAGTTTATCTCTTCTCAATACACCCTCAATTTCAAAGCCAACCCTTTTGTAAAGCTGGATGGCATTTTCATTTGTTTCCAGTACTTGAAGGGTGATTTTTTTTATATCTGCATCTTCCGCCCACCTGATAGAATCAATCAGAAGGCGTTTACCGATTCCATTTCCCCAATAATCTTTCAGAACGCATACTCCGAACTCCACTTTATGGGCCGTTCTTCTTAAATTGGAGCCTTCGCAGCGGGAAAAGCCGACAAGTTTGCCATCCGCTTCAGCTACCAGAAAAAGATGGGTCTTCTGCTTGCTGTCATTTAAAATGACTTTTTTAAATCCTTCTTCACTGATAAAATCCTCGCCGCTCTCCCTGTCCATGTTTTCCGTTTCGCCGTCTATTTTCACCCTCAGTTCAGAAAGGCTTTTGGCATCTTCTATTTTCGCTTCCCTTATCGAGAAAGCATGCTTTGCATCTTGCAGCAATATAATCTCTCCTTGAGCATTAGTATCTTCTTAGGATTTCGTCTTTAGAAAAATGGTTATACCATCCGCATTATGTGCAAAAAACGAATATAAAAAAGTCATTCGAACGCCTTTGCCATCTTTTCATTGAGCAGCTGGAATGATTGATTGAGCAGGTCTTTTGGAACCCCCTCATACAAGTCGCCAATGCTTACCTCATAATAGGAGGAATGGCTGTCTTTTTCTCTAAGATTTCCTGTAAAACCTATCCCTGTCTCTTCCTGTATTTGAATCAGAATTGGTTCGGTTTCTCCTTTCGGGTGCTCAAAATGGACATGAAACATATTGGATACCGGAATAGTTGGTAAAGTATATACGCCTTCACAGCTGTTGTACAATTGTGCAAGCTCTTTTGCTTCTTCATAATAAGCATCCATTTTCCCGGAACGCTGGTCATAATAATAATCAGCTGAAAGGATATATGGATAAAGGCTGATCAAATCGCCTCCGTGGCGCCGTTTCCAGACCTTTGATTTCTCCGTGAACTCTTTGCTCCCCGCAAGAACGGCACCGGCAATCCCGCCAATTCCCTTGTAAAGTGAGACATAGACACTATCAAATAGTGCACACACTTCTGCGGCTGTTTTTTTATAGTAGGGGAGCACTTCCAGTAAGCGGGCACCGTCCAGCTGCAGCTTAATCCCTTTTTCACGGCAATAGGCTGATATTTTTTCCAAAGTCCCATAATCAGGAAGCTGTCCGCCGATCTCACGCTGAGGCAATTCAAGCAGCAGGCAGGCAACGTCCTCTTCCATGCCAGTGACATCATCAAGTTCAATCACCCTTGTTTGGTCTGCGAGCAGGACAGTTTCGATATGGTGCAGCTCTTTCAACCCATCTTCTTCATGAATTTCAAGATGGCTTAAAGGGTGGTAAGCAACCTTCGCAACGCCCTTTTCGTCGCACCAGATACGCAGAGCGATCTGCTGGGCCATTGTACCGCTTGGGAAAAAAACAGCAGCCTCCTTTCCGAGCAGGTTTGCCATTTTATCCTGAAAATCCTCGATTACCTTCCCTTTCCCGTACATTTCACTCTCTATAGAACCGCTGATCTGTTCAAATGCCTTTTTCAGTACTTCTACATTCCGTTTGCCATGGCCTGCGAGCGGATATTTAACCAGGCTGTATGATTCTTGAAGCGATTTAGTATGCATATGTATTCTCCTGTCTTTTCAGAATAATAGAATTATATCCCAAAGCGAGCTGCCGGGTCTATGGAATGCTCTGTTCCAGAAAAAAGGGCCGCCGCAAGGGCTGCCCTTCCCATTCTTATCTGTTTTTGAGTCTGTAAAATAATGAAGCAATTAGATTCGCTCCCCAGAATAGGAACCCTTGAGCATTATAATGCAGCAGCTGATTTTCAAAGGCCATGCTCTCATAAAACTCATCCTGGGCTTTTCCTTGTGCTTTCCGCTCCTGATCCATTTTCTTCAGCTCTTTAATATATCCATATTGAACGGGAGCAAGAATAAATGAAAGCAGCAGGTAAATGCCCGCAATCCATAAAAAGATCATACGGTCCATTTTTACAGCTCCTTTCCAGTGGTTTTCCTATATTTACGAATGGCGGCATGGAAAGGTTTCATTTTTTCAAAATATTTCCTTTATTTTTTGTTTAGCTCATCATATTTGTTTGTTTAACCACAGGACAATTTTGTTTAAGCTAGGATGATATCTTCATGCAGAAATAAGGTTTTAAAAAAAGGAGAAAAAAAGCTGTCTTTTTAGTCGACAGCCTGACATAATGGTTTGTTTTTGATTATTATAGCGAATCGGTTGGATGGATCCCTCTGTTTCGATTTTCTGTGTTCAGAGGGTCTTAGCCCGTATGACTAGTACCCTCTGTTTCTTTTTTCACCGTTCTAAGGGTTTTAGTCCGCATGACTAATACCCTCTGTTTCTTTTTTCTCTGTTCAGACGGTCTTAGTCCGTCTGATTAGTACCCTCTGTTTCTTTTTTCACCTTTCAGAGGGTTTTAGTCCGCATGACTAGTACCCTCTGTTTCTTTTCTCTGTCCAGACGGTCTCCACTATGCCTATCGCCAGCCTCTCAGTAATTTTATTTGGTATATAAAAAGATTCCGTTCTGCGAGCATAGATGAGTGTGCCATTTTTACATAAAAGCTATCAGTTTCTATCCTTACCATCAGCCTTTCTTTAAGAAGCATCCTCAAACTGGCTATTATACAAATCGGCATAAAAGCCATTCTGCCCCAGCAGTTCCTCGTGATTTCCGCTTTCGATGATGTCCCCATCTTTCATGACGAGAATCAGGTCGGCGTTTTTGATGGTGGACAGCCTGTGGGCTATGACGAAGGATGTTTTGCCTGCTGTCAGCTTATCCATTGCCTCCTGGATCAACACTTCTGTGCGTGTGTCTACAGAGCTTGTTGCTTCATCCAGAATCAGGAGCGGTGCATCTTTTACCATGGCCCGTGCTATCGTAATTAACTGCTTCTGTCCTGCTGAGAGATTTGCCTTATCATCGAGGATGGTATCATATCCCATAGGCAGCGTCTGGATAAAATGATGCAGGCCAACGGCTTTTGCAGCTTCCGCTACCTCCTGATCACTTACCCCTTTTCTGGAATAGACAATGTTTTCACGGATCGTCCCTTCAAACAGCCATGTATCCTGAAGCACCATGCAGAACAGGCTTCGCAATTTTTCACGGCTCAATTCTTTTGTGGGCACACCATCGATCAGGATTTCTCCCCCGCTTACTTCATAAAAGCGCATCAGCAGGTTGATGATGGTCGTTTTTCCCGCCCCAGTCGGTCCGACAATCGCCACTTTTTGCCCTGATTTTGCGAGAGCAGAAAAATCATTGATAATCATTTTATCTTCGCTGTAGCCAAAGCGGACATTTTTAAATTCAACTTCTCCTTTGACATCATTGAGAACTGTTTTCTTATTATCTTCATTTTCCAGCTCATCTTCAGCCAAAAACTCAAACACACGCTCACTTGCAGCTGCGGTGGCCTGAAGGTTTGCCGCTGCCTGTGCAAGCTGGGAAAGCGGCTGGGTGAACAATCTGATATAGATCATGAATGCGACGATGACTCCAAATGTTATTGATCCATTTACAGCCAATACTGCACCTGCCACACATACAACGACATAGCCTAAGTTGCCGACGAACATCATGATCGGCATCATGAGCCCAGAAAGGAACTGAGACTTCCAGGCGCTTTCATACAGCCTTGTATTGATTTTGTGGAAAGTTGCCTTAGCTTCCGGCTCTCCGTTATATACTTTTACCACGCTGTGCCCTGAATATATTTCTTCAATATGTCCGTTTAGCCTTCCCAGCTCTGCCTGCTGCTGGGCAAAGTATTTCTGGGACTTGGATATTAAGAAACTCATAAACACAAAACCGATCAATGTTGAAAGGATGGCAGAGACAGCCATGATCCAATTTGTATAGAACATCATGACGAGTGAGCCGAGGAACATCGTTATGGCTGATACCAATGTGCTTAAGCTCTGGTTCATCGTCTGCCCGATCAGGTCGACGTCATTTGTCACGCGGCTGAGAACATCTCCGGTGCTGCCTGAATCAAAGTATTTCAAAGGCATCCGGTTCATTTTAGAGGATAAATCGCTCCTTAAGTTTTTGGATACCCGCTGGGTAACTGTTGCCATGATGAATCCCTGAATATAATTGAACAGAAAACCCAGGCCATATAAAAAGGCGAGGATGGAAGCAATACTCACTACCTCATCCAAATTGATTTCTGTCATCAGCCCTTCTGCAATCAGGTCAGTGATCCTGCTGAGAAGGTCCGGGCCGATGATGCTGAAGATGGATGCTGCCATTGCCAGAACAAGGGCAGTCACAATAAACGGCAGATAGGCCCTGCAATAGGAAACCAGCTTCTTTATAGTCTTCTTGAAATTCTTCGGTTTTTGACCGCCTTCCGGCCCTTTGGCACCTGGTCCGCCCTTTTTTCCTGGCCTTTTGCGGTTATATTTTTTATCAGCCAATTTCCAGTTCCTCCTTTGACAGCTGAGAATAGGCAATCTCCTGATACACGCTGCAGCCGTCCAGCAATTCTTCATGTGTTCCGATGCCGACAACCTTCCCTTGATCAAGGACTACGATGCGGTCTGCGTCTTTGATGGTACCGATCCGCTGGGCCACAATCAGGGTGGTGCTATCACTGGTTTCTTTTTTCAAAAGTGACCGCAGCCGCCTGTCTGTTTTATAATCAAGTGCCGAGAAGGAATCATCAAACAGATAAATTTCCGGCTGCTTATAAATGGCCCTGGCAATGGACAGCCTCTGCTTCTGGCCTCCTGAAAGATTGGTTCCTCCCTGGGAAATCACGCCTTGATACTGGTCTCCCAGCTTTTCAACAAATTCAGAGGCCTGCGCTATTTCTGCCGCTCTTTCTATCTTCTCTCCAGGTTCTGTCCCGCCGGTGCCGTAGGCGATATTTTCCGATACTGTGCCGCTGAACAATACAGCCTTTTGCGAAACGTAGCCAAGCTTATTGCGGAGATCTTCCTGCCTGTATTCTTTTACGTTGATGCCATCGACCAGCACTTCGCCTTCTGTCGCATCATAAAAGCGGGGAATCAGGTTGAGCAAGGTGCTTTTCCCGCTGCCTGTTGATCCGATAAAAGCGACAGTCTCCCCTTTATGGGCGGTAAAGCTGATATTCTTCAGGATATAATCCGCCGCATCCGGATATTTGAAGCTGACATTCCGGAATTCAATCTCCCCTGCAGCTTTTGAATCATTCCCTTTTAAGGTGCCGTCAAGGATTTTGGAATCTGTTTGCAGCACCTCATTGATCCTCTTTGCGGATACCGTCGCACGCGGCAGCATCACAAAGATGATCGACAGCATCATGAAGGCCATTATGACCTGCATGCTGTAAGAAGAGAACACGACCATATCAGAGAAAAGGGTCAGTTTATCTGGTGTAGCAGCATTGTTGATGATAAAGGCACCGATCCAATAGATGGCAAGATTGATTCCCGACATGATCAATGTCATAACCGGCATCATGATCGCCATGGTCCTTCCTGTAAAAAGATTGGTCCTCGTCAGCTCACTGTTTGCCTTTTCAAACTTATCTTCCTGGTATTCCTCAGCATTATAGGCTCTGACTACCCGGATTCCAGTGAGGTTTTCCCTGGTCACGCGATTCAGGTTGTCTGTTAAAGTCTGGATCACTTTAAATTTAGGGAGCGCTATGACAATGATGACAGCGAGCATCACCATAAGAACGGCAACAGCAATCCCGGTCGCTGCAGTCCACTGCCAGCTTTTGCCCATAATTTTCAAAATTGCCCAAACAGCCAGTATCGGCGCCTTAACAATCGCCTGCAATCCAACAGCGATCAGCAGCTGAATCTGGGTGATATCATTGGTGGAGCGCGTGATCAAACTTGGGGTTGAGAACCCATTGATCTCCTCCATAGAAAACGACATTGTTTTTTCAAACACCATTCCGCGCAGCCGTACGGCAAATCCGGCAGCCACCTGTGCGGCAAAAAAACCGACTATCATGGCAGCAGCCATACTGCCGATGGCACATAAAAGCATGTAAGCGCCCTGAATAAGGACATCACCCATACTGCTGCCTTCTGTCTGGACAAGCATGGTGATTTCATGCATATATTCAGGCAGCTTTAAGTCAAGCCAGACCTGTACAATGATAAATATGAGGCTGCACAGGACAAGCAGCCAATCTTTCCCTTTAAAATGCTTAAACATAGCAAGCATCCGCCAAATTCCCCCTTAGACTTTATCTAACAGTATTAGATATTAAGTGCAGATTAACCGAATTGCGCGGTTGAACATTATTCCATTTCTTTATGAATTTCTTCTATGCGCTTCACAATACGGACAAACTCTTTAGCATCATGTTCCCCGAGCTTCCTGAAGGTCTTTTCGACAATACGCTTTGCTTCTCCATGCTCTTCCATTACAAAAGTTCTGCCAAATGGAGTAATGGAAACAATCACGAGACGTTTGTCATTTTCGTCCCTGCTCCGCTCGATATATTCTTTCTTTGCCAGATTTTTGAGTGCGGCAGCGACTCTCGGGGTTGAAAGGCACAGCTTTTCGCTCAGTTCACCTGAAGTAACCTCATTTTGTATAAAGGTCAGGTAGCCCAATATACTCCTTTCCCCATGAGAAAGGTCATTGACTTTCTTTTGGAAAGGCATCTTTGGTGATTTGCTTATATTCTGGAAAAATTCATCCACTAAATCTTTATAATCCATAATCAGCACCTTTTAATTTATTTTATCTAATACTATTAGATATCATAATGCCAAGAATGTCAACGACGTGAAACAGCAGCTAAAGGCAGCCAGCATAAACCCAAAATAAAAACCTTTAACATTGGTTATTTTACTGATATGGAGGTGATTGGAATGGCGGAAAAGGAATTTCCGAATGTGAGTCTTGGGGGTAAGATCGCCAAGGAAAAAGGGGACGGCGGAGACCAGGTGCACGGGCATGAAAAAGAAAATAAAAACGGAAGAGTCAATACAAACCCAAAAACGAATATGTGAGGGCTGCATGCCGGCAAGACAGGAGCATCTAAAGCTGTTCTCCTTTCTTGCCGGTTTTTTATACGAGGTTTAAGTTTCCAAAGATGGGGACATTGGAAACGAGACAGTCACAGCTGTGCCCCAGCCCTCTTTACTTTTGATCAGGAGCTCTCCTGAATCAGCCTTGACTAATTTATGGCAGATGGTCAAACCAAGGCCAGTTCCTTTTTCTTTAATTGAATAAAAAGGTTCTCCAAGCCGGGTTATTTTTTCGGCTGGAATTCCGGTTCCTGTATCAATCACCCTCATTCTTGCTCTGTTATCAGCGGAATCAACCACAACTTTTATTACTCCAGATGGCTGTGAAGCTTCTATTGCATTCTTAATAATATTTTCAGTGATGCGCTTAAGGTAATGCCGGTTAACAAATATGGAACAGGAAGCTTCCCTCTGTTTGTGGATCTGCAGTTTTTTCCCCTCTTTTCCGGCTTCAGTCTGAAGCGTCTTGACTGCTGTCTTTATTTCAGCAAAAAGATCGATCTCTTCTTTTCCTTGAAAATGTTGGGCAGCTTGAGGATTCGCCAATAAAAGCAGATTCTCTAAATATTCATCCATCCGGTCAATTTCTGTCATTATGACCTTTTCATATTCCTTAAAAGGAGTATTCCCCTGTTCACCGGCCAATTGCAGAAATCCCTTAACCACTGTCATTGGATTGCGGATTTCATGTGCAACACATGCAGCTAATTCACCCAGAACCTCCAGTTTTCCGCCTGCTTTATGTGCGGTTTCTTTAGTCGTAAAATTAACCACTTTGTCTCCTCCAAACAGCCACATATCAGTATGTATAAACTTACCATTTTAGTCATAATACCATAACTGGGTGAATGAAAATGTGGCTATCCAGATAAAGATGCATTGTTAGATGAATTTGGCAATATATTGAAAAGCACAGCAAAAAAATGATTCCTTAAACACATTCAAACAGGAAGCCACTCTCAGTCTCTGCTATTCTCTTTATTAAAGACATAATGAAGGAGTCCTGAAATTGGAAGAAGACCATTTGAATGAACTGCTGAAAATACTGGAAAAATACCCGCAGACCGAAATAACCCTCACCCTTTCGACCCAGCAAAATATTCCCTACGCCATTATAAATTACGTAAAGAATGTATTTGTACTTGTAGACCAAGGAACACAAATGTCCTCTGTTTATACAGATAAATGGACATTAATATCAGCCATACAAAGTTACTGGGATAACAAAAAGAAACTGGCAGGAGCCTAACATCACTTCCCTGGAACCAAAATAAGCATGTTTCCCCTTCAACTGTGCACTCTAAAAAGAGAAATTAAGAGTAGCCGCAAAAACCGAGGGGGTAAGTCTGCATGTGGAATGCCTTGTTTTGGGGAGGACTATCAGGATCTGCTGTCTTATTGGGGGCAATGGCATCAATGCTTTTGCCTATCCCGCAAAAAATCATAGGGCTGATCATGGCATTCGGTACAGGTGTACTGATTGGTGCAGCATCTTATGAACTGATTGGAAATGCCGTTCTTGAAGGCGGCATCCTAGCCACTAGCATCGGATTTCTCTCGGGCGCCCTCCTTTTTACCATCCTTGACAGCATAGTTTCCCGGAGAGGTGCGGATAAACGGAAACGGTCCAGCCATATGGCTGCAGGAAGCGGAGGAATGGCCATTTTTATCGGCACCGTCATTGATGCAATTCCTGAATCGATCATGATCGGAGCAAGTTTGATCGAGGGACAGTCTGTCAGCTTCCTCTTAGTCGCGGCCATATTCATCAGCAATATTCCGGAAGGACTCTCCAGTACTGCCGGCATGAAAAAAAGCGGATATTCCTATACAAAGATTTTTCTGCTCTGGTTCACTGTACTCGCCATCTCTGCCATTGCATCGCTTACAGGCTACAGCCTCCTTGCCGGGGCTCCTGCTGAAGTGATGGCGGGAATCGCTTCTTTTGCTGGGGGAGGCATCATTAGCATGATCGCTTCAACGATGATGCCGGAAGCCTATGAAGACAGCGGTCCTGTTACAGGGCTTGTCGCCTCCCTTGGGCTTCTTGTATCCATCATCCTGGATCATGCTTCTTAAGAAAGCTCCCGTTATTAAAATCACTTGTTCCCCCCCTCCTTAGCGAAAAGATGATGCTTTCATCTAGTACAAGCTCAGCCCCTCAATCATAAAATAATGTAGCGCCATGATGAGGGAGGTGGAGTCATGAGATGCAATTGCAGAAAATGCCGTGAACGTGCTGCAGCTGACAAAACGATTGTAAGCCCGACGGAAACAGTTGTCCGCAAGAACACACGCACTAAAACAATCAGAAGGATTCACCCGACGGAAATTGTGAATGTTAACCGCACGATCATCCGCAATGAGAATTATTTCCCTGTCACTGAAAGGACAGTGAACGAAACTATTGTGGAAAATTTCGATTGCGGCAGGGACCCTAACAATAATCGCAACTGCCGCAGAATCTAAGCTTCCAGAATAATAGGCACCCTGCATGGGTGCCTATTTCAATTTTTTGACCAGATCGATAACATAATACAAAAGTGCAATCAAAAAAGAAACTAAGATAATAATGATGCAGCCAAATGTCACTGCGGCGAATTCCCCCGGTGAACTGTCATCAAAAATACTTGCAAAGATAAAAAACAGTATGATGCTGGATCCGATCCCAAGAAAAAAGATGCTGATATATTTAGCCATGGCCCCTCCTTATTTCTTAAGCTTTGTTTCTGCCATAACTGTACCCGCCATTAAAAGAACAAATATAATAACAAGACCTGGGATAAGCAGCGGCTGAAATTTATTTCCTTCAGATTCTGAAAATGTGTATTCCCCATCCCTGTCAGCTCTTACATATATCCCGCCCCCTGCTTCCACTGCAATCGATTCTTCTGTACTCACTCCTTTTATTGAGAAATATTTGCTTCCTTTCTCAAACTCATTGGAAAAATTGCCGCCCATAGGATACATATCTGAATAAGATGTCACTTGCCCGATTTCTGACTCGATTTCACTTTCTTCTATATATTCATCCTGTACTGTATACTGATAGCCTTCCCAGACAACAAAGCTGCTCACCCACTTGGTCGCTCCAGTGATAGCCGGACATGCTGCAATCAAAAGAAATAGAAGGCTAAAGGAAAAGAACATTCTCCGGATTCTCACTTTTCTTCTCCTAACCCGGCATTTCCATTTCTGCTGAGTATACCAAGATACTCTACCCAAGGGCCGACATCCTTACGATATCTTTCTGCCATAACCCTTGCGATCTGTGAAAGATGGGTCAGGTCATGCACTGCCCAGGTGGAAACCAGCTCCCTTGCCTTCACGGTTCCAAATGCAGGATGCTTTCCTGCAGCTTCCAGCCTGTCTTCGGTCACCATCAGTTCCCGCAGAAGAGCCAGGTTTTCAGCCCTGATCTCTTTAAATTCATGAAGCTTCCGGGCGACCGTCTGTTCCTCCTTTTTCAAGTGGGAAAAGCGGTCAAACGGAGGGAATGATTCTTCTTCCCCTTTTTCCAGCATAAACTTGAGGCGAGGCACCCAGTTATGCTTTTCTCCTTCAATCAAATGGTCGACCACTTCGACAGGATTCCAGGTTCCTTCCCCTTCATTGGCCCCAAGCCATCCAGGAGACAGCCCTCCCAGAAGTATGTCCAATACCCGGGGTGTACGCTCCAGCACTTCCATTGCTTCACCCAGCTTGAATTTCATCCCTTAACTCTCCCTTATGTTTATAATTTCTATAATTCTATTCCAGACTTTTACCAATTACCTGCTGTACATAGATTTCAGGAAAATAACAGTCTTGGATTTGCTCCGCTATTTGTACTATAGTAAGTGCAAACCGAAGGAGTGATATATATATGTTCATCAAGCTGACGAAAGAACAGCAGCAAACCATGGTTTCTGATATCCAGGAGTTTTTCCTGCAGGAGCGTGACGAAGAAATATCAGAATTTGCAGCTGAAAGGGTGCTCGATTTTGTAAAACAGACACTCGCCCCTCATTTTTATAACAGCGCCGTTTCAGATGCAAAAACCTTAGTGGAACAGCAATTCGCTTCAATGGAAGAAGAAATTCTGACGCTTCTGCGCCCGATAAAAAAATAGATGTGATTGCCTGGATATACTCCGGGCTTTCTTTACTTAATGGAATCCAATAGCTCCACGTGTACATGATCAGTATTATCAGGATCGCTGTTAAAATCATAAATCTCCAGATTCCATCTGTCATTTGCCCGTTCATATCCCTTAGCTTCTATCCAGCGGTGCAATATTTCATAGCTTTTACGCATATCTGTGTTCGGCCCATGATGATGGATCGCAGCATACCGCTGAGGCGGAACAGTCAGACTTGTCATCCCTTCTGGCACCTGATCTTTTCGGTCAGCTGAAACCCCTATCCAATAACCATCTTCATCTTCCGAAGCCGGATTCACCACAAATGCGCCAATCTGCCGCCCGCTATCCTTTACACCTTGGATTTCGGAAACCCGCTCCTTCAGCCACTTAGCTGCCATGGGTATCTCCTCTATATATTGGCTTCCCTCACAAAGTACGCGAAAGCCTATCAGGTATACTTCTTCCATTTCGACTATCCTTTTTTCATATTTCAAGTTCGCCTGCATTCTGCCAGCTCCTTTCTTCTCACACCTTATTTCGACAAGGAGAGCAGGCAATCCCCCTCATTCACTAAAATTTGGGCAAAAAAAATGAGCTGTAGCCAGCTCATTTTTGATCAGAATTCCTCATATTCAGCCGGGTCCTGGTCATGCAGCCTGCCGCCGGGATGGCTTAATTTTGAGATGGCCTCCATATCCTCCACATCCAGTTCAAAATCAAAGATAGAAATATTCTCTTTCTGTCTTTCAGCAGAGGAGGATTTAGGAATGGATACAGCTCCCAGCTGATAATGCCAGCGAAGAACCACCTGGGCTATGGATTTCCCATGCTTTTCAGCAATCTTTTGAATATCCCCATTTCCGAGAAGATCGCTGCCGCGGCCGAGCGGGCTCCATGACTCTGTCAGAATACCATGTTTCTCATGATAGGCGCGCTGTTCTTCCTGGTTGAAATAAGGATGCAATTCGACCTGGTTCATGCTCGGTTTAACCCCTGTCTCCTTCTCCAGCCTGTCCAAATACTCCGGCAGGAAATTGCAGACACCGATTGAACGGACATACCCTTTTTTCTTTGCTTCTATTAAAGTTTGCCAGGCTTCAACATACAATTCTCTCTTCGGGTTTGGCCAGTGAATCAAATAAATATCATAATAATCCAAGCCAGCTCTGTAGAGGGATTCTTCAATTGCAATCATCCCTTTTGCTGATTCATGATAACGCCCCGGGAGCTTCGATGTGATGAGCAGATCCTCCCTGGAAACAGAGCTTCTTTTTACAGCCTCGCCGACTGTCCCCTCGTTTTCATAGTTATACGCAGAATCCAGAAGCCGGTATCCTCCCTCATCAATCGCCTTGCGGATCGACTCGGCGCCTGCACTCCCCTTCAATTGATATGTACCCAGCCCGATTGCCGGAATGGACAATCCATCATTAAGCTTTACTTCAGGTATCCCATTAACCATCTTCCATCACTCCTTTATCTGTCATACTATTACCTTACCATACTTTGGATTTTATACCCTGCTGGGGAGATTTGATTCTTCCCTCTTGGTATTCAGAAAACCGATCTCCTCCTGCAATTTTTGTTTTTCACTCCATATTTTTAAGGCAGCCTATTTGCTATTCTCGATATCTGGAGTGCTCCATAGAACTCTCCTGAGGCACTCTATCCACTTCTTTCACACTCTAGAGTGCTCTATAGACCTCTCTTGAAGCACTCTGAACGCTCCTTCAATCCTCTAGAGTGCTTCATAGACTTCGTTTGAATCACTCTGTACGCTCCTTCCCATCTTTAGAGTGCTTCATAGACTTCGTTTGAGGCACTCTGTACGCTCCTTTCCTACTCTAGAGTGCTTCATAGACTTCGTTTGAATCACTCTGTACGCTCCTTCCCATCTTTAGAGTGCTCCATAGACTTCGTTTGAGGCACTCTGTACGCTCCTTCCATCCTCTAGAGTGCTTCATAGACTTTGTTTGAGACACTCTGTACGCTCCTTTCCATCTTTAGAGTGCTTCATAGACTTCGTTTGAGGCACTCTGTACGCTCCTTTCATCCTCCAGAATGCTTCATAGGCTTCTTTTGAATCACTCTGTACGCTCCTTCCCATCTTTAGAGTGCTTCATAGACTTCGTTTGAGGCACTCTGTACGCTCCTTTCCTACTCTAGAGTGCTCCATAGACCTCTCTTGAAGCACTCTGTACAATCTTTCCTCCCTCTAGAGTGCTCTATAAACCTCTCTTGAAGCACTCTATCTGCTCTATTCCCACTCTGGAGTCCTCCAAAGATCAAACAATCCCCACCTCAATTCTCAACCTGCATCAATTTCACCCAAAAACAAAAAACCTCCCGCAAAGGAGGTTTTTCTACTATCAAATGCTTTCTTTCGCCTGCGATACACCGCCGCTGCGAATGGCAGCCACAAAGAATCCGATCACTGCACCCACTACGGCCGGCATGATCCATCCAAGCCCGACTTCATATAATGGCAGAATTGTGCTGAATACCTCTTCAACCGGTCCAAAGCTTAGGCCTGCAGCCTTTAACCCATCGAATAAGCTGACAATGAAAGTGAACAGCATACTTACCTGGTAAACTTCCTTTTTCCCTTTGAAAAGAGGATGAAGGAAGGTAAGGAACATCAGGCAGATGGCTAAAGGATAAATTCCTGTCAGAACTGGAACCGAAATGCTGATCAGCTGGCTGAGCCCGATATTGGAAAAGACGGCGCTGAATACAGACAAAATAACAACAAAAACTGTGTAAGAAACCGAAGGAAACACTTTATGGAAATAAGATGAACATGCTGTCACGAGTCCGATGCTCGTTGTCAGGCATGCCCCAAGAACAATGACGCTTAAAAGCAGGGCGCCGAATGAACCAAAATAATATTCAGATGCACCGGATAACACGGCTCCGCCATTATCAAGCCTTCCAAGCTCACCCACGCTTGATGCGCCAATATATGACAGTGAGGTATAGATAATAGCAAGAAGTGCTGCTGCAATAAGTCCTGCTTTAGCTATCGAAACCATGATCTCTTTTCTCGTGGCAGCTCCTCTTTCTTTTACTGCATCGACTACAATGATGCCAAATACGAATGCTGCCAGGGCGTCCATTGTCAGATAGCCTTCCTGGAAACCTTTAAAAAAGGTGTTAGCTAAATAATTTTCTCCTGGTGATTGGAAAGAACCCATAGGATTGAAAAAAGCGGCAATGATCAAAATGCCTACTACAATCAGCAGGATCGGCGTCAGGTATTTACCGACAATATCAACAATCTTGGAAGATTTTAAAGAAAAGAAGCCTGTTACTGCAAAAAACAAAACAGAAAAGACAATCAGCCCGATTGTGCTGTTCCCGGCTAAAAAGGGCTTTACGCCCATTTCAAATGAAACGGTTGCTGTCCTGGGAATCGCAAACAGCGGCCCTATGGACAGATACAAAAGCATCGTAAATACTGCGCTGAATGCTGGGTGCACCCTTCCTGCCAGCGACTGCAGATTGCTTTTGCCAGAAAAGCCAAGCGCCAATATCCCTAATAGCGGGAGCCCTACCCCAGTTACTATAAAGCCTGCATTGGCTGACCAGATACTGGTTCCTGCAGACTGTCCGAGCATCGCAGGGAAAATGAGATTTCCTGCCCCGAAGAAAAGTGCAAACAACATAAAGCCTACGGCGACTACATAAGAAAACGGTATTTTAGTTCCCATCCTATTCTCCTTTATGCTAAAGATTCTAGCTGCTTATTTTTCACCAACTTAAAAATTTCAGAAAATGATAAAAGCAGTTTAATAGTTACGTAATATATTGCATAACTCAAGATAACACACCATTAATCCGTATGCAATATATCGCATAAAGAAAATTGTCGAATTATGCAATATATTGAATTTTTCTTTCTAATTCTCTATACTAAATGTATAATCCAGTAAAAATTAAGAGTTTATGAAAATACTAGAGGTGAAAATAGATGCCCATCCCTGCCAATTTTGCTTCTCCTGCACGTGTATCAGCGAAAGACCGCGCCTTCCTTCAAATCCAGGAATGGATTATTGACGGCACCTTAAAGCCTCAGGAAAAATTAAACGATGGCGATCTTGCCAAGGCGCTCGGTGTAAGCCGCACACCGATCAGGGAAGCGCTTCAGCTGCTGAGCGTCCAGGGATTCGTAGAAATGTTCCCAGGCGTCGGCACTCAGGTCACTACCGTTAATCCGGAAGATATCAACAAGATTCTGCCGCCGCTTGGAGCCTTGCAGGCATTAGCAGCAGAGCTTGCAGCACCATACATGGACAGTTCGACGATTGAGAAATTGAGATCCATCAATCGTTCTTTTGCGGATTCCCTTCTACGGGGCGATACTTTTTCAGCACTGAAACAGGACGAACAATTGCACAATCTCATCATTGAAAAAGCGGATAATCCATACATCACCAGTTATGTTTCTTCCATGCAGGCACACGTAATGAGGCTTTATTATAATAAAACGATCATCTTGAAGCCCCGCTCAATCGATGAGCATGAGGATATCATCAAAGCTTTTGAAGAAAAAAATACGCATAAAGCTTCAGATGTAGCACGGACCAACTGGCTGAGGGCCATTGATGAATATTACGGTGAAAAATAAGATTAACAAAAAGGAAATGGCATATGCCCATTTCCTCTTTTTATTCTGCATCGGCCCTCAGATGTGCTCTTCTCACCAGCCTGGTGCCTATATAAGCAATAAAGGCAATGGCAAGATCTATCAAAAACAAGTAAAACAAGTTCATTCCCTTATTCAGCTCCACCATGCCGAGCGCTTTCTCTATCGAAGCAAAAACAAGCGAATACACTGCACTGAGAATGATAGTATACAGAATAAAATTTTTCCCATGACTGGTGCAGTACTGATAGATCAGCATAAATCCTACAGGCAGTACTGACATCGTGATGTTAAAAGCATGCGGGAAAATCGGCAGCATATAATAGGTGTGGACGAGCAAGGTATAATTACCGAGCACAATGTCCGTGTAGGTCCAAAGAGCATGTACAATAAATCCGAAAAAGAATATCTCAAAAATCCTCTTGCGGTCCACTGTAAAATATAATAAAACAAGCGGCAGCACCAGAAGTACTGCTACAGCCCAGAACTGCCATGAACCAGGACCGGAATAGCTCTTCCAATAAGAATCAACCAAGGAAGTCATCTCTTCGCTCAGCTGAAATATTTTATCCCAATATTCGCTATAGCTCATCTGCAGCACTCCATGATATGTATTTCAAGCCCGACTCTTACAGCTTGCCTTCTTATTGTTCGTAGAACTTATCTAGATATACACATAATTTCCATGAATCAAAATCAGAAAGAAAGGCACGCCAGCTCAGAACATCAACCTGGTAATATTCCCATTATCGACTGATTGCTTCCGTTACCAAAAAAAGCCAAAATAAAGACACCCAATTTATTTTAGGGTGTCTTCTCAGCACTATCCTTCCGTTTACCAGCGGGCAGTCAGCATCTTTCTTCTGGTATAAAACTCGACTCCGTCAGAGCCGTTGGCATGGAGGTCTCCATAGAAGGAATTCTTCCACCCGGAAAATGGGAAAAAGGCCATCGGTGCAGGTACGCCGATATTGACACCGAGCATTCCAACTTCAATGTTTTCCCTGAAATAGCGGACATTGCTTCCGCTGTCGGTGAACAGGCAGGCGCCATTGCCAAAATCTGATAGATTTGTCACCTCAATCGCTTCCTCAAGGCTTTTTACCCTGACGATGGAGAGCACCGGCGCAAAAATTTCTTCTTTCCAGATTTTCATGGTTGGATCCACATGGTCAAAGATGGTTGGTCCTATAAAATACCCATTTTCATGATAGGCTTCGTCTTTACGCCCATCACGAATAAGGACTGCTCCTTCTTTCTCGCCGACTTCAATGTAATGCCTTGTCCGTACTTTATTTTCCTGGCGGATGACAGGTCCTAAGAAAATATCTTCATCCAACCCATTTCCTATTGTCAGGCTGTCTGCCTGCTCCTGCAGCTTTGCCGCGAGTTCGTCAGCGATGGAGTCTACAGCAACCACAACTGAGCAGGCCATACACCGCTCCCCTGCTGACCCATATGCAGCTGCAATAATTTCTTTAACAGCTCCGTCAAGGTCCGCATCCGGCATCACAATCGAATGATTCTTTGCACCAGCAAGCGCCTGGACCCGTTTGCCCTTCGCTGAAGCTGATTTATAGATATACTCGGCAACAGGCTGAGAGCCTACAAATGAAATGGCCGGTACGTCCTGGTGGTCAATAAGGCTGTTTACAACCTCGTGGGCGCCATGCACAATATTGAAAACACCTTCAGGGAGGCCCGCTTCGGCAAATAGCTCTGCCAAACGGTTTGCGAGTATCGGTGTCCTTTCGGAAGGCTTTAGCACAAAGGTGTTTCCGCACGCGATTGCCAGCGGGAACATCCAGCAAGGGACCATCATCGGAAAATTGAAAGGCGTGATGCCGCCGATGACGCCAACAGGGTAGCGGTACATGCCGGATTCAATATTTGTCGCAATATCGGGCAGCTGCTTGCCCATCATAAGAGATGGGGCTCCTGCAGCAAACTCCACACATTCGATTCCCCGCTGCACCTCTCCATACGCTTCTTTATAGTTTTTCCCGTTTTCCTGTGTGATCAGTTTTGCAAGTTCGTCCCAATTGTCTATTAAAAGCTGCTGATATTTAAACAGAATTCTTGCTCTTTTAGGAACTGGCGTTTTGCTCCATGTTTTATAGGCTTCCCTGGCTGCCTGTACGGCATCCTCCACGTCTTCCTTGGTGGAAATCGGTGTACGCGCCAGTTCCTCGCCGGTTGCAGGATTGGGGACAGCTTCAAACCTTTCTGTTTTTGCATCCACCCAATCGCCATTGATAAAGTTTTTTAAAATATTTGCCGTTTTCGTTGCCATAAAAATAGCTCCTTTCAGCATTAGTGACAGTCAGCAATTATACTTTCTCAGATGCAGAGGAAAAATGATAGTCGTAGCAAATATGATAAAGTTCCTCCAGTTCCAGCTGGCTGGGCACTTTGGGATTATTGGCCGGGCTGCCGCTGTCAATAGCGTCTGCTGCCATTTTTCCGACGGCCTTCTCGAAGGCTTCCCCGTCAATTCCCCACTCCTTTAAGTTGGGTATATTTAATTTCCTGCATAACTCTTTTACAGATTGTACAGCTATTTCAGCTGCCTTAACACCGTCACCGCTTACAATATCAGGCCTGAAGATTCTGCCTATATCAGCAAGCCGTTCCACGCAGGCTTCCTGGCTGAATTCTAATACAGCAGGCAAAAGCATAGCATTTGAGATGCCATGCGGCACATGGAATAAGGCACCGATCGGACGGCTCATTCCGTGGACAAGGCAGACTGAAGCATTCGAAAAAGCCATTCCCGCCTGCAGTGAGCCAAGACTCATTCTTTCTCGCGCATCTAGATTCCCGCCATCATTGTAAGCGGTTAAAATATTCTCTGCAATGAGCTTCATGGCTGAGATGGCCATCGTGTCTGTCATGGGATGTGCTTTTTTAGATAAGTATGCTTCAATAGCATGACTTAGAGCATCAATCCCTGTAGCCGCGGTGATATTCTTTGGCGAAGATACTGTCAGCAGGGGATCCACAATTGCAGCATCCGGCAAGAAAGCAGGCTGCTTGATCATCATTTTAACATTGTTGAATGTATTAGTAATTACGGTTACATCAGTTGCCTCAGAACCTGTACCGGCTGTGGTTGGTATAGCAATATGCGGGACAGGGGTTTGCTGTGCCAGTTTCTTACCCCCCAAATAATCGCCAATAGATCCGCCATTTACTGCCAGGACTGCTATTGCTTTTGCAGTATCGATACAGCTGCCGCCTCCAATGGAAATCACCAAGTCGCACTGCTCACTTTTAAAAAGATCCAATGCTTCTGACACATATTTATCAGTGGGTTCAGATGCAATACCCAGATAGACTTCGCTTTGAACACCTGCAACATGAAGCAAAGCTCTGCCTTCGGTCACATATCCAAGCTGATCCATTACATTATCACTAATGATCAATGCCTTCTTCCCTTTAAGAGCCGCTTGCGATCCTAAATTTTCAAAGGAGCCCCTCCCATAAAAAATGGACTCCGGCACGCGGAATACCGCTGGTTTTTTCAATGCTTTTACACCCCTTTTTCATAGACGGCCGCAATTCCATCCCAGGCGTTATCTTTACAAATCATCCGGCAGATCCTGGCTAATTAGGTGAAAGGGCTGGAGGAACAGACGTCAGAATAGTTAGATTATTAAAATTATATCATTGAATTAAGAATTCCCGTGTGTTATTATGCAAAATTTCTCCTCTAAACAAAAGAAAACCCATCCTTAATCCTTAGTTTCCCTATTGAAAACTGAATGTATATTCTCTCAGAGAGCGGGTAAACAATGAAGAGTGAAAATATAAATTTAGCTTTGAATGGAGGATATTTTAATGACTGTCAAACTAGCAATTGTTTATTACAGCTCAACCGGAACGAACTATCAGATGGCCCAGTGGGCTGCTGAGGGCGCAAAGGAAGCAGGCGCTGAAGCCACAATCTACAAAGTGCAGGAACTTGCGCCAGAAAGCGTGATTGAAGGTGTTCCTGCATGGAAAGCACATTTGGAAGAAACAAAGGATGTGCCTGTAGTTACACCTGATGATATCGCTGAAGCGGATGCCATTATCTTCAGCACACCGACACGTTTCGGGAATATGGCAGCCCAGATGAAGCAGTTCCTCGATACAACCGGCGGCATCTGGGGTGCAGGAAAAACAGTCAATAAGGTTGTCAGCGGCATGACTTCCGCTCAAAACCCGCACGGCGGTCAGGAGGCAACCATCCTTTCACTTTATACAACCATGTACCATTGGGGTGCCATCGTCGTGACACCAGGATATTCAGATCAGTCTTTATTCCCTGCTGGCGGCAATCCTTACGGAGCAAGTGTGACTGTCGACCAAAGCAATGAAATAGTTGGGGATAAGGATGCTTATAAGGGAGCGATTAAATATCAGGCGAAACGTGTTATCGGAATAGCTGAATCTGTAAAGAATGGCGCAGGGCAGCAGTAAAGCGAAGAAAGCAACCAGCTCGCCAGCTGGTTGCTTTTTTTGAAACTGATTTATTGCCTGTGCTGAGTTCGTGTGAAACAGGATAAGAGCCTAAACCAACATGTAAAAGGCTTCACCTTAAATCCCCTGCCACTCCTGTCCAAACAGGTCTTTCTCTGTATCAAGCTTTATTGAAAGTTCAGCCGCCGCAGCCTCCAGAAATTCCCTGCAAAAATAATAGCTCTTATGCCGGATGAGCTTTCCATCCTCTATCTCCGCTGTTGCTATGTCCCATAATACAGGGCCGCAGCCTGCATCCCTTGTATAGATGACAGCATACCGTCCCCATAAGAAAGCAAGCTCTGCCGAGAGTCCAGCTGTACTGCTGCCCCAGTCGCCCATAGAGTTCTTCCTTATCTGTGTTTTTCCGATATCCATGCCCTGCCCGACCACTTCATTTGTTGCATATTTACCTAAAAGCTCGCCGATAGACTTAAAATCGCCTTTCACAAAATAGTCCATATACTGCTGGATAACTTGCTTTTTTTCATCCGCCAGCACTGCCTCTTGGAAAGGAAGATTCTCCACTGCTTTCTGCTTTTTGAGATTAGCTCTCGCCCGGCTTAACAAGGACTGGACACCGCCTTCTGTTGAACCGATCATTTCAGCGGTTTCCCGGATGGTGAAACGGTATACCTCTGCTAAAAGAATGGCTGCTGCCTGCTTCGCAGGCAATTGATGAATCAGAATCTCTACACTTTCAAGCACTTCTGAATAAGGTACGAGGTCTCCATCCGGAATTTTTTCGGACTCCATATCCAGGAGCTGAGGCGATTTTTTCCTGCAATGGTCTATCCAAATATTCGTCGCAATCCTGAACAGGTAGCTTTTTGCATTCATTGTCTGCCCGATTCTTGATAAAGAAGAAAACGCCTTTAACAATGTGTCCTGCAGCAAATCTTCCGCGTCCCAGGGTGAACCAGTCAGCTTCCTGCAGTAATGCCATAGCTGTTCCCGGTATGGCTGAACAATGCAGTCAAAAGAAGGTGCAAGCTCCTTCATATCTTTACTGATAGAAGACAAATCATTATGTTTTTCCACAAAAACTCCCCCTTTTTTATATCTAACTTGTAAGACGGAAAAGACTTGTGAAAACATACGGGCTGCATGAAATTTATTTCGTCATTTTTATAGCATAATTTCAGTTGGTTTTTTAGAATTTGAGAAAAATGCCTTCAGCTTCCAGCAAGCGGAATGAGGTAACTAAACGTCCGGCTCTCAGGAAATTCGTATTTTTCCAGTTTCATTCCTTCTGCTTTAAATCCGAACCGGTGAATCTGCCTCATATAGTGGAAGCAGGTGAAAGGATCATATACATTGCACTCTACTGCAGCAAATATTCTTGGCCCGAACGGCTCTGTATATAAGTCATCGAAAAAATCAATTTCTTTGCCGGGTATATTATGTAATAGGAAGCCCACTTCCCCGGCTATTGTATCTCCCTTTGATTCTAACGTTCTTACAAACACACCTGGCTTTGTCTCAATCCTCAATATCCTCAGTCTTTCGCTTATTTCAGACATTTTCTCTTGAAAAGGATGAAAAGCCCGTGGAACAGTGCACCTGAACCAGATGAAGCAATTGTCCCCCTCCCACTTAACGAGATGCAGATGCCGCTCTTCAGCATGCATGGAGCTCAAATATTGCTTCGCGATATTCATGGACGCAAGCTTTTCCTCTATTTCCCGCTTCCATCCGGATATCCATGTCTTCTTCTCTTCTTCTTCTGCCTCCAAATAGGATTGTATTTCTTCTATTTTTATATCAGCCTGCCGGAGAGAATGGATGATCATTGCCTTGTGTATCTGTTCTTCTGTATAGATACGATATCCTTTTTCACTGCGTCCTGCCGGCAGGATCAATTTTTTCCGGTCATAAAATCGGAGAGTACTCGGAGGAAGTCCAGTCCGCTCAGCAAACTTCTGTATATTCATTTCCAATGCAGTACCTGCTTTCTTTTATAAGGGATACGACCAGACATTGATCATGTTCCCATCAGGGTCATAGAAATGGAAACCGCCCCAGCCTGCTGTTGGATTGCCCGCAATTTCGGATGGGCTTAAGCCTTTTTCAGACAGCAGCTCATATGTATGATAAAACTCATCAGGCCTAAGATCAAAATAATTTCTCGCTGAAGGACTCCCTTTTTCGAAAGCAGTGCCAGCAGCCGTTTCGAGCCATACACTGTCATGGAATATTTGTTTATGCTGAATCCAATCGTAAGCATCTTCCACCTGCATATGAGCAAATTCGCTCCCAAAACGTTTAGCCAGTCTAAGTCCTAAGTGCTCCTCATACCAGGAAATTGCTTCATCCAAATTTCTTACGCCTATTCTTGCATTAACAGGACCGAATCCCGTGATTCTCGCATCCGGAAATTGATCTGCCTCATCAGAATTATACACGGCTGTGATTCTAGCGTTTTCATATGCAAATATATCAAAGCTCTTTTGTCCGCCGGGAAGCTCAGCTATCGGAGTAACTTCAATCCCCTCATTTTTAAAATAAGAAAGGGACCTGTCGATATCCAAAATTTCAAAACATAGCCTCACATGGCCTTCAGTCCCGCTGTCCTTTTGAAAGTGCTCAAAATTCCCTTCAAAAGATTTCAGTGTCACAACCCCCAGTCTTGGCATCTTCAAAAAGGCCTTTTTGCCGACCGGCGAAATGATCTTATCCAGGCAGCTCCAGCCAAAATGCTTAGTGTACCATTCTACCCCTTCCTCAAATCCATCCCATGAAACCATGATAAAGCCGCCATCCCAACGAAATGTCATTTTGCGAACCTCTTTTCATTTAAAATACGGAAAGTTCTTCCATACTTTATACTAAAGCTTAAAGTAAGTTTAAGGTCAAACAAAATTATTGATAAACTTAAAATGTTTGTTTGCTATTTTAAAATACATGCATTAGAATACAAATAGTAATCATTACGCTTTAATATGCTGTGCAGCTATTTTTTTACCAACTAAATCGTAATGATTTCTAATTACAGTACATAAAAGATTTAGAGAATAGGAGATTACACGATGAAAATAAAAAAATGGAAAAATGTCCTGCTCGGCACTATGCTTGTCTCCTCTGCTTTCCTGGCAGCCTGTTCAGATGCAGATAATGAAGGAAAGTCCGGTAAGGAAAATACAGGAGAAAAACTTCAAGTGTTCACCACAATTTTTCCTCTTCAGGATTTTGCAAAGAAAATTGGCGGAGATGAAGTTGTGGTTGAGAGCATTTATCCCCCGAATATTGATGCCCACTCTTATGAGCCGGATATTAAAACGATGACTAATATAGCAGATGCAGACCTGTTTATCTATACAGGAGCGGGTGTTGAAGGATTTGCAGAAAAGGCGGAAAAAACACTCCAAGGAGAAAAGGTAAAAATTGTAAAAGCAGCTGAAGGAATCGAACTCTTAAAAACGGCGGATGAACACAGTCATCAAGACGAAGGACACTCTCATGAAGAGGAAGACCATGACCACTCTGAAGAAGGCCACTCCCATGAAGGAGAAGACCATGACCACTCTGGAGAAGGCCACTCCCATAAAGGAGAAGACCATGACCACTCTGGAGAAGGCCACTCCCATGAAGGAGAAGATCACGACCACTCTGGAGAGGGCCACTCCCATGAAGAAGGACACTATCACGGCGACCATGATCCCCACGTTTGGCTTGATCCATCAAAGGCTATAACACTGGCTGAAAATATAAAAAACAGTATGGCTGAATTAAAACCCGAAGCAAAAGAACAGTTTGAAGAAAACTTTAATACTTTGAAAGAACAGCTTACATCATTGGACGCTGACTTTAAACAAACGATAGCAGAAAGCAATACAAAATACATTCTTGTTTCCCATGCAGCATATGGATATTGGCAGGAGAGGTATGGGCTTGAACAAATCGCAATTGCAGGCCTATCCCCTACACAGGAGCCCAGCCAGAAGCAGCTTGCAAGGATAATAGAAGAATCCCGGAAGCATGAACTGAATTATATCCTGTTTGAACAGAATGTTGAATCTCGTGTGGCAAAAGTCATCCAGGAAGAAATCGGTGCGGAAAGCTTGACTCTTCATAATCTTGAAGCGCTCACCGAAGATGACATTAAAAATAATGAAGACTATTTCTCTATAATGGAGCGCAATTTAGAGACGCTTGAAACGGTTTTGAATTAAATTTTCCAAGCCGAAGTGTATCTTATTATAGAACTAATGGCCGGCGGTTAGCCGGCCTCTTCTTATTCGCCCTCCCCTACTTTTTCCATCCGGCTAAAACGGCATAAACCTTACTTATCTGTTAAAATACTGTTAAGTGACTATCTAAATTGCCACAGCCTGGAGGAATACACATGAGTTCAATCGGCCGCTTGCCGGAACATATGCAGCCGCTGGATGCACTCAAAAGCATCGGCGAAAACATCATCATTGCTGATAAAGATTACAAGGTAGCCTGGATGAATGACAATGCCAGGAAACTCCTTTCTCAAGCAGCCCCTTTATTTGGCTTTGCAGGATCGGAGGATTTGATCGGCCTTTCTATGGACCGGTTCCATCGAAACCCCGGTCACCAGAAGCAAATAATGAAAAGGCTGAAGGGCAGCCACCGTTCGAGGATCAATATAAAAGACCAATTTGTAACTGATATCGTCATAAGTCCCGTTAATGACAAAAACGGCCAGATCAATGGCTATATCGTCATGCTGATGGATGTTACAACTAAAAGTGAGGAAGACCGCAAAAAAGAAGTGCTTATTCAGGCTCTGTCTGTTCCAATGATCACTATTTGGGATTGCACGCTTGCTCTGCCGCTGATCGGCGGCTATGATAAAGAACGATCTGACTATGTTCTTGGCAGATTGCTTGAAAAATGCGTAAAAGATAAAATTAAATATGTCTTAATAGACTTGAGCGGCCTTTACGATTTTCAGGAGGAAACAAAATTTGAGCTTCAGAAGCTGTATGACTGCCTAAGGCTCATCGGCACAGAATGCCTCCTTGTTGGAATGACAGCTGAGCTCGCCAGAACCGCAGGTGACATCCATCCTTCCATACAATCATTCCGGTCTGCCCATGAAGGATTAAAATACTTGATCAAACGAAACTTCCCTTCAGAAACAGAGCTTTCTTCAAATTTTTTATAAGCAGCATAACACATTGTCCCCTCCCTATTATAGGCGGGGACTTTTATTTTTTTTCCTTCCTTGCCGATTGTTTGTACCGCTTCTCCATCCACAAAAAAATATTTGTTATCACTTTTGCTGTCAATAGGACAATCAAATACCCTCCGAACAAGTGGAAATAATGAGTATCTCCATACAACCGAAAAAGGCCAACTGCAATTAAAAATGGCTTAAAGACAAATGCTAAAAATACTGCTGTAAGGATGGAATACACATAATAGTTCTTTCCTTTATTCAATGTCCACTGATAAACAAGCATAAAAACTACAGGTATTAAGCTCGAATCTAAGGATATTCCGGGAGTCACCGGAACCAGCGGAAACGGATAATTCCAAAAGCCGCTGTTTTTGCCGTACCAGTCTGTATAATTGAAAAACACATGAATGCTGTAACCGTAAAAACCCAGCAGAAAAATCCTACTTCGATCTATTCTGAAATAAAGCACAATTAGCGGAACAAAGAAAAAAGCCGCCATCAGCCAGTATTCAAAGGATGCATACAGCGAATAATCCATCCAGTAAGAATTGAGGGCATCCTGCCCTTTTTCATTCATCTCTACAATTTTATCGAATTCTTCGACCCTTTTATTCTCCATCACTAATCATCCTTATGAGCTGCTTCATTAATATTATTTCATGGCTGTTCCAAAAATAATTATTTTGTTCTCCTAACTATAATATCAATCAATATTTTCAAAAATATTCCTCGGACTTTTGCCATCCAGTAATTAAGACTCATGGGGCACCCTGCAAGACTAACTATTCCCTCTTATCTGGCAGAATAAAGGCCATGGATCCCTATTAGTCAGATGAGATGTTTAAATGTTAATAATTAGAGAAAAATTAGAGAGTACACATTAAAAAGTCAAAGTTTTTATACAGCAAGGAGGAATAGTCATGAGCAGCAATAAAGCAGCTATTATAACAGGTGCAGGAAGCGGAATAGGACAATCAACAGCGGTACGTTTAGCAAAAGAAGGTGTAGATATAGCTGTTGTCGATATAAGTGAAAAAGGCGGTAATGAAACAGTCGAGATGGTTAAAGGGCTGGGTGCCAATGCTATCTTTATTAAAGCTGATGTCTCCAGGAAAGAAGAAGTTAAAAATTATGTAGATAAGACCCTTGAAGAATTCGGCAAGATAGATTATTTCTTCAATAATGCGGGTATTTCCGGCAGCGGCCAATTCTTTCTTAACACAAGTGCAGAAGAAATTGAGCAAATTGTTGGCATCAACCTCATGGGAGCGCTGTATGGCGTCCGCTATGTTGCTGAAGAGATGCTGAAGAAAGGCGGTGGTTCAATCGTTAATACCGCTTCCAGTGCAGGTGTAATCGGGCAGGATTCTGTTGTAACATATTCCGCAACAAAGCATGGTATCGTTGGATTAACGAAGAGCATGGTTGCTGAGTATGCAAAAGATGGTTTAAGAGTAAACGCTATTGCTCCAGGTCCGACTGAAACTCCCATGGTTAAGGCCTTTTATGAGGCAAATCCTGAAATGAAGGAGAATGCAACAGGCGGCATTCCCCAAAAGCGTTTAGGAACACCGGAAGAAGTAGCAGAGCTTGTCACTTTCCTTCTAACTTCCAAAGCAGAATATATTAATGGTGAAGTAATCAGAATTGACGGCGGCTTCACTAATACTAAATAGCAATAAGAATATGGCATAAAGCAGAGGGACCCCCTCTGCTTTTCATTATCTATCTGTATATACCTATAATACTAAAAGCAGCACACTATCCTGCCTCACTTAAGCATTCTTCAGGGAGCTAAACTTCTGCCCGGTTCTTTTGCATGGAAATGAATATATTGGTGATGATTTTAGCGACGAGGAAAAAAGCAATATAACATAAGAACAAATGGAAATAATTCACGCCCTTGAACATTCTGAAAAAATCTAAGCTGACTAATATAGGCTTAATGACAAAAGCAAATACAGCAGATAATAGCAATGAATATAAATAAAAGTTCTTCTTGTGGTTTAATGTCCACTGGTAAAGAAGGATGAACGTAACAGGAACAAATGATGCATCCAGGGCAAAGCTCGGGAGGACAGGCAGCAGTTCATAAGGATACTCCCACAGACCCAGCCTGATTCCGATTGAATTCGTATAAGCAAACCAAATATGATAATTCAGTCCATAAAAACCCAGGAGCAGTATTTTACTTCGGTCAATTTTAAAATACAGAAGGATCAGCGGGACAATAAGAATAATAATTACTGCCCATAGCTGCCAATCATTAAAGCTCGAATACTCTTTCCAATATTCAATCTGCTCACTGGAAAGAGCCCCTGCCTTTTCTCTTATATCCTTAAGCATCTCCCGCTGTCTCTCACCCATCAAATACACACCTTTACTTTGAATTTAGTTCTGTTATTCATGCCATGCTGATTTTTGGCCCATCTGTGAAACTTTGTTTAGCACAGCATGATAATGGGATACAAGAATAGGTTTTGGTGTTACGGAACAAATTATTCCAAGATGCATTAGAAAAGCGGACTCAAAAAAGAACGCAGACTATAAATGCCGTGTTCAAAGGCAATGTCTTATAAATCCTGCCAAAAAGCCTTAAAAACACTCTCCTGGAATGGCATCTATGAAGTGACAGCAGCCAAGACAGCCATTTAAGCTGGAAATATGCTTCTTTGTCATAAAACGAAAAAATGCCAGCTGCAATGAGCCGGCATTTACCTGGAAAACGGTAAGAACATATTTAATTGCTGTCCTGATTGACCAGTTCAACTATGTCCTTAATCGTATAATCTTTCAAATATTCGCCAAGATGCTCTTCTGCTCCGATGAAGATGCTGAAGAGAACGTTCCGCATATTGGCCCCTACTATGCATTGTTCGTTGGATTCCGGACATTTTGGCTGCAATGCGCCTTCAGAGGTGATTTTATAGATATCCCATAAACTGACCTCATCCAGCTCCCTTGCAAAAATAAATCCTCCGCCGGTGCCTTCCTTGGATTTGATAAAGCCATTCCTTTTTAAAAGGCTCAATACTTTACGGATCCGTACAGGATGGACCCCGGCGCTCTTGGAAATTGCCTCGCTTGTAGACATCCGGTCCAGCTGCAGCGCAAGATAGGCCAGGCTGTGAATGGCTAGTGTAAAGTCGCTGTTCATGGATAGCCTCCTAACTAAGCAGAGTTCCAAGCCATTCTGCTGTTTTATGCATCAGCAGATCAGTTGGCCAAATTCTGCATTTGCATGAATGAGAATGTGCGCAGTTTCCGCGGAAGGAAACTTCTGATTTCTTCATCATTATATCCGACCTGCAGCCTTTTTTCATCAATGATGATCGGCCTTCTAAGCATCTGCGGATTGTCAGCAATCAACTGATACAGCTCTTTAAGCGGAAGAGAATCTATTTCCATATCCAGCTGCTGATAAGCTTTTGATTTGGTTGAGATGATTTCTTCAGTCCCATTTTCCGTCATGCGCAGAATGGATTTAATTTCTTCAACAGAAAGCGGTTCGTTAATGATGTTTCTTTCAGTATACTCAATATTATGCTCTTCAAGCCATGCCTTTGCTTTGCGGCAGGATGTACAGCTGGATGATACATATAGATTGACCATTAA
Source organism: Bacillus infantis NRRL B-14911 (assembly GCF_000473245.1). Lineage (NCBI taxonomy): Bacteria > Bacillati > Bacillota > Bacilli > Caryophanales > Bacillaceae > Bacillus > Bacillus infantis. The sequence continues at coordinate 2,572,794 of NC_022524.1, forward strand.
TCATGCACTCCTTTAATGAAGATATAATGTTATATAGTGATTATTTTATGATTATAATTAAAGTGTAAAATAAAAAGTTACAGTTGCAGCAAAAAAATAAATACAAATTTAAATCCCTTACTGTAATTTTAATATTTACAGTTGAAAAAGTCAACCTGTTTCTTGCTTAGGGATCTGGTCATTGCATGATCTTTTACCAGCCCCCAGCGAGCTTCTTGATCCTAGTATAAAAGAAGAATACGTATTGTGACGGATTACTCCTTAGCCAGAGCTTCATGATCGGCAGCTGCAGGAGGTGCTTCAAACCAGGCATTTTTAATCATAAGCTGCATGCCATCCTCAGCGATCAGAGCAATTTCTACATTCATTCTGGTATATGCAGAAACAATATCCCTTCTTTGGCTGAGGGCTGCTGCTTTGCCATAATAACTGATTGCTGCCGACAAAAGGCCAGTTATATGGAAAAGCATCAGCTTATCAGAAAATGGCGGCACAGTTGAATCTGTCACTTCCGATTCAAAGACTTTGGGGACATGCAGGTTCTCTTCTTTCAGTAATGATGCAAGTATTTCAAAGTGCTTTACACAAAGCCCTCTTGCCCTTTCCATGTACGCCCTCACATCATTGGATTTGCAAACCTGGCTGAAGCCGAGCTCTAATACCATCTTCACCATCGTCTTCTGCATATTCAGAAAGACACCGCTGATTTCAATCGCATTAATGGGCCTGCGTTTTCCAAGCCAGCCCTTCATATAACCGTTTTTGATAAAATGCACTTTCTGTTTATTATGGAGCGTTGGAGCTTTATCAATTATACCTTTTTGAAGAGCCACCTCGGTAGTGCGGTCATACAGCTCCAGAGCTTCTGAGGTACATTGCATAAAGTATTGCCTGATATCCTTCCGTGAGCATACTGACGTCGCGCCTGCATATCTTGTAAGCCCATGAAGTGCCATGATATGTAAATAAACGATTTTAAAAGCATCCGTAAATAATCCAGGGGCATCTGCATTTACATCTTCTTCAGAAAAGCCTATCGGCAGAGGCTGATTCTCACTTTTCAGGAGCTTTTTAGTCTTTTCTAAATGCGGCTCTGACAGTTCAAGGGCGAACTCAAACACTTCCCGGATATTTTTGTCTTCTGCATCTTTCAGCATATGCTGAAGCACACAGCTTGATAAACTGTCATTTATGTATTGCGACCATATGACAGCATATTCAGAAGCATTCATTTTTGTTTGGTGCTGGATCTGTTCCATGCATTTCCCTCCCTGCTGTATATCCGTTATTTTTAACTTTTTTAATAAAATTATTTATCTTTAAACATAAAGGGAGGGTGCAGGTTTTTATTTCTATTCTGCCATTCATACAAAAAGGCCAAATCCCATGATCCGGCCCCGCTCAATTTTAAACCTTATTCCCTGACAAGAGTGCATCCAGTTTTCTTAGCTGAGAAGAGAACCCCTCAGCAGCCCCCATATCGATGATCTGCCTGATAGCTCCGCTGGAGGGAAATTCAGTGACGGACACATACTTGGTTTTCCCCTCTTCTTCACTAAATGTTGCCGTAATCAGGGTTTTTGGCAATGATTCATTAATATTTCCTTCTTCATCGGAGAAAGCATCAGTATGGACAATTTTCTCTGGTGCCGAGATTTCCTTATAGACAGCAAGCCCCCAAGATTCCATCCCATAAAATTCGCCCTGGCTTTTGTCCTTGCAGGTCATACCATAATGCCATATCCCGCCAGGTTCAAATTCAAATTTCTTATTATTCGTTTCCCAGCCCTCAGGCCCCCACCAGCTTTCCAGCAATTTGGAATCTGAGAATGCTTTAAATACTTCCTCCCTTGGCGCATCAAAAATCCACTCCATTATCAGGTTATTGCCTTCTTCCCTCATAATCAGCTTTCCGCTCATTTATTTCTGCCTCCCTTTTCGTTTGTTCCGCGCTGCCTTTAACTTCTGTCCGTGTTTATATTCAACAGGCAGTAAGCATTTCCTTTAGGCAGGCTTCAATACATTTCGACATTCTTCTCTCAGAATGGCACCTGCACAATCAGCTCATTGCTGCATAGTTTATTGGAAATAACATTCCCTGGGAGAAAATGAACATGACTGCTTATCTGGATTACACTTCCCCGTCCCTTGCGTACGCTTTCGATGTGAATAAAAGCCCCCTTATGAAAAAAGACAAACATAACTTTATCAATATTCTGGGGATTGCCCAGCTGAATACCCTTGAAAATGTTTCCCTGCTTGATATATTTCTAAGCACCGGCAATGCGGTAGAACCCCATTACCACCAGAACGCTGCAGAATTGGTCTACTGCATATCCGGAAAGGCCACTGTTTCCCTGCTGAATCCTTTTACAAAGAATATCCAAAACTATACGATCGGACCAGGACAGGTTGCCAATGTACCTCAAGGCTGGTGGCATTACGAAGTAGCCCTGCAGGATAACACGCATCTTCTTGCTATTTTTAATGCACCTACGCCTGAAGTGATACTTGGTTCTGATATCCTGAAATTTACACCGGCCAATATTATGGCAAATACCTACTGTATAGATGAAAATCAGTGGAATGAGACGGTTGCCCAAGTGCAGCCTACAGCCTATATCGGACCCGCCAATAGCTGCAGCAAATCCAAAAAAATGGCGCGCAGGCACCATTATTCTTATGGACATCAGGGTTCAACTTCCCGGCGATCCGCTTATAGCAGAGCAGGATACTGGCCCGTATATCCAGGATGAATGCTTTCATTCCACAAAAGGATTATTAAATTTAAATGCATCCCCAAAAAGAGGATAAATAAAATCCGCTGCTTTTATTAATAGAAAGCGGCGGACACCTTGACAGAGTTAAGAATAATTTTACTCATAGTTGTTTCTCTTCTTTACTATTGCTGTACTTTTTCCCGGCTCCAGAACCTATGAATACAGTAAACATAATGCAGGAAAAGGTATAGACTCTCTCGTCTTCAATGGGGACAAGCTCAGTGAGCAACAGCCATGCTGCAAAAGGGAGTGTGATCGCCAATGCCCCGGCTGCCATTGTGCCTAATCTGTTGAAAAGTTTTTCACGAATTTTAAAGACAGGCTCTATTGCGAACTCTAAAAAGAGAGCCAGAGCTAATGGAATGGTTATAAACATCCTATTTTCCTTTCCATATTCCATAAATCCGGCCTTTTTTAATAATCCGGATACGAAGGTTCTTTTTTCTTATTCGCTGTCAGGATCAAAATTCCGGAAGTTATCAGGAGGCCGGGAATAATTAATGTGGGAAGACTCAATACACCAACGACAATAAAAATAACCGCTGCGGCTTTAGGATTTTTCTTTATAGTTAAAATGCCGGCCAGGTTAAGGAACAGCATAAGGAGCCAAAAAACGAGAAATATAATAAGCACAACCTCGACAAAATCCATAGTGCCGTCCGCTATTTCCCTGGCTGCTGCCGTTCCGTCCTGCCCTGACATTTCCCGCTGGAATTTTGGATCGCTGCTGATAAGTTCAGTTAAAACATTCGCCGTATACCCCCTTGATACGAGGAAATAGAAGAGCCCTGCGGTAAAGTTTATCAAGACCGTGATGCCAAAAGAAATTAATCCAAGCAGTTTAGGCACCCTATAAGTTTCTTCTGCCAACTTTTTTCTCTCCCTGCTCAATCTGTATTTTTTCATTTATTTGAGTTTTTAGACAAACACACTTTTGGATTCCCACCAGGAATCATTTTCCTTTTTCATTGTAATCTTTGCCTCTTTATTATTCAATACTTCCGGTTATTCTTGTGCCAGGCAAATTCATTGCCTTTAAATAAGCGGACCTTTATATGGAATTTTCGGCATATTGATAAAGTCATAGCCGGCAATCTCATCTGCCTTAGTCAGGTATGCATGCAGACTTTCCACCAGCATCAAGTTCGGGATGCTGGTTTCTTTTTCTTTTATCAAAATGATCGGCTTTTGCAGTGCATACGCATAGCCAAGCTCAAAGGCTGTCCCGCTGTCCACGGAATTTTCTTCATAGTCGTGAATGGCAACTACTACGTCAGCACGCCGCAAATATCTTAAATCATTCTGGAAAACAGTCTTCCTCCAGGGATCAGAAGCGAAAGTCAGCTGCGGGAACTGGTAAAACCTCGCCGAGAAGAAATCAGCCACATAGGGATTCTTCCTCAGTGCATTCTCGAGCCTTCCGATCCTTTCCAGCTGCTCTTCATTAAAAAAGGGGCTGGCGATAAAAACTCTTACCGTCCTGAAAAATTGATTATTTTCCATTGTTATTCCTCCGCATTTTTTTGTATATATATGTGCCGAAGGAATGTGATTATGTTAAATCCTTTCATTCGTCTTCCTCATTATACAAAGCTGCCTGTTTCAGCCGCAGCCGGTAAATGTAAAAGACAGGTATTCCGCCGCAAACTGCGATAATCACACCCAGGACCAGACCATCATCCCATCCATAGCCCGGCGTAATGCTGATCAAATATGAAATGATGGCAGCCCCTCCGAGAATGGCTGCTATGCTTAAAATAAATGACTTTTTCGGGTTTTTCCCCTGTCTCTCATGCTCTACGCTAACACTCATGGATAGATAAGCAAATACAACCGAGGTTCCGATAAAAACAAGCCAAAGCGGATTCCCACGCATAGCTTCCATGCCGCCTTGCATTAAATCGTATGCAAGAATGCAAAGGATTCCCAGCGTCTGGACGATATAGACTATCCGTACATGCTCCAAATTCCTTTGCTTCAAACGTTCATCGGTCATTTTTTTCATCTCAGCTCCTCCTCTTCCACCCAAAATAATTCGTCCAGCTTTGACTGGACTGCATAGCAGATCTGCAGGCACAGCTTTAAAGAAGGATTATACTTGCCCTTTTCAATCAAGCTGACCGTCTGCCTTGTAATTCCCACCCGATCCGCCAGCTCTTGCTGGGTCAGCTCTGCCTGCAGCCGGGCCTGCTTTACATTATTTTTCATATATTTTTCCTCCACCCAGAATGTAACATATATATTCCTTTTTGTAAATTATATATTCCGTTCTCATATGTGGAGTCTTACGAAAAAAAAGAGACAGGGTCGCCTGTCTCTTCAAACTTCTGCTAATGTTCTTCTCCCCGGTATTCGAGAATATCTCCCGGCTGGCAGTCCAGCGCCCTGCAGATGCTGTCAAGCGTGGAAAGCCGCACTGCCTTTGCTTTGCCGTTCTTCAGTATTGAGAGATTGGCCATGGTAATACCCACCCGCTCGGACAGCTCTGTAACACTCATTTTCCTTTTTGCCAGCATAACATCTATGTTAATGATTATTGCCATTCCTTCACCTCAGATAGTCAGTTCATTTTCATTTTTCATGGTTAGGGCGCTCCGCAGAAGCTCCTTCAGGACAGCTGCAAACACACTGATGACAAAAGAACAGAAAGCAATGGCTGCACCCATAAGGAAGACTCCTGGATGAAGGGCCCCGGCAGCTCCAACTCCGATGATCCCGGCAGCATATATAAGCCCCAAAGCAATGCCGCAATTCCTGATGCAGCGCAGCGACTGCACAGAGAAATCGGAAAAAGCAGTCTGCCCTTCAATGTATCTTAATAATTTCCATGATTCATACAGCGCAATGTAAAATGGAATCGCGGCCGCATACATGCCCAAAAGGACCGGCCATTTCAAATAAGCAAACTCAGGGTTCTCTGCAGCTGCATCACCTGCAAGTCCAGGCAGAAGAAAAATACAGAGGAGTGCCACGATCAACCCCATAATAAGGATGGCGGCTTTCAGGAAACTCGTTATAGCCTTGTTCATAAGGTACCTCCGGTTTAAGGATTATTAATAATATACTAATACAACATTTATCGTATTTCAATAAAAAAGGAGCATATGTCAGTAAAAGTTCATCGAAATTTAATATTAAACCATTGACTTCATTTATTGATTTACGATAAATTATCTTTACATATCAATAATGGAGGCGGTAAGTCGTGACATCCTTTTTACTTTTGGGAATCATCGGAGTTGCTTTTTTGCTTATTCTGTACAAAAGAAAACCCGCACTTGAGGGGAGTGCAGCCAATCGGAAGATGGTGCATTTATTGAGTCAGGCTCCCTGGTTTCAAAGCCATTGGAGAGCTGGTTTGTTTTTATTTGTTACCAATGCACTGCTATTTGCGGCAACACTCTTGATTTTGTATTCGCTGCTGTTTTTGAATATCCCTTATATACACCTGCTGATCATGTTCCTTGCAGCAGCCTTCAGCATCCGCTTTTGGCTTGATATAAAACTGGCTTGGAGAGGCGCTGCAAAAGAGCGGTTGAAAGCGGGCTTGATTGGAAGCAGCTTTTATCTGATTATTTTCGTTATCTTTCTCTATGAGTTTGCATCAGCAGAATCTGAATTTCCTGGTGATGATCCCTTTATGCGGGCCATCGGTTTCTTCTTTGGAATGATTGTGGCTGCCACAGCAGCGATTTCCTGTGTAGCAGCTATAGGATTTTCCAGTAAAGGACATGAAAAAAGGCAGATATAGCATCTGCCAGAACATTACCGTATATATTGCACCGGCGGGACAGACTGTATCAGAATCAATCCATCATACTGTTCAGCCGGAACGAGGGTATTTGGATACGAACTCAGCAGTTTCAAGCTGACAATCAGCATTACTGCTCATGATAGACATTCAAATAGTGCTCCCTTATATTATAGATTTAAAGAACTGCGCGAGACAGTTCTTTCTATTACCAAGCAATTCTAAAGACCTTTTTCAAAGCAAACACATTCATGCACCCGTTTAAATCTCTTTTTAATTACTGCGGTTTCTTCCCCTGTATAATGGGCAAAAACCTGCACAGGATGCAGATTCTTCAAGCCTGCAGAGACAGCACCTTTCAGCTCGGAATCTCCTTCCATGTAAACATGCAAGTACGATTCTTTTTGAACGAAGCCGTTGCTCTCATACCAAGCGCGAACCCAGTTATCATCACGGGTCCATGCTTCCATCCTGTTCAATCCCTGTTCCCTGGCGAGCCTTTCTGCTTCCTCCAGCAGGGCTGCTCCAATTCCCCTCCGCCTAAAGTCGGGGTGGACAGCAATATGCCAAATCATGCCGCCCAGCCCGGTTCCGCGGGAGCAAACCGTCTCTTCTTCTTCCTCATATTCCAGATCAAGCAGCCCTGCTATCATTCCGTCCACTTCGGCAACAAGCTCAATCGCCGGATTTTCGTATCGTTCCTTTTCACGCAAGACATTGTCAAAATAAGCCGTATCCAAAAATGACAGCACCCTGCAGCGGACCCAGCCTTTCTCATCTTCCGGCTGATAGGTTCTGATAATCATAAATTCCTCCTTCAGGGCCGCTTACAGCAAGGCCCCTATTCCTTCTTTAAAAATATTCTTTGGCTGATACGACAAGTTCCTGAAATTCCTCTTTGGCTATTCAAGAGGCATCACCTCCAAAATTTTCATGATCTTACATTGAAAAACTTGTTACCATGGAATGGTTCTTTATCAGGTATGGAAAATCCTTCTAAATCCTTAAAAAGCAAACAAAAAGTAAGGGATATTCTTTAAACAAAAAAAGGCCCTCACATTTGGAGGACCTGATAGGCTTTTTAATGGATGCTTCTCTTTTTAAAACGTCCGCCCCTCACCTCAGTGATATCAGCTATCGCTAAAAAGGCGGACGGATCAAGTTCTTCAAGGATACTGGTGAGCTTGGATTCTTCCAGTCTGTTGATGATGCAGAAAATTACTTTCTTGTCGTCTCCTGTGTATGCGCCTTCCCCTTTCAGGTACGTGACACCGCGTCCCAGCCGGTCATTGATGGTATCGCCGATTATGTCAGCTTCTTCGCTGATGATCCAGACCGATTTGGATGCTTCGAGGCCGTCAGCGACAATATCAATCGCTTTTGCAGCGATGACATAGGCAAGTATAGATTACATGGCCCGGTCCCATGTGTAGACAAAGCCTGCAGAGCTCAGAATGAAGAAGTTGATGAACATGACGATTTCCCCGACAGAAAAAGGGACACGCTTGCTGATGACGATGGACAGAACTTCAGTCCCGTCAAGCGCTCCGCCATTGCGGATGACAAGCCCTACGCCAATTCCGAGGAAAATGCCGCCGAAAATTGTGGCTAAAAGAATATCCTCTGTAAAAGGAGGGATTGGGTGAAAGAATGAAGCAAAAAGGGAGAGCATGATGATGCCGTAAATGGCAGAAAGCGAAAATGTTTTGCCCATCTGCTTGTAGCCTAAATAAATGAAGGGCAAGTTCAAGACGAATAAAAATAAACCCAGCTTGATTCCTGTAATATGAGAAAGCATAATGGATATGCCTGTGATTCCGCCGTCAATTACCTGGTTGGGGATCAGGAAAATTTCAAGCCCGGTAGCCATCAGCAAAGCACCAAGCGTTATAAATACCATGCGCTGGATAATCTTGAGCCTGGAAAGCTTTTTATGACCCTTCTTTAATGTTATAAGTTCTTCCAAGTGGCACACCTCTATATTGTATTTGTTTTCAATTATACCTTAAGTCTGCTATTTTAGAGGTGTTTGAGGATTGGTTGATTGTTCACCGGACTTCCTCTCAATTTTAAAAAATCCGCAATTCCCTAACCAGATTTGCCACTTCAGCCGGCCTTACAGGCAAATCTGCCAATAAACCGATATCCACCCAAAGCGGCTCATAGGTGCCGCGGCCCTTTGCCGGATCGAATTCTTCTCCTGTCCCGCTCCCAAAAATACCAGCCCTCATCTCTGCAAAATAAAAAAATTGCGGTCCATCAAAATCATGACGGACCAGCAGTCTGCCAACCTTCACTTCAATTCCCAGTTCTTCAAGGACTTCACGTGCTGCTGCCTCCTCAGCCAGCTCTCCAGGCTCTGCCCCTCCGCCGGGGAACACATAATATTCTTCACTTTCCCGGATCCGCTTAATGAGTGCCACTTTACCATCTTTTACAATAACTGCCCTGCCGCAGATTCTCATTTCTCTCTACTTCCCCTTCAATAAAATTGTTCAGAAAGCTTTACAATTTCTCTAATGACAGAACCAGCCTCTTCATTATTTTTTATAACAAAAAGATAATCTGCTTCATTTTCGGCGGGGTCTTCCCTACGGGCATCCTGCTGCCGCTCCAGCACCTCTTTAAAGGTGGCTGCATTCCTGAAAATATTAGTGCTCCTGTTGCTTTCTGCAGCTCTTGCTTCCAGAATGGAATCCGGGATTTGGAAATGAACCATAATCCGGAAGAAATCTTCACTCGGAAATAGTTCATTCAACAGATAGTCCCTGTCTTTCCTGCTGAGATTAGAATTGCAGATGATCATATGCAGGCTGGTATTTTCTTTTGCATATTCGACAATATATTTTGATAGCCCGTGCTTGAGGGTATTCGGCCCGCTTACAGGCTGAAGAGCTTCATAATATGTATGGATAAATCCCGCGTGATTATCCTGGTCCATCACAAAAGAGCCTTTCAGCTCTTTCTTCAATTCTCCCGCAAATGTGCTTTTTCCGCTGTGTGTTTTCCCGACGGTCATGATTACAAATCGTTTCACAGTTTCAGCTCCCACTCGTAAAATCAGACAAAAAAAGGACCAGGAGGCCCTTTTACTGCGATACCATAAATTTCTCCTTGAATGAAGGACTCAGCTCGCTCCATACATCGAACAGATTGCCGTCCGGATCCCTGAACACAAAGTTCCTGCCAGCGTGTCCCCTCTCCTCGATCTCGCCTGTATGGACTCCTTGTTCACGGAACTCCTGATGAACCGCTTCAAGGGCAGCCTGCCCATCCACTTCAAACGTCAGAGAAAACCTTTCTGCTCCCGAAGCATCTGTGAAATTACTAGTTTGTGATTCTGCTGCTTTAACAAGGAAAAAGCTCTGGTTCGCCAAATTAAGGATAGCTTTGTCTTCATCAATATAATTCAGCTCTGCCCCCAGCTTTCCCGCATACCAATTTGCAGATGCCTGAACATCCTTAACCGGAATATAAGTAGTACCTACTCTCCAAATCTTTTTGCTCATAAGAACCCCTCCTGGAAAATTCAGTATATACAGAGATTCTCCATCCAGAAGCAGGATTCCTTTTATTCTGCTGCATTATTTGCCTTTTTTCTCGAAGAAATTGAAATCCAGGCTGCTGTATAAAGGATGATGATCAGGACCCCGCTGATTAGAAACAGATAAAAAGAGGCAGTCCTTCCCTCAGCAAAGCTGCTGTATGCCTGAGAAAAAGAAACGAGTGAAACAAAATATCCGATAAAAATCTGAAATGGCTGTATATGTTTGAACATTGCAATCCCTCCTGCTGACTGTTAGTATTATACCATAATTTCCCTTATATCTTAATCAACAGCACTGGAGGTATAGTATGTATCTAGGAGATTGGCTGATTTTAATAGCCGTTGTTTTACTGACTTTGCTGGGTGTATTCTCTTTTACTCTGTTTATGCGAAGGATGGTGTCCCGTTCAGCGGCCTCCTATTCTTCTGATCAGGAGCTGCACGCCAAGCTGGATGAAATCATCAGATTGCTGAATAAGCTGGAAAAAGATAAATAATTATCTATGCCCTCCTGATCCGGGGGGTTTTCTTATTCTCCTGTTAAAAGCTAAAATGAAATGTAACTTTTTATAAAAAACACAAACCTGAACAGCGGGTGCCCCGTCTAATGGTTGGAAGGGAGCAAAGAACCGTGGAAGAAACTTTATCAGAAATATTATTGGCAATGGACAGGGAAGCAGCCATTGACCAGATTATGCAGCTTTATGGACAGGATATTCTCCAGCTTGCCTATACATATGTGAAGCAAAAAGATGTGGCAGAGGATCTGACACAGGAAATCTTCATTAAATGCTATAAAAACCTCCATCAATATAACCGAAAATCGATGCTGAAAACATGGCTTTGGCGGATTGCCGTCAATCATTGCAAAGACTATCTCAGAAGCTGGCACAACCGCCATATCATCCTTTCAGAGGAACAGGCAAAATCGGGCAGCGGCATGAAGGATGAGGTCGAGGCAGCCGTCATAAAAAAAGATGATGATTCACAGCTCGCAGCGGCAGTCATGAACCTGCCGGACCACTACCGAGAAGTCATCTACCTGCATTATTTCGAGGAGATGAGCATGAAGGAAATAGCGGCCGTCACTGGCATCAACCAAAATACGATCAAGACGCGCCTGAAGCGGGCAAAGCAGCTATTAAAAGAAAGACTGGAGGAGCTATGATGGAAGAGCGCCTGAAGAAATTAAAAAAAGTGATGGAAAATTCCGTTTTCCAGGACCTGTCATTTACCGGCAAAAGCCGTGAAGAGGTAAAGGCAAAGGCAAGAAATCTTCAGATAAAAAGTGATGAAGATGTCATCCTTGCTGTCCTGCAGCTGCTTGTCATTGAAAAGACAGGATTTGAATTGACAAGAAGCATCATCGCAAGGGGAATTTCTAACTTTGAAAAAAACGAAGGCTTCCTCTATGCCCTGCTGCACAGGCTGGAACGGAAAAACTATCTTCAGTCCAGCTGGCAGGATTCACGCAAATACTACCAGCTGAATGACAGGGGCAGGAAACTCCTGGAGCAGTCAGAGAAAAAATCGGCCGGCAGGCGTACGGCCCTGCAGGAATTATGGGAGGGCTGAAATAATGGCTGCTGAAAAAGACGGCTTCCTCTCGGAGGTCAAAAAGCATATAAAATCCAAAGAAGCCAAGGTTTTTATCCATAAAGAGCTGGAGCATCATCTCCAGGAAACGAAAATAGAGCTGATGGCAGAGGGAATCGAAGAAACAGAGGCGGAAGAAAAGGCAGTCCTGCAAATGGGCAGCCCGGCGGAGCTTGGGATGCAGCTGAACAAAATACATAAGCCGAGGGTGGATTGGCTGCTGATAGGGCTGCTGGCTGCGGCTTTTGGGATGGGGCTGCTTCCATTGTTTAATATCCATTATGAAGATTATGATGTTGCATTTGTTTCAAAGCAAATCTTCTATATTGGCCTTGGATTACTGACTGCACTAGCTGTCATGTTCTTTGACTATCGGAAACTTCAAAAGTGGAGCTGGCACTTGCTTACAATCGGGGTTTTATACCTAGTTTCATTGCTTATAGCTCCATTTTCTATCAGGGCCATAATAAACGGATTCCCATATTTCATGATCCCTGGAATTGGAGCATTCGGCGGAATGTCGATACTGCCATTTTTCTACCTCTTCTGGGCAAGTTTTTTTTCAAAAGAAAAACCAAATCTATGGATAGGCTGGCTTATATTTGCTATTACTTTATTTCTATTCTTATCTTTGCCGGGCTTCCCGATTGCCATGATGTACGGCTTCCTGGTCATGATATTGTTTATCAGAAGCGCAGTAACACGGAAAACCATCATCGCAACCACATCATCTGTCGGAGGCATCCTAGTCTTATTGGGCATATTAGCATGGTTCACAAGCAACGAGTATCAAAAAGTCCGCATATTCGCTTTCCTTAACCCAAAAGAATACTCAGAGACTTCGGGATTTATGTATATTAAGATAAGAGAAATGCTGGCTGAAGGCGGCTGGCTTGGCAATCCGGAAAAAACAGCATCCATTCCAAATTTGCATTCCGATTATGCCTTTGTTAATATCACCTATTTTTACGGATGGCTGATGGCTGGCCTGTTAATTGTCATTCTTGCCCTTCTTTTGGCCAGGATGGTATCTGTCGGCGGACAGATTAAAGACCCTTACGGCAAACAGCTTGTCACAGGGGCAATCGCCCTCTATTCTGTTCAGTTTCTTTACAATATCGGGATGACATTAGGGTTCCTCCCTATCATCTCGATATCCTTGCCGTTCATAAGCTATGGCCTTACACCGGCGATCCTTAATGCTTTTGTCATAGGCATCGCCCTCAGCGTCTACAGGCGAAAGGATTTTACTGCCGCTGCCTGCAAGTAATACTGAAAAAAAGACTTCTTTTCCGGAAGTCTTTTTCCATTCAAAGAAAGATTATTTAATCCTTTCCACAGCATATCCATAATGGCTGAAATCATTTTTAAATAGCTCTTGTACAAGCTTCTTTGTTTCATCATTATAAAAATCAGTGTAATCTGGGAGAGGTGTTTTAATGGTTTGTCTCGAAAATCTTGTATCGGCAAATGATTGCCTGCCATTGCTTTGCATCGCTTGTGTAAGGTGATGGGGGGACTTTACAAATTCATGCAAAGGCGAGTTCTTCAGCTTAAATTTTTGTTCGAGACTCTTTATTTCTGCGGTAAAGTTCTCCAGCCGGATATGATTTTTGACAAACAGCTCTTCATCCTGGATATACTGCTGGGCGATGTGGGGATCAAGCTTAGGATTATCAGCCCCGATTTCTTTTACCTTAAATAGAAACTCCTTGAAGGAAATGCCGGTATCCTTTGCTCCGGGAGCAATCTGATTCAGCAATGTCTCATTATAAATAGCGGCAAGATATGAACTTACCGCTCTTGTATAAGGATTGCGGACCAGTTTATAGGATTCCTTCTTATTAAAAAGGAGCTGCTCTGCTATACGCAATAAATACTGGGGCTGCTTCTGGTAAACCTGCAGCCTGTAGGTATGGACCCATGGATTATGCTTTAATGCCTCATCAAGCTTGCCGATCTGGAAATAAAACCACTTAATCAATGAAGTACATCCGCTTTTCGGGCTCCAGAAAAAAATGACCGGGAAATCCTGTTCGAATAAAGGCGGCCTGGAGTTGGTGAGTACATCCTTCAGCTTTTGTTCTTTTTTATTCATAAGAATCCTTCTGCCTCCCTCTTTTTATACTAATAAATGCAGGCTGGCCGCCCTGCGATTGGACCATAACCCGGTTTTTAGTATAAATATCCGCAAAAAATGAGAAAGCAAATAATGCTTTCTCATTCTTAAAAGGTTAAAGGAAGATCCTGTTCATACAGGATAGTTTTATTCGTTTTTATAGCTTCTTCCTTCTCATCCACTGGGTGGCTGCCCACTTGCTTCCCTTAATTACAGGCGCTCCGCCATGGAGAGTCAGATCATTTAAATCCTGATTATCATAGAAGTATTCAAAATAAACTGCCGAGCCTTTTTGCGGGTTCACAGAAAAATTCAGCTTAGGAAAATAGGTTTCCCCGCCTTCCTCGACATCATTCAGATACATAACAAGCGTGCTGATTCTTGGATTGCTTGCCGCCCTGCTAGATGAAGAGAAAAAGTCAAAATGAGCCTTATATTCCTGCCCGATGTGATAATTCAGCATCTGCAGTCCTTCCCCGTGTTCCACAGGAATGTTCATGATTTGCGACAGCCTTCTTTCAATTCTTGCCACCAGCTCATTTTCGCCTTCTTCAAAAAACATGCTGCTGCTCGTCCTGATATCGTCCACCGTGCGGGTGTTGCCGATTTTTGAACGCTTCAGCTTATCTTCGGACATCCTGATCAATCCTTCACATTCCTCATCACTCAGCACATTACCCAAAATCACAATCAGCGGTTCCTCTAATTTAGCAATGATATGAATCTCTCTATCTTCTGTTTGAATCTTATTACCAATATGATCAAAAATAGTCTGTTCTTTTACATGTGTTTCATTAGCATCTATTTTCAACTTTCATCGTCCTCTTATTCAATTTTTATATTTCTGAAATATTTGATAAATCAAAACCTGGAACCGCTTAAATGGGATTGCTGGCGATCGGGATGCCCATCACGAAATTCGTTTGAATTTCATCTTAATATTACACTGAGGGTAAAAGAATTTCTATCATTTTATTGCTGAATTAGACAAAATAGCATTCATTCAGGGAGCTTATACTCCATACTTTTCAGGTAGCAGCTCCATTACATTGCATTTAACAAGTTTCCCGTGATAAGAAAGAATAACATCCGTTTCCTTTCCATAGTCGCTGATCAGTTCCCGGCACATTCCGCATGGAGCGACTACCCAGCAATCTTCCATATCTTCGTGAGGATGGGGATGGGCGACAGCCACAATCGTCTTCATTTCATGCTCTCCTTCAGAAATAGCCTTCCCCATCGCCATCGCTTCGCCGCAAACCGTGATCCTTCCTACATTTGCCTCCACATGGACGGCTGCAAAGATTTTGCCTGACGATGACCTGACAGCAGAACCGATATGGTGCCGTCCATAACGGTAATTTTTTTTGATGACTTCCTCTGCGGCGTGTATCAGTTCGTAATCTCTTTCATCAAGGTTATTTGTTTTAATCATAGGCACTCTCACCTCATATACAATTCACTGATTCTATTTTATCTTAAACATGCGGAATTTTCTATTTTGCAAAAACATTGAAACATTACAGGCTTTTTTCCGTAAAGTAGAACAGGAGGTTAAAGAATGAAAATTATTTTATGGATACTTGCCGGAGTTGTGCTGCTGGCAGCTGCATTATTTGGAATTGGAGTCTGGATGTATTGGAAGAATTTAAAAAATGAAGAACCTGGCTATCTTGTCTCTTTCATAAAAGAGAAGGCAAAAACAAAAAATGCTGCACTCGTTATAAAATACAATCAGGAGGAAATTGCCAATATCAATCCTGAAACAAGCCTGCCTTTGGCAAGCACAGTCAAATACATTGTGGCATTAGAATTCGCCAAGCAGGCAGCTGCAGGAAAAATAAATCCTGAGCAGCAAGTCAATCTGAAGGAGCTTGAAAAGTACTATGTGCCGAAAACAGACGGCGGCGCCCATGAGGCATGGCTCTCTGAATTAAAAGGAAATAATGCTACACTGCAGCAGGTCACGAAAGGCATGATTGCTTACAGCTCGAATGCGAACACAGATTATTTAATTGAAATGCTTGGACTCCACCACATCAACTCTAATCTGGAAAGCATGAATTTAGAAAATCATGAACCGCTGTACCCGCTGGCCAGTTCCTTATTTATCCCAATGAAACTTATGGAAGAAAATAATCTGTCAAAAAAAGAAGCACTGGCCAAACTAAAGGAAATGCCTTTACAGGATTACCGCGATATGGCAATTGACATTCACAGATCCTGGAAGTCCGCTCCCCCAACAAATGAAGAAAAGTCCCAGCTCCTCAAAAAGCTAGATATGGACTTTCAGCAAATCTGGTCTGACCGACTCCCGAGATCAACGGCTGCAGATTATGCTTCTCTTATGGAAAAATTGAACAGTAAAACTTACCTGGCTGAAGACATACATATACATCTTGACCCGGTTCTCGAACAGCTGATGGAAGACCCCCGCAATCAGGAATGGCTTTTGCATGCAGGCCAGAAAGGCGGCTCTACTGCTTTTGTCCTTACAATGGCTATGTATGCTACAGATAAAGATAACAATCAAACTGAAATCACTTTTCTATCAAACAACCTGAGTCCCATAGAGCAGACAAAACTGACACGCAATATGAACAGCTTCCAGCTGAAGCTGCTGAAGGATGAAGATTTCCGGGAAAAAGTGCGTCAAGAGCTAAAAAATCTAAACTAACAATAAAATCGCCTGGGGCCGCTTATTATTTTTATTTGAGAAATAGACGTCCATCAGCTTTCTCCGCTGGCTGGAACCGTTATTTTGAATTTTAAGAGAAATAGCGGTTCTAGCTCTCTCTGCTGGAACCGTTATTTTAGTTTTTCAGTGAAATAGCGGTTCCAGTGCACCTCGCTGCAACCGTTATTTTAGTTTTCCAGTGAAATAGCGGTCCTAGCTCTCTCCGCTGGAACCGTTATTTTGCTTTTTAAGAGAAATAGCGGTTCTAGCTCTCTCTGCTGGAACCATTAGTTTAGTTTTTCAGCGAAATAGCGGTCCCAGCGCACCACGCTGCAACCATTATTTTAGTTTTTCAGCGAAATAGCGGTCCCAGCGCACCTCGCTGTAACCATTATTTTAGTTTTCCAGTGAAATAGCGGTCCTAGCTCTCTTCGCTGCAACCATTATTTTAGTTTTTCAGCGAAATAGCGGTCCCAGCGCACCTCGCTGCAACCATTATTTTAGTTTTTCAGCGAAATACCGGTTCTAGCGCACCTCGCTGCAACCATTATTTTAGTTTTCCCAATGAAATCGCTTCCCGGCTCACTCCTTTCTTCCGCTGTTACTGTTTTCAGAGAAGCCATGGTCTTACCTTATCACTCTGAATTCAAACCACAAAAATCCCCCTATCTTTATTTCGTTTGAGGGTCGACTTTTCCAGACCCTTTTCAGTCGTTCTAGAAGCCAGAGAAATAAATTTAATCAAATTGTAAATAAAATACTTTTTAAAGTAACAAAAACGGGGAATAAAATGAATAGATTACTTATCTCTATAAAAATTTGAAATACCGGAGGGAATAACCATGAAAAAGTCGACAATGAACATGGCTGCAGGAATCCTGCTATCTGCTGGCGGAGCTGCACTGGCCATTGCGGCAATGAAGAAGCGCAGCGAAGAATCTGCCACTAATACAAGTACCTTTTCATACACAATCAAAGACGGCGTCATAGAAGACACGAGTATGCGGAACAGTGAGAGGATTGACCAGATTGAAAGTGTGGATGCCGATAAAGTGGATGCTGAAAAAGGGCTCACCCAGTATGACTCAGCCTTAAGGGCAGAATGGGTAGCCAATGGATTCCCCCAGACCCGGATGGAGATAGAACTGGAGGAACAGGACATCTAATGAAGGCCTAAAAAGGACTGGCAGAGTCCTTTTTTTCTGGGAATCATAAGCTCTTCGCTCTCTTCTTAACCATTTATAACAAAACATAAATACCAGCTTAATATTTCCCTATTAATATAGAAATCAGCGGGGGCAGCATGCGTGGCTGCCATGGCATTTGGCGAAGGAGGAGCCAGATGCAGGGACAATCCTTTAAAGGGGGCTGGAATTTATGTTTGAATTTATTACAAGGCTGCTGATTCTTACGCCTGTTTTAACCCTGTTTCCTTAATGGCGGCTGT
Organism: Bacillus infantis NRRL B-14911; assembly: GCF_000473245.1. NCBI lineage: Bacteria > Bacillati > Bacillota > Bacilli > Caryophanales > Bacillaceae > Bacillus > Bacillus infantis. The sequence goes on from NC_022524.1 coordinate 2,590,711, forward strand.
CACATACAGCAATTATTCTGTCGCGTATTTTTCCTTTTTATAAATATTACATATAAAATCCTCTATGATTACTTTGTGGCTGCCCACCATATTCTCCGGAAACTCATCTGGGTGGTAAAATTTAATATTCATCGATTCCTGCGGATCCATTTTCATCTCACCACTAAACGTTTCAGTAAAATATGCAATAGTGACTGCGTAAAATTGATCTCCATTTTCGGCCGTCACCAAATAATTCTTTCCAGAATAAACATTAATCAGCTTTAGAGAACCGGCTGTCAGGCCTGTTTCTTCCCACACCTCCCGCATGCATGTTTCTTCTGCAGACTCCCCAAGTTCCATCAGCCCGCCAGGCAGGCCCCATGATCCTGCCGGAAACACCCTCTGCTGAAGCAGCAGCTGTCCCCTCTTATTGACCAATATCCCAACACTGCCTGTAAGAATAAGCGGCCTGTGGCCAACAATCTTCCTTAGCTCTTCTATATAGCCCATTTGTGCGCCCCCATTCATGTGTTATTAAAGGCTTTTTTATTGTAAAATTCTCCCGCATAAGAGATCCCTCTATGTTATATTGAAAAAAAGAGCAGGAGGACCTTTTTATGAAAATCACCAATACAATTCCTTTTTTTCTCGAAACAGGACATCTTTCCGCTGATTTTTTCAGGGAATACCATCGACAGTATCCTGATATTTTTGCACAGTATTTTCAGTATCACTGCAGGAATCATGAAAAACGCATACCAAAAAGCATTGAGCAGCTTGAGTGTGAAAAAAACCATATTCAAAGAGTGCAGGAAAATATCCTTCCCATTATTCACGAGACGGCCGCCAGGTTTAAAGCAGCTTATGGAGTCGAGTTTCCAATTGAAGTCAGCCTGATTGCCGGCATTTATGGATCAAATGCCTATACTTGGCGGCAAATCATCCCGAATATTACTTTTGCTCTGGAGCAGCTGACCGATGATAAGGAACATTTAAGGGCCATCGTTTCCCATGAATTCGGCCATGCTGCACAAAATATTCTCAGTGATCAGGCTGGAATGGACTGGAAAAGCGTTTCATGGAATAATCCCCTGATCTGGCTTAACCAGGAAGGCGCCGCCATCCATTTTTCGCGAAAAATTGCTCCAGGCCTTGCCTCCTCCGCCTATTTCAGCTTCAATGATCAAGGAGATGCCTGGTTATCCTTCGCCAAGTCCCACACCAATGAAATCATAAGAAAGTTCTATGGAGATTTCAAAAAGCTGCAGCATGAAGAGATATTCAGAGAATGGTTTTCCATCAGAGGCGGCCAATCATTCGGGTTCAGCAGATTTGGCTACTATGTTGGGGACTTATTTTTTCAAAGCCAGATTCAACGGCTGGGAGAAGAAAAAGCGATCATTGCCTGGTGCAAGACAGACTTTCTGGAACAGGTGCAGATCTGGCTGGAGAGCAAAAAATCACTTTCAAGCTGAAAGTGATTTCGTTGCCCCTACTTCAAAAATCTCAGGAGGTCTCCGTTCACAACATCATCTGACATGCCAAGCTCTTTTCTGGCTGTTTCCAGATAAGGTTCGCACTTGCTGATATCCGCTTCTTCCCCGGAGTCTATTTTCAGGCAGCTGCCGCTTTTATAAAGATAATCTTCTGCAATGAAGCTTCCATCCCGGAAAACAACTGGCTGATCGGGATTACGGGCAAAAAGATTGCGGCTGAAGCTGTAATGCTCTTCGGGATTGATGCCAAGCAAATGGAGGAGAGTTGCTCTTATATCAATTTCGCCGCCAATTGTCGATATACTCTTCCCCTCTTGCCCCGGAATATGGATGATCAATGGGATCTTCTGCAGCTTCATCCTGTTGACAAGGGTATCTTCCTGTCGCAAAAGCTCCAGCACACCATGTTCATATTTGTCGGAAATGCCGTAATGATCCCCGTACAGCACAAACACCGTATTGTCGTATTCTCCACTGTCTTTCATTTCCTGGAAGAAGGTCTTGATCGCTTCATCCTGGTATCTGACTGTTGTGACATAGCGGTTTACCACCATCTCGCTTGTCTCAGCCTCAGGAATAAGCCGGTCCTCTTCCTCGAGCAGGAATGGAAAGTGGTTCGTTAATGTTATGAAGCGGGTGTAATACGGCTTTTCAAGGCTCTTTAAGTGCGGAATTGACTGCTGGAAGAACGGGATGTCCTTGATCCCATAGTTCACTGAATTTTCCTCTGTCACCTCATAATCGCCTTTAGAGAAGAAACGGTCATAACCAAGCGACTTATACATATCTTCCCTGTTCCAGAAGGTAGGCTCATTGCCATGCAGGACCGCAGCCTTGTAGCCTTCTTCATTTTTCAAAATATGCGGCAGGCTTTTGTACGTATTCTCAAATTTCCGGACAAAAGCCGATCCGCTCGACAAGGGATACAATCCGTTATCGACCATGAATTCTGAATCAGATGTTTTCCCCTGTGCGGTCTGGTCATATAGATTATTGAAATAAAAGCTATCCTTTGACAGCGAATTTAGGAATGGGGTTATTTCCTCACCCTTTACCTTTTGATTAAGGACGAATCCCTGGGTCGATTCCATGCTGATGAGGACAACATTCATTCCTTCGGCAGCACCGAAATAATCGGAAGGCTCCGCTGTCCTGCCGTTTACGTACTCGGCAGAAGCCTTGGCATCAGATGCATCTGCAAATGCCTTTTGCAGGGGATATGAGGCAGCTACTCCTATATCATATAGATGATACGGATACAGTCCAATATTTTTGACAAGCTGAGGACGGTTGTATGATTCTGTGAAAAGATGCGGCGCATTTACAAGCCCGATCACCCCGGTCATGAGGAATAGGGCGATGCAGGCACCACCATACTGCCATGCCGTTTTTCCTGTCACCGTCATTTTTGTCAGCTTCTTTTTCCTGATAAAAAGAAAATACAATAGCAAATCAATGAAAAGCAGCAAATCCCAGGGACTGATCAGTTCCAGGGTGCTCGGTCCCAGGCCTCCGACGTTTTTGAATTGGAAAAGAATCGGCACCGTGACGAAATCAGTGTAAAAACGGTAATATAAAAGATCGGAATAAAGGATGCCAGTCAGGACCAGCATTATCAGCCATATTCCAGCAGGCTTCACTTTCTTTTTCCAAAATAGGCCGCCCCCGATCAAAAGCATCAGCAGCCCCAATGGCGAAAAAGTGAGCAGCATTACTTCAAGCAGGCTTGCAGCATGCAGATTAAAGCCGATGAAAGATACTGCAGCTGTTTTGAGCCACATAAAGAAGACGGCTACCCATACCGGGGTCAATTTCTTAAACTGTTTCATATTGATACCGTTTTTCGTTCTGTATTTTAAATGCATGTTCCAGGATCTTCAATGCCTCTGCTGCTTCTTGTTCGCTTATGCTCCCCATGAAAGCGGCCTGAATCCAATTTCTTTTCAGCAGATATTCACTTTCATAGCTGATCAGCACACCTTTACTTTTGCAGTAATCACCTATTTTTTTGCTGGAAATAGTTTCCGGTACGAGTATTGTGATGATGCCAGGAGAATAGCTCTCATCCCCAAGAACTATCCACCCGTTTGCCAACAGCCTCTCCCTTGCCTGCTTTCCAATCCTTGATGTTTTTTCATAATCAATGAGACCGCAAGCTTTGTTAAGCGCCGTGACGAGATTAGAAGAGTGGGTATAAGGGATGCTTTCATGTTCCTGATACATTTTCAAGTCCAAATATCTTGGTATATGATTGCCGCCTAGAATCCTCTCCCTGTGAAAAACAATCGCCAGGCCGGGATAGGATCCGAATCCTTTGCCGCTGACCGCTGATGCAAGATAGATTTCCTTCAGATCAAGGGGCACTGCACCTGCCGAGCTGCAGGCATCCACACAAAGCTCAATCCCACGGCTGCCGCATAGCTCCTTAAGTGAATCTAAATCATATAAATAGCCTGTCGAAGTTTCACAGTGAACAGTCCAAATCCAGCTGATCGAAGAGTTGGATTTGATTAACTGTTCAATCTCATATAAATGGATCGGCTCATTCCATTCTTTTTCAATAGATTGAAAGGATAGCCCCTGCCTTTTGGCATGGTCAATCAGCCGGAAGCCAAATTCGCCATTCGCCAGAATCAGCCCTGTTCCCCGTAAGCAGGATAGCTGTGCAGCAACCAGATCATTGGAAAGGGTTCCTGTCCCGACGACAACTTCTGCATGGGCAGCCCCGGTCATGTGGCATAGACTGCTGCGGAGTTGATGGAGTTCTTTTTTAAACTCTTCGCTTCGGTGGGATATGGCAGGCTCTCTGAATGCTCTTTCAGCCTCCGGATGGATCGAAACCGGCCCTGGCAGCAAAGAAATCCTCTTAGCAGGCTCAGTCTTTTTCTCCATGAGGCGGATAAAAGCTTTAGTCGAGCGTTCAAAGTTTTCCTTTGTTAAGTACATGGGCTGAAATTGTGCCCCCTCTTCCCCTGTTAAAGGGCCAAAAGGAATAAAGCCGATCCGCCTGTACAGTTTCAGCTGCCGGACTGTACCGGAAATAAGGGCCATCGTATACCCTTTTTCAAGGCAGAACTGTACAAGCCTTTCGCATAAATGATAAAAAACACGGCTGCTTCTGTATGCTTTCTTGATCGATAAAAGACGGACCTCGCAAGCTGTTCCCTTTACGGGGAGGCAGTCATCAAGTGACTCAAGCTTATAGTCTAGAGAAAATGGCCTTTTGGCACGGATGGCAATCATACCTACCACTTCCTCTCCTTTTTTGGCAATCATATATGTATTTTCCTGATGAAATCTATCAATCAATTCATTTTTATCATTTTTGCTGTGCTGCGGAATTTCCTCTACAAATGTTTGATAATTAAGCTGATGGATTTGTTCAAACTCGCTCTGCTCACTGGCAAGCTTATACGTTAAACTTTCCACGGTTGACCTCCTATGTCAGACATGATGATCCGGTTAACTGGCTCAGCTAATGGATAATATATTAATTAAAAAGTATAGACTACCTCGTAATACTATATATAATTTAACGTTTAAAAAGAGTAAAAAGTTTCATTTTCTAACATATTTCTTCTTTTAGCCTTTCTAAAAATATTGCAAACCCGCAAAATAAAAAGGAACCCTCTATAAATCTGGGTTCCCGGACTTGCTTAAGACAGCGGTCTATTTCTTCCCGCCTCCGTTGTTCAGATAATTCGGCCTGTACCGGTCATCATCCCTGGCAGAATACACAAAGCTTATCCCCATCGCAAATGTGCCGAACATAAAGCCGAATAAATAGCCGGCGGAATGGAATCCCGAAACGAAGCTGACAATTGCCGCAGCAAGCAGAACCAGCAGAATAGACAAGAAAACTTTACCCATCCTTCGCCCTCCTTTTCCTTAATATACCATATCATATTTTCTAAAAAACTTCCTGTTTAAAGTGCCTTTAAGTGGCCGGATTCATTATAGTACTCTACAAGCCACCCTTTTTCATTAAATTTAAGGCTGCAGATGCAGGCATTTTCAAGCTTCGTTCTGCCAGAACCGATCACGCCTGATGAAAGCAGTGACAGCAGGGCATTTATGGATGCTCCGTGCGAAACAAGGATCACTCTTTTCCCGCTATAGAGCATGCTGATTTTATCAAGCCCTTCACTGAGCCGTGTATGATGGTCCTCTTTGCTTTCCATCTCTGGATAATCCCTATCGGGAAAAAGAGCGTGCCTCTCCACAGCTGTTAGACCTTCAGCTCTGCCAAAACTTCTTTCAATGAATTCCTCCATTAACACCAAAGGCTTCTGGATATTTTGGTTAATGATTTCTGCAGTCTGTCTGGCTCTTTGCAGGGGGCTTGAAATGATAATATCCCAATTTTCATTAGCAAGGTGATCCCTGCACGCTGCTGCCTGGCGGACACCCATCTCATTTAACTCAATATCTGTTCTTCCCTGGATCCTGCCTTCAGCATTCCAGTCAGTCTGGCCATGGCGTACAAGGCAGATTTCAGTCATGTTCACTGCCTCCTGCTATTGGACTCTTATAATGCGAGAGTCTCTTCCCCATAATGACGTAGGCAGTTCCTGTTTGGTCAGGAAAAAAGGATTCCTTTACTGTTGTCCAACCAAGAGACCAATACAACTGCCGGGCAGCGATGTTATCCTTTTGAGTTGTGAGAATAGCGGTCTTATTTGGCAGCTGCGCCAAAACTCTTTGTTCAAGAAGGCGGCCGATCCCCTGCTTTCTGCTTTCAGGATGGACGGCCAGCTCCACCACTTCAAAGCAATCCTCCAGCCAAGTCAGCGCCTCTTCTTCAGAAAGCTCCTTTTCAATCAAACCTCTATAATATTGACCCTTTTGTGAGTAATAGCCATAAACGAAACCTGCCAGTCTGGCATCACCCTCATACGCCATTTCTCCCTGGAAGCCATCATAGCTGCCATGTCGCATCAGTCTTTCCACAAAAGATTGATCTTCTTTATTCCAGACCAGATTATACAGGCTTGCAGCTTCGACCAGGCATCCTTCTTTCGTTTCCATTTTCTTCAGATGTATTTTGTCTTTATTCATATTCATGCCTCACCCTCCATTATTCAGGCAGACAATCCTGCTCTAATTCTGCGGAAAATATTCCATCGGCGCATTGCAATGCTTATAACCATTCCTTTTATAAAATTCGACCCCTTCCTCACTCGGCCAGACGATGATAAATTCATAATGGTTCTCTTCAATCCATGTATTGATGGCCGTGATCAGCCTGCTTCCGACTCCTTTTCCGCGATATTCCGGTACAGTATAGACATTGGTCATATAGGCGAAGGGATAGGTGATACGGCCGGGCCTTGGAACTTTTTGTATTCTTTCTATGTACATATGTGATACAACTTTCCCATGATCTTCCGCGATCCAGATATACCAAATGTCTCCCTCAATAGCTTCCTCCAGAAAGAATCTGCATTCTTTCTCGAATTCCGGATAATCTTTTTCTGAAAAAGTGCCCTCCTCATAATCTTCAAGCGTGAAGTCCCATCTCATTCTAATCAGCTGATCTATATCCTTTCTTTCTGCGAGCCTTATTTGCATTTTACAGCCTCCATATTTTCATTAAGTAATTCTTCTGCAGCCTGCCATGGTTTTCCTTTATTTTAAAAAACTGCAGTGAATATTGGCAATTTTATGCTAAAATAAATTCCATTCAAATGATACTTATATAGAAAGGCGGTAAATGATGATTCAATTTTTCACCTATAACTGGCAGGTCAGGGATGAGTGGTTTTCAATGGTGTGAACAGCTGAAAGAGGATGAACTGCTTAAGAAGCGGACGGGAGGAGCGGGGAGCATACTTCATACACTGCTTCACATAGCCGACGTTGAATACAGCTGGATCCGTGCTATCCAAGGTCTGGGCGATACCATCGTTGATTTTGAAGAATATCGCAGTCTGACTGAGGCCAGGCAGCTCTCCGACTCTTTCCGGAAGGATATCAGGAGCTATTTTGCCGAAGGTCTGATTGCTGCATCTGATTTTACTGTTTCTGTCCCATGGGATGATGAGGATTTTAGCAAAAACGAAATTCTTCATCATATTATTGCACATGAAATCCATCATATTGGACAGCTATCTGTTTGGGCACGGGAATTGGGACTAGCACCGGTCAGTGCGAACTTTTTAGGCAGAGACTTGTAAAATACCAGCTTAAAAGGCTGAAGCAGCAAAATAACCCTGTCTGTCTTTCTCTGAATTTTTAAAAGAAGATTGATCCTTTTTCACCGGCCCGCTTTTGGCCGAAAGTAAAAAAAAAACGCCCCTGCAGGCGTTGATTATTTTCGGCTGGCTTGCTCTTCATTTCCATTGATCATATTTCTGACATCCTCAACCATACTGTTGAAGGTTTCATTTACTGTATTTAAAAGAGTATCTTGGCCTCTTTCTACTGGCACGCCTGCTTGTTTCTCTTCCTTTTGCATAGATATCACCTCCCAGCCATAGAATGTGCCAAAAAAAGCAACATAATGCATGGGAAAATCAAAAATGCAAACTCTCTTCATCGAAAATGAAAAAGCGGGTGCCCGCATCTCCTGTCATCTTTCTATGATTCTCTGCTGGACATCCCCGCCCGGCTGACGTATACTAGCCATATTTATGCAAGAAATAGCAGATTGCTGGAAAGAAAGGTTTGAGATCATGCTTCAAAACCCAACAGGAAGAGAAAGGCTTGCCCTTGCTTTTCTCCTTAGTTCATTAGGAATTTTAGGGCCATTTAACATCGATATGTACTTGCCAAGCTTTCCCGATATCGGCAGAGACCTTGATGCCTCTGCGTCCCTTGTACAGCTCAGCTTGACCGCCTGTCTGATGGGGCTCGCTGCCGGTCAGATGATTGTCGGGCCGATCAGTGATGCACAAGGCAGGAGAACACCGCTTCTGATTGGGATTTCCCTTTTTAGCATCGCTTCATTATTTTGTGCGCTTGCACCAAATATCACTACGTTTATAGCTGCCCGTTTCTTTCAGGGGCTAACCGCTTCAGCCGGGATTGTCCTGTCGCGTGCAGTTGTGAGGGATGTATTCAGCGGTACAGAGCTGACGAAGTTTTTCTCACTATTAATGGTGATAAATGCTACCGCTCCGATGATTGCCCCTATGACCGGCGGCGCGCTCCTTTTACTGCCATTCGCCAGCTGGCACACCATTTTTTACTTTTTATGTGCGCTTGGACTTGCCATCGTTACACTCATTTCCATACGCCTGCCTGAGACGCTTCCTGCTGAAAAGCGCATTCCCAGCAGTCTGGGAGGCACAGTCAAGGCAATGGGCGGCCTATTTAAGGATCGCTCATTCATCGGCTATGCCCTGATTGTCGGTTTTGTACACGGAGGAAGCTTTGCTTATGTATCCGGAACACCATTTGTTTACCAGGGAATCTATGGCGTCTCTCCTCAGGTGTTCAGCATCCTGTTCGGTATCAATGGGATTGCCATCATCACCGGGAGCTTTCTGATCGGCCGCCTTGCCGGCATTGTACAGGAAAGGACCCTGCTTCGGACAGCCGTCTGCATCGCTGTGAGCGCGACTGCATTATTGCTGACTATGACCATCATTAAAGGGCCGCTGTTTATGCTGGTCATCCCGATATTCATCTATATGACGTCCATGGGGATGATCCTTACCAGCTCCTTTACGCTCGCCTTGAAAAATCAGGGGCATCGCGCCGGAAGTGCGAGTGCCGTTATCGGCATGATGCCGCTCCTCCTGGGCAGCATCGTCTCCCCTCTTGTCGGGATCAATGAAGCATCAGCCGTACCTATGGGAAGCATCTTATTTACCACTTCCTTCATCGGCTTCGTCCTTTTCTTTACATTGACGAAAGAAAAACAGTCTAATTTCAAGATTAATCCGGAGGGGTGAATCCCCTCCTTTTTTATAAATATTGCCCCGCCGCCAGAACTGCGAAGAAGATGGACATGATGGTAGCTGCAAGCCAGTTATGGTAGTAAGCTTTGCTATCCCGATCGGTCATCCATAGTTCTAATCCCCGATTAAAGTTGAGTAATACGAAAAACCCGATGATGGGAGCGATTCTTACAAAAAGCGGAAAATAACCTTCAACTAGTACGAAAAAATGGAGATATAGAAAAATCACAAAAATTCCCGCTTCAGCCAGCTGGAAACCCCTTTTCCTTTCTTTAGATAAAATACCCTTAGATTTGATGGGGATGTTAAGATTCTTCTTAAAATAAATTTTGCTGATGAGGAGATTTACGATAAGGAATATTGCCAAAATAAAGATATTAATCATTTCCGGGCTCCCTTCTAAGGAAAGTCTCTTCGAATGATTATAATTATGAAATAAAAAAGCTAAAGTTGCAGATGTCCCTTTTAGTTTTACTGAGGGAAACCGCGAAATCTGCATTTTGCATAGGGAGAATTATCACTTTTTCTACCCAAAAAAGTAATGATTCTACATAAAAATGTAAGGATTCTACATAAATTTGCAGTTATTATACCTTAATTACATATTTTCCCAAAAACACACCTCTTAGAATGCCAAATACCTGTCTATGCTGTACGCATGAATATATTCATGATTAACAGCAGATGACTATGTTAAAAGATTTTTCTGAAGGGTGATGTAAATGGACTTGAATTGGATATGGAAATCGATATTGATTGTATTGGCAGGCACCCTGCTGCTCAGGATCGCCGGCAGAAAATCAATATCCCAAATGACACTTGCCCAGACTGTAATCATGATTGGTATAGGTTCTTTATTGATACAGCCTCTCGCCGGAAAAAACATTTGGACAACAATTACTGTTGGAGCAATTCTGGTAGTAACCCTGGTTGTCATGGAGCTTTTACAGGTGAAGTTTGATAAAATTGAAAAATTCATTACTGGAAGAGCAAAAGTACTGATCAACAATGGAAATCTTGATGAGAAAGGCCTGAAAAAGGTAAGGCTGACGGTTGACCAGCTGGAGATGAAGCTTAGGCAGAACAATGTGTCCAGCCTGAATGATGTCAAATGGGCAACATTGGAGCCAAACGGGCAAATTGGATTCGAGCTGAAGGAAGATGCCAAGCCGGCTTTGAAAAAGGATCTCCAAATGCTTCAGCAGCAGATGAACCAAATGATCATGCTCCTGAAGGGAAGTACAGTCCCTATGCCTCCGAATGACTCATCTAAGCAGGATCTATTTGCCGAAGTGGCGAGAAAATCCCATACCACAGAGCCGCCAGAGCAGCTCCAGTAGATGGCGGCAAGAAATAGGCTTTTAGTTGTTCTTTCAACTGTTTTTGGGGTCTTTTTTGCGGCGTTATGTATTTTTTATCTTTTCAAAGACGATTCCTCCCGCTGGCAGGTAGCTCTTGGAGGAATCATCGTAAGCGCACTTCCCTTATTACTGATCTTATTAAAAAAAACGTTCCCGACTTCCCTGGTCTTCGGCTACTTTTTGTTCGTATTCTGCTCCATCTATCTGGGGTCGATTGCAAGCTTCTATCGCAAATATGCCTGGTGGGATAGCACGCTTCACCTTTATAAAGGAATCTTTGCCGGCATAGCTGCCGTCTTTGTTTTTAAGATATTATCCGGTGGAAAGGGAAATTCCCGCTCAATTTTATTCCTTTTCAGCTTTTCTTTGTCTGCTGCGGCCAGCATCCTCTGGGAAATTTATGAGTTTGCCGGCGACCAGCTTGTTACTGAAACGATGCAGCGCGGCGGCAATAAGGATACCATGATAGATCTCATTGCCGGTACTTCAGGTGCATTACTAGCAGGCATATACAATATCTCAAGGTTCAGGAAACTATAACGGCCGGCTCCTCAAAGGAACCGGCCTTATTTTCAGCTTTTTAAAATATCTTCGATTCTGTTAAGCTCTTCAGCAGTAAACTCCAAATTATCCAGTGCAGCTACATTTTCTTCAATCTGGGAGACCCTGCTTGCACCGATCAGGGCAGATGTCACCCTGCCTCCGCGAAGGACCCATGCCAGAGACATTTGTGCAAGGCTTTGCCCGCGTTCAGAGGCGAGTTCATGCAGCTTTCTGACTTTTTCGATTGTCTGCTCTGTCACCTGGTCCCCTTGAAGCGCACCGGTCTTGCTGGCAGCCCTGCTGTCAGCCGGGATGCCGTCAATATACTTATTGGTCAGCAGTCCTTGTGCAAGCGGACAGAAGGCAATTGACCCTGCACCATTCTTATCCAGAACATCCTGCAGGCCATCCTCGATCCAGCGGTTCAGCATTGAATAGCTTGGCTGGTGGATAACGAGCGGCGTCCCAAGTCTGTTAAGAATTTTCACTGCTTCTTCAGTCTGCTCTGCCGAATAACTGCTGATGCCGACATATAAGGCTTTCCCTTGTCTGACAATAGAGTCCAAAGCCCCCATTGTTTCCTCTAACGGTGTGTCCGGGTCAGGACGGTGTGAGTAGAAAATGTCCACATAATCAAGCCCCATCCGCTTCAAGCTTTGGTCCAGACTTGAAATGAGGTACTTCCTGCTTCCCCACTCCCCATAGGGACCGGGCCACATATAATAGCCTGCCTTCGTTGAAATGATCATTTCATCCCTGTAAGGAGCAAAATCCGACTTCATCATCCGGCCGAACATCTCCTCAGCCGAGCCTGCCGTAGGGCCGTAGTTATTGGCCAGATCGAAATGAGTAATGCCAAGGTCAAATGCCTTCCTGAGCATCTCCCTTCCATTTTCGTATGTATCAGTTCCCCCAAAATTATGCCATAAGCCCAGGGAGATGGCCGGGAGCCGGAGGCCTGAGCGACCGCTTCGATTGTATTTCATCGTCTCATAGCGTTTTTCTCCTGCAAGGTATACCATCGATCTTCCTCCTTCAAGTATTGCGTTCTTTTCCATATTAAACGCTTTCACGGCGCTGTACAAAGAAACTGCCCAAAGCATGATATCTTCTTAAATGAAAATAAAGATTAGCCGGGAACTAATCTTTATCTTAAGTCCATTACTTTATCTTTTGCCTTCTGGCTCTGCAGAAAGTGGTACAGTGCTCCAATCAGATTAGAGTCGTTTCCGAACTTGCACACCTCGGCTTTTACATCAAGAGAATGGATATCCGATTTCATGCTTGATAGCACCCGATTGATTCTATCGCAAAAATCATGCCGGGCCGAAATCGCACCGCCGATCAGGATTTTTTCCGGGTCAATGATATAATGCAGATTCAGAATCCCGACAGCCAGGCGTTTGTAGAAGCGGTCTATTTCTTCCTGAATCTCTTTATCTCCATTCTCTGCCATCTCAAACACTTTACGGCCGTCCAGTGTTTCTGGATCCAAACCTTTTTTGGCTGCTGCAATATTGACCAGTGCCCCAGTGGCACCAAGATCGCTCCAGCTTCTTCCTAAAGGACCCTCTAAATAATCCTCCATGATCATATAGCCGAACTCTCCGCCATGGAAGCTCGCTCCATGCCTGACTTTTTTGTCCAGGACAATGGCCCCGCCTATTCCTGTCCCGATGACGATGCAGATATAATCCCGGACATCCTTTGCTGCACCGATCCAGCCCTCTGCAAGGCCGGCACAATTAGCGTCATTTTCCAGTTCTGCGGGAAGCCCTGTCCTTCTTTCCACCAGCTCCCTGATGTTGGGGCCATGAACATAAGGGACGGCGCTCGCGCCATGGATCGTTCCGCTTGCCACATCGACTGCCCCAGGCATGCTCATCGCAATTCCTTCAACAGGGCTGATGAACCGGAGGTCCTCGACAGCGTTTCCGATTGCTTCAATAAATGCTTCAATACCTTCCTTTGGAGTCGGGATTGATGACTTTTTTATAATGCTGCCCGCTTCATCCATCAAAGCATATTTTATGGATGAGCCCCCTACATCAAATGCTGCATAATTTCGCATGCTCCTACCCCCATATATCCTTTCGCCAAAGGATCATTTTCCTTCTTTTACAGATGTGTTCCGCAGGATTCCCTGATGATCAGCTCAGAGTCGATCAGGGCAGGCCGCGGCTGGGATTTGCCGTTGATGAGATCGTTCAGCATATAAGCTGACAGTTTCCCGAATTTCTCTTTATCCTGTTTTACAGTCGACAGCTTGGGATCGCTGTAGCGGCAGGCAGCAATATCATCGCAGCCAATCACCCTTATATCGTGAGGGACGGAAAGCCCGGCTTCCTTAATGGCCCTTAATGCTCCAAGCGCCATTAAATCTGAGGCCGCAAAGACAGCCTCTGGCTTCCTTTTCCCCTCAAGGATCCTTTTCATGCAATCATAGCCGCTGTCTTCATGATAATCACCATATTGAATCCAGTCGTCCCTGATTTCCAGGCCGAACTGGTTCATGGCCTCAAGGAATCCCTTCTTCCGCAAGTTGGAAATGACAGATCCCTTCATTCCTCCTATAAAACCAACATCCCTGACTGAATTCAGGTAAAGATGTTCAATGACCTTTCGGGAAAGATTCACGTTATCTGTCATGACAAAGGCTGATTTCGGACCTGACAGTTCAATGTCGATCCCGATGCATGGAAAGTCAGCCTTAGCTAGCTCATGTACTGCTTCCTCTACTTCTTCCCCGGCAATGACGAGGCAGCCGTCCACATTGAAGTGTCTGCATCTTGCCATATAGCTTCCATTGTCCTGCCGGAAATTTTCATTGGAGAACATGAGGATATCATAGCCGAGCATGCCGATATTCTTTTTAAAAGAAGAAATGACTTCATTGAAATATGGGTGGGTCATGTCAACATTGATTTTGCCGGCATAAATCAGGCCAATCAGATTGGATTTTTTCGTGGCGAGCGACCGCGCTGAGAAATTTGGTTCATAATCCATCTCAAGAATGACATCCATTACCTTTTTCTTCGTTCTTTCGCTGATGCCTCCGTAATTATTGATGACCTTTGATACGGTAGCGGCAGAGACACCTGCAATTTCCGCAATATTCTTTATCGTTAGGCTCATGAGAATCCCTTCTGCTTCCAAATTATGTTCTTTGTTACTAGATTACTAGCTGTTCCCTTTCCTTTCAATCTCCAGAATCAGAAAGGTCCGATTATTTTACAGACCCTTCTGTAATGCTGGAAATGAAAAGCTTGTTAAACATCAGGAATATGACCAAAAGAGGTACGGTAGCCCAGAAAACACCTGACATGATCATCCCAAAATCAATATTATGGGTGTTGCTGAGATTGGCCAAAGCCACCTGAATTGTATACATTTCTGGGTCCCTCAGCACAGTAAATTGCCACAGGAACTCTCCCCATACAGCCGTAAACACGATGATCCCCAGCGTGGCGAAGGCAGGCAGAATGATGGGCAGGACAATGCTGCGGTAGATCCTAAAGTTAGAGCACCCATCCAGCTTGGCCGCTTCTATCAATTCATCCGGCACAGCTTCGTTCACATATTGCCTCATCAGGAAGATTCCCAGAGGATTCAGGAAGAACAGGAGCATCACCCCGGGAAGTGTATCCAGAAGACCAGCTTTGGAAATCAGGAAATACTGGGGGATGAGGCCGAGCTGCGGCGGAATAATCATGGTTACCAGGATTGAGATGAATAGAATATTTTTCCCGGGAAACTTGAACTTTGCAAATGCGAAACCGGCCAGTGAACTGATCGCCAGTACCACAAGCGTAACAACCACACAGATGATAAAGGAATTCCACATTGCGTTGAAAAAATCAATATTGCTCAGTACTTTCTTGAAATTGTCCACAAGCAGATTCCCAGGTGTCAGTGTCGGAGGAATCGTGTTGTATGCTGAGCTTGGACTCGTCGCCATTACAAACATCCAGTAAAAAGGGAAAAGGGAGACTAAAGAAGCAATACTCAGAAACAAGTAGATCGGCAGATTCCCTTTTCCTGGTTTCTTTTTGGCAGTGTTCATGCTCATTTCGCAGCCCTCCTTTTGCCCCGCCCATATCCGGATGTCAGCATCGTATTGATGGTTGCGAAAGCAGCGATGATGACAAGCAGAATGATGGCTGTTGCAGATGCTGTACCAAATGATTGAAGTTTGAACGCATCACGGTACAAATACATAACAATCGTCATTGCTTCATCCCTTGAAAATGCTCCGGCCCCAAGGAATACAGTAGGCTCTGAGAACAGCTGGAGCGCACCGACTGTTGAGAAGAAAACGGTCAGGAGAATAAACGGCTTCAGCAGCGGAAGTGTAATGTAAAAAAGCTGCTGCGTTTTGCTTGCTCCATCGATTGTTGCCGCTTCGTACAAGTCGTTCGGAATACTCTGGATCCCAGCCAGGAAAATGATCGTATTATAGCCGACCCATCTCCAGAAAACCATAATGGAGATGGCGATTTTTGTCCCCCATTCGGAAGCTCCCCAGTTGACCGGATCAAAGCCGAAAAGGCCCAATACATAGTTGGCCAGCGACGTTTCATGGTTGCTGAACAGGACGCTGAAGATCAAGGCCACTGCTACCATGGAGGTGATATAAGGCATAAAGATCGTAACCCGGAAGAAATTTTTAAACCGGATGAACGTAAGATTGAGCAGAAAGGCCAGAATGATACCGATAATCAGCTGTGGTGCTGTTCCTAAAAGCCCCATCACAATTGTATTGTAAACCGATTTCCAGAAGAGCGGATCTTCCAGTACAATTTTGAAGTTATTCAGACCGGCAAACGTCATTGGGCTTAGTCCGTTCCATTTCTGAAAAGCCAGGTATAAGCTGAATAGGGCCGGATAAAGGCCAATGATGGCAAAAATGATAAAAAAAGGTGCAATATATAAATAGCCGGATATCATATCTTTCTTTGATTCAGACAGACGCTTTTTCGTTCCAGTCATCTGGCCTGTACCCGTCTTGCTTTCTTTGGCAGCTGTTTGCATGTTTCCGCCTCTTTTCTATGCATAAATCAGGAAATGGCTCAAATAAGCCATTTCCCCTTTCATTCTTTATCTTCCTAGTAAGTCTTTTGCCCGTTTGATGGCAGCTTTCCATTCTTTTTCAGGATCTTTGCCGTTTTGAACATTCTTCAGGGCATTTACAACCTCCTGGTGAACCGGGAAGTACTTCTCGCCTTTAAAGACAGCGCCTTCGATATCCTGGGCAGCATTTGCAAATACAGTCGAAGTTACCTGTCCGCCAAAGAATTCATCTTCATTTGATTTGAAAGCATCCATATCATAGACAGCTGGTGCAGAAGGGAACAGTCCCTTGCTCTGGAAGGATTCAAGCTGCTGTTCAGGTGCAACAAGCCACTCGATAAAGTCATATGCTGCCTGTGCATTTTTTGTTTCCTTCGGTACAGCTATATAAGAACCGCCCCAGTTTGCAGCGAACTCCTTCGGCAGTGTGGCAACTCTCCACTTGCCTACTGCATCCGGCGCATTGCCTTCCATCCAGCCCTTCAGCCAGCCAGCTCCAAGCTCTGCTGCAAATTCGCCTTTATTGACAGCATTGGACCATTCAGGAGACCACATGTCATACTTTCCAACGATGCCCAATTCATTGAGCTTAACGGCATAATCGTACGCTTCCTTAACGGCATTACCGTCTTCTTCAAGCAGAAGCTCTCCATCAGGATTCAGATAAGTACTTTCTGCTGCATCCAAATAGGCACGGTACGCCATCTCGATGCTATCGACGAATGGTTTGCCGGTCTTTTCCTTCAACTGAATGCCAGCTTCCTGGAAAGCCTCCGGCGAATTGATGAGTGACTCCACCTCGGCAGGCTCTGTCGGAAGACCGGCTTCCTCGAATAGATCTACACGATAATACAAAGCCTTCGGCCCGATATCGGTCGGCATACCGAACAGGAAGTCTCCATCCGCATTTTCTCCGCCCTTCCATTTCCAATCCAGATATTGATCTTGTACATCCTTGGCACCTAAATCGTATAAGTTCTCGAAACGGTCCTGGGCAACTTTAAAGCGGTCGAACTGGTCAATTTCCAGCATGGCAATATCCGGCGCCCCGCTGCCGGCTGATAATGCAGTAAATAAGGCATCATGGTGATCTGCGGTCTCTGATGATTTCACTTTGATTTTGACATTCGGATTTTGTTCTGTATATTTCTTTGCAAGCTCCTCATAATTGGTAGCTCCGAAGGTCCAGAAGCTCAGGGTTACGTCGCCGCCTCCATCGGATCCTCCGGATGAAGTTTCCTCGCCGCTGCAAGCTGCAAGCGATAACGCAAGAACAGATGATGCTCCGAATGCCGCTATTTTTTTTAGGCTATTCCATTTCAAGTGAATCTCCCCCATTATTAGTAAGTAAATTTGAACCATCCCTTTGAGAACCTGCCCAATCCTGCCTTCAGCCACCCCCTCCAATAGAATCCCAGGACCTGTCTAAAATTTAATAAGTATGGAAACCGGTTTCCGTAATGGGTGGAAACCGCTTTCATTTGTTATTATAAGAGCCTGTTTTTCAGAAATCAACTATATTTTTGAAAATTTAGTCAATATTTTTTTTTGAAATTAGACTAATATAATAATACTCTCTTTAAAATCAGTTAATCAACGCTGTTATTAAACTAATTTCCAGGGTTTTTCTTCCTCACAGAAACCGATTTCCAAAATAAAAGAGAGCATTACGCTCCCTTTTTTCTTTATAAGCCTATAACGTTTCTCCATTGCTTTTTATTACTTCGCTATACCAATAAAAACTCTTCTTCTTTGTTCTTTTAAGGTCATGCTCGCCTTCTTCATGCTGATTAACATATACAAAGCCATATCTCTTCTGAAATCCATTAAGCCAGCTCAGCAGGTCGGTAAAGGACCAGACACAATAGCCAAGCAGCTCCACTCCATCGGAAATAGCTTCTTGCATGGACTGGATATGAGCACGGATAAAAGCAATTCTGTAATCATCATTCACCTTTCCATCTTCTTCTAGCTTATCGAACTCACCCAGCCCATTTTCACTGATCAGTACTGGTAGCTGGTATCTGCTTGTGATCCGGCGGAGTGCCACACGCAGGCCTTGCGGGTCGATTGTCCAGTCCCAGTTCGTTTTTTCCAGGGATGGGTTGTCAGCTGTTCTGTATAGTCCAGGCACACCTGAGGCCTTAGTGGTCCCTTTTTTGCCTGTGGTATTCATTTCACCTTCAGACACTCCCCCATCAAGCGGATTGGCTTCAAAGGTAGCGGTTTGATAATAATTGAGTCCCATAAAGTCCGGCTTCCCTTCTTGCAGGAGCTCCAGATCCCCTGCTTCCAGCGATGGTGCCAGCCCTTCCTTCTCTAAGTAATCCCACGCAGCTTTCGGATACTTCCCCCATGCGTAGACATCCATCCACCAGTGGCTGTTCAGCTCTTCTGCATTTTCGCTGGCAATGATGTCCTTTGGTTCAGGAGAGCGGGGGTACGAAGGCGTGTAGGCAAAACTTGGCCCGATTTTCCCTTCCGGTACATATGAGCGGAATGCTTTTATCACACTGGCATTTGCAAGATTGGCATGATGATTCACCTGGTAAAAAAGCTTGTCATCCTTTACCCCGGGCGGGTGCATGCTATTCCGGTAGCCGAACATGGTAAAGATATTCTGCTCATTCAGGCTGACCCAGTATTTGACCCGATCGCCGAAACGCTTAAACAGTTCTGTACTGTATGCTGTGAAGTCTCCAATGATCTGCCGGGATTCCCAGCCGCCGTATTCTTCCTGCAGTGCCTGCGGCAAATCCCAGTGATATAGAGTCACGATAGGTTCAATATCATGTTTGATCAGTTCATTGATCAGTGAATCATAAAACTCGATGCCCTTTTCATTCACTTTTCCTTTTCCTTCAGGAAAGATTCTCGCCCAGGCAACCGAAAAACGGTATGCCTTCAAGCCCATTTCAGCCATCAGCTGCACATCTTCTTTATAGCGGCGGTAATGGCCTACAGCTGTATCGCCTGTGGTCCCTTTAAATGTCTTTCCAGGGATCCGGACAAATTGATCCCAATTGGAGAGACCTTTGCCCTCTTCATTCCAGGCCCCTTCTACCTGATAGGCCGCAGAAGCGGCCCCCCAAAGGAAGTTCTGGGGAAAGGCCTTCAATTCTTTATGTATCATATTCACTGCCCCTTTCTTCATATTGAAACCGGTTTCCTAAAACAGTATAACAAATTCTGATAAAACAATATATTCAGAATTATACTTTTCTACACTTTTTCACAAAAAAAAAACCGCACAGGGCGGTTATCAAATGGTCGTGCTATGTAAAACTTCTGTTTCTCTTCCTGAATACTCCCTTTTCAATAAACCGTAAACTATATGATCTACATAATGATCATAGAGCCATTCTGCTTCTCGTATTAAGCCTTCTTCCGCGAAACCGAACCGCTCCGGTAAAGCCCGGCTTTTCATATTGCCGGAAGCAGCCCTTACTTCTATCCTGTTTAGACCTGCTTTTTCGAACCCATAGTCTACCAGGGCTGAAAATGCCTTGCTCATGATTCCTTTTCCCTGGTACTTCTCGCCAAGCCAGTAGCCGATTACGCCGATTTTGTGAAGCGTGCTGATTTCATTAAATCCTATCGTGCCGGCTATTTTCCCCTTGTAAATGATGGCCGCAGCCTGGGGATGCCCTCCATTCTTCTCAAACGCATTAAGAGAAGATTGAATAAAGCTGGCTGAATCTTCTGCTGTCCTGGTATAGTCCAGCCAGCCCAGCCACTGCTTTAAATATTCCTTTGACTCGATGGTTAAAATGAATAGCTCTTCTGCATCCTCAGGCTTATAAAGCCTAAGTGAGAACTCTTCATCCAAATCCAAATTAAACATGAATACTCCCCCTTTAAGTTTTCACTATTTTACCATAATTTCCATTACTAAATATATCTTCTAATCAAAAAGGCTGACCATAAAAATGGCCAGCCTTTGTCAAATATCATTATTTTACTTTGCTCCTATACCATTCTGCAGCAGCTTCCGCTTCCTGTGATGTCAGCTGATGCCCATAATTCTCCCAGTGCAGCTCAACATCTGCATTGGCGTCCTCCAGAAGAGATGTCAGTTCTTCTGATTCTGAAGACGGGCAGATCGGATCGTTTTTGCCGGCGGCGATGAAGACGGAGGTACCGGTCAGGTCAGGCAGCTCTACACCCCTTCTCGGCACCATCGGATGATGAAGGATTGCCCCCTTTAAGGCATCTTCATAGTGGAATAACAAACTGGCAGCTATATTGGCACCATTAGAATAGCCGACGGCGAAGATATTGCTGCGGTCAAACTCATATTTGGCAGCTGCCTCATCCAGGAATTCATTCAGCTCACTTGTGCGGAAAACAAGATCTTCTTCATCAAATACACCTTCCGATAATCTCCGGAAAAAGCGCGGCATCCCATTTTCCAGCACATTTCCCCTTACGCTCAGCACAGAGGCTTCTTCATCTATAATGACAGACAGCGGAATCAGGTCCCTCTCATTTCCCCCCGTCCCGTGTAAGAGCAGGAGAGTCGGTTTATCCGGATTTGCACCCTTTCGAAAAATATGTTCCATCCCTATCACCTTCCAAAATTATTAATTGTATTGATCTTTCTCTGATTTCCCCTATTTTTAGGGTATTTAACCTTCTGATTTTTATCTTTAATTCGAGATAATTTTAAGATGCTTCTCCCATAATGTCAACAGATGCGTATTCTCTCTATATTTCATTTGTAAAAATCCTCCACTCTGATGCCTGGCACCATGTTATAATTTCCTATAGACAAGCTTAAAGGAAGTGTGCGTTTTGGCTGCTCAATCAACCGAACCTAAGAATTCATACAAAGACCTTTCCTCTGATTGCGAAAGCTGCTTCGGCCTCTGCTGCGTGGCTCTCCCGTTTGCAAAGTCTGCAGATTTTGCCATAGATAAAAGCAGCGGTGCTCCCTGCCCGAATCTGCAGGATGACTACCGGTGCAGGACCCATGAAGCACTAAGAGAGAAAGGATTTAAAGGCTGCACTGTATACGAGTGTTTTGGAGCCGGGCAGAAGGTCTCGCAGCTCACTTACGCAGGCAGAGACTGGCGGAAAAACCCTGAGATGGCAACCGAGATGTTCGAGGTATTCCCTGTGATGCAGCACCTCCATGAAATGCTTCTGTATCTGACAGAGGCACTTAGCCTGAAAGAAACACTTCCCCTAAAAGATGAACTTCAGTCTGCCTTGGACAGCATTAAGCTGCTGACATTGCTGGAGGCTAAGTCCATTATAAACCTCGATGTTCATGCACACAGAAGTATGGTCAGTGAATTGCTGAACAAAAGCAGTGAACTATACAGGAAAAATGTCCCTTACAATAGGTCCCCTAAGGTAATGTCCAAATTGAAAAGAAGCAGTGATTTTATAGGTGCCTCTTTAAAAGGGGAAGATCTCAGAGGAGCCAGCCTGCGAGGGGCACTATTGATTGCAGTAAATCTGCAGAATGCCGATTTGCGCAAATGCGATTTGCTTGGCGCAGATTTAAGGGATGCCAATATTTGCGGAGCAGACCTGAGAGGATGCCTTTTTTTGACGCAGGCACAAGTGAATGCTTCTATGGGAAACCTTTCGACTAAGCTGCCACCCCCCCTTAAGATACCTGCCCATTGGAGCAGGTAATTTTTTGCACAAGATGCAAAGTATAAAATTTTTGATTTAGTTTACATAATAATTTTATTGAAAACAAACTAAGGGAGATTCAGTTTTGTGAATTTCCCTATTGCCTGTATTCTGCATTATATGAATTCTCACCTGAATGGACAGACAGCAGTGTATCGGCATAGCCTACAAGACGATTGACAATTTCATCACAAACAGCGTACACAAATTTATGCCTGCCTGCTATGCAAAGTGCCGGATCATCCCAAATAATCGTCGTATTGATGTTAAAATGCTTTGTATCGTATATATTATAATGGATGATTGCCTTCCCTGCTGCTCCGCCCGTTTGCGGATCCTGGTATCCCGGCAGGAACACATACCATTCCTCAGCAGTAGGGGACCGGAAATTTTTTGTGAATGATAGTCCTGCTATTGCGGTGCTGACTTCTTTCTTAGTCTCTTCATCCATTGCATCGATTAATTTATTGTTCAACCATTCTTCCTTCCTTCTATAACCAAATAATCACTTTTGATGCCTGTGTGCCTTGCGGATGCATGAACGGCAAAAACCCATTTCATCTTCATATGGAAACCAGGACTCACAGTTCAAGCATCTTTTATACAGCACCCGGTCAATCAGCAGATCATAGCCGTAATAGGTTTTCAGCTTTTCAATCCTCATGATTCAGCCTCCCTGCTTGAGCATATGGGCAATATATGCAGGGAGGCTGGGCGATGCAGCTTGGGCTTTTTTAAATCTCAATGATGATCGGCAGGATCATCGGCTTCCGTTTCGTTTCGGAGAATAAATATTGCCCGACTGCTCTCTTGATTTTCTGCTTGGTGGAATTTCTTTGGTAGTAATTTTCCTGCCTTAGATCATTCACTGTACTTTTGACAATACTGTTCACTTTTCTCAGCAGATCATCAGATTCGCGCGTATAGACAAAGCCCCGTGATATAGTATCAGGCCCTGAAACAATTTTCCTTTCCTTCTTGCTGAAGGTGAAGACGATGACAAGCATTCCATCCTCTGACAGCTGCTTCCTGTCGCGGAGGACAACCTCGCCGACATCTCCAACACCCATTCCGTCAATAAGGGTATTGCCTGATGGCACCTCCCTGGTCTGGCGGGCTGTTCCATTTTCAATATCCACGACATCCCCGTTTTTCACAATAAATGTATGTCCCTCTTCTACACCTGCAGACTCAGCCAGCAGCCTGTGGTGATGAAGCATCCGGTATTCTCCGTGTATGGGAATGAAATACTTAGGCTTCATCAGAGTGAGCATCAGTTTGAGATCCTCCTGGTAGCCGTGGCCTGAAACATGCATTCCGGTTGAACTGCCAGAGCCGTATATGACATTTGCGCCAAGCATATAAAGATTGTCAATTATCTTGGTCACACCACGTTCATTCCCGGGTATAGGACCTGCTGCAAGAATGACCGTATCTCCCGGCAGCACTTCGGCATCCCTGAAATTATTCCTGGACAGCCGGGCAAGAGCGGCCATTGGCTCCCCCTGGCTTCCTGTACACAAAATACACACCTTTTCAGGAGGCAGCGAATCGGTATCCGATCCCTGGATCAGCATGCCTTCAGGTATAGTCAGATAGCCTCGTTCCATTGCGACGCCTACTACATTGATCATGCTCCGGCCTAGAAGAGCCAGTTTGCGCCCCGTTTTGAAGCAGGCATCTGCCACCTGCTGGACCCTGTTCACATTAGAAGCAAAGGTGGAAATGATGACCTTCCTCTCCGCCTTAACGAAAGCCTCCAGAATATGGTCACCAACAATTCTTTCGGACGGAGAAAAACCGGTCCGCTCCGCATTTGTACTTTCAGAAAGAAGAGCCAGCACACCGCTTGTCCCTAATTCCGCCATCTTATGGATATCCGCATACTGCTCATTCATAGGGGTCAGGTCGAATTTGAAATCGCCTGTATGGACGACCAATCCTTCCGGAGTTTGAAAAGCAATCCCGAGGCAGTCCGGTATGCTGTGGTTGACCTTGAAAAAGCTTGCCCTGATGCTGCCGAGTTCCAGAACAGTGTCAGAGTCAATCTGAATCAGTTCAGTATCAGCAAGAATCCCATGCTCCGTCAATTTCAGTTCAATCAGGCCCAGAGTAAACCTTGTTCCATAGACAGGGACATTCACCCTCTTCAGAAAATAGCCGATGCCTCCAATATGATCTTCATGCCCATGTGTAATAATCAAACCTTTTATCTTTGATCTGTTTTCTTCAAGATAAGAAATATCAGGAATGATTAAATCTATGCCCATCAGGCTTTCATCAGGAAATTTCCCTCCGCAGTCGATGACTATGATATCATCACCGGATTGCAGAACATACATATTCTTGCCGATTTCATTTACGCCGCCAAGGGCGAAAATAGACACTGCACCTTCGTTCATGCTCAAACCCTCCTATTCATTCAGCCCTAACTCGGCTGATTCCAGATTCTGTCCAGGTCCAATGGGACATACACCTTTTCTCCATTGATCTGCTTATGTACGATTGGCTGCTGGAAATAATGGTCCAAAGAGTATTCCTTGCCCTGATGCCTTGCTGTTATATTCTGCCCTAGCAGTTTTTCCAATCGGGTCTCTGATTGATGCATCATGATGCCCCCCCTTGTCAAAACCTTTTACATCGTTAATATGACCTGAACATGCTGATATTATTTCCATATATCAGTAAAAAACATATGCAGATAGAATCTGGACATACTGCAAATATTGTTTGGTCATTACACATAGATTTTGAAAGCATCCCCCGTGTATTGGAACGTCTGCTTTTTATTATTATTATTCTAATTATTTATATCTCCAAAAAAAAGGCTGCTCCAATTAGGAGCAGTCCTCATTCATAATACTCACATTCCTTGTTTCATTTTGGTTATTCCGCCAAGTAAGCCAGCCGGCAATAAAACCTGCCAATATATTGGCAGACACGTAAATTAAGTATTCTCCCCATAAATCTTCGTTTTCTCTGAATTCAGCCAGGCTGGAAAAAACGATGAAGCCGACCAATATACCCCAGCCTATTGCCCATTTAAACAGATAAAGTGCCATACCTCTAGGCGCTTCTTTTTTCTGCCACATGAGCAGACGCTGCTTTCTGGTTATATGACGCTCTTTATAGACCACCCAGGCTAGAATGGCCATTATTATGCCTGCTGTCAGCCGAATTGTAAAAGCAGCTGTACCCTGGTCAGCAGTGAAGGCTAAGAAGATTTTATAGAAAGATACTGACAATGAAAACAGCATCAATATAATTTTAAAAAACATCATGTTCAGCATCTCTCCGGGAGTGGATTTATTTGGCTGGGCAATATTAAGGAAAATTGTTTATAATGGCAATTGAATTCAATAACGGGAAGGTATCTTATGTTATATCAAAAATTTCTTACAGCCATTGCAGTTTCCTTGATTTTTTCTCTATCTATATATCTGATAGGCTTTATAATAACAGGCCGGGAACCCCTGCTTGATACTTTGCTGGGACTTTTTCTTACCATTATGTTTTCGCTTGCCGGCACCTTGTTTTACGGTCTGCCTGTTTCCCTGCTTGCTTCTGCTCCAGCCGCTCTTTTTAAAGGGAATATTGCACTGCAGACATTATTTTCAGTCTTCATTTATGGTGCTTTTACTTTTCTGGCCTTTTTATTGGCGGAAGAGAATCTACTGCTAAGGGGTTCAGTCATCACCTGTTCAATATTGTTTTTCCTGCTGGATATCCTGTTTGACACCAGAAAGCGGCGATGGATTTTCTCCGTTTGGTCACGGAAAAATAAGAGAGCTGCTGAAAAGTAAATCCCGATGCAGCATTCTTTTTATCATGAATTTAAAAGGCCGCTCAAAGCCGCCTTTCCTTCCCCTCCGCCTCAATCACAATATTAATGTAGCTTCCTTCTCCGCTATCTGTATAATGGTCCATTCCCGAGACATCTATATCAGCTGTAAGTTCAATGAAACGCTCCTCATTTGGATCAAGATGTATGCTGAAAGGACCTGCCTTATTCATAAGTGAAGCAAAAGGTATTTCAGTGTCGGGATAATCGCTAAACGATAGACTGAAATCAGCACCGCGGCTGCTATAGTTTTTTAAGGGTACTGTACAGGTTCCATGCAAGTGTTTCCTTTCTCCCATTTCAAAAAGGCAAGTACTCAATTCTTTTTCATACTTTACTGCGTATATCCCGCTTGCTGCTGTTCTTTGATACATATCTGCCAGGAATGGCGGCACCAGGGAAACAGCCAGAATAGCTGCCAGTATGGCCCGGCCCTTAAACATATCAAATGACTTGGCCAGCAGATAAAAGCTTCCAAGGAGCAATATAAGGACTAAGATACCTGGCAAATGAATTCCGCTTTCCAAAGTGACCGGTATATTGAAAATGGTGAGTAAGCCCTCTCCGAGCGGATACTTATGAGGAAAGGGGAAATTCAAAACCATTACGGCACCCAGAAGGACGAGAGCCGCTGTAAACATTCTCTTATTATTAATCATAAATGTCCCCCGCTGCGTTTATCATCTAATCTATATACGATTAAATAAGGAAAATGTTTCAATTCTGCCTTCTGTTTTCTCAGGCAGATGCCTGCCTCTTGAGAGATGGTTCAATGTGAAGGCTGTTATGCTTTGCCAGAGGTTTTGTTGACCGCTATTGATTAAGGCTGTACTAAGCTATTTATGAGTACAATTTTAATACAAACTATTCCCCGCAGGATCTGCTGCATACTCCTCGAGCTTATGTTCCTCAATAAGCTCCAGATTCCTTTTATTACGGGCGTATTCCAATATATGTTCCTTCATATTTGGATAAAGGATAATTTTGTGAAGCTCTGATAGCTTTACCCACCTGACTCCTGTTTGCTGCGGATCCGGATTATCCGGCATTTTAGCATGAGACCCTTCTTTTATTTTGCATTCAAACATCAGACAGAGTGAGTGTGTCTCACCGAACCTGCCTTCAGCTGTATGCGGAGCATATTCATAAACAAATGCAAGCGGACCTGCTTCAACATCTATTGATGCCTCTTCCATTGCTTCCCTTCTGGCAGCTTCCTTGACCGTTTCTCCCGGTTCGGCGCCGCCTGCCGGCAGATTATAATGGAGGCCGTTTTCATCATTAAATTCAATCAGCAGGATTGAGTCATTTTCCATAATGACGGCTCCTGCCCTGACTCTTATATGGTGCGGCATATTTTTCCCCCTTGATATAGGAATTACGATAATTCTTCTATTTTCTTCTCCTGTAGAATGTATTCGACACGCTGCTGCAATAATCATGCTTGATTTGTGAGATTTGGCTTTTCTGATTGAGTGTTTCCTTTAGTGGATATAATGTTACTACTATTTGGGAGAGGCTTATCATATGTACCTTTTACTGGTTATTCTTGTCTATATCTTATTTGCGGTCTATCTGGTCGACTGGAAGCGCTGGAATGAATTTTATCCGACTATCCAGTATTTCATCATCTGCAATCTTTTATATAATTTCCTTTTCTATAATCATACTCTTTGGAGTTATCATGCAGTAACGGTTGACTGGCTTAACCACACGCTGATTGAATTAGCTTTCACTTTTTTTGTACTGCCCGTTGTCTTAATGATCTACCTCCGGTTTTATCCTAAAGGCAAAAAGAGTTTTGCTTATATAGCCATATGGATCGCTTACTTCACGGCTCTTGAATATGTCTTTTACAAAAAAGGGCTTTTTATCTATGAAAATGGCTGGAGTATCATATGGTCTGGAGTATTTAATATCATCCTTTTCACAATGATCAGGCTTCACAGCAAAAAACCAAAACTGGCATTAGCCTTATCCCTGCCTATAATCATCATACTGCTATGCTTCTTTCACCCGGACTTAAAAGACTTAAAGTAAAAATTGGGGTGCTGATAATGGAACCAAACCCAATACCTACACCAGTTTTTCTGATTATGGTGATCTTCATCTACCTCTCCATGGCCATCTATCTCAACAGAAAAAAATAACGTGCCAGGCACCTCACACGGACACTTTGCTGCATTTTGTCTATACAGAGTGCCTGACACGGACTGTTTATAATCTTTTAGAAAGAATTATCCAAGATGTCCAGACAGCGATAATAATGATTGAGAGAAGAAGTCGAACGACCTCCAATGACGTGAGTGCGAGAACTTCTGTTTGAATGAAGATATTCAAAATAACCAGACATAGAAGCGAAAATAAAATGACATAATACAGCCCTTTTTGTTTAATCATCTTAACGCGTTCATCATTATTCTTGAACTGCGGTAACAAATAAGCAATGCTGCATCCCATAAATGCCAGCGCTCCCCAGTTGGAAAGCTCAATCAGCTCCGTACTTCCAAAGCTGGATCCAGCCAAGAGCAGTACTAGCAGCCTTAAAAGAAAAATGCATACAAATAATCCGGCAAGCAGCATATAATTTCTTCTTGTTGCCATCACTTTCTCTCCTTCATCATTTATTTGAAGGTTTCTATATTTTTCCTCCAGTACAATAAGTGTATTGTAAAGGACACTTTACGTCAAGCTTCCTTTACAATGTTATCCTGCACCACCAATAAATCTTTTTCGGTTTCCTCCAATGCCTAAAAATACCTCACATAAATGAGAAAATCCGTCCATTCTCCATTTTCAAAGGCGAACTTCTTTCGTGTGCCTTCATAATGGAAGCCGCTTCTTTCGGCAAGGGATATGGATGGGCGGTTATCGGTGTTGATATGCAGCTCAAGGCGGTGGAAGCCGAGTTTTTCATGAAATATCTCAGCTGCCGCAGACACCGCTTCTGTAGCATAGCCTTTTTTCCAGAATTGGTTATGAAGGGAATAGCCCATCATTCCCCACTGATAATCCATTCTCAGGATAGTGAACAGTTCAACTTTACCAACATTAAGGCCATCTTTTTTCCTGAATATGCCAAGGTTTGTCATCTGGTCCTTCATGGCTGCTTCCGCAAAACCTCTGATCCATTTCTCAAACCGTTCTCTAGTGTTATGCTCCATAGTGATTGGCCTTCCTTCATCATACTTATATAATGAAGGGCTTCTGTCCGAGAATCCCTTATACCAATTTTCATAATCAGAAAGCTCGAATGGGCGTATGACTAGTCTTTCTGTCTCGATAGATGCTATTTGCAAATCCATTGCTTATCTCCCCTTTCATCCCTTCCACTTCAATGAAAGATTGGCAGAATCCTTCTTTTCTCAAGGCTCTATTCGCTTAAAATAGTGCTATCTTTTTAAGAAGTTAGGAGACAAATGCTGCTCATCCTCTCAACATTCAAACAGCATAACCGTCAATCAGAGTGAGGGAATCTATGACAGGGAAAAAATAAGCGGAGAAATTCCCCCTAAACTCGAAAAATCTCTAAAAATAGCTCAAATAGACGGAGAAATTCCGGCTATTGATTCAAAAAATAGGAAAATGAGCAATTTCGCTCTCCTTAACCGCAAAATCTACCCTTATTTACACCCGCCAGAGCCATATCAAGCAGCTTAACCGGAAATTCTCCGCTTATTTTAATGCTCCTGGTCATACACTTCAATAAGGATTCGCCAACCTGTTTCTTCAATACCCTTCCTTCAGTACCCTTAGCTGAGTAAACCTCTCTTTATAAACTACCAAATAAAGTAAATAATTCCGAATCAACAACCTTTACGAAAAGAGCCTCTTTAAAAGAGTTTTAATACCAACTTGACAAATCGGATATATAAGGATTATAGTTATACATAATATGTTAATTCACATTCTTTAGCCATAGCAGAATAATTGAGGGGGATGAGCATTTTGATGATGACGAAGGAAGAATCTCGCAGAAACCTTATTCTCGATAAATTGATGGCACTTGCACCATTCCAGGACAATAAAGAACTGGGGGAAATGACTTGCACAGAGCTTGAGGGGCTGTATTTAAGCCAGCTTTTCTCTGCCTCTTCACATCCCCACAGCGGACATAAATCGATCCGGTTAATCGGAAAAAAATAAATAAAAAAGGTGGAGAGCCACATTTGACTCTCCACCTTTCTTTATTCAGTAAAGGATCACTGACAAGAGTTTACCGTTCCCCTTACTAAAACGGATCATTATTTCCTCTTACTCTCCGCTTGACATGATATTCTCTTATTGTACAGGCCATCCTGCTTCATGTTCTATTGTTAATTTGCTTTTTCTCTATTCCTCACCCAAATGCCTGTGCCGCCAAAGCAAACAAACGGCCATTTCTTGCAGGCATGGCTTCCGCATGTAACACCATGACAGGAGGTGAAGCAGAAAGCGTAAAACCTCTGTTTTCAATCATTTCCATAAAATCATCCTGACCTGACGGCACATCAATCCTCAGCTGTCCCTGATGGCCGTTGGCAAGCCGGTCAAGCAAAAGGGAGGCAGTTTCAGGATCTTCTGCTGCAATGGGGCCAAGAATGAGATTGACTGGGCCCTGAATCGAAAGACCATAACCAATCAGCTTTCCTTCTGAATCAAAAGCAAGCAGGCATTGTTTAGCCTGTGCTATTCTATTTTTCAGGAAAGCCGTCCTCCCGTCCCCAAAGGCTGGTTTATCGAACTCTACTAGACTATCAAAATAATCAGTTTTGAATCCCTTGATGACTGAAACTTTCCCTTTCCCAGAGACTGATGGCTGATTATAATCCCGGCATAGATATTTATGTATGGTGTCAACTTCTGAAAAGCCCATTTTAAGGTATAATGGCCTGCCTTCTTCAGTGGCAACAAGCAAAATGCTTGTTCCATCAGCGGCCAATTCCAGGCAGCCCTGCACCACCTTTTTGGCGAGACCTGTTCCCCTGAAGCCGGGATCTGTAATCACCAGCCCGAGCCATGCGAGGCTTTTATCATATGGGATCAGTGCGGCACAGGAAACAAGCTTCCCGGCCATAGTCTTATGGCCCAGAACAGTTCCAGATTTAAGGATCGTTAAGACTTCTTCCTGTTCATAGTCCCAGCCGACCGCTGCGGAAAGCGTGATCAATCCTTGAATATCATCTTCACTCAGTGGCATGAGGGAAATATCTCCTGCAATTTGCTTCATTTCCTTTTCCCTACCTTCTTTCTAAGCTGCTTATCTTTCAGTCAGGCTTTGAATAGTGTTCATGTGAATGCTGGATTCAGTCTTATTAAACTCTGCTTCACCCTTCACCAAGCCATCAGTTAAAGAAGGACATAATGATGACGGCAGCAATTGAAAACAGGAAAAAACCGATAATGACATATTTTATGATCTTAATCGGTTTCGGAAGGCTGCGCACATCTGCTGCATCCGGCAGCCCCTCAATCTTTTTCATATGATCCACTGCATCATTCATCGGTTCTTTTCCAGCCATTTTGCCATCCCCCTTCGCTCTTTCTACATATTATTCTCTGTTTCAGCCATCATTCCTTTAAAACAATGAGATTTTTTGTAAGAATAAAAAGCCTTCATAATCCGGTCTGTTTCCATAAAATTCAAATCCTTAAGGCTCATCCCGCCTGACATCAGGCTATTGATGATTTGAGCCCCGGCGAAATAGCCGCTCCTGCCCTCAGCCTCTGTACCTGTGAAGTATTTCTCAAGCATCCTCCTATCGAGAGGTCGGTCCAAATCATTAAGAATTTCTTCTTCTAATTCTGATAATAGAGAGAATGACCTTCAAAATAAGAAAAAGAGCCGAAAATCAGCTCTAAAGCAGACTTATTTAATAAGTTTATCCCGATCCGCAGCATGAGGAGGCTTTTCCATCCATTCATGATTAATAAGAATCTGTGCCCCGTCTTCTGCATATAAACCCACTTCAGCCAGAAGGCGGCTATAGTCAGCAGCAATATCTCTCCTTGGACTGGCAGACATTGCTGTACCGTAATTTCCTATTCCTGCAGCGGACATCATGTTCAGCTGGAACATCATTAATTTATCAGAAAAAGGCGGCTCCTGGCTGTCCGTTATCTCAGCATCCCAAGTGACCGGCGCAGGCAGATCATTTTCCTGCAGATACCGGCTGAATATTCTGGTATGTTTTTTGGTGATTTGCTTTCCCCGCACAAAATACTGCTTAACTTCTTCATCTTTAACGCATTGTGCAAATGCTGTTACAAGGGTCCCGCCAAAATAATTGGTCTGGATATTGGCGAATAGATGTGTGATCTCAATTGCGGTAAGCGGTCTCTGCTTACCGAGCCAGCCTGCAAGAAAGTGCTCCCCCTTTACCATCTCTGGTTTTGCAAGAGGAGGGATATAAGGCGACCGCACTTCAAGGCCTTTGGAAAGGAGCAAATCCTTCGTTTCATTCATCAATTCCATTGTTGATGATATACACGACATAAAATGCTCCCTGACATCATTCCGGTACGTTAAAGGCAGGATGGCGCCATAAGTCACCAGTGCCCCTTTAGCCATTTGCTCTGTATAATACAGAAAAAATTCATCAGAAAACAGCCTGGGTGCATCAGGATGGACATCATCATCAGTAAAGCCTGCGGGCACTGAATGCCCTTCTTCTTTGAAAATTCCCGATATCACTTTAATATGCTGTTCAGCTAAGTCGAGGGCATGGCTCAAGATGTTTTTCGTTTCACGATCCTCTGTACAAGCAATAAAATATTGATAAACACATCTGAACATGCTGTCTGATACAAAATTTGTCCATAATCCGCCAGTTTCTGATGAAGTTAATCGAATACGCTGTTTCTCCAAAAAAATACCTCCATCTTATTGATGGAAGTATTTTTCCCAAGTTCCCCGGCAGTTATGAATTTTTGTAGGATCTAAAATTGAACCTCTTGAATAACCCTTTATATCCGCATTTCCTTCTCTAAAGAGTCTTCTCCAATTCCTCCACAAGCTCGCCAAACTTCTTCATAGAATTTTCAATAGGCTCTGGTGAAGTAAGATCCACTCCAGTTTTCTTAAGCAGTTCAAGCGGGTAATCGCTGCTTCCGCTCTTCAGGAACTCGATATAAGACTCAAGCGTCTGTTTGTCACCTTCGAGTATTTTAGTGGCAAGATGGATGGCTGAAGCAAAGCCGGTGGCATATTTGTACACATAAAACGGGCGGTAAAAATGCGGAATACGGGACCAGCCATATTTCACCTCTTCATCAAAGACAAGCTCTTCGCCATTGTATTCACGGAAGAGCTTTTCATAGATCCCGTTGAACACTTCGACATTCAGCGGTTTGCCCTGCTCTGCATATTCATGGGTGACCTTCTCAAATTCGGCAAACATAACCTGTGTAAAGAATGTTCCTTTGAACTTATCGATAAAGTGATTGAGTAAATGCTTGCGCACATTTTCATCCTTCTCGTTATCGAGCAGATAGTTGATCAAGAGCACCTCATTGACCGTTGATGCCACTTCGGCAACAAAAATGCTGTAGCGAGCTGAGATCTGCGGCTGATGCTGGCTGCTCAGCTTGCTGTGCACCCCATGCCCGCACTCATGCGCCAGTGTGAATAAGCTGTTCAAATCATCCTGGTGGTTCAGGAGGATATAAGGATGAACACCATAGACACCCATATTATAAGCGCCTGATCTTTTCCCCGGGGTTTCGCGGACATCGAGATATCGCGCATCTTTAAAGTCCTTTAATGTCTGGACATAATCTTCGCCAAGCGGTGCCAAAGCCTTCAGCATAATCTCATAGGCCTCATTATAAGGAATTTCCTGTTTCACCCCGCTTACAAGAGGGACACTCAAGTCATACTGATGAAGCTCATCAAGCTTGAGCTTTTCTTTTCTCAGCCTGTTGTATTCATGCATTGGCGCAATATTATCCTTTGCCGATTGAATCAGGTTTTCATAAACCTCTTTCGGGACATTATCCCCGAAAAGCCCTTTTTCCAATGCAGAAGGATAACGGCGAAGCTTGGATGTCGCCACATTATTCTTGATCGCAGCAGACAAGGTGGATGCAATTGTATTTTTCAGTTCGACATATGGCTTGTAATAAGCTTTATAAGCTTCCTTCCGCTTTTCGCGGTCTTCATCTTCAATCAGCTTGCTGTACATGCCCCGCGTAAGCCGGACCTTCCCGCCATCGTCTTTTGTTACCATCCCGAACTTGATATCGGCATTATTGATCATGCCATACGTATTGCTTGGAGATGAAAGCGCCTCGCCAAGCTGTGAAAGAATTTCTTCCTGCTCTTTGGTCAGGACATGTGTTTTATACCTAAAAGATTCAAGCAGATCTTCCTCGAAGTATTTCAGACCGTCTTCAGCTGCGATATATCCTTTAAGCGTCCCTTCATCAAGTTCAAGGAGATATGGCATGAAAAATGAAGTGGCCGATCCGACTTTTACCCCAAGCTGTTTGACGCGGTCCTGCAGGGCTTGTGCAGCTGTATCCCTCGTATCCTGATCCGCTTTAAACATACTGTAAGCATATACATGAGTAAATGTGTACGACAGCTCTTCACTTAGCTTTAAATATTGGTAAAGGTCTTGTGCATCATGAATGTTGCCGTCATACTCTTTAAGCTTTTCAGCCATCTTCCCGACTTTATCGAAATCCTGCTCCCACAGCTTTTCATCACTATAGATATCCTCAAGATTCCACGTTTCTTCAACAGGCACATCCTGCCTGGAAGTGTATGCTGTCATACCCGTCACTCCCTTTGAAAAATACTTCTATTTATTATGTACGGAAAACCCGCTGAGGCTATTCCCCTTCAGAAATAAGTATTTTGTAGCCTGCAAGCTGGGGACCTTCTTCATAGCTTTCCCTGCTGATGATATAAAACCCTGATTCTTCAGGATCGGCAATCACCAGTTCATCCGGACTTTTATCCACCTGGGCAGCGTCCAGGCTGAAATATTTTTCCCCTAATAGGGCATGGTCGAAATTCATAAAAAAACCTCCTTTTGAAAAAGATATCAGAACATTAAAGAAATACCAAAGCTTATGCTTTATTTTACCCTTATTGCCTGTAACTTTCTTTATCCTGTTTACGCCAATATATATAAAGGGAAAAGGAATCCTGGCAGCAAAGAAAGGTGATCATGATGTATAAATGGATCCTGGTGCTGACACTTGTTTTAGCAGGGTGCGGCACGAGCGCAGAAAATAATGAACCGGGTAAAGAAACAGAAAATAACACAAATGGAGGAGGGAGCGGCATTATTGCAGGCAGTGTAGAACCTGAACTTCACAAACAAAGCTCATTGAATTATATGTACACCATTAAAAACCAGACAGAAAAGGAAGTTGAAATGAAATTCCCCACTTCCCAGCGTTTCGACTATTCCGTAAAAGATAAGGACGGAGCAGAAGTATTTCTGTTCTCAAGTGCGGCATTTTTCCTCCAGGCTGAGGGAGAAGAAGTTTTGAAGCCTGCTGAAGAGCTGAATTACGATATCAACCTTAGCCAGCTTAAGCTTGCCCCGGGAACGTACACGCTTGAAGCCTGGATGACACAGCAGGACGGGGAAGACTATAAAGTCACCGAGGAAATTACTGTTCAATAGACAATGTCCCCTGCATTTGCATCCTTGCAGGGGTGTTTTTATATAATTCTTATCACAGGCTCATGAAAGGAAAACACGTGAACGTGATGCTCAAAACATGCAAAAGAATAATGCGTCAGCTCTTTTCCTTCTGATTCCTGAAAAGCATATTCCTTTTTTACGAAATCCTGCAGCTTTGACTTCATATAGACCCTGAACACTTCTCCCTCAAAAACTTCTTCATTATCCCAAACCGTATAATCATCATGAACGACAGAATAAGTAACATAATTCTTAAACTCAATATCTGCCCTTA
This sequence comes from Bacillus infantis NRRL B-14911, assembly GCF_000473245.1. NCBI lineage: Bacteria > Bacillati > Bacillota > Bacilli > Caryophanales > Bacillaceae > Bacillus > Bacillus infantis. Next base: position 2,626,469 of record NC_022524.1, read on the forward strand.
AGGCTTTGCTGTCGGGATGCGGAAAGATCATCAGGTCTGTGGCGTCTTTGCTTATAAGAACTGTAATGCGCAGCATCGCTCCTTCCATTCTCGGCTCGGAAATATCATGAAATGAAATCGTGATATCCTTCATCTCCATTAAGTCTTTATATCGCATATACTCTCCTTTCCAAACCAGGATTTTACATACTATGATAGTAAATATTAAAAATAATACCAGTAATAGATAGCCGCGCCTGCCGCCGCCATCCCTAGAAGCATGAAACTCCGCTTCCTGCTTTCTTTCCAAATATATATGCTGGCGTTAACCATTCCGGCGAGAACTAAACAGAAAGACAAATTCCTCAAACCTTCATCAAAAAACAAGAAATTCACAAAGTTCAGAAGCAAGCCTGCAGACATCAGGCCTGCTCCTCCGCCAAGCGCATCTCTCCAGAATTCCCCTTTATCCTCATCAGGGCTCTTGCGGTATTCCTTTCTTACCGCAGCAAAGATCCAAAGAAAAAAAAGAACGACCATTACGAGCTTTATGTAGAACAATCAGTGCCCTCCTACTTAGCAGTATCTGCCAATTACTAAAAAGTTCTTGAATCCTGCATTCAATGGAATCAGCCATATAAAAAGACTAAGTATGGCAGTAAGTATAAGCAGCAGCTTAATCCCTTTTTCGGCAGCCAGCTGAATCATGTATATTGAATGAAAAAGAGTCCGCTGCTAACTAGCAGGAAAACCATCATTGGTCCTACAATGAAAAATAATGAATTCAAACCGTTCACTTCCAATTGGGGTCCATATCCTCTATACGGTCAATCCTGGGAAAAGTTCCCTAAATTCTGCATGCTATGGACTAAAAAGAAAAAGGCTGCCCTTTTATAGGACAGCCTTTACTGCTACTCAGCTTTGCTTGAATTTTCCTCTTCTATTTGATCTTCTGTTATTTGTTCTTTATCAGCTTCTTCAGCATCAGCATTTTGATTCTCTGCAGATTCATTCAGCTTGTACTGATATTTCGAGCGGTCCACCGGTTCAAAGCCTTCCGGTGTATAAAATCGGAGCAGGTCACCGTTAACAACTTTATCTGACAGTTTAAGCTTCTGCTCTACATTCAGCTTATATTTTTCCGCTTCTTCAAGCCTGTTTTCATCCAGCAGTTCACCTGTCTTGGAATCGTAGAACTTACCGCCTGTCGAAGTAATCTCAGGGCTTGCAAAATCTCCATTACGGAAAGGAACGATTTCATCATGCTCCTCTGACAGAAGGTCTGTTCCAAACTGAATATTGTCTTTGTTCTCTATTCCAAGCAAGTGGAGTACGGTCGGCAGCAGGTCGATCTGGCCGCCATATTCATGATTGACTCCGCCTTCCATGCCAGGCACACGGATGAACAGAGGCACCCTTTGCAATCCTTGGCTGACAAAGTCATCGACTTCATGTCCAAGCACCTCTTCCATTGCCTTATTATGGTTTTCGGAAATCCCATAATGGTCTCCGTACATAATAATAATGGAATTATCGTATAGGCCTGCTTCCTTCAGATCCTCGAAAAACTGCTCCAGCGCCTCATCTGCGTATCGGGCAGTCTGGAAGTAATTGTCGACTGATTTATCCCCCGTTGTATGAGGGGCAATCGTAGCTTCAGCCTGATCCATCTTATAAGGATAATGATGAGTTACTGTAATGAACTTTGTATAGAAAGGCTGCTTCAATGATTGTAAATGGTCCATGGACTGCTCAAAGAACGGTTTATCCATCAGGCCGTATTCTGCCTGAGGGGCAGTCATATCATAATAGCTTGAATCAAAGAATTGATCGAAGCCAAAGGATTTGTATATTTCATCCCTGTTCCAGAAGCTTCCGGAGTTACCGTGGAAAACAGCGGATGTATAGCCATTCTGGCCCAGGATGGCAGGTGCAGCCTGATACGTGTTCGTACCCTTTGTTGTAAAAGCGGAGCCCTGAGGCAGTCCGTAAAGGGAATTTTCAAGCATGAATTCCGCATCAGCCGTCTTCCCTTGAGCTGTCTGATGGTAAAAATTATCGAAGTACATCGTATTCTGATCACTTGTGAGTGAATTCAGGAATGGCGTTACTTCTTCGCCATGCAGCTTATAATCAATCAGGAAATTCTGGATAGACTCAAGGTGAAGGTAAATGACATTCATTCCTTCACCGGCCCCGAAATATTTTTCATTGGGTTTGGCATGATTTGATTTTGTGAAGTTGATGACTTCTGTCACATCATTGCTGTCTGCAAAGGCCCTCTGTGCAGTTGATTTGGTACTTTGAACAGCATCATAGATTGTATAATTGTACATTCCAAGATATTTGACAATATAGTTGCGGTCAAATCCGCGCGTCAGCAGCTGCGGGCGATCTGACTCAGCCAGTCCAAGATTGAAGCTGGAAATAGCCAATGACAGGAACATTAATGCCGCTGCTTTCCTGCGCGGCACAGCAGCCATATCCATTTTCACAAAACGGCTTGCCAGCAATACAGCCAGGAGCAGCAGATCAGCAAAATATAGGATATCATGCGGCTTTAACAGGGATGTCACACTTCCGCTCACATCGCCGAAGTTTTGCGTCTGAGTCAATGTCGGCAGTGTCAGGAAGTCATTGAAAAACCTGTAAAACAGAACATTTGCATACAAGAGGAAAGACATGAGCAAGTCTATTCCAATCAAAGCAAAGTATTTCTTCCGCCCTTTAAAGAAAAAGGCAACTCCGAGGAACAGCATTGCTGATCCAAGCGGATTCAGCACAAGCAGGAACTGCTGCAGGACGCTGTCAATTCCAAGGCTGAACTCATGGGCCTGCACTGTGTAAGTCTTAATCCACAGCATCAGGACGGCCAATGCATAAAAGCCTGCAAATTTAGTTAGTATATTCGCATTCATATAGTTTGTTTTCTTCAAGTATAAAACCCTCTTTCTATTGCAAAATCGAAATCTTGCACAGGGGAAGCCATTTCCCGTTTCACATCTTTGGCCCTTACATTGCAAATGAAGCACAACATAATGTGTAAGTGTATCATGTTTCTGTGCAAAAATGAACTGGAAACCGATTCAAACCAGCTTGTTCACAAAAAGCTCACATATATTATACGTATAAACAGCCCAAAAAGTTTCAGCGTGCTATGGACAGAAAATATCACAGACTCAAATATATATACCCAGGATTAGAAAGATATTCCTGGTTTTTTTGATTAAAAAGAAATAGTCTGCTAAAATTTAGGAGAAAAATTTGTTATCCATTATATGGTATTAGCGTTGCCAGGGCGTAACGCGGAAATTATGCATTTTCTCCTGGCTGCGACAAATCTTGTTTTCCTTTGTCGAGATCAGGAGGTCGCAAATGGAGGTAACTTTATGACTGGGCATATAGGGGAACCATGGCAGAAATATTGCATAGAGGAAAATTTTATCGGAATCGGATCTACAAGAAAGGTTTACAGGCATAAGAACTATGCCATCAAAGTGCATCTTCATCCAATAGGATACAAGCAATCTTTAATGGAGAATGAAATTTTTCAATTTATGAAAACACAAGGATTGGCCAGCCTGTTTGCTGAAACCTTTTATGCTGATCCTTCTGTTGCCGTGCAAAAATACTATGAGCCTGTACCGTTAATCAATCTTCAATCTTTTGAGATTGATAGAGATAGAAACAAGGCATCCATTCAAGCCGGCTATGAAAAAGCTTTGCGGATTCTTGATGCTGAATTCGACTCTTTTGATCTTAAAGACAGCAGCAACTATGGTCTTAATGAAGCGAAGCAGCTCGTTTTCATTGATTACGGCATGACAAGGACGCTGTATGAAGAGGAGTGGGTCCCTTTGGCTGAATGCGGTGTCCTGCCGCAAATATATTTTGAACGGTGCATCTCATGCGGGATAGAAAAAGAGCTCCGCATGTACGGAGAAGATGATGAAGACAAAAGGTGCCTGCAATGCGGCAAAGAATGAAGCAAAGAGGCACCAGAGAGCTATTAACCTCTCAAATAAATTGCGGGGCAACGACATGTATGACGATATCAGCAAAGATATGGGCGATCATTGCATATTCCAGCCCCGCATAAACGAATATCGCTCCGAACACGATACCGCCTATTCCATTTATAAGGAGCATTCCAAGAACAAGACCAAGAGTCATGTCGAAAGCCGAAGCTGCAACACCGTAATGCAGGGCGCCAAATAAGAGAGCTGCGCTAAAGATGCTGATCCAGATGGCAGTTTTCCCAGGCTTCTTTTTCTTGATTTTCACTGTTAACCAGAGAAGCAGAGTGACAAAGAACAATCGGAACATGGTTTCTTCTGTAGTACCCGCTCCGAAAGAGCCTAAAAGACCCAGTTTCCAATCAGGCTCGTTTATGCTGGAATTATCAATACCGAGCGGCTTCGATATAAAGTAGCTTGTGATACAAATCACAATCCCTGTCAGGACTCCATAAAAGACAGCCTTTCCTGCATCTTTTCCATGCTTCCTCCAATTTCCTGTGCGCATAATGAAAGATTCCAAAATGGGAAGTTTAACAGCTGCCGTTCTCGCCATCAGCAGAGCGAGCAGGATTAGAATGCCAGCTTCGATTAGGGTCTGACCTGCAAAAATCAGCGTAAACACTCCTTCGGACACACCCAGTTCCTTATGGAAACCTTCCCTGGCCATTGCATAAGGAGCTAATGCCAGTGCCCCTGCCAGGTTGATCGCGAGTAGCAGGAAATACACCCTCCAATTAACAAGCGGCTCTTTTATTGTTTGGACCTGGATTTCTTCTTCCTCATCTGAACACTCAGCCATTCTCAGCTTCAGCAGTTCAGCAAGTTCGTCTGATTGCTCGATATATATGAAGGCTTTCTTCACTTCTTTCTTTAATCCAAAATAACCTCTTGCCGTAACAGGATGCTTAAATATTATTTCATGCCTCAGCTCGTCACCCATTCCAAATATCCTGGTCAGCACTCTCGGGAAAGCGGTCGCATGAAAGACACCCTTTTCGTAAATGATTCCCCCGCTTTTGTTGTATTGAAGGGATGCTTTCTGTATGCTGTCAATCTCGCTGATATGGAAGGACAATTCCCTCCTCGCCCCGATTTTCATATCAACCCTGTTATTGCTTACGGTGATAGGTGTATTGCGGAGCCAGTTATAATCGCCGATCATATAAATGATGCTGTAAATATGGACCGCTGAAATAGTGTAAGCAAGGGCGGGCTCCTCATTTCTCAGATAGATATGAAAAACAATCATCTCAAGAATCTGTTCATGTAAAAGAGCGAGGAATAGCCAAAAATAATTGGAGCCTTTCAATAATGGAAAAACAGCTGTCTGATTTGCAGGCCTCGTCTTCCCCCATTGGAAAAGGCTGTAATACAGAATCTTCCCTTCTTTTAACACCATCGCTCCAAATGGGTTATGATCGATCCTTCCCTGTTTATATTTGATAAAAACAAATATCAGAAAAGCCTCGAGCAATACAGCCAGTATGGAAAGTGAAATCAGCATCTGTTTATCCATTTTAGCTCCCCCTTTATCAGTGTCTTCTCAGCTCCAGCCAAAAAATCACGTATTGCACAATGCCCATCCCGGCAAGAAGCATGACCGGGAAGTAAGGAATATGATTCAAGAAAGCTGTCAGTGCAATGGCAACTGGGATGAATGAGGCAAAAAAGATATACACCTTCCTGGTCGCCTTATAGGTGATCCACTGCTGACCTTCGTCCTCTTCCCTCAACTCCATCGGGATGATCTGCGGTTTCACCTTGCTGCCAGGGTTCAGCTTATTGTAGACAGGTATGGAAGCAACAAGGATGAGTATTGGAATGCCGAGGTACAGCGGATCAATATTCATCCATCCAGGAACACTTTCAGTATAATAATTGCCGATCATTATGATCCCAAGGCCCAGGATCAGCAGGCAATTAAAGAGTGGAGATTGAAAAATAGCTTTTAGCATGGTCATTCTTCCCCTTCTAAATGGAATATCTGTTCGACCGGGACTCCAAATACAGAAGATATCTTTAAGGCGAGTGTGATGGACGGGGCATAATCGCCCTTTTCAATCAGCCCGATCGTCTGCCGAGAAACACCGATCTTATCTGCAAGATCCTGCTGTGTGTAACGGAATCTCGCCCTCATTTCCCGAACGGAATTTTTTAACATGGTAATTTTCCCCTCCCTATGTCACCTTAAGAGTAAAGGATTATAGTCAAAATGTAAACGATAGTTGTCATTTATCCATAATTTTGTAACAATTAGAATAATAAATTTTGGTTTTTTGGAAGGAAAAAGATAGGGAGAATATCAATAACAAGCGAGTACCTAGAAGGTTATTGGGGGGGCTTTCGTAAACAAGTGGCGATCTCAGCCTGGGCGAGATCGCTGCTTTCATTACAAATCATGTGTTGATTAGCCTCTATTCGATGCATGAGGGACTTCTTTTTTTCAACTCATGCACTGATTAACCTCTATTCGATGCATGTGGGGCTTCTTTTTTTCCAACTCATGCATTGATTAGCCTCTATTCGATGCATGAGGGACTTCTTTTTTTCCAACTCATGCATTGATTAGCCTCTATTCGATGCATGAGGGACTTCTTTTTTCTCACCTCATGTACTGTTTAGCCTCTATTCATACATATCATCGCTTCTTCTCAACTCTAGCTTAGTTTACACTCATTCGTTATCTGAAAAAACATATCAAATAAGCCCATCCTCAGCGAATGGGCTTTCTCTACTTGCTGTTGTAAAAAACCGGTGCACCGTCCACTCTTTCAAGCCATACCTTTGCTTTGCCGGCTGCTCCCTCTTTGATCCAGATTTCTCCCTGCAGTCTCCCGCTTTCTTTTCGCATCCATGCAATATACTTTCCTGTAACTTGAGGCTTGATATCCATGCTGCCTGGTTTTGGGAAAGTGATTTGCTTTTGGATGCCTGATTTGATATTGATGTTGTATAGCTTTGAATACATCTCTGGGACCGGCCCTTCCTTCCAGTCTTTATTTTCCTTTGCCCGGGCCGTGATCACCTCATCTGCTGTCAGCCAAGCGAGGTCAATATCTACATAACCTTCTGGGGTATAATCCTTTTGGCCTGCTGAAATTGGAATATCTGCTACCGACGTCCTTTTATCCTGAACTAGAAATCTGCCTTCACCTGAAATATACGCAATTTTATTTTCTGCCGGGGACCATTTAAACCAGTCCGGCTGGTTCAGCATCTTGCCGATAGTCTGGAAACGGGTTCCTCCTGCCGACAATACTATGAGTGTGTTGCTGTCTGCAGACCATGATGCGGTCGGGACTCCCAGAAAGCTTATCCACTTATCGTCTGTGCTCCACTTAAAATGATTTGCATCAATCGCGAACAATTTGTCAGGGTCCGTTTTAATCGTATAAAACGGCTTGATTTTTTCAGCGTTCAGTGCGGCATCCTTCTTTATTTTGAACAGCCTTACCGGCCCCCATCCTGTGGGCAGCAGTTCCGCTTGTGACGAGGCAATGAATCCCTTGCCGTCCGGCGTCCATGTAAAATCACTTACGCCCAAAGAGACATTTTCAAAGCCTTTTGGTATTCCGTTTTTTGTTTTTGTGATATTAAGGACTCCCCTGGAAGTGTAAGCAATCGTATTGGCATCCGGAGACCATTCGAAGTGATAGGTTTCGATTGTTTTATAGGGCTGATAGCTGCGGTTCTTCTGTAAATCATATATATACAGATAACGCTGTTCACCCTCTGCAGACAGATAAGCAATGAACCTTCCATCATAAGACCATTTCGGATCTGAAGCCTGTCCCCCTTCAGTCAAACGGGTTTCTTTTTTTCCCTCAGCAAGCCACAAATTACCGTCCCGTATAAAAACTGCCTTTAAATTTCCTTCAGCCTGGCTGGAAAGGGGCATGCTTGCAAAAATAATCACTATGCATAAAAAAATCCTTAATCTCATGGAAAATCCCTCCTGCCATTAGGGTGTCCCGATTAAGGATGAGCATTCTAATATTCAGCCTAAATCCTGCTTGCAGACCTGGCCATGCTCTGCATAAAACTTAAGGAGGACCAGTGCCTCTCCCCAGCCGGCTGCACATTTAACGCAGGCATCCAAGTCTTTTCTGGAGGAGGAATACCCTGTCTCCCGAACACTGACAAGCGTACCTTTATCAGCAGGCTCCAGTGTAAACGCCACCGTCGTCGTACTTTCACCTGGAGTCCATTGAAAAGTGAATCGCCTGCCCTGCTCTGCATGAAGGATCTTCCCTCCATCCTCAAGCACAAGTTTTTCCGGACCATAACTGTTCCATTTCAGGCGGATATCACCTGTGCCATCAGATTTCAAATTCAGGATCGTTCCATCGGTAAACCAGCTGTTCCAGCCTTCCCCAGTGGTTAAAATCCGAAATATATCATCTCTGTCTTTCCTGATCAAAATTCTATGTTCGATCTCTGGCATCTACTATTCCCCCAATTTATCAAGGCATAGAGCTTGTTATCAGCTCTATGACAAATGCTAGTACGGCCAGCAGCATGGTCATGATCGTACTGCTGAATAAAATGTTTTTACTTATCCTTATATATTTCTCAGGCTCCCTGAGCTGGTGGTAAATGAGGGAAACCAGAAGGCCAAGCATAATGGCTGCACCCCACAGAACCAATCCAGGTACAGTCGTCAGCTGTTCCCAATCTGCCATCCATAAAAATAGTATATACAGCTGTGATCCCAGGATAAATAAACCTGCGATCGCTCCTAGTTTTCTTCTCATAATAAAACCTTTCCTCTCAATTCTGACTGCTCACGCTGCGCTGAAAAGGGATATGGCACAAGACTTTCCCTATGCTTGAGGTCCCCTTCGCTTCTTTTTTGAAGATGATCTTATGTATTCCTTGTGCTGTTTCAGACAGCTCGATTACAGACACTTCTACTGCTTTTTCATTGCCTTCTTACTTTTATAATAGATTTGACGAAAAAAAGAACAGTAAGTTTCACATTAAAGAAAAAAGGACCTGTTAAAGGCCCTTATTTCCAGACTGTATCCAACTTATCTGCATAAAATAATATTGCCTTTCTATACTGGTGAATGCCTTCGTCTGAAGATGTTTCCGCCAGGCTTTCCAGCAGAAGGCCCATTGCTTCTCCATGGCTTCCTAAATTGTACAAAACCATAGAATAAAAAACGCTCATTGCACGGTTATCAGGGAATCTTTCCATCCCCTTCTCAAGCGTATATCTTGCCTTCTGATATTCTCCTAATGTACGGTAAGTGCTCCCCAATCCGAGCAGTGCCCCCTCCAGCTCTTTATCTGGAAGTCCAAGGCTGATGGCTCTTTCATAATAGGGAGCTGCATCCGCTTCTTCCCCCAGCAAATCAAAGCTCCAGGCAGTTTGATAGCTGATCAGCGCATCGCTGGGATTTCTGTCAGCAAGCTTCTTGAGGATAAGATTTGACTTCTTGAGCTCTCCCGATCCCCTAAGGTTAATTGCAAATTCAAGTTCTTCCATAGATTTATCCTCCGCCTGACACAAGATAATATACCAATACTGCTATCATATTCGGGAGGCCGAACAGCAGGACACAGCCCCCTATTTTTTGCCGCTTCTTTCTATCATTCTTGCTTTCTGTGTGAAAATTAGCCCTGTTCTGTTCGCCGCTGGTAAAAACACCAAACAATAGCCCGCTTATTAAAATTGAAATTAATGATACAGTCCCGCTAAGCATCACTAAAAGATTCCAGTCATCCCGAGCAAAAGAACCAGCCGCCGCAAGACCCGCCAGTACTATCCCTGTTAATAATGCTTTTCTCATTAAAACATCCCCTTTTCTTCATTATATTTATGAAGAGAAAGAGCCGTTAATCTTGTATTCTTCTTTTTTAAATGAACTTTATCCTTCCTCTAAAAAAAAAAAACGCCGCAACATTTTAATGCGGCATCTTACGATTTTAGAAAGCAGGCAAAGGGTCCTCAAAAGTCTTCCAGTCTGCCTCAGCTTCCTCTTCACTAATCAGGCAAACATCAAGCGAATCCTCAATGGCCCGGCGGTCCATTTTTATGCCGATCATAACCAGCTCTGTCTGCCGGTCCCCTGTTATTTCATCCCAGCTTTGCTTAAGCTCGGGATCTTCTGACAGTATTTGTTCCCGTTCGGCCTCGGGACGCGATGCAATCCATGCACCAGCCCCTTGCAGGATAAGCGACGGTCCAGCCTGAGAAAGAAGACCGGCAGTATCTTCCCTGCCTGCAACCCAAATGAAGCCTTTTGATCTGACAACCTCGACAGGCCATTGTTCAAGCCATTGCATAAACCGGTCAGGATGGAATGGCTTTCTTCTTCTATAGACGAAAGAAGAAATTCCGTATTCCTCGGTTTCCGGTATATGCTCTTGATTAAGCTCTTTAATCCATCCTGCATTTTGTCCAGCTTGTTCCAAGTCAAAAAGCTTTGTATTCAGCACGCGTTCCAGGGGCACTGCCCCCTGTATTGTTTCGATGATATCTGCTCCCGGGTTGAGCTTGCGGAGGACGGCTGTAAGCTTTTCGGCAGCTTTCCTGTCTGTTAAATCGATTTTGTTCAGCAATATCACATTGGCAAATTCAATCTGATCGATCAGCAGGTCCACCACTTCGCGCTCATCTGAATCCCCTGCCGCCTCCTGCCTGTCCAGAAGGCTTTCTCCTGACGTAAAGTCCTGCCAAAAACGGTACGCATCCACAACTGTCACCATGGTATCCAGCCTGCAAATGGAGGACAGATTAATTCCTAAGTCTTCGTCTGCATATGAAAAGGTCTGAGCAACAGGAACCGGTTCGCTGATTCCTGTTGATTCAATCACGATATAATCAATATCGCCTTTGGCCGCAAGCTTTTCAACCTCTATCATTAAATCCTCGCGCAGCGTGCAGCAGATGCAGCCATTCTGCATTTCAACCAGCTTTTCATCTGTCCTTGAGAAGCCGCCCTGCTTCACCATTGCAGCATCAATATTCACCTCGCTCATATCATTGACAATCACAGCCACCTTCAGGCCCTCACGATTTGCCAGAATGTAATTGAGCAAAGTTGTTTTTCCTGAGCCAAGATAGCCGCTCAAAACAGTAACAGGTATTTTCTTTATAGTCATAAAAACCTCTCCCTTAAACGTATTCATTACGATTTAAACATGATCATAAGCTGCTTGTAATTCTTTCTGCTGCCTGGCGTGCCCCCGAGATATTTCGGGCAATCGGCCCTATCTCCAGCTCTGCCAGTGCTCCTGTAACATAAAGTCCCTGAGACCATTGGAGTGAATGGCCAACAATCGGATAACCGCATTTTGCACAAGGCAGGCTATGCGTTTCAATAAAAGGGGCAAGCCATTCTTTTCCCGGAAGGCCGGCCTGAAAGCCGGTGGCCAAAACAACAGTCCCAGTCTGATGGATGAGCTCCCCTTCTTCATTGAACATAGAAATGCCCTCTCCGCTCCATTCAGCCCGCTCAACATGGCCATCAATAAGGTGAAGCTTTTCCTCTTTAGCCAAATGCTTGATTTTTGACAGAAGATCAAATGGAAGGGATCCCTTATTCCTTGCTTTTATAATCTGCCGGCGTTTTTCCTTCCAGGATTCCAGCTTGCGGAAGCCATATTGGTTTTTGGGACCGAGCCACCCTGGATCACTGTCAAAATCATGCACCCTGAATGGATGACGTTTAAGCAATGCTGCCTGGCCGGGATATTGTGTGCTTAAGCTTATGGCCAAATGTACCGCTGATATTCCCCCGCCAAGGACCGTTATAGGAACCTGGAGATGTTCAAGGGGCGGAATGCCTTTTTCGAAAATATGATATATGGAAGGACAGCCCTCTTCTTTTAGACTGATGGCCCATTCAGGAAGTAAGGGCTGTTCTCCAATCCCGATTGCAATGGCTAGATTTTTCGTATCTAATGTACGGCCATCCTGAAGGGCAACACGCCAGCCGCCCTCCCGCTCCAAAGCTTCGCTCACCCTGCCATGCACCCATGAATCTTTTAATTTTGTTTCCTGGATAACATGCTGGCAATGCTCATTGAATAATCTTAATGAAGGTCTCTTATACCTGCCATAGAATGCTTTCGTTTGTTCGGTATCACCGGCAAATTTCTGCAGGCTGAAAGGCCCGTCATCGATATGATGCACAGAAGGCGATCTTAAATAAGGCATCGAAATGGCAGCTGTGCAGTGGTTCCAATTAAATAGCGGCTCATGATGCGGATCAATAATTGACAGCCCTTCTAAGGATACTTTTTTCTTTCTCAGCAAGAAAGCAGCCAGCGTAACACCCTGAATTCCCCCGCCGACAATGACCCATTCTTTCATCTTTTGAATCCTCCTTGAAAAAAGCGCTTGGCTGATGTGATCTATGTAAGGTTCTGCCTCAGCTTTTTGTGTTTATTAGCAACTTTTTTCTTTTATTAGCAACTTTTCCAGTTTACTAGCAACTTTTTTCTTTTATTAGCAACTTTTCAGTTTTACTAGCAACTTTTCAGTTTTATTAGCAACTTCAGTGCCAACTATTCTAAAATAAAACGTAATAGTTACGATTTATTAATTAAACCACAACTTCTAAACCTATGCAATCCCCACTTCTGATAAGGTTCCCCAACATTCTATTTGCCTGCATCTGTTCTGGTTCTATTCACTAATCAGGATCTTCCTAGGACGATTTGCGCACCTCTTCTCCTGAATAAACAGGTATTCCAGCCTCCTTAACTGCTATAAATTGGGCAGGTATATTCCCATGGACAAACACATATAGTTAGCTTAGAATGTAAAGCGTAATAATTACGTTTACTTCAAATTCCGATACCCGCGGGTGCTGTTATTTAGGAGGCTTATATGGATCGAATAATGAAAAGCAATATGGGCGATCTGACAGGTATGATTATCGCTGTTGCAGCAGGCCTGTTTATCTTTTTGATTGTCAGTTTTCAAGAAGCAGTGGAGCTTCCCTCATCATTGCTCAATTTGAATACGATTTTTATCAGTATTTTGATAGAGGCGCTTCCATTTGTATTGATCGGTGTTCTTATAGCCGGGTTTATACAGATTTTTGTAACTGATGACCATATTAAAAAATGGATACCTAAGAACAAATATATGGCGATATTGATGAGCTGTACGGCGGGAGCCCTTTTTCCAGCATGCGAATGCGGTATTGTTCCGATTATTCGAAGACTTGTAGGCAAAGGGGTGCCGATTTATGCGGGAATTGGCTTTATGCTTACTGGACCGCTTATTAACCCGATCGTTATTGCTTCTACATATATGGCATTTGGCAATGATGCGAAGATGGCCGGTCTTAGAATGGGGCTGGGTTTTGTCATTGCACTGGCATCCGCTTTTGCTGTCAGCCTTTTCTTCAAAGGCAATCAATTTAAAAAAGGCCTTCATACAGAGTCCGCGCAATCAATGAGCAAAGCCCCCTTCATGGACAGGCTTTGGTCGATGCTGACACATTCTATTGATGAGTTTTTTGATATGGCAAAATATTTAATCCTGGGGGCTTTCCTGGCTTCATTCGTACAGGTATACTTGCCTGCAAGGACACTGCTCGAGGCAGGGAGCGGCCCTGTCACATCCCTGCTGGTGATGATGGGCCTTGCTTATATTCTATCATTATGCTCTGAGGCCGATGCATTCATCGGGGCGTCATTCGGCAGCATCTTCCCTCCTGCCTCTGTTTTGGGCTTCCTGATTTTCGGTCCTATGATTGATTTGAAAAATACTCTGATGATGCTCAGCGTCTTCCGCAAAAGATTCGTCTTATCCGTCCTGCTGATTGTCGCGGCAGCCGTCTTTGCAACTTTGCTCATTGTACAGGGATTATGGTAAAGGAGGGAGAATAAATGGTCATACACTATCAGCAGGGCTTGAGGGCATTGATACTGCTTATCTTTTCTGCATTGATTTTCAAGCTGCATTATACAGGAGAGATCAGCAAATATATCAATCCCAAATATGAGAGCCTCAGCCAAATTGCATCTGTTATTTTTCTGGTCCTGTTTTTTATTCAAATCACACGTATATGGGGACAAAAGGAAAAAAAGCATCATCATCATCATCATGGTGAAATGGGATGCTGCCATCATGATGATGGAGGCCATGACTGCGGGCATCATCATGATCATGGCACCTCCCCTTTTACAGCAAGAAAGCTGCTATCCTATACGATCATCATCTTCCCCTTGATCACGGGCTTCCTCCTCCCGCCCAAGGTGCTGGACGCATCAATTGCGGATAAAAAAGGGGGAATGGCCATTTTATCGCATGGAAAGCAGAAGGCTGACCAGAGTAAAGCGGCAACAGAGGAGAATCAGACTGACCAGAATGAAGCAGCAAAGGACCAGCTAGAGGTTAAACAGGGTGACACTATAGACGAAAATGAACCTGATCCAAATCTGGAAGATCAGCCTGTTATGACAAATGACGAATACACCGCATACAAAAAAAGACTGGCAAAAAGCAATAGCATTCTTTTGAACGACGATGTATATGCCGCCTATTATGAGAGCATGCATGAAGATCTGGACAGCTATCTGGGGAAGGAAATAGAGCTGATGGGATTTGTTTATAAGGAAGAAGGCTTTAACGAGGACCAGCTTGTCATCTCCCGTTTCCTTGTTTCCCATTGCGTGGCAGATGCAAGCATCGTCGGCTTTTTATCACAATTTCAAGAAGCTTCAGGGCTGGAAGCTGACAGCTGGGTGAAAGCAAAAGGAATAATTGAGATGGCTGAATATAATGGTACAATGCTGCCGCTCCTTAAAGTGACAGAATGGGAATTGATCAGTGAGCCTGATCAGCCATATATTTATCCGATAACAATCAAGGTTATATAAGAGGGCGGACTATGATCCGCCCTTTTTCATGCCTGCCCGTCCGCAAGCCTTTTTATAAGCTTAATCTGACCTCTATGGCTGACTTCATCCTCGATGACGTGAAACCACATCCAATAGTGATTATATGCCAGCCCATTTTCCCAGTGATGATCCTTAAGGAGCCAGGCTTCATCTGCGTCCTTCAGTTTTTCCAATGTGTTTCTCCGGACTTCATCAAGTTCAGCCAAGTAAAATGCCAGATCATTGCCTCTATACTTTTCTCTGGCCTGGTTTCCCAGTTCCAATGCGGTTTCCCATTTTCCTCTTTCATCCTCATTTAAGTCCCTTTGCTCAAATGTTATGATGGTGTGGACAAATTCGATCGCAGCCATGTGCATCAGCAGGGCACCGATTGAATTAGAGGCCTCTTCGATCAAAAAATCGAGCCGGAATTGATCCAGGCCCTGGATTTCACTAAGTGTTACAGACCTGGAATGTTCAAGCATACTCACCACATCAGCAACTCTGCTGCGGTATCCTGCAGCAGGCTTTATCCGGTAATCAATCAATAGAACTCCCCCTTAAACATCGACTATTATCATCCTATCAGTCAAGCAGAAAATGATAGACTGACTATTGGAGAATTTACAAGGTATACTTAAATGGACCATATGATCCACTAGTACTGCACGGCATATTAAAAACGGATTCCTCGAGTGAATCTATCCTTTTTTAACCGCAATGATTGCTGCGCATTTGGATGTGAGTAAAATTTCCGCTGAAGCCATTAAAGCATGATGAAACCCGAATTCCCGCACTGTATCAGGCTTTCCCTTCCATTCCTCAGGAAAATGCTCTTCAGGCGTGAAATCATCCATAAACAGCACCCCATTTTGATCCAGCATTTTTATCAGATCTTCACCTTCTTTTTGTTTGGCTGAAGCAGCATCAGCAAAAATTAATTTGAATGGCCCGTGCACCGCTGCCTCCTTCCAGTCGCCATGAAGAAAAATTGCCTGTTTATGATGAATGCCGCCTCTGACTTTTTCTATCCTCTCAAATGAATTGTCTATTGATACCAATTCAGCTTCAGGTGACAATCCCGAAAGAATTCAGGCGCTTCCAACACCAAGCCCTGTTCCGATTTCCAGAATTCTTCCTTGGCCTGCCTGAGCAGCCATAACAGACAGTAGCCTCCCAGCTTCATCTTTGCATGATTGTTCAAAGCCTTCATTGAACGCTGCCTCTTTTCTTTGCCGTACTATGTCCGGAATACCACGATCTGTATATTCGTTTATCATGAAGTAATCCCCTTTTACAATTGTCATTACCTTACCAATCAAATTTTTAGTGCTGCCCTAAATCTTTCGTTTGTAAATTATATCCCATCAATAAACAGGATAAATGCTATACTGGAAAAAAAGAAAGGTTGTGGAAAGAATGTTTAACGGTGGAGATCTTATATTCCAGATTCTTATGTTAGCCGTAATGGCTGGAATGGTTTTTGCTGTCTATTTCCTGGTCCGCTGGATGGTTATAGGAAAACCCGAATCCAAAATGGAGCAGAAACTGGACAGAATCATCGAGCTGCTTGAGGAGGACAAAAAAAGCTAGCCTCCCCTGCCGGCCGGCCCGGAAATATGGAGGAATCTATTTCGGGGACTTATATTCATTGCTTCCTGGCCTGCTTTTAATTAGCATCCACGCTGCAATAGCCTCAGCTCTGCTTTTCCCCTGGTTTTTTTGGTCTGCATAATAATCACGGATAAACTGGTTGTATTCGAACTGCCGGCCAATCTCACTCTTATACGAAGGATCCTTTTTCCGGCTTTCTTCCTCGTGCCACGCTGATACAGCATCATTATAGGTCTTTCCGGGATTATGCTTAAAATAATCTTGTATGTAAGTAGAAAAGTGAAAATGTGAACCTATGACACTCTTGAAAAAAGCACGGACTTCCTGTGAGCAAGTATGATTTTCAGAAATGACAGTATCAAGGCTTAATGGGGCTTTGGCTGCACGTGGCTTTGGCCTTCTTTTTATTATTGGACCTTTCTTCTCCCCTGTAGTCAGATATATCCCAATCCTTTCCGACAGCTCCGCCTTTCCGCCTGACGTACTCATCCCTTCTTTCCTGCAGAAAGCCTGAAGCTCTGTTTTCAGCCAATAATATTCACTGAATTCTTTATAGCTTATTTTACTGGTAAGTTCCGGCCTCATTTAACCCTCCACTATTTTTATTTACATTACCATTATAGAACAAACGTTCTTTTGAAACAAGGTTTAAGGAAAATAATTCCACTGCTTAAATATGCGTTATTATGGGTAGATTGGTGAGAAAAGGACTTTTTAAAGGATAGGAGGCTGGCTGATGGCAAGAATGGACAAAACCCTTTCCCAGATCCAGGCCAAGTTTGCCGGCAGGAATCTGGGTTCTGGTGCTTTGTTTGGCGTTGGTCTGGCAGCTTTTTTGGATGAAGCTGTTTTTCACCAGCTTTTACACTGGCACCATTTTTATGACCTTTCCACCACAGCCGCAGGACTGGTTTCTGACGGATTTTTTCATGCTTTCAGCTGGTTTGCTACGGTAGCAGCTTTATTTATGCTTGCAGACCTTCGCCGGCGGGCAGCCTGGTGGCGGAAGAGATGGATGAGCGGCGTCATGCTGGGTTCAGGCGGCTTTAATTTTTATGACGGGACTATCCAGCATAAGTTAATGAGAATTCATCAAATTCGCTATGAGGTTGAAATATTGCCTTATGATCTGGTTTGGAATGCTATTGCGCTCTTTTTCATTCTTTTGGGAACCACGCTTTTCCTGAAGACGAACAAACAGCTGCGAAGGGCAGGTGCTGCACCAGATGCACGGCAATAGCCATCAGCACCACGAAGCAGTGGGTAGTACTGGGTTAAACGCTTCCCAAGGTGCCCTTATTGTGTTTTTTGTTTGCCTGCTTCTCATGTACCTTGCAGTCCAATTTTTCGGGAAACGTGATTGGCCTTTATACAGGACAGCTCTCTGGGCTGCCGGAATCCTTTGCTGTATAGCGGCGGCAGGTCCAATAGCTTCCTGGTCCCACAATCATTTTCCGATGCATATGATGGGCCACCTGCTCCTCGGGATGCTCGGCCCCCTGCTGATGGTCCTTTCCGCACCTGTCACATTATTTTTGAGAATGCTGCCTGCCCGATATGCGAGAAAGGGGGCCAGATTGCTAAAATCGCGCTTATTTAGGTTCGTTTCCCATCCGGCAATTGCGGCAATCTTAAATATTGGAGGGCTTTGGCTTTTATATACAACCGATTTGTTTACAAGGATGCATGAACAGCCTCTGCTTTACCTGCTGGTGCATTTGCATGTTTTTCTGGCAGGATATCTGTTTACGGCTTCGTTTATCTCAATTGAGCCTTCTCTGCATAGAAAGAGCTTTATGCTGAGGGCAGCCATCCTGATTACAGCCCTGGCCGGCCATGGCATATTATCAAAATATCTATACGCCCATCCCCCGGCAGGTGTATCAATTGATCAGGCTCAGAGCGGCGCAGTCCTCATGTATTATGGCGGCGATTTGATAGACCTGTTCATCATTATTTTTTTCTGCCTTGAATGGTATAAAGCGAGGCGCCCGAGGGAAGCCGGAATTGGCACCGCACCATCTTAGCATCGAGGCGCCGCAGAAAGAAAAGAGCACTGCCAGCTGGGCAGTGCTCTTCTCTTTCTATAGAACGTTTTGTTTATTCAGACGCGTCAGCGCCTTTTTCAGGCTGCCAAGGAAGACAAGCCCGTCCACCTCAAGTCCCAGATTAACCATAGTCTGTGCTATTTCAGGACGGATGCCGGTAAAGATCACCTTGATGCCAAGAAGCTTGAGTGCATCAGTTACTTTAAAGAGCTCATTGGCCACCATTGTGTCCACGATCATCACACCTGATATATCAAGAATCAAGTGTGAAATACCCAAATCTCTAGACTTTTCAAGTGTTTCTTCCATCAAAAGCTGTGCCCTGTCAGTATCAATATCACCAATCAGCGGGAGGATGGCCACAGAGTCTGTGATCGGGACAACCGGTACAGAAAGCTCAAGGAACGCCTTTTTGGAATTATTCAATGTTTCTGAATACGATCTCACATATGCCAGGCTGAAGGCATGGACCGCCGTATCCAGCAGTGGATCGATTGTTTCTATAATTTCAAAAACGGTTTCTGCTGCCAGTTCATTTTTGAGAACTTCTCTTTTGATTACTTTCCATATGTATTTCCTGTATAAAGCCGTATCCATGAGGGCCTCATCAAGCGACACACCTTGAACACACAGATTTTTCCCTGTTTCGGCTCCCCAGTTTTCAAAAACTCCTGATACTTCTTCCCCTTTGGATGACTTGATAAGACTGTCTCCAAACATGCTGATAAAAGCAGCTCTTAAATTCAAAATCTCTGTTTCATATTTGCTGATTTCTTCTCTTTCTATATCTGTCAGATCAGCGAATCGCTCTGTTTGGACCTGTTTGGCAATCTGCATTTTTTCCTGGTTAATTCTTTCCCCTATGTGTGCAAGTTCTCTTGTCATAAGCTCCCCCAACATGAATATACAAAAAATCTTTTTTTAGTTTATTTTATATTATTATAATGCTACCATTTCAAATTTCCTAGCTTTTCGATAACTAATTATGCTTTTTTCCAATATACCTTTAACCGTTTTTTTGGATGATTAAACACTTTTTGAAAAATATATATGCTGCCGGATACCTGTGAAAATACAGAAAAGGAAGCTGCAGAATGACAGCTTCCAGAGGGTGGATTTATTTAAGTGAATTGATGGCTCTCTCCAGGGTGGAAGTAACACTGATCCTGTCGAATGAGATTCCCAGCTGCACTGCCGTCTGGGCAATTTCTGGCCGGATGCCAGATAAAGTGCTCTTCACGCCAATCAGTGTAAGCGTCTCTATCAGCTGAAAAATCTGATGGGCAACCATAGTATCAATCATGACCACCCCTGACAGGTCGATGAACAGATGGTTAACCTTTTTCTCATTGCATTCGAGCAGCGTGTGCTCAAGGATGAACTTGGCTCTTGCCGTATCGATATCGCCTACAAGCGGCAGCAATGCTGCATTATTATTAAGCGAAATGACCGGCGAGCTGAGTTCATTGATCATTTCCTGGCTGGCCTTGAGTCTGGCCTCAGAAAATTTATGGTTTTCCTGTGTGAACCAGGTCATCACCTTGCTGAACGCCTTGATGATCAATCTGTTCCAGGTGTTGATCTGCTCCTGAGTATACTTGCCTTCATTTTCTCCGGTAAATTTTCCAACCAAATCAAGATACTGTTCCTGGGTGTTAAAGAACTCTCTTAAAATAAAGTGGACTGGAGTGCTCAAGTGCTCTTCATCCTGGGCTATAGAAAGAATCCACTGCTCAAATTCATGGAAAAACTGATCTTCATCCATGATAAAAATTTTGCAAAAATGCTCGTGGAAATCATGATTTTGCTGCTTGATTGTACGAATAACATTTGGATTGGTCGAGCTGTATACTCCTTTTGGATCACTTTTGTCCAAAGAAGCATACCA
The DNA here is from genome assembly GCF_000473245.1 of Bacillus infantis NRRL B-14911. Classification (NCBI taxonomy): domain Bacteria; kingdom Bacillati; phylum Bacillota; class Bacilli; order Caryophanales; family Bacillaceae; genus Bacillus; species Bacillus infantis. The sequence continues at coordinate 2,646,862 of NC_022524.1, forward strand.
GTCTTCTGTTAGCTGCCATGTTTTATCTACTAAGTATTCATGTAAATCTTCATTTCTATGCATAGCTTCCCCTGAGACCTCTCTATTTAAGATATTTTTCCTTTACTATTGTAGCATTTCTGCTTACAAGGGTCATCTTTTAAACTGCATTGGAAAGTTAATTCCTTTCAGGCATTCCTGCTTTTGTTGAGCATCTCTTTAAATGCCCAAATACTGTTAAAAAAAGAAGGTTCGCAGCGGCCATTTTCTTTCCAGCTCCATGAAGCCGAGAGGATCGAATGGGCATATCCCCAGCTGATCAGCTTATCCCTTTCCAGGCCGGCTTTCTCAGCGAATAGGTTAATCCTTTTTGAGATGATAGATTCAGCATTTGTTTCAGGCAGCCGGTTGAGAAGGTACTGTATAACATCATATTCCTTTTCTCCGATCAGCCCTTTTGGATCGATGATAATCCAGCCATTTTTCCCGCCATCCAAGATATTATAGTGATGCAAATCTCCATGAAGAAGGAAATTGTCTGCTGTATTCCTTATGTTCTCAGCAAATATGCTGTTTGCTTCATTCAGCATTGAAGCTGTTATTGGTCCCAGCCCTTCCGGATTTTCACGGAGAATCCGCTGAAGACTTTGATGCCGCTCCTCCATCCCAGGCAAATCAGACGAATCCTGTGCAGGAACCCAAAGGTTCTTCATCAGATTTGCGGCAATCCCAGCGGCTTCTTCGTCGTCTACAACTCCAGCGAGAGTTGAACCTGGGGACACCTTTTCAAGGAGGAGAATGCCTTTTTCCACGTCAGCTTCAAATATTTTCACGACGCCCGGCCCTTTAAGCTGCTCCAGGGCATATGCCTCTCCTTTTGATTCCCCGCTGGGTACGGAGAGTTTCAGAACTGCCTCTGTTCCATTTGCCATGATAACGGGCGCCGCAAAATTATAGGAAAGCTTATAATACTCCCCTATTTTAAGCTTCCACCGCCGCTCGCATTCTTCTATTAAATCATCAAAGTTAGAAAGCCATTGTATGCCTTTCTCTTTATGTACATTTATAATGGTTCTTTTAAACGCTTCTGGCAAGTCCATTAAGAAGATAGCCTCCCTGATTTGAAGCTTTTATAAAAAGATATGACGGCGTCTGCAGCCTGGAAGGGAAACTGCAGCCAAACATACGCATGCAGTGAGTCGGGGATATAGGTAATGTAATGTTCCCGGATAAGGGAAGAAAAATGCTGGATGCTTTTTTCCGCCAGTCTGTTTTCAGACTCCTCCTGGCTAGGCAGAAAAAGAACAGGACAGCTGATTTTACAGTAATAGTCTTCCAGCCTGATATCCCAGCATGACGAAATAAAGCCGGCTAGGACATTCTTTGTAAAGCGATTCGCGAAGTGTCCGTTTACTTTTTGTTCCATCGTGCTTCTTATAAATGTTTCTGTATGTCTGTTCCAGATTTTAGCTTCCTTGAATTCTCCTTTCATTGACGAAAGATACTCTTCAGCTGACGAGTAAACAAGCTCTTTTTCATTATAAATGCTTGCCAGGAGCTCTGTTCTTTCTATCTCTGCCTCTTCTTTTGTTCCTTCCAGCAAGCTGTATTCACCCCAGCGATCATATAAACCGCCTTCACAAACAAGCGACTGGACCATTTCGGGATGGGAGGCTGCGATGCTGAGCCCCACTTCTGCCCCCATGGAGCTTCCAATGATATGGCAGCATTCAATGCCTAATTCATTTAAAAGCAGGATGATATCATCAGCCATTTCTTCAATATGGTAGCCGCTTTCAGGTTTTTCCGATTTACCATGTCCCCTCATATCCGGTGCAATCACACTATAGTCTGCAGAAAAATGCGGAAATATTCCATGCCATGCCTGCCATGTTCCTCCGCTGAAATGCAGGCACAGAATGACTGGTTTTTCAGAAAGACTATGAGCCACATTCAAACTTATACCATTTGGCAATTGAACTCTTCCTTCCTTCATGACAGTCCCCTTTCCCGTTCTATTCTCGAATTAGGGTAAATCCCCATTCAACCTTAATGATTATTTTAAACTTTCTGTAATCAATTTCAAATCAATAACCTCTGCTGAATATGTCGATTTATTATTCAATCCCTCCTCTTGCCTTCCCCTCTAGATTCCGGTAATATATGTATATTAATTTACCGGAAGGGTGACAAAAGGGCGATGAACAACTAATTCTTTTTGGAAAATGTTCGTAATTCATTTATACGATTCTTTTCTGGATAGGATTGGTGCATCCCTTTGTTACAGTAAGCAGAATCCCTCTGCTCTGCTTTACACCCAAGGAGCCTCCTGACCAGAAAAAGCCAGGAGGTTTTTTTATGACAGAAAATATGCTTGCAGAAAAAGCAGGCTTCGGAGCGCTGTTTCAAAATCGCGTTATCAGAACCATCCTGCTGTCCGTCTTTTTCCTGCAAATCGGGATCTGGGTCCGAAATTACTCAATCCTTCTTTATGTAATTGAAAAAACAAATGAAAACCCGGTAGCCGTGTCTCTTATATCAGTCGCCGAATTTGCGCCGATCTTCCTGTTTTCTTTTATCGGAGGGACATTTGCAGACAGGTGGAGGCCGAAAAGGACTATGGTATGGTGCGATTTATTAAGTGCTTTGTCCATATTTGCGGTGCTGCTGACCTTGCTCTTCGGAAGCTGGAAAGTGATCTTCTTTGCGACGCTTGTTTCTTCGATCTTATCCCAATTTTCCCAGCCTGCCGGCATGAAGCTTTTCAAGCTGCATGTACCGGCAGAATTGGTTCAGATGGGAATGTCTATTTACCAGACTGTATTTGCGCTTTTCATGATTCTTGGACCGATTATCGGAACCTTTGTCTATCAGCGTTTCGGAATCATGACAGCCATTGCTGTTATGGGTATAGCTTTTATCCTCTCTGCCCTCATTCTGCTTATGCTGCCAGCTGACAGGGAATTGGATGAAACATCTGAAAGAAAATCACTGTTCCAGGAAATGAAGGATGGCTTCCGCTATGTCTGGAGCAGCAAGCCGCTTACCCTGCTCGGAGGCTGCTTTGCGGCTGCCGGCCTTGCTATCGGCCTTACCCAGCCGCTGGGCGTCTTTCTCATAACTGACAGGCTTGGCCTGCCAAAAGAGGAACTGCAATGGCTGATGACTGCATTTGGAGCCGGCATGATACTTGGCGGAGGCATTACTATAGCTCTTTCCAAGAAGGCTCAGCCCCAGCTGCTTCTTGCGCTTGGAATGGCAGCCAGTGCACTCGGCTTTATAGGAATGGGACTGTCCACCGCTTTCTGGCTCACACTTGCTGCACAATTTTTCTCCGGACTGTTTATGCCGTGCATCCATATCGGCATTAATACGATGATTCTTCAAAATACAGAAGAAAACTTTATCGGCAGGGTCAATGGCATCCTGAATCCCCTCTTTATGGGAGCAACCGTCATTACCATGTCGATGTCCGGCTGGCTGCTCAGCAAGCTTTCCATCGTACTGATTTATGAAGCTTCAGCTGTGCTTTTGGCGGTTGGAATTCTTATCCTCCTGCCAATCATGGGCAGAAGCTCCGTTAAATCCGGGGTGAGCGAAAAGATTTAATATCAGCTTGAGGCGATTTAGCCTCAAGTTTTTTTTCTTTTTAAAAAGATGAAATGAATTCCAGGCAGATTGGCAATACTACCCTTGTGCTTAACAGAAAGGCGGCACTCTGATGAGAGATAACTTAAGGAGGTTTATGATGGGAATTTTAAGCGGCAACCCGAAGGAAGAACCGTTGCATTATGGCGAAGTATTTAGTATCTGGTCCTCCCAGCTTGCAGGAAATGCGATGATTGCAGGATATCAGACCATGATGAACCATGCAGGTGACGGTGATCTTAAGAAGCTGTTGACTGAAGCGATTGAACTCGGCAAAGAAAATCGCAGGCAGGTAGAGGAACTGCTGAAAGAAAATGGAGTAGGCCTGCCGCCGGCACTGCCTGAACGGCCGGATGCGTGCCTGGATGACATCCCGGTTGGCGCAAGGGTTTCCGACATGGAAATAGCGGGAACACTCTCAGCTGACATTGCCGCAGGGCTAGTTGCCTGCAGCCAGGTTATAGGTATGTCGATCCGTGAAGATGTAGCCATGATGTATGGGCAGTTCCACACACAAAAAGCCCAGCTTGGCGCCAAGGTTTTGCGTCTGAATAAAGAAAAAGGCTGGCTGATCCCTCCTCCCCTGCATCTGTCTAAAGGGAAGGACTGCTAACTGCTAATCCGGTTCAGCTGTCCAGATTATGAGCTTTACTTTACTAATAAAATCAGTCTTGAGCCGTATAAAAATACAGCCGGGGCTGATTTTTGATTTCTGCAGAATTTCTTACACTAATAATAGAAAATGAGTGATAAGGATAACTCTGATATGTCCGATAGTCAAAATAAGCTTGTTTGCTCTGAATTGTATTTCCATGGGTTATGCTTGATCGCGCTCTGGCTGCTGTTTTAATCATTGTTTCTGATAAGGAAATATTGTTTTTAGAGCTTCTTTAATAAACATCTGTTTTAGCATGATCAGCTAAGTGTCATTCAGGCGTTTCTTCCTTATTGCCTCCTTCACAAAAGCGAATACTTCCTTTTGTCCTGACTAGTCAGTCCGGCTGGCAGTCTTCTTGACATGGAATTATCCCAGGTTGCTTTCCTGGTTACATCTGCTGCTTTCCATTACTCGCCATCTCTATGACACTGCTGAAAATCTTGCTTAAACAAAGCGAATAGACTAATTTTCCCTTAGATTTAAAGGAGAATATTGGAAGTGCACCGAATATTGATAGAGGTTCCTCAGGTCAGCATGAGAGCCTTTTTATAATTGGATAAAGGATGATACTTATGAAAACAGAAATTCTAGAGAAAAACAAAGAAAGCTGGAACCTTTCAGCAGAGCGCTTTTTTGGCCGAAATCCGCTCCCTGAGTATGGTCCCCTGGCCCCTGTAGAAGATGAACTGAACCTGCTTGGCGACCCTGCCGGGAAAAAGGTGCTGGATATCGGCTGCGGCAGCGGGCATTCTCTTCTCTATATGGACGGGCGGGGTGCGGCAGAGCTTTGGGGCATTGATTTGTCGCCGAAGCAGATTCAAACGGCACAGCAGGTGCTCGGCGGTGCTGCAGCGCCAGTAAGACTTTTTGAATCCCCTATGGAGAATGATCCGGGGCTCCCTGATCAATATTTTGATATTGTCTATTCCATCTATGCTCTCGGCTGGACAACGAGCCTCGAGGAAACGCTGGGTAATATCCACAGGTTTTTAAAGCCTGGCGGCACTTTCATTTTCAGCTGGGAACATCCATTTTTCAGCAGAATCCGGTGCAAAGATTCCTCCATTATTATCGATAAGCCTTATCACGAAGAAGGCATTTATAACCATGAGGGGTGGAATACGCCTGCTTTTATGCAGCAGTATAAGGTAAGCACCTATATCAATGCGCTGGTCAGCCAAGGTTTTAAAATCGAGAGAGTGATAGAAGAAGCATGCCTATCTGAGGAAGACAGGAAAAGGCACAGCAACCGCTGGTATTCCTATGAAAAAGCCCAATTTCTTCCGACAACTATCATTATTAAGAGCACAAAAGCTATTTAAAGGATAAGAGCCGGGTACGCCCATGAATCTTACTGCTTCATATGCAGCATCTTCACCGCTGCTTTGTATAGTCTTTTGTAACTATATGGGATTAAGAATGATTAATGCGGAAACCGGCATGAATTATGGCAGATATGGAAAGATTATTGCCGAAACAGGCCCGATTATAGGCATATCAGGAATGATTGTGAAGGTATCCGGAATGATCGTCCTTAATTTTGATGTAATCTCTTTAAATGTCGGGCGAAGCAGCTTCTAGATGTAATGCTCACCCTTCATTTTAAAGACTTCCCCCTAAAATTGATGCCATTTTCCAACGGAACAATGCAATCCCAGTATCAATCCTCCCCTAACCCCTGCCGCGCCAAAAAGTCCATACAAAATTGTATGGACTTTTTTTCTAAATAAAAGCGGCTGCTTATGTTGTCTTGCTCTGCTCCCCGGGAACAGACAAGTCCCTTTCTTTGAAGCTGCCTGCCAGATAATCGATAATTTCCCTTCTTCGGATCAATCCTATGAATACGCCGCTGTCGTCAGTAACAGGGACAAAATTCTGATTTAGTGATGAATTAATGATTTCTTCCATCTCACTGCTAACTAGCACTGGCTCATATGATCTATGAAGCGGCACATCCTTCAGCATCACTCCCTGGATCTCATTAAAGTCGACCCTGCCCATGCTTTTGAGCTTCCATAACAAGTCTCCTTCCGACAAGGAACCTACATACTTTCCTTCTTTATTTAATATCGGAAAGGTTGTATAACGGTGATACTCCATTTTTTCCATGGCTTGCCTCATTGTCCAATGGTCGTAGACAAAAACCAGTTCATTTTTAGGCAATAAAAAAAACGCGATATTCATTACAGCTGATTCTCCTTCTTCTTATCAGTGAACACCTGCAGCATTCAATCCGGCTTAATGGTTCCCTTGGGGTTATTGGGCACAAACTGTCCCTTGGCAATGAAAATGCCTAAACAGCCACATTCCTTTTCTTCCCTGAATACAGCCGCTCTAAAACGTACGCAGGTAATTTACAGCACAAAAAGACCTATCCTGGCTCCAGGCAGCTTCTGCAAATTTGGATGCAAGGGGCTGCTCATTAGGCGGTCTAAAATGACCTCACTCGCTTTAGCCGACGAAGTTAGCTGACGGGCAGGATGGCGAAAGATCATTCTCATCCCTCCTGCTTCCTGCAGGATTAGCCCCAAAAATTGGTTCCTCCGCTCTCAATATGAGATTAAGCCGATTCATTTTTCAGGTGTTGAAATAATTTTACTTCCAACTTTCCGTATAAGCAAATTTCTGCATATCCCTTTTTTCATCTGACTTTCAGCATTCTGCAGAAAAATGAGTGAATCCTCTATTCTACAAAGACATCACCATGTTTTCAACCCGTTTATTTCTTTTTTTATTTCTTTTTTATTTCTTTTTTATTTTCCGTTGACAGCCATTAAGTTCGTGAGTAAGATAAGGCAGAACAGGATTTATTATTGGAAATCATGACTTAAAAATCCGGTTTCTCCTCCTCTGTTTTTGTATAAAACAAGAGGATCTGAGAATAGGAGAAACCATGATGGAATGCATGCATTATACCTTTTAAACACCACAGCAACGGGAGGATTTATGGGAAACACTTGCCGATATGTCATTAATGCAGTTGGAAAAGGCGGAGAAACCTACTATACGCAATGCAAAGATAAAAAAGAAATGGAAGAATGGATTTCTGAGCATCAGGACCGGATAGTGATGGAGGAAATCAAGGTGAAGGACAAAAATAAGCATCCGCTGCTGAAGCTGTTTTCAAAATAAAGCATAACACCCTATAGACTTGTACGATAGAGAGCTTGCTGAAGCTCTCTATTTTCTACCTAGCCATTCTACTTTCACTTAAGCAAACATTGCCGAAGAAGTCTGGAAATAATCATGGGGAATGGCAAGGGAGGGGACCGCTGGATCCCCTCCCTTTTTCATTTTCAGTATGCTTTCACGCTTCCGAGAATCGAGATCATCGTCCCGTAAACCTCTTCTGATTCCTCCTGGTTCACATAATGAATGGTGAATCGAAGCAGCTTCCCGTCTACATTTTTGACAATGATGTTTGCCTGGTCAGTTTTGTTATGTGCGTGCAGCACCATCATACTGTCTCTATAAAATGGAAGCTGTACTGGTTTCATGTCTTCAGGCTTGCCAATCGTCCTAAGATATTCCAGAGAATTTTTCTTTACTTCATCCATTGCTGATTTTCCGTCAAGAACTTCCACTCTGGCAAAATACCGGCTATTCTTCCCATATTCCAAAAGGAAGCGGCGCGGCTCTTCTGCATGAAATGTGTAACCTTTCTTGGGGGAAACGGACAATTTCACCTTTTCAGCATCATATGAAGCAATACTGCCTTTATTGACTGACAGATTCTGCCCTATTAGGATCAGGTCGCTCCTCAGTCCGTTTATTTTCTTGAGTTCAGCGACACTGAGACCGTATTTTTGTCCGAGTCTCCAAAGTGTGTCTCCTTTCTTCACTGTAATCTTTCCGGGAACCTCCAATCTGCTGCCTGCATAGATCAAATCGCCCTTTAATTTATTGAGATGCTTCAGCTGTCCGACTGTACTGCCATATTGCCTGGCAATGCTATAGAGAGTGTCCCCTTTTTTGATGGTATAAAATTCTTCAGCAGATGCAGTGCCCTGGCTGAATGTTAGAATGCCAAGGGCGACAAGCGCTGAAGCAGCCAGTTTTTTTACTTTTTTCATTTTAGAATCCCCCTTCTGTCAATCTTGTTGTATTTTGCCTTCACAACAGATTAGACGGGGAGAACAAAGAACCGTTTCAGAGGGACAAGCCCATTTTACTGAAAGCATGATATCTTGTTATACGGCTTTTTTCTTATAATTTAAGTACGGAATGTACTTTTCCAATATTGATCGCAGGTTATTATCAAAACGCAGAACTAATATCGACTATTCCAGTTCCCTGGTTTCTTTTCAGAAGGATGGCAAATATTTCATTTAGGACTGAGTTCTTTTTCAATAAGATGTTTTTTTGCAGAAGAAAGATTAGAGAATAATTGCCGGGGTAAAAGTATCTTAGCTTCTCATTTATTAAGTGCTTTTCGCCAGACTTCCTTTGTATAAAGGAGGATTGGCGGGAGGTGATTAATTTTTGAGAAAGGCGTACAGCATAAAAGATCTGATAGCTTATCTGGATATGAAAGATTATCCGCTGTCTGAGGAGGCCATTCTGGATCTCATACAAAAACGGAAACTCCCCCATCAAAGACCTTTTGGCAGCATGATCGTTTTTGATCTGGATCATATAGACTGGTGGGTAGACCATCAGCGCAGCAATGGTTAGCTGTCAGCAGGCCCCGCTCTCTAAGAGCGGGGCTCAGTTCTGTTCACTGGGATCGGAACTTCGCAGCTTTTCATAAAGCACTTGGAAGCCATATAAAAGGACTGCTCTGAACTGCTGAAGCAGGATGAATTGCTGCTTAGTCATTTTTTTGAGAGAAGCAATTCCTGTCCACTCCAAAAACCGGACGCCTGGGAATGCATATAAAATATGAAGGACAAAATTGACGATCATATAAAAACCAAACTTCCCGTACATATACTTCAATACCAGAAAGGACAAAACGAAATAAGGACCGATAACAAATGGTACATCTCCTCTTATCTTAGGATGGATACTGGATTGGAAAACCCACCACTTGCGTTTTGCTGCAGGTATATTCATGATCACTGCAATGGTACATATGAATATAGATGCCGGAAGAAATCTTTTAAAAGACCTCTTTCCTATCAGGGGAATACTAGCCCAGGAAAGAAGCATCATCACAGCCAAAAGCAGTCTTTGCCGTTTCATATAAGCACCTCTTTTATGGAACAAACTATTTTGCGCCTTCCAGTTTACGTACCCATTTATAATACTGAATCAATAAAAAGAACAAAATTGGATCAGCAATGGCAGCATGCCACAGCTTCCACCACCCGTAGTGAAAATATCCCCACGGTTCAGGTAGCAAAGTGAAATATTCGTAAAGAAGAATGGCTATCACCCAGAAAACTACATAAAATATCCTTGTCAGTCTATCAGAGCTAAAAGGATAGCGGCTGAGAAAGAGGACATTCACCGGGGGAAGCAGCAGTGTGTGTGCCAGCAGTCCGCCAATATCAGGATCCAGGCTGAAATACCAGTATCCATGGAGCTTAAATTCTATGATAACGTCAAAGGTTTGCTGAAATGCAATCGTAAATGCCCATATATGCAGCTTTTGATTGCCAGTCAGGGTTTTGCCGAACTTTACAGCTGCGATATTAAAAATGATAATTGAAATGATTAGTCCTGCCATATCTTTTCCCTACTTTTCAATCAGCAGGATTCTGCTTTTTTTTATTATGGCATTGTTAAACTTTGTTGTTGATTTTGGGCTCATTTCAGCTGTACTGAAATGCGTGTGAAACAGACTTTCACACGAATGAGCCCAAAATCAACAAGGTACACTAACATAGCCTTTATTATAAAATCTCCTCATTGGCGGCAGGTTATTCATGTGATGTTCAGATAGAGCCTTTCACATTCTGCAGGCTCTTTCCCCGTAAAACTTTACAAATCATTGTCCCCTCATATCGCATACTCTCGTAAAAATGAGCATATGGTGAATTGAGGTGAATTTCATGATAAAAGTTGTAACAGTAAACGTTAAACATTACAAAGATCTCATCTACCTACTAATCGCGGCCGCCGTTTTCCTCTTTTCTATCATTATCTACACTCAATTCAGCTCAAAGTCACTGGAGCGCGTCATGAGAAATATTGAAATCAATGAACTGCTGACTTATTTTATCAGCTCGGCCAATCATTCCTTCGCTCCTGACAGCGATCCTTTCACATTTGAAAATGTGACAGATGCCTTATTTTCCCTTGCCACTAATGTAAAGCCTACGGATGCCCGTACCTTTCTCGGGACAGAGCTTCCCGGCCTTGTTTATTTTGATACAGAAATAGTGGTTGCCGGGGAAGGAACAGATCTTTCCACCCTACCATTTGAATCAGCACCTCCAGCAGAAGTACTCATGAATGAGCGTGAAGTTGCAGAAGAAAAGCTGCAGCAGCCTGTGGCGGACAAGCCGGCACAACCGGCCAAAAAGCCTGAAAAAACAGATGTGCTGATTTATCATTCACATAATATGGAGGCCTTCCTTCCGCTGCTGAAAAATACAAAAGACGCCAATAAAGCCGTAACTTCAGATGAACGGGCCAATGTGGTCGGACTGGGCAGCAAACTTTCAGATGCACTCCTGCAAAAAGGGATCGGAGCATCCCAGGATAAGACCAATATTAATAAAGAATTGCTTAAGAGAGAGTGGACCTACTCTTCTTCCTATAAAGTATCCAATGAAGTTGTCCACGCTTCTGCAGAAGCAAATCCAAATTTGAAATATTTCATAGACATCCACCGCGATTCTGCCAGGAAGGATAAAACGACTGCGACGATCAACGGCAAAACCTATGCACGTCTGTATTTCATCGTCGGCAAGGAAAATAAAAATTACCAGGCCAATCTGGAATATACAAAAAAACTGAATGCGAAGGTTGAAGAAAAATACCCGGGCCTCAGCCGTGGAGTATTCTTAAAGACAAAGCTTGAAGGAAACGGGGTATATAACCAGGATATATCCAACAGAGCCATTCTGGTAGAGCTTGGCGGGGTCGATAATAATCTGGAGGAACTCCACAGAACAGTTGATGCTTTATCTGAAGCTTTTGCAGATATCTATTGGGACGAGAACGGCGGCAGCAAGGAGTAATCCGCCGCGAACAGAGAAAAGCCGCACTTCTGAGGTGCGGCTCTCTTTGTTAGGTACTGCTCTTTTTGAAAGTCCAGTTGACAAGAAAAATCCCGAGAAAAATAAGTGCTCCTCCGGCATAGACATACCAATGGACAGCTTCCCCCAGCAGAAGCCATCCGGACAGCACGCCAAAGAATGGGGCAAGGAAAAGGAAGGCACTCGTTTTCCCCGGATCTCCTTTGCTTAATAAATAAAACCAGACAGCGAATTGGACAATAGATGCCATCAAAGCGAGCCATACAACAATGAAGATTGAAAGCGGAGTGATGTGCAGCTCAATCTTTTCCATGGTCAAGCTCATAAGCAGCAGGACGATTCCTCCGAAAAGAAGCTGATAAGCTGTCAAAACCCAGGTATTGAATTGCCCTCCCCACCTTTTAATAAGCAAGGTCGCGATTGCCCATGAAAAAGCTGCCCCAAGACCGAGCAGGGTGCCTGATTCCAGCCGAAATTGAAAGCCAAGTGTCAGGATCACACCCAGAAATCCAGCAATGACGCCTATCCATTGAATCTTTGTATATTTTAGGCCGAAAATGATCGTGCCCAGAACAACAACAATCAGCGGATTACTGAACGTAAGTATGGATGATTCCCCGGCAGTGATGGTCCTTAAGCTGAGAAAAATACACCCCATCACCCCTGCTGTCTGAAACAGGCCGATCGAGAACACCTTCAGCCAGTCTGGCAATGCACTTGGCCGCGGCTTCCGCTGTACAATGACTGCCATCAGCACCCCGGCAATGGTAAAACGAAGCCCTGTCAGCATAAGGGGGGAAATATAATCAAGTCCGATTTTACCTATAGCAAAGGACGATCCCATAAGAGAGGTTGTCAAAAGTACCAGCAGCATATAAGTGAGGCGGTTCATATCAGCATCCCCCTGTTAGTATTAACTCTATGTACACTTATCTATTTTACAGGCAGACAGGCAGACAGCGTCAACAAATCCGTTTGCCGCCGGCGTAAAATAAGCAGGACCCTGATTTCTGGTCCTGCTGCATTTAGCGGAGTGCCTTCTTGATATTTTTCAAGTATGCCGAACGGATGAATACATAATAAACCAGCTGAATCAGTAAAAAGCTTCCCAGCACAAGGGCTGACTCCTTGAAGAGCGAGGTGCCGAACATATTCTGCATGCTGGTAAGAGCTACAGCGCCGTGGACAGCTGCAACGCCTGACGGTACAAAAAACAGGAGCCCGATCTGCACTGAAACCACTTTTGACAGTTCATCATCCGTTAGTCCGATCTTTGCAATGCGGGAAAATTTCTTTTTATCCTCATCAAGATCGCTAAAGAGCCTGAAGTAAAGAAAGCTCCCGGCGGCAACAAAAAACACTGCTCCGATAAATAGGCCGACAAATAGGATGGCCCCATACCCTTGAACAATCTTATCCATTTCATGAGCTAGCGGAAAAAAGCTGTATTCTTTTCCAAGTCTGCTGATCGGAAGCTCTTTCGCCAGTTCTTCCCCGATATCTGATGTGCTTTTCCAATCTTCTGCATCAAAAATATAAAAATGCTGTGTTTTGGCAGAACTTCGCAGCGCGGCAAACTTATTGTCTGATACAACATAAAAGCTTTCATATGAAGGGAACGCAAATGATTGTGTATTTCCAGCTATGGAAATGGGCTCCCCGCTTTCTTTGAGGGTCAGATTTGTTTGTTTTTCGTTTTCAGCAGGTGTTTTCATAGGTATTATTTTGATTGCTTTGTCTCCTTGAGGATCTACCGCTTTCCCGCCTGCCGCTCTTGCTATCGGATTATATTCTGAACTTTTCACAAACATCGCCTGACTGTCGCCGATAGTCTGGTAAAGCCCTTTTGCTCTAAGTTCGCGATAGGAAATCCCCTCTTCATTAAGCCTAGTCCGGATAAGCTCAACCTGGGATGCTTCCCTCTCGTTTCCTGCATAGCTGCTGTAGTCAAAAGCAAACGGATTCTCCTCCTGGACTGCCTTGGTCATAACTGTCCTGAAGCCGACCAGTGCACCAATGGCTGAAAATGCCACAGTAGATACAATCGAAACAATGAAGAAGGTACGGGCGTTATCCTTCATCCTGTAAGCTAAATCAGAGAAAAGAAGCAGATTCGTCTTTTTGAACAGGATTGATGGATTCTTTTTTAAGCGGCCGATGATATACACGCTGAGCTGTGTAAAGAGAAAATAAGTCCCGATGATGACAACAGTGCTGACCGGCACCAATGCCACGCTTACATAAACCCCCTTCACCTTGAGCGCAGTAATATACCCTGCGGCAAGAAGCAAGGCAGATAGCAGGGCAAGCAGGCTGGAAGCGCGAGGTTCAGGCTTTGGAGCAGCGCTTCTTTTAATAAAAGCTGTCAGCTGATTCCCCCTGAACATGGAAACTGTGAAAAATGAAATAACTGCGAACAGCAGGACAAAAGCACCCGCTGTAAGGCCCAGCGCTTCAACAGGCATATAAAAAGGCAGGGACTTTTTTAAACCGAGTACATTTTCAGCTGCGAGCAGGATTGCCTTGGCAAGCACCATGCCAGTTCCGATTCCTGTCAGAATTGAAACCAGTCCGATCATCATGTTTTCCATGAAGATCATCTTTCTGAGCTGCATACCTGTCATTCCATGCATAACCAGCAATCCGAGCTCCTTTTTTCTCGATTTCAGGAATGCACTCATGCTGAAAAGGACAAAAAAGAAGGAAAACACATATATAACTGCTTCGGCAAAATGCAACCCGGTTGAAACATGCCCGCCGATTCCTTCTGTTTTAAGGCCCGGATGGAAGGCAAAAACCGCATAGACGAAAAATACCATGACCGAAAAGGCGCTGCTCAGCAGATAAGCCGCATACAGCCGTTTATTGCGGTGCACATTCTTAAACGCGAATTGACGAAAGGTCATGTGCATTCCCTCCCAGTATTGAAAGCATATCAATGATTTTCTGGAAAAAGGCCTGGCGGCTGTCTCCCTGGCGGATTTCATTATAGAGCCTGCCATCCTTGATAAAGATAACCCGGTCACAATAACTGGCAGCCAGGGCATCATGGGTGACAAGCAGCATGGTGGTACCGTCATTCCTGTTTATGTCTGACATAGTTTCCATCACATCGCGTGAAGCCTTTGAATCCAGATTCCCTGTCGGTTCGTCTGCCAGCAGGAGCTTCGGGGTATGAATGATGGCCCTTGCAATCGCCGCTCTTTGTGCCTGTCCGCCCGAAATTTCATAGGTCCTTTTGTTCATGATCGGCCGGATGCCAAGCTTGTCTGCGACCTTTTCTGCTTTCTCTTCCATTTCCCTGACGCGTACCCCTTCCAATGTAAGAGGAAGCATCATATTTTCTTTCACAGTCAGCGTCTCAAGCAGATTAAAATCCTGAAAAACAAAACCAAGCTCTCTCCGGCGGAATTTCGCAAGATCCCTTTTCTTCAGCTTGTTCGGATCTTTTCCTTCTATCAGGATCTCGCCTGATGTTGGAGAATCAATCGTGGATATCATATTCAGCAGTGTAGTCTTTCCGCTGCCTGAAGGGCCCATGATCCCTGCGAACTCCCCTTTGCTGATTTCCAGGCTGAGTTCTGACAGTGCCCGGTAAGAAACCTTTCCTGTATATACTTTACTTAGCCGATTTATCTGAAGCATCTTCATTTAATTTCTCCTCTCTTTCTTCTGATGCTTTAATAGTAAAGGAGAGAGATTGCTTCAGCTATCGAAGTTCCTTTCACGAGGCTTACAATCTTGTAAGATGCTGTTCGGCTCATTGAACAGGAAGCGAACAGCAGTCCCCTTTCCTTCCTCGGACTCCAGCTCCAGCTGAAATTGAAGCTTATGCTGATTTCTGAAACCAGATACAGTCCCATTCCTGTAGACTCCGAGAAACGGCGCCCGTTTTCGCCGGTAAAGAAAGGCTGGAAGACACGCTCGATATCACTGGCCGGTATTCCATGCCCGCGGTCCTTCACTTCAAGGATGACAGTTTCTCCTTCCTGCCAGAAGGAGATGGTCACCTGTTGATTTGTACCTTTTGAATATTTGATGCTATTTATCAGAATCTGGGAGACTGCGAACTCGAGCCATTTTTTGTCAGAATGGACAATAAGATCAGCTCCAGCTGCAATTTCAGGATAAACTTCATTCCGGATGAACAAGCGCTTGTTCTCCTGCACCAGTTTCACAGCCAGCTCCCTTAGCCTGACAGGCTCTGCATGGAAATCATGCTCAAAAGATTTAAGCCTTGCATTGTACAGTACTGTTTCCAGACCTTTTTGAATTCTGTCCGTCTCTTCCCTGATGTTTTCACGGCTTACTTCGTCCTCATCCTGCAGCAGCAGTTCTATGACAGATAGAGGGGTCTTCATTTGATGCACCCACTGATTCATAAAGATAAGATGTTCGTTTTTATCTCTTTCCCATTGCGCCAGCTTGTTCTCATAAAGCTGGTATTGATTCAGCAAAAGCTGATCAAGAGCTTCTGCCATCGGATAGAAGCCTGTCGCAGAAATCGATTCATCGAGAGCCGCAAACGGATTAGTGAGCCGTGCATAATATCCCTTCATTCCTGCATAACGGAAAACCAGATAACCGCCGAGCAGGCAAAGCCCCAAAAAAACAGTATATAAGCTTACCTTTATGTCCCGGAATCCTGCCATACGATAGATAATAAGCACAGAAAAGAGCATGACAATATGGAGAAAGATGACCCCTGAATGATCCTTAAAAAAGAGCTTCAACACCAATCAGCTCCTTTTCCAGGTATTTTGAAGCAGATAGCCTGCTCCCCTGACGGTCTCAACCGCTCCGGTTATAGATATTTCCCTGAGCTTTTTTCTTACTCTGTTCATATTGACATTCAATGTGTTTTCATCCACATAAGCCTGATCATCCCACAGCTTTTCGAGCAGCGCTTCCCTGCTGGCAAAGCGGGGATATCTTTTCATCAGAATTTCCAGGACCGCACACTCATTCTTTGTGACCGAAGCCTGCTTTTCCTCAAAAACAAGCAGGAGTCTTTCAGGATAAAGGATAAGTCCCTCAGCTTCAATCTGCCGTTCCTTCACATTCAATGCATATTCCCCATATGCCCTCCTAAGATGGCTCTTGATTTTAGCCAGGACGACCTCATAATGAAATGGCTTGGTTATGTAATCATCGCCTCCATGCTCTAATGCCATAATCTGGTCCATCTCACCCGCACGGGCTGAAATGAATATGATCGGGCAGGTGGTCAACTGCCTGAGCTGGCGTGTCCAGTAAAAACCGTCATAGCTCGGCAGATTGATATCCATCAGGACCATCGCAGGCTGCTCTCTTTCAAAGCATTTAACTACCTCATCGAATTCCGTGCATACGGCCGCTTCATAGCCATACTTCATGAGATGCGACTTCAGCAGATCTGCTATTTTCACATCATCTTCCACAAGCAATATTTTGTGCATATCCTATCTCCTGTTTACAATAAGTTTGATTTAATTTTAACAGCATGATGTTTTCTTCTGAATATAGCCGCAGACACACTTTCAGCCCTCATTTTATATGCTGGAAGAAGATATATCTGCGTTTTAAATAAACATTAAACCCGATCTTACCCAATATTAAACTGGCTCTCTTATAATAGTAATAAATAGTTTGAGCAATATTGAAGAAAGGAGAAGAATGATGATTGAATGGGCTCAATCTGCCAGTGCTTTCTGGCAGTATGTCGTTATTTTTATTTTCTCAGCTGCACCCTGGATGGACATTTCCATTGTGGTTCCGCTTGGAGTACTTTGGGGGCTGTCACCCTTTTGGACAGGAGTCCTGGCATTTGCCGGAAATCTTCTGCTGCTCATTTTGCTTGCCATCTTTTTTGAGCAATTTTTTCAGTGGAGGAATAGAAGGCGGGAGAAAAAAGGCGCAGCCGGCCCCACAAAAAGAGATAAACGTTCACAGCAGCTTTGGGAAAAATACGGTATCCCGGGCCTCGCCCTTCTCGCACCGCTATTGGTGGGGACTGATATTGCTGCCGTAGCCGCTTTTTCCCTCGGGGCTTCCCGTTCCCGGGTTCTTGCCTGGATGACCGTCAGCCTTGCTATGTGGACAATCGTGTTTGCGGCTGCTTCCGCCTATGGGGTCAGTTTGCTGGATTTCACCCAGGAAGCGCTGTTGGTTTCTCCTCCCGCAGTTTTACCCGGTAATGCCTCATAGATTTCGGGACTCCTCTTAATTCAAGGATGCCATGGTATATCAGCTCTCTGAGGCGGTACTCCAGGTAAAATAAATCTGTGTCCGGCAAATCTTTATCTGTAATGGCTCCAATTAGGTGTCCAGCTCTGACAAAGCCATCTTCACTATCAGCTTCCATTTCTTTTATTGTTTCGAGGATTCTTGGGTCAAAATGGTCCTCTCGAACGGAGACAATGCTTCCGTTCTCCCAAATGCGCAAAACAGATTGAGTGCGGGCGAGTTTTTCCCACTCACTCAGCAGCTTCATCCGCTCTTTCTCGCTCAGGGGGGAGTTCTCTTTGCCCCTCTTAAAAATAAGCGATAGATTGTCGGGCTCCATTTGGCTTGTATGACGGGCAGGCCCATTATTCTTCAAGCCCATCTCTGAAAATTGGCCAGTGGAATTAATGACGATTATGTCATTTTTCTTGCCTTTTAGCAGATTCATTAAATAGCGGAGATTTGTCTGCTCATCCGCATTTTCGCCTGCCCATAGGTAGATGGGCACTTCTTCAGGAATATCAGCTATTTGCAAAAGCATATTGTCATTTTTCTGGTCCAGTTCAAAGTCTTCTATTTGGTAGTTGATATGGTCGAACATCCAGTCAGCACGATGTTTTTTCCCCTCTTCAGTATCCAGTTTCCATAGAGGCCCAATGCCAAGATATTCTATCTGGCTGATTACTTTCTCCCGCTGAGGCAGCATAACCCTTATGCTGCCGGCAGCGGATTCTGATGGTGCAATATGGACTGCGGTATATGATGGGCTTCTCCTGGTTCCTGTTTCTTTTTTATGCTTCTGAATCGCCCTGTTGATTATTTTGATCATTTTATAGTGATTTTCAAGACTCATGAAATAACCGCGGCCTTCCAGAGGCTGATGGTTTTCATGATAGAAATCAGAGAAATCCTCCCCTGGTGCCATCTCATAAGTCTGCTTCTCCAGTTCACGGAAACTATTGGAATCCAGAAATTCTGTCCTATTTATTTTGTAGACAAAAACAACATTCGGCTCAGCATAGAAATAAACAAAAGGAAATCGGATTCTTGTAGACATTCAGTCACTCTCCATTCCTGCAGCAGTATCGTGAAGATGCCATTCTTCCCCAAGAATCGCATAATAATATTCATCCCGCCATCCTTCTCCATGCGGAATGCACTTCTTGAAAAACCCTTCTCTCCTCATCCCGATTCTTTCCATTACTTTATAGGATGCAATATTTTCCGGCTGGCAGGTAGCAATGATTCTGTGGAGATTCTTTTGTTCGAACCCGTGCTTCAAAACAGCAGATGCTGCTTCAGATGCTAATCCCCTGTTCTGGAAATGAGGATTCATTACCCAGCCGATTTCATAGGTATGTGTTCCAAAATAGGGATGAAAAACGATATGGCCGGCGAGCTGACTGTTTTCTTTAACAATGACTGGGTAGTTTCTGGCTTCAATCATATTTTCCCTCACAAATTTCATGGCAGCTTCTTGATTGAAAACACCTTCCGGCATATACTCCATGACTTGTGCATCAGAGGTATATGTATAAACTTCCCGCCAGTCCTCCTCCTGAAAATCCCTGATGATCAGCCGTTCTGTTTCTATATACATTGATTATGCTCCTTTGTATTCAGATCAACTGACAATATTCGGCATTTTATAGAGGAATTCCTGCTGAGCTAATTTGTTTTCTTTATTTGAAGATGCAAACTGTTTTTCAGTGAAAGGACTTTAATATCAGACAAGAGATGCAGCTTACCCTTTGAGTTATGGCAGCAATATTTCCCGCGCTTCGGTATGTTCTCCATCCTCTCAGAAGATAGTGTCATAAATAAAAAAAGCCCCGCATGCAAGATTGCGGGGCCTTACTGAGCTTTACTTTTCCCAATGTTCTTTAATGAACTCATCACGCCCTGATTTTTCTCTGTCTTCCTTGTAATGGGCGGAATTTTTCTTATAATAGTCCTGATGATAATCTTCAGCCGGGTAAAAGGTTTCAGCAGGCAGCACCTTTGTGACAATCGGCTTGCTGAACTTTCCGCTTTCCGCAAGCTTATTGCGGGCGGCGATTGCTTTGTCCCTCTGAGTTTCATTATGATAGAAGACAGCAGTCCGATACTGGTCCCCGCGGTCATGGAACTGGCCGCCTTCATCGGTAGGATCTATTTGCTGCCAGAACAGCTCAAGCAGGTTTTCATATGGAAACACCTCAGGATCAAATTCGATCTGGACGACCTCATAATGGCCGCTGTCCCCTTTTTTCACATCTTCATATGTGGGATTAGCAGCATGCCCGCCGGTATAGCCGGAAATGATGCTATGTATTCCGTCAAATTGATCGAAAGGCTTGACCATGCACCAGAAGCAGCCTCCAGCAAAAGTTGCCAATTCTTTTCTCTCTGTCATTCACAAATCACCTTTTCTATTAAATATGAGAAGCTTTTCTACCAGTTTACCACCTCCACTGGCTTTTGGATATTCTCATGTTCAGTATAAGAAATTTTCACTGGGCAAATGTCCATTTTCAAAATTCCCCGCCATAATTGCGGGCAACTGCCCTCCTTCTGCATAGCATACAGAGAAAAAGAGACTGGAGGCTATGCAAATGAATCCTTATATGGCAATTCCTGAATATGCATATCAGCAGCATGATGAAAGGTTCCTTCCCCTTCTGGCAGTTGGTGCAGCTACAGGCGGGTTCGGTTTTGGCCGCCCTGGATGGGGCTATGGCGGGTATGGCTTTGGCTACGGCCGTCCCGGATGGGGCTATGGCAGGCCAGGCTGGGGATATGGACGTCCTGGA
Source organism: Bacillus infantis NRRL B-14911 (assembly GCF_000473245.1). Classification (NCBI taxonomy): domain Bacteria; kingdom Bacillati; phylum Bacillota; class Bacilli; order Caryophanales; family Bacillaceae; genus Bacillus; species Bacillus infantis. The sequence continues at coordinate 2,667,291 of NC_022524.1, forward strand.
TGGGGCTATGGTTTCGGACGCCCCGGCTTTTGGTATTAATTAAAATAGGAGAAGCATGCAAAGCAGATGTTTGCATGCTTCTTTTTTCAGACATACTTCTTAAAATCATATTTCTCGAATGCTTCTTCCCCTGTTTCCATATCCTTTACTTTATACTGGTTATTAGAGACTTCTTCTTCTCCCAGCAGAATTACTTTCCTGATGTTTTCCTTGTTAGCCCTTTCAAGAGCCTTGCTTATTTTCCGGCTGCCCAGCTCCAACTCTACTCTCCACCCTTTTTCGCGCAGATACTGTGCAAGAGCAAGGGATTCTTTTGGCGTATTGATTGGAATGATAAAATAATCTGCCGTACTTTCCCGTTCAGTCCAGGAAAGGCTTTGGCTGACTGCGGTGAAAATGGCATCCAACCCAAACGAGATTCCAACAGTCGCAACTTTTTTTCCGCTCCCTATGAAGCCGCCGATTGCGTTATCATATCTGCCGCCGCTCCCTATGCTTGAGGCAAGCGATCTGTCCGTGAGGAATATTTCATAGATCGTGCCTGTGTATATGTCCAGGCCTCTTGCTAAAAAAGGATTAAAAACCGCTTTCCGGCTGGAATTCAAATAGTTTAGATAACCTTCCAGCTCCATCAATTCCTGCAATCCTTCTTTTAAGTGGACGTTTTTATCCTCCATTTCCTCATAGTAGGCAAGTTTTCCAATGTTCTTGTCAGAAATAAAGCCCGCAATTCTTTGAATCGCTTCGTACCCGATTCCCTTTGCTGCCAGTTCTTCAGAAACCTTCTGCCAGCCTGCTTTTTCCAGCTTATCGAGCACAAGGATTGCCTCATTGCGCTTCTCTTCCAGCACCCCGAATTCCTGCAGCATGCCGGAGAGCAGCTTGCGGTTATTATATTGAATTGTAATATCGAGGCCAATCCTCTGAAAGGCATCCAGTGCCATTACCATCAGCTCGGCTTCAGCAAGCTGGGAATCTGCCCCTGCTATATCAACAGCACACTGTGTGAACTCGCGGAGACGCCCTGTCTTTATCGGGCCATCTCGGAAAACTCTGCCGATTTCATACCGCTTGAAAGGAAGCCGTATTCCAGGATTCATGGCAGCTGCTTTTGCAAATGGGATAGTCAAATCATACCTTAAAGCCAAATCTCTGCCGCCGCGGTCAGACAGCGTATACATCTCCTCAAGAATCTCTGCTCCCCCGCCATACTTAGAAGCGAGAAGTTCAGTATAGTTCAGAATCGGGGTTTCCAGCGGTTTGCATCCGTATTGAATGAATACATCCTCCAGTTCTCTTTGAATCCTCCGTCTTACAATCTCTTCTTCAGGCAAATAATCTTTAGTGCCTTTTACATTTTGATAATTCATCTTTTTCATCAGCGATTCCTCCAGATTAATTTTTAGAGATCATCCTCATCCTTTTAGAAATACAAAAAAACCGCACTCTTTTAAGTGGACACTTAAAATAATGCGGTTCATGATTAATAGCCTTCCTATTTGCGATTTTTTAAAAAATCGATAGCAAGGCTAGTTTTTATGATGATGGTTTTGTGAAAATGGACAACAGCTTCTATCCGGCTGCATAAGGATCACCTCTAATTTCCATATAATGTAGCATAGAGGAATAAAAATATCAACCGGATTTTAATGGCGCATATAAAAAACGGCGGATGCACTCACCTTCTATGATAAGATCTGCAAGAAAATCAGAAAAAAGGGCTATCACTGCCATTATGCCGGCAGCATCCTTATGTGAGTACATGCCCGCCAGATCTTCAGGCGTGATAATAACAGGATAAGGAAAGTTTGTATGGACGAGCTGCCTGGCATGCTCCTTAATGCTCCTGGACCTCAGTGAAAACTCATCAGAAGATACATACTCTTTCATCCCAGACCAGACCGGCTGCAGAAATTCAGGATATAAAGCAAGTGCGCGGTAATCACTTGCAATATCATAGCTGTGCTTCACAGTCATAATATCCCAGAGTAACTCCTTTTGCCTGCTGTCAGCTTCCGGAAAATCGATCAGCCGGATGGATGGCAGTCCCAGTAAAATTCCCGGCTCTATCAATCCACCTGACAAGGCCACGCCCTTTATCGGCCTGTACCCCAAACTTTCCTGCCAGGCCAATGCAATCAAAAGAAGCTTGGGATTAACATAGTTGAAAGTAAATACTATTTTTTCAACTTTTTTCAGACGCTCCATACCCATAATACTCGCCCAGTCGTACCGTTCAGGCACGAAAGAAAGGGACGGTTCTCTCAAACTTGCTGCAGCCCTTTCTGCACTCATGGTGAGCATGCTGGAACGCACCTGCTGCCACCCTGTATAAAGAAATTTTTCGTATTGTGCCAGCGCCCGGAAGATAAAATTGATAATGGGCACCTTTAAAACTTGCTTTATATCACCATACAGCACCTTAAGTGAAGCTGAAGCGCTTTCCTCAAAAATTTCCGGAATGCCGAATTGTATTTTTTTCAATGTAGCCACCGTTTCCTTTTTCATTAAACATATGCTTAGAGAAACGGAATATGTAAGAACAGAAAACACTTCTTCCCAAGGCTTTAAAAGGGTGTGGATCACAGGATGCTGGCTGAAGAGGTCGGCAGACATAAGCAAAAAATAGAGCTGCCTTTACAGCAGCCCGTTTAAAGCCCTTCCTTCTTCTCGCTTTCACGCCTTTTCCTCGATTCATGGTAGGCTTCATGCCGGAAATGGAGGATAGGATCTTCGCTGCATTCAATGCCTTCAGGTAGAATGGTTGGATCAAAAAACTCTTCATTTGAATCTTCGAGCCTGCGGTTGACCGTCAGCTCCCCAACCGCAATCTTTTGCCTGTCTCCCGGCCATAGCACTGTAGGATCATCTGTCGGGTCATCTTTTTCTCCCAGCTGCACAGATAATGTAAAGCGGACTGGACCTTTTGCCAGCCTCTCATCCAGCTCTGTTTCGAGGTATGTTTCCCCAAGATGGCCGGCTGCTTCTTTTTTTGTATACATGCTGACCCCTTCTTCCGGCTCCCAGATGAATTTAACTGCCTGCCGTCCTCCCTCCCCGGTGGTGAGGTAAAAGGCATGGATAGAATAGTAAGGAGCTGCCGCATAGCTTGCAGGCAGTCTCACCTCCTGGATCAATTCAATGAACGCCTTGCTTTCAGGAAAGTCTTTAGCAATGCCTGCTAATGATTTAGGATCAGGCTTCCCCTTTCGGATAGAGGCGAACAGCTCGATGATTTTGGTGAAGGATTCAGGCGTTTTCGCAAAGAACAGCGGAACTGTCGTGCATACAAGGTTTGTAACGTCTTCGTCAGGCAGCTGGAATTGAACTGCCATTCCTTTAGGAGGAGTCAGGGCATCACTGTGTCCAGGATTTGTTGAGCTGTTGGAAAAACGGACGATAGCCGGCACCTCGCCACCCTGCAGATGAGGGGCAGACGTTAAATAGGCGGCTTTTCCGTTTGGCTTAAAAGTTCCTTTATAGGAGCTTCCCCGTGCATGCGCCCTTTTGCGGCCAGGGAACTTCCCGGCTGCTCCTTCAATACTGTCTATGGCACGTCCGGCAAGATTAGTATTTTCAATGCCATCCATTGGTTGGCCCCCTTTTCTCTTATTGATTACTCTATTCTTCCCCTGACCCGGCTACCAGAAACAAATGGGTGTGTGTTTTTTAAATGACCATAAGGAGTACTGAATAGCCGGCAAGGCCGATGCAGAAGGCCGCAAAGCTGCTTTCCCGCTCTTCGGGAAGCTCTTCCTTCAGCACATTCAGAACAACTCCTCCGGCCAGGAAAGCGACAAGGATTGAAATGATCAGGTCATGGACTTCCATAAAAGCTCCGATCACCCAGCCGAGCATAATTGCTGCAGTCAGGAGCTTGCGGCCGTATTTGTCATAAACTTCCCGGTGATCCCGCCTTAGCCCCCTGTCATTGGTGATGAAGTGAATGCTTAAAGCTATAAAATAAAAAAACATGCCCCAAGGGCTTTCAAATTCCTCGCGGATGAGGAGATAGCCGATGATGCTGTTGTAAATAAAAAAAGATCCGATGTGAATCCAGAACACGCCTGCCGAAGTCTGATTTTCCGTCTTGTCTTTCTTCTTCTTTTTAGAAACCTTCACAATCCGTTCAAGGCCATAGAATATCGCCAGCCCGATCATGGCAATCAGATAAATATGATTCTCAATATATTTTCCAGCATCCGTCCCGATCGAATCCTCCAGGCTCTCCTGATAGCCATTCAATTCCGGGAGCAGGTGCAGGAACACATAAGCAACGGCAATGCCGCCGGCTATGGAAAGGATTCTGCTCCTTGGGGTTTCTTCAATAAAATTCATATATTTTGAGGAGAAATGGATGAGCGCAAAACCGATGGCAAAAACCATGCTGAGCCAAAAGAGCATAAGATCATTCCTTTTTTAGTTTGGTGTCTGTTTCGGGACGGCAGGTTTGCTTGGATCGGCGCCGCTGCTGAAAATGTGAATTGGTAGAATATTTTTTGAAATGGTAGATTATCTGCTGAAAACGGTAGATTATCCTGCGAAATGATTGTATTATTTGCTGAATTGATTGAATTAACCGCCAAATAAATTAAAAAGCAGCTGCACCTATAAAAAATCCCAATAAGATACTAGATTTATCACAAACCACAAGCTTCCCGAAGCCTAATATTCCATAACCTGACTCCAGACAGTCTAAACACCCTTCTTTACGCAAAAAAGAGCAGCTTTCTGCCGCCCTTTCACTTCAATCTGCTTATTTTACCGGTATCCAGATCTCAGAATAGCAGTCCGGGCTGTAAGGATCATCGTCATTGTAGACTTCCAGCTCTGGTGTCCCAGCATGCTCGTACGGGTTGGAAGGGAACCACTCTGAGAAGATTTGCTTCCAGGTATTCTGCATAGCATCAGGCATCTCACCATGCACCTCGAAAACAGCCCATTTGGAGGCAGGAATGATCAGCTCTTCTAATCCTTCCGGCTTCCCGCCTTTGCACTCTGCCGCAATCCAATAGTCCATCTTCGGCTCTCCGGTCTCACCCCTTTTATCGACACAAATTCCAAGAACATGTTCATTCAGCGTAAAAAGGATTTTATTGATGCCGTCTTCATGCACCTGCTTCCACATTTTTGGAATGCCTTTGAAATTCTCACCGTTTTCCATGGAAAATTCCTTTCTGATCCCTGCCGCTGTAAAGCTTTCTTTTTCAATGATTTTGTACTTCATTGGTTCCGCTCCCTTCAAGGTTACCTGTATGACCAGGCGATTATAGGCGTTCAGCTGTCCAGCCTTTTTCCGCGCATCTGTTGGTGTCAGCCCATGCTGGCGGCGGAAGGCTTTCGCGAAAGCCTCGGGAGTGTCATAGCCATATTTCAGGGCGATATCGATGACCTTTTCATCTGATGTTGTAAGCTCCTGCGCTGCTAGCGTCAGCCTCCTCTTCCGCAGATATTCTCCAATCGACATATCTGTCAGTACCGAAAATGTCCGCTGAAAATGGAAGGAGGAAGCATTTGCCTCCAAGGCAATATCCTCAATTGAAATATCATCCAGAAGGTGTTCCTCCATATAATCGATCGCTTTCTGAAGCCCCTCAGCCCATCCCATATCGCTCACTCCTTGCTTTTATAGTAGCAGTGGAATCTCGCCTGCTCCTGTCAATTCCTGCTCTCTGCTGACAGAGACTATGTTCCGTCTTATATAATTCGCGGCCGCCCTTCCAGTACCTTTTTTTCAAAAAAAAGAAACCCTAAGGTTCCAACATAGTCTATCTTCTTGACCAATGTCCTGCATCCACCGATGTTTCTGCCAGTTCAAAGGTTGTTGCATAGGGCTTGAAATCAACATGCTTGTTGACAGCATAAAGTTTATCCGGAACACAAAGAAACAAAAGCAGGGCATGATGATGGACGAAACGGTCAACATCCCTTGCAGCCTCCAGCAACCTGGACCTGTCGGTTTCTGCTGACATTTTAGCATATATCTCCTCAAACTCATTGAGAACAGGTCCGGTACGCAGCGATCCGTCACGGCCGAGTAGCTCCCGGTGAAAATAAGCAGGTGTTCCTTCGTAAAACAGCGCGGACGCTTCACCAATAAAAATGTCCCATGGAGGATTGAACTTCTTTTCTGCAATCAGGCGCCTCCAATATACTTCCTGTTCGGCAGGAAGTATTGAATATTCCACCTGGATGCCCAGACCATTCTGTATTTGTGCTGCCGTGGCCTTCAATAGCTTTTGGTGTTTCTGGAAAGATGCCATACGGAGCACCCGGCCGCTGGGATAGGCACCTTCAGCCAGAAGAGAACGCGCCTGCCCGGGATCAAAAGGGAATGGTTTGAGCTCCGGAGGAAAATCTTGTGCAAAAGAAGGTGTCAAGGCTGGCGGTGCCTCCGCAAACCCGTTATATGCGTTTTCAATCAGCAATTCACGGTCCAAGGCTAGATTAATGGCGAGGCGGAGGGACAGACTGTCAAAATTTACGTTCTTACGATATCTGTTGAAAATCCCTGCGACCGCTTCGTTTCCATTAGAAATGACAAGCCTGGCATACTTGGAAGCCACTGTTCCTTCCGCCTCATCGGGAGAAAGTTCAGTCACAATATTCACCTGACCTTCTGTGTTTTTGCACAGCTCCAGTGCCTGCTCTTTCGTCAGGTCGTTCCGAAAAACGGCTTTATCCAGCTTTGGTCCCCGGCCGCGATTATGATAAGCTTTATTTGCATCCAAGATAACATAGCGGGTCCTTTCCTCCATTACTGTCAGCCAAGCAGCCGCAAAAGGGGCATTCTCAATTAACGCTGGTATATTTTGAATCGAAGAATATCCTTCTGATAAAACAAATGGTCCGGTACCCCACGGGCCGGGTGCATCCAGCACTCACCAGTGTCCTTCTCCGCTGCCAAGCTTAAGGTAGCCAAAGCCGAGAGTATCCCAGAACCTCCTGTTTGCCAGATGGGCTGCACGCAGCTTTGCCGGAGCCAGTCCATCCGGATCGGCAAATTTCAGGAGGACCGTATACTCATCTTTTACTTCCAGTGTGAAAGGAATAAAGTTCAGGAAGGTTCCCGGAGGGTGTGGAGCTTGCCATCTGGACAGCTCGTGTAAGCTCTCCTGTACAGTTAGTGCCGATAACTTCTCTCCATTCTGAAACTTCACTCCTTCCTTAATCCTGAGTTCAAGCACATTCTCACTGTGCCAGTGATAATCCGCCAGGTTCGGGACAACCTTCCCTTCCTTGTCAGCCCGGACCGCCTCCTCCATAGTATTGAATAAAATATACAGCCAATTTTGGGGAGAGGAATCTGCCACATAAATCATCCCGGCTGCTTCCTTTTTGCCTGTTTGCAAGCTTTTCATCGTTGCACCTCTTTGCTCCTAAAGTATCATTCTGGGTATAGAATATGCTTTTCTGGCGTATTTGCCCCAATTCCTAATACGCAAAAAAGGAGCCTTTTCGTGGCCCCTTTAGTTCTTATGTCTTCTATATATTCGCCGCTCCCATAAATAAAGGCTTCAATCTTTTCCTCGCCCTGTACAATCTTGTTTTTACTGTACATGGCTTCAGGTTAAGCATCTCTGCAATCTCTTTTTCCTTCAGTCCCTTGCTTGCTTTGAGGTGCAGGATATCTCTGTAGCCATCCCCTAGAGTATTAATCGCCCGATTGATCTGCGCCTCCATCAGCTGGGCCTCTACCATGCTGTCAACCGCTTCGCTATTAACACTCCCCAGAGCTTCGATTGCCTCTAATTCCATAGGCTGGCAGCTTTTCTTCCGTTCCCTGCGTACAAAATCAATTGCTGTTCTGGCTGCAGTAACAGACAGCCACGCTCCCAGCTTCTCCTTGTCTATAATGGTGTGTGCCTTATTAAGTGCCTTAATGAATGTTTCCTGGACAGCATCTTCGGCTAAATAAGAGTCTCTTGTAATAGAATAGCTGATATGGAAGAGCCTTTTTTTATGAGTTTCATATGAATTTGCTATTTCTGTCCCAGTCATTTTTCCACCCCTCACTCCTCCAATGGCAGTATAAGAATCACCTTGAAAAGATCGCCGTCAGTCCCGATTTCAAGCTCTCCTTCATGTAAATCAATGATCGATTTGGCGATGGCCAGCCCCAGGCCTGATCCATCAGTATGGCGTGATTCATCTCCCCGTTTAAATCTTTCGGACAGCTCTTCTGCGTTATCATTAAGCTCATATTTGGAGACATTCTTGAAAGTGATTTCCGCTTTTCGGCCAGTTTCCCGGATAGAGATATACACACGGCTGTTTTCCAGTGAGTACTTCAGGATATTGCCGATCAGATTATCAAAGACCCGCCAGATTTTTTGTCCATCAACCATAGCAGCCAGCGGTTTGTCAGGTTTTGTGACCCGGAAATTCAGGCTTGATCCCTGAATCATCTCATCATATTCTCCTAGGGACTGCTGAAGAAGCTGAACAAGGTCTGCTTTCGTTTTGGCAAGCTCGATATTTCCGCTTGCCATTTTGCTTACTTCAAACAGATCCTCAATCAAAACCTTCAGTCTTTGGGATTTGCGGTCTATGATTTCAAGGTACGCCTTCCTCTCATCCGCCTCGATGCCTTCCTGCTTCAATAGCTCTGTATAAGTGATAATCGACGTCAAAGGAGTCCGGAGATCATGGCTCACATTCGTGATCAGCTCTGTTTTCAGGCGCTCGCTCTTGGCTTCCTGCTTCTGTGAAGTCCGCACCGCTTCCTTCAATAGATTGACATTGGCAGCATGGTCAGCCAGGACAGATCTCCCTGCAACTTCCAGATCCGGACCCAGATTTCCTGAAGACAATTCCTCCGTATATTGGACGATGCGGTTAAAATAGCCGATCTTTCTTACAAGGCTCATGGCAATCCGCGTGCCCAAACCAAATAGAATGATAAGATACACAATGATAAATATTGGATCTATAAGAATGATGATGGAAAGGGCTCCCATAGCAAACACGAGGATGAACATGATGAGCATTTTGGTGCTTGTGCTCCATTGTAAAAAGGCATCTTCCAAAGCTCTTTTGGATTGTGTATAAGCACTTTTGAGAACACTTCCTCCTTCATGGAGAAGACTCTTTTTCCATTCATTTTGGAATCGGTTTCCGTCCCTCACTACAGCTAAAATATAGAAAAACTGCACCAATGCCAATCCCCACAAGACTGTTCCAGCTATAATAAATGCAATCAGCTCCAGCCTGTCATACGGGACTTCTATCCAGTTTCTGACGCAGTCTATAATGACAGGCATACAAAGTGATGCACCCAGGGCAGAAAGCAGGAAAAAGAGAATTCTGGTATCGATCGGCAGCTTATTATAAAAAGGCACCCATTTTCCCATTTCGGTTTTTAATGCCGCAGATCTGCGCGTGACCATTATCCAGAGAAGGAAAGCAGCCATACCAGCGGCAGCCATAATTCCAAGTACCAATTGATTTAGCTTATAAGCTTGGCTTTCATAATAAAATGAATTTGAAGGCCCTATACTGGAGGCAACAGCAATTTTCCCTTCATAATCGCCAATGGCATTCAGAAGGGGATCAATCATTTCAGTTTCATGGGGCAGAGTATAGAAAAATGAATCTGGCCCCACGTAAAAATTTGTTGCAAACTGCACTTCATCTCCACGGAAATACTCTTCTGCTGTCTCACCGCTTTTTAAATCAACATTTGTAACTACCTTTCCATTCTGGTCATTTTTAAAATAATACAGAAAGTTCTTTTTAACCGTTTGATATTCTTCCCGGTACTGTTCCCTTTGTTTGAAAAGCGCTTCAAGCTTTTCTTCCTTTTCCTTGACCACCTTAGGCCTGACATGGTCATCACTTTGAAAATTCTTTGTAATGTCAGCGATTTTTTCATCTCTTTCCTTGATAAAACCTTCTTCTGCTTCAATATTTCCGGAATCGGCCGCACCCATAATGACAGCTTCGTACTGTGCATTGATATTATCTATCTGTGCCGGCAGGGAACCGTATCTCGTCCGATGTTCCTCAATTTCAGCGTCTGATACCGTTATGGCCTCTTTGGCTTCCGCTAAGTTAAGATCATGCAGCTCAAACATGCTTAAATATCCGGCTGCTTCATTAACTGAATACATGAAAGAATCTGAATGAAAAAAATCACGATGAGAATAATTGCTTGCTAAAAGAAAAGCTGAAAGCACCCCATTGATGAAAATGGTGAACAAAAGTGCCCATACGCCAATCATCAGCCTACCTTTCCATCTTGTATCCAACTCCCCAAACCACCTTTAAATATCTTGGATTTTTTGCATCGATCTCTATCTTTTCCCGTATTTTCCTGATATGTACGGCAACCGTATTTTCTGCATTATAGCCCGGTTCCTTCCAGACCAGTTCATAGATCTCCTGGATGGAAAATACCCGGCCGGCATTAAGCATGAGCAGCTCTACTATTTTATATTCTATCGGTGTAAGCTTGACAGGCTCGCCATTAACCTTGACTTCCTTTGTTTCCTTTTCAAGCGTCAGGCCATTCAGATCCACGACTTTTCTGATGCCTTCAAACGTCCCGAATGACACATATCTTCTCAGCTGTGACTTAACCCTTGCGACCAGTTCCATAGGATTGAAAGGCTTGGTTACATAGTCATCAGCCCCGACCTGCAGCCCCAGGATTTTGTCGGTATCCTCGCTTTTCGCGCTCAGGATGATAATCGGGATATTCTTTTTCTCCCTGATTTTATAAGTTGCTGAAATGCCGTCCAGATTCGGCATCATCACATCCAGGACGATCAGATGGACCTGGTGTTCATTGAGCATCTCGAGCGCTTCAATGCCATCGCCCGCCTTCAGCACCGTAATTCCTTCGTTTTTTAAATAAATTTCAATCGCGTCCCGGATCTCTTTTTCATCATCTACCACAAGTACATTATAATTTTCCATTCCCCTATTCCTACCTTCTTAGCAGCTGCTTATGTATCTATCATAAAGAGCAAATCTTAATATTCCTTTTATAAATATCTTAAGATTTTCTTAATATTGGATGTTGCTTCCCTATTGTATACTAGAAACCTAGCGGTGAAAGCAGCGAATAGAAAAAAGCCGCCGGGAGGCAGCTTAAGTGAAAGGTAACGTATATAAGGTGAAAGCAAGTTCCTCCAGTGACTAATTGATCATGATTTCCGTTTATGGTGAAAATGGGCCCCTTTCGCTGGGCTGCTGTATATCTCTTTTCAATAGGATTAGGCTGGCCTTTCAAGCAATAAAAAAAGCTTAACATGTTTTCGGGAAGTGATTCTGCTCCGTCCACTATTTTTCTTTTTACACGAAATAGTGGTTCCAGCTACTCCGGCTAGGACCATTATTTTTCTATTTACAGCAAATAGTGGTTCCAGCCCCTCCGCTTGTAATCACTATCCCTCTTTCTTATAAAATTCCCCTTACATTTCCTCCTTCCGCCCTCGCTACCCTGCCTTCCGCAAGCGGTCTCAGCACTTCCATAATGACTTGGACAACGCTTCTCCTTAATACTTCAAGGTTCCCGAATCCTTCGTTTCCCGGTACAGGCGCTCCGCTTTTGCACTGAATACGAGATATAAGATGAGCATGGCCGGAAGAACCAGCCAGGAGGCTCCTCTCATCAGTGCGAAGGGGGTCTCGAATAGAAACGCTGACCAGAAGCGGGCGCCTTCTTTTTCCCATAATCCCGGTGTAAAATAAAGCTCTTTGATATTCAGCAAAGCCATCGGTTCTATCGCGTCTGTAACGATCAGAGCGGTCAGGATAGGCAGGAAAGTCCAAAACAAAGTGAGATACATCTTTGACATGCGCTTGTACCGCCCAGCTTTTGAATCGGCATCTGAGAAGATATCTGCTTCAGCTTCAGATGAAGCTTGTATAAAGTACTGAGATCCTGAGGTTTTAGTTCCAGATATATGTTCCCATCCGCTGTCCCTAAAGAGCATCAGGTAATCATCGAAGTCGCCCTGCGAGGAAAATTGCCTGAAATCTATTTTATAATTAGCTCTTACTGGTTTTGCTTTGCGGAACCGGTATCCAAATGTCTTGGACTCAAGCAGAAATCCTTTGCCTGCCATCTTATTAAGCCAAAGCGCTTCTTTATCAAAATCAAAGAACCATTTGAACTTCCTCATTCTGTTCTCCTCCTATTCTTTTAACGCTTCCTCCGTGATCCTGGTCATGTGCTGCATTCTTTGATAATCCAGGAGCAGCATTTCCTTTCCTTTTTCGCTGATGACGAATACCTTCCGCCTGCTGTCATCGCTTTTAACAGGCTGAATGAATTTCAGCTTCTGCAGATTTTCCAATGCTCCATACAATGTACCTGCAGCCATCCTGACTTCCCCGCCGCTCAGCTCTTCTACCTTCTGAAGGATAATGTAGCCGTGTGCCGGTTCGAGCAATGATAATAAAATATAATAAACCGTTTCTGTAAGCGGGAGATGCTTATCTCTTTTCATATTGCCCTCCTCTTTAATCTTGTTCAACTGTATAGTTTTAGTTTATACAGTCAAACTGAATAATTCAACTGTATACTTACCTATTTTTCCATAAAACAGGAAAACCACCACAACCTGCAGAAAACATACTTAGTGACTGACAGAAAGGAGGAAACAAATTGACAAAACTCACTTCTATTCAGGGCTGGCTGGCACCACATTCAATCGAATGGTATGAACAGCTCGGCAAATTGGAAGGAAAATATCTGTATCCTTGGGATTCATTCATTAATGAGCCGAATGGAGAATCTATATTTGACAGCGAGGCTGAAGAATTGTCGGTCAATCAGAAAGTTCTTGACGTGGGGTGCGGGGAAGGCCGTTTTACCATGCACTTTGCCTCATTTGCCAAGGAAATTGTGGGGGTTGATGCATCAGAGGCGTTCATCATGGAAGGGCATCGACAGCGGATGCCTAATGTATCTTTTATCAATGCAAATACAAAAAGCGGCCTGCCATTTGCCAATAAGGAGTTTGATTTTGCCTATATTAGAAAAGGACCCACTTCTGCTTACCCTCTTTTAAAGAGAGCGGTGAAAGACGGCGGGCATATCCTGGGCCTTCATCCGGGCGACAGTCAGGGCCGGGAATTGCCTGGGTTGTTTCCGGTTCTATTTGAAGAAAAAACGGGTACTCCTATTCTAAAAGGACTGGAGAATCGTGCAGAGAATTCCAATTTTACGAATGCGACAATTGAAGAGGTGACCAGTATTGAATATCTCAAGTCACCGCTGGACGTCATCAAACTGGCCTGTTTCGGACAGCTGCCATCTATAACAGCATTCGTCAAGGAAAAATACGGCTCTGAAATCACCAGGATTTTCAATCAGTATGCAGCTTCCAGAGGATTGGCCATTACTCATTCCAGATATATCGTCCGGGCAGCTGTTTAAAGCAAGGAAAAAAAATGACCTGTTCTCTCCCTAAAGAAAGCACAGGTCATTCATACCTTATCTTGTAAAAGACTCCCTCATCCTGTCTGCGGCCCATCTCTTGATCATCCCTTTAGGGGAAGAGCTGTTTTTCAAGGTTTGCACACGCCAATACATAGGCGGATGGGGCATGAACTGAAATTCAATGAGGCGCCATATAAGCTTGTCGCGTTCAAGCGAGGAGATGACTCTCCTTTTTTCATCTTTTGCTGCACGGTATTCGGCTGACTGATTGACTTCATGATCCTGCCTTTCTGCCAGATCAGCAAGGCCGCCAGCCATTTGGCTATAGCCTCCCTTAAGAAGCTGTGCCCCGAGCTGGTCTGCTCTTACTTCCATCCACTGGGAAATAAAAGATTGATAAATAGGCAGAAACATCATGAGGAGCCAGACGCCAATAAAAACCGGAACAGGATATTCAGTAATATCAGGAACCCTGTCTAAAAGAAGCCATGCACATAATGCCAGCATCAAAAAATAGGCAATCCTCCAGATTTGCGACCAGAGTACATCCCGCTTCTTAACATGTATGGCTTCGTGGGCAAGAATGCTTTCTATGCTTGATGGGGGCAGAGATAATGTAGCTGTTGTTATTGTTACCATCCCGCGTCCAATATTCATGCCAGTGGCAAGGCCATTATATTGCGGAGAGTCAGTTTCATATACCTTTACTCCCGGAATCCCCGCCTTTGCAAAAATCCTCTCAGCCATCTGCCTGATTTCTGCATTTTCAATTTCCTTTGCATCCATCGCTATTTTCAAAACTCTATCAGACAGGTATAAATTGATGAGCCAATACAGGAAAGCTGAGGCTGCAATGGCCCAGGAATTCGCCTCCAGGAAATAGAGGATAAGAATGATCGATGTGTATGCTGAGATTCCTTTGACTGTGACCGCATAGTAAAGCTTTCCCGCCAGCCGCTTCAAATTTTTCCAGTGGTAAAGAGGAAGAACAGCTGCAGCTTCTTTTCCTGTTTGGCATTCCGGATAGCAGCTGATCATTTCTTTCAGCCTGTCTGTATCGGCTATATTGAGGTAGATCGTTTCATTTGCAGACCCTAAACGCTGAACTTGCCCCAGACTAGTTGTAAAATCGCTGTTTGAAGTAAATAGAGTCAGCAGGGGGTGAAGCCTCAAAATATCTGCCGCTTCTTCTTCCCTGTATTCTTTCAAAGCATACAGAGGCAGCTCTCTGCAATCGAGCCTGGAAACAATGAACAGCATATTGTTTTCTTCAGAAAAATAGATTCTTAAAGTAACAAAGACTATTACACGTTTTCCCAGTTCTGCCCCGGCAGCTATTAGGCCGAAAAGGAGAAATACCTTAAGCGGACTGGCCTCAGGACCATATATCAAAAACAAAATGGCTCCCAGAAAGACGGCCAGGCTGATTAGAATATCAGTCCAGATTCTAGCTGCATTCCGGCTGACTATCCATTCTTCCGCCTCTATCCTGCCCAGCTCCTCTTTCAGCTCCCTGTACTTTCTATAGCCGATTCCCGCCAGAAAAAGGGAGAAATAGGAAGTAGAAAGAAGGGAAATCAGCAAAAGGCTATCCAGAAATCCATTTTTATAAATCATCCAGCCGATAAAAGCAGCAGCCAGCAGGATTTCAGCGGCAGCTGCCCATTTTCGGTGATTAATCCCGATCAGCAGACCGATTCCGGCAATGGCAAATCCCCAAAATATCGGGAACATCATTTCAGTTATACTAGGCAGCATGATTCTCCTCCTTTAGCTGACAGGCTCCATGTCTTCAAGTTCCTTAATGACTTCCTCTTTGCTCAAATCAGGATGTTCAATCATCAGCACATAGCGGAGTCCCTCTTCATCCCAGCTGATCATGCGGAGTTCTTTCTCAAAAGAACCAGCTGTATTCCTTACAGTGACTCCCTCTCCGCCAAGATCCATATCCTCTCCTTCAGGAACCGGGAATGTTGAAATGCTGTAGCTCGGTATATCGTCTTTGGAATAATAGGCAGTCACCTCGGTCCGTGCCAATTCTCCGCCAAGCTCTGTCCATTCAATTCTCTCTAAGCTTTCTTCCAGGATCAGGATTGGCCTGCCCAACTTTTCTGCAGCCTGCTCTGCAGTGCCCTCAGTTGCTTCCATACTGGAATCGATCGATACGATCTCAACATCTTCTGGCAGATTTGCCTTAAATTCATCAGCTGCAAAATCCGGGGAAAAATCAACACTTTCATAGATTACTTCTGATCGGTTATCCCCTGAATTGGAAACTGACTTTATCGGAAACCATGTTTTTTTGTCAACCCAGAATTCCATATCGCCAAGCAGGTTTTCCTTTGACTTGGCATTTATTTTCAAATGATAAACATCCCTTCCGATCATCTCTTCTTCACCGGCCACTTCATATGAATGCGTGCCGCTGAGATTTTCAAGCATACCGGTGATCTGCTCTTTTTGCGTCATAGCAGCTGGAAGCTCAGCTCCACTGATATCTATTGATTGTGCCGTATTGCTTCCTTCCTCATAGCTGATGAGCTGTTTGCCGTCATTGATGGCAATGAACCGCATTCCATTTTCTCCGCTGTTCTCCATGATGATTTTCCTTTTTCCGTCTTTGTCTGCATATTCTTCAAAAGACGCATCCTCGGTGAGTTCACCATCACTATAAATCTTGTAAGATCCTTTTCCAAAATAAGCTGCAGGTTCTTTTCCGGACTCAAGTACATTGGAAACGATCTCATCTGAAGAAACATTGATGCTTCCGCTGCAGCCTGATAGAATCATGACCGCTGCACCTGCTGCTGTTATCATCTTTTTAAATCTCATTCTTGGTTTCCTTCCTTTCTCTAATCCAGCAGGCAAAAAGGGTTCCATCACCTTCACTGGACCATACACTGATTTTTCCTTCATGCTGCTCCATCAGCATTTTGCTGATGCTCAGCCCGATACCGGAGCTCCCTCCACGAGCCCTTGAATCTTCACCCTGGACAAATGGGAGAAAGATAGTCTTCTGCAGCTGTTCCGGGATATAGCTTCCTTCATTTTGTACCAGAAGTACTGCTCCACCTTTTCTCCACTTTTCCAGTTCATTTCTAAATGGAGAGTAAACAGCTTCAGGCAGTGATTCATTTGCAGAGACAGCAGCTGCCAGGATGGTGCTGCCTTCACCGGTATGCCGGATGGCGTTTGCCATTAGATTATCAGCTATCCTAAGCATTTGGCTTGCATTCAGGCTGTATATCCCGCTGACCTTTGTTTCCACTTGCAGACTGATTCCTTTTTTTAGGCAGGGCTCTTCATATCCGGCCAATAGATATTCAAAAAACTCTTCACCTTCCACCTCTGCCAGTTCAATTTTTTTCTGGCCGGTCTGCAGGGATGCATAAAGGGCGAGATCATCGATCAGCTGCTTCATGTAGCCGAGCTTCTCCAGCAGTATTTCTTTATATTCACTGCTTTCCTCTGCACTTAATGGCCGGCTGCCAGTCAATGCTTCTGCATAAGCCTGGATAACAGTGAGCGGCGTTTTCATATCATGTGACAATGCTGCTAAAATAAATTCCTTTTCCTTCTGCTGCTGTACGATTTCCTCCTGGGACTTCTCCAGCTGAGTTTTCATCTGATAAAAGCCTTCGTAAAGTGCACCAATTTCATCTCCTGCAGTCTGTTCTTTTTCTATTGGCATTCCGCCGGCAAAAAGCTCCATCTGGTTTTCAAGCCGCTGCAGGGGCCGATTCAGCTTTCGGTTTATCACGAGCGCTGCTGCCGCATACACTGCCAGCAGGAAGACGGCTAATGATGCCCCATAAAGGAGGGTGCGGTTTTCAACGCCTTTCATCCAGGTCTGCCGGGCAAAGGTGACCTCATAAATCCCTATCAAGTTGCCATCCGCAAATACCGGTTTTTTCACCACATAAGATCTCATGTTTTTTTCCATTTCATGGAGCCCTTTATACAGATCTTCCTGCCTCCTCTGCTGGAGCCTGTTCACTGACAGGTCTTCAAGGGAGGAAAAAAGAGAGACTCCATCCGGGCGGTAAAGAGAAATTTTGAGCTTATCGCTGGATAGCTGTTTGATCTGTTCGTACCGGCTGGCCGGCTGGATCTGATAAAGATCATTGTTATCCAGTTTGGGGCTGAGCTCCTGCATTGTTTGCTGCACTTCCATGTATTCCGTAATATCTCTTTGTTTGTCCCACTCAGATATGCTCGAGTACAGCAGAAAAAGAAACAGCAGAGGAAGCAGCATCACGGCGAGATAACTGATTCTGAGCCAGGTTTTAATTTTCATCCTTATCTTCTCCAATGAAACGGTAGCCGGAACCCCAAACTGTCTGTATAAAAACAGCTGACCTGGAAGTATCCTTCAGCTTGCTGCGCAGGCTTTTGATATGCACGGTTACCGTATTGCTTGCAGAAATATCCTCCTGTTTCCAGATCATTTCAAGCAGAGCTTCTTTCGAAAAAGTTTCAAAAGGATTTTTAGCCAGGAGATGCAGCAGCTCATATTCCTTTGCAGTCAGATTCAGCAATTGACCGTCCAAGTGAACCGCTTTTTGAGAAAAGTCGATTGAAAGGCCATTATGATAGACATTCACCTTGCTGGTATCATTTACTCCCTGATATCTTCTGTACCTGCGTAAATGGGAGGTAATTCTGGCACTCAGCTCTTCAAGGCTGAACGGCTTTGTGATATAATCATCCGCTCCCAGGTTAAAGCCTTTCACCTTGCTTTCATCTTCTGACCTTGCACTGATGATCAGCATTGGAATTTCATGCGTCTTCCGGATGGTCCGCAGCAGCGTGAAACCGTCCAGCTCAGGAAGCATTAGATCGACAAGCACAAGATCAAAGGCCTCTGCAGCAAATTCCTCCAGCCCCTCTTTTCCGGTAGATGCCCATGCCACACTGAAACCATACTTCCGTAAATGATCACTAATGATTTTGGCGATCTGCCCATCATCCTCCACGAGCAGCAGTCTTGCTTGCTTTGCCATATGCCCCTCCCCTTCCAGTCCATTATATAAAATGATACATGTATCTAAGAAAACTTTATAAACACTTCATAATTTCAAAAAAAATAAAACTGCCAGGCCCGTTCCCAGCAGTTCAAATTTCAAACCATCTTTTACCTTTTATTCTAATTATTATATTGATATATTACAACACTATTAATTCTGTTTAAAAAGGGATTCGCCCCTTTTTGCAGAAAGTAGTATATAAAGGAGTGGTTCAGTGAAACCGGGAGAATTATATATTATGAAAGGTAGCGGCGGAAATTATAGCCTCGTCAGATTGGCCAAGGGAATTTATATGGGGAGCAAGAAAATAAAAAATCTTATAACAGAAGATTTTTATGTTGATTTTCAATGCCTTTCTCCTGTGGAACAAAAAAACCAGGTTCAATCTCTTGAGGCGGACATATTTTTTAATAATGGCATACATGTGTCTCCAATAGCAGCATGCGGAGAATGCGGTCAGAAGGTAATAGCCTCTGAATCTGATATTTGTACACGCTGCGGCACGATTTTCTGCCATACACATTCATGCAGCTGTTAATTGACGGCAGATGGGCCTACCCAATGGGACCATCTTTTTTTCGGTAAAAAAATATTTTCCTGGACTTGACCGGTCAGCCAGCTTCTCCACACAATTCCCCTGCATTTTTCTCCAGATACCGTAGCGTTTCAGCTACATCTGCCAAATACCGCCAAGCACTGCCATAAATAGACATAAATGCTTATCGATTGTGGCGGAATTACCTGTTAGTATTAGAGTAAGAATTCAATAGGGGATCCTTCAGACTTTTCTTAGTCCCATCCCATCTTGCTGGATAGGAGGAATTAGGATGACCACAAAAAAAGAAATCCGGAATATGCTTCTGAATCTTATGTATTACAGGGATTGTGACATAACCCATATCTTTACGGAGCGGAATTTGCGTATGGAGGTCAGTTTTCTAAAAGAAAGCTACTGTTATTCTCTGATGGTTTCCGTGCCTGTTGAGTCTGTATTCAATCAGCGGACCTTGAGTTTTCAATCAATCGATTATGCAGCTGGTGCCATTGAACAGATCCTTTTTAATAATGACAACCCGAGCCCCTTTATTTTCGACCCTTCATCTGATGACCTGCCCATTACTCCTGCCGCCGAACCTATTTCCATCACGATTAAAGGATGTTAAGAAAAAAAGCACCGCTGACGCGATGCCAATTGCTTTACTAATTCAATCTGAACCTGCTTACTGATTCATTAAGCTCTTCTGCCATTTTCGCGAGCGATGCAGCTGATTCTGACATTTCATCCATGGATGCAAGCTGTTCTTCGGTTGAAGCAGAAACCTCCTGGGTGCTCGAAGCCGACTCCTCGGCTGCAGCAGCTATATCATCGATCGCCCGTACAATATGTTCGGCTCCTGCTGCAAGCTGCTGCACGGCGGCTGAAACCTCTTCGATCTGTGCTGTGACCCCTGATACAGAGTCCCCAATCTCTTTAAAACTCCCGCCTGCTTCCTCAACTGCAGATATTCCCCTTTCGACTTCCTTGCCTGCATCGGCCATCGAAGAAATGGCTTTTCCGGTATCCCGCTGAATGGCGGCAATAATACCGGATATTTGCTGCGCAGAATCTGCTGACTGCTCGGCAAGCTTCCTGACTTCGTCGGCGACTACTGCAAATCCTTTTCCAGCCTCACCAGCCCGCGCTGCTTCAATTGCTGCATTCAATGCAAGCAAATTGGTCTGATCCGCTATCCCGGTAATAGCCTCTATAATATGCGTAATATCATGTGACCGCTGTCCAAGCTTTTTAATAACCTCTTCCAGCCCTGCAAAGGTTTCATGAATAGAACTCATTTGTTCGATTGCAGAACCGATCGCCTTGCCGCCCTCTGCTGACAGGCTGACTGCACCAGCGGCAGTCTCGGAAACAGCAGCCGCATTATCTGCGATTTGCTTTACACCGGCAGACATGCGCCCTACTGTAATAGAAGCCTGCTCTACCGATTGCACCTGTTTATCAGAACCTGACGCCACGTTATTCATGGCAGCGGCAATCTGTCTTCCTGCAGCCCCTGACTGCTCTGCCCCTGCTGTCAGCTGTTCGGCCGAAGCTGCCACCTGTTCGGCATTTTCAGCAGTATCTTGGATAACTTTCCTCAAATTATGTGCCATCAGATTAAAAGAATCTGCCAATAGGCCGATTTCATCTTTGTTCCGGACGTTCAGCTTCCGGACTGCCAGGTTTCCGCCTGCAATTTCCTTTGCTTCAGCCGCAAGAAGCTTAACAGGCCTGGTAATGGTTCTTCCTGTCAGGATAGCGGCCAGGATGCCTATAAGGATGGCCGCAAATCCGATTAAGGAGACGGCAAGCATAATCCCTGCGGAATCCTTAGACACAGCAGACTGCCCATCTGCCATCAGTTCTTCCTGGTATAGGGACAGCTCTTTAACCTTTTTGTTAAAATTCTCCACGATCTGCTGTTTGGATACAAGTATCTCCAGCTGTTCCGTTTCTCCCTGCTGCTTTAGTTGAAAAACAGACTGGGAAAAAAGATAATATTGCAGTTCAAGTTTATTTAGGTCCTTAAATAATTCCTTCGATTTTTCCCGTTTGATTGTGGATTGAAGCTCCTTGCTTAATTTTAGATAGGCAGAGTGACCTTCCTCAAACTGCTTCAAATACTTCTCTTCGCCAAGTGCCAGGTAGCTGCCCTGATTGCTCTGCTGTTCTGCAATATTAATGTTAAGCTCTTTGATTTTCACTAGCTTTGCAGCCCGGTCATCTATCAGCTCTGAATATTGGCTGTCGATTGATTTAATTTGCGTAATACTGATCACCGACATCGCTGCCAGCAGTATAAGCACGCCTGAAAACCCCGCAAACAGCTTACTCCCGATTGTCATTCTCATTAAGCTCCCTCTCTCTCTGTTGTCAGCTCGTTCATATGACATATCGGCAGATTTTGCAGGTTTTTCAGTTAATGTGCTGAATTCGAACTATTCAGTTATTGAAGTAAATTCTAAGCCTGTTTTTCAACAGTGCGGACCTCTGCATTCCCTGCATTATTAGATTCTTTTTTCAAATTCCCTGATGATCTCATCTTCTTTATCATAATTAAAATCTTCCGCAGCTGGTTCTGCAGGCGAATTGTTAAGCTCCCATTCAATTGTCTTTTGAAGCCCTTCCCCGAATGAAATGCGTTCTTTATAGCCCAGTTCATTTCTTATCTTATCGGATGAAAGATCAATACTCTGCCTGGCATTTATGCCTAAGGGAAGCTGCCCTTCCTCCACCTCCACTACTGAGCCTTGCCAGCCCACCGCTTCTGCAATCCTGCTGACCCATTCTCTTTCCGAAAAATTATTTTCTGCGACATTATAAATTTTTCCGGCAGCCTTGGGGTTTTCGATAGCCGCTGCAATGGCATGGGCGACATTCTCAACATATCCCCTGCAAGTCTTCCACCGGCTGTGAACTTCATCTAATAATATATACGGCCTCTTATCTGCCATTCTCTTAATATATTGATAAAGTCTGTGCTGTCTGTCACCTGGCCCATACACCATTGGAAGCCTCAGGACCGTGCCTTTCAGCTTTTCGCTTTCCATATAGACTTTTTCTACGGGAATTTTGTCATAATGATAATAAAAGTGTTCCTCACTTACATTTTCTCTATAGGGATAAAGCTTTTCCCTCAATGGAGAATCTTCTTTGGATGGTGCAGGAACCGGTTCTCCCGGCTCCGTTCCGAGGAGCCGGCCAAAACTCCGGTACACATCTGCACTGCTGATGGCCACAAGCCGGTCTGCTGTTCCCTCAAAAATTCCCCTCACAGTCTCAGCATGCTTTTCAGTAAACGGAATCATATCAAGGACTATATCTGGACGGAAGCCTCTTAGCTCATCTTTATGATGAGTGATATCATTGATATCTCCCTTAAAGCGGATTATATCCTCCGGCATGGATACTTCAGTCTGCCCTCTGTTAAAAACTGCAACACTATGGCCTTTTTGAATAAGCTCTTCTATCACATACGGCCCCATAAATTTTGTACCGCCAATGATTAATACCTTCATTTGATGGCCCCCATTATGATAACTCTTTTATCATATAAACCTGCTTTACGGCAGGAGTAAATCCTATACCTGACAAAAGTTCATACGTTTCTCTGTTGTCCTTAACAGGAAAGTTAGGTATGACTCTTCGAATTTCATCACTGAAGTCCCCAAAAATTTCAGTCAGCAGAAAGGTGATGATTTCCTGCCAATCTTTTCTTCCTGGGTCAGCTTGAATTTGGAACAAAGTGGTTGCAGCATGCCTTCCTTCAGCTGTGAAACCTTTACGGAAGACAGCATAGCCAGCTGCACTTCCGTTATCCAATGCAATCAGAGCCTCGCCATCCTTTGCATTCTGCCAGGAAGTCTGCCATGGGGCAGTTCCTTTGTAGAAGCTCAGCGAGGAAGCCTCCTGGGGATAAACATACTCTGCCAGATAAGAATGCTGGTTATTCAATCTGACAGGATTTTGCTCCAGGCAGCCTTTCAGCTCCAAATATTCCAGACTATCAGCTTTCTGGTAGCCCAGTTTTTCATAAAGGGCAATTGCCTTGCTGTTCTCGCTGATTGCCTCAAGCGTGGCAAGCTGGACGCCTTCCTCTTTGTATATTTTAATAGATTCATCAATCAGCATGCGTCCGACCCCTTTGCTGCGCCAGGCAGCAGCAACACCTGTACCGCCATTCCAGGCAATCTTCCTTCCCCTGAACTCCCGGATGCCGCTTTTTACAATCCCGATCGGCTTTCCTTCCGCAAAAGCGACAATAGACAAATCCGGCGACAGTCCTTCAGCTGCCATCCGTGCAACAAACTTTTCCGGTGTTGTCGATGCATCAAAGAAATATCCTTCAAACCCTTTGTTCCAAGCCGTCACTGCTTCATTTATACTGCAATCCGACAAGCGCCTTATTTCAATCATTACTTTTCTCCTTTGAAAAAAGCTATTATTTTTTCCATTAATATTGCCGGCTGTTCAATCGCAGTCCAGTGCCCGCATTCAGGTATCACTTCTATTGCTGCATGGGGAATAAGGGAAAGCAGCAGCTCCTCCAGCATATCGGGGGTCAGTATATCCCTTACACCCTGTGCTGCCATAACAGGGATATCAGCCAGAGCAGCTGGATTGATGCTGGATTCATAATTTTGCAGAATATCTTCCCCGATCTGTGAATTTACAATAGTATTGCTTTTCGTCTCAGTTTTCCTGGAAAGATTGGCACTATCAAACAAATAATATGGATCGATGATCTGAAAGATATCTGCAGCAGCTGCCTTGCCTTCTTTATAGTCCTCTGTAACTTGATGGAAGCGCTCAAGCTCTGCTTCAGAGAGCCTTTCCATCAGCAGGCGGCCAAAATTTACGTAGCCTTCTGTTTTGGCACCGACAGCGGCGGTCAAAAAAAGCCTATTCACGTTTTCCGGATACTTGGAAGCATATAACAGGGCAAGCATCGACCCCCAGGATTCACCGACAAGATTCAGTTTGTCAATTTTGAGATGCTCTCTTAACGATTCTAAAGTTTCAACTTCTTCCCCCATAGTATAAATGGCTTCTTCACGAAAAGAAGACTTGCCGCAGCCGCGCTGATCATAAAATACCAGCTTGAATTGTGAAGACAAGGGGGCAAGATGGGGGAGAAAAAAGCCATGCTCCCCGCCTGGTCCCCCATGCAAAAAAACGATTGGTTCGCCTTCCCCCATTTGCTTTACAAAAATAGACTCATTTCTTAACGTAACAAGAGCTGATCCCACTGATATTCCCCCTAAATAAACTAATTAGTCTATTTAATATTATCATTCTATTCTGAAATTTATCCAGTTATTTTTAGTTATTCGAACTTTTTTTTTCATATGTACATACGCTGTATGATCTAGGCTAATGGAGGGGAAATAATGAAAGCTTTATTAGAGCAGGGGCCTGCATTGGAAACCATTATTCGCGGAAGCAGGGAGTATCAGCTGTTGAGGAAGCTGGCAGCAGAAATCAATGCCGACCCGGCAGCAAGGCAGCTGATCGAGGATTTCCGCAGCATCCACCACTTGCTGCAGGAAAAGCAGATCCGGGGAGAAAATCTGAGTCCTGCTGATATCCAGAAACTGCAGGTGCTGGAATCCGGTCTGATGCAAAATCCTAAAACCGCTTCATATCTGCAGGCAGAAGAACAAATCTTCAAGGCAATCCAGGAACTGAATATGATGCTGGCCAGGCCGATGGATGAGATTTATAGCGGAGTGTAGAACGGCAGCAATAAGCTTTTTAGATCAGCCCTCTTTTCATTTAAAAAAAGGAAAGCAAATTTGCTTTCCTTTTATATATGGTCCAAGCTTTGCAAAATTATGGCCTGCCCTCCTCTTTATAGTATTGCCGCTCCTCTGTTCCAACTCCTTTGCCAGTAAAATTGGCGGCCAACTTCATTCGAAATATACCATGAGCCGAACTTACCGTCTTTTCCCCATGATCTTTATATGAAATAATGAATTTTTCTTTCCCTATTTTTTCTGCTGACGTTTCTTTTACCACCTGATATCCTTTAATCTCTCCTTCTCATTTTCCTTCTCTCTCGGGGAAGCGGTCAGTCATGGATCCTTCTCCCATTGAAGCAAACCCTAGCGCTTCCGTCTCAGAAAGGGGGCTGAGGATCTGATATCAGTAAAAGATAACCCCAAAGCAAACCGGCGCATAAAAGCGGAAGTACTATAAATAAGATGCTGCCTTCTCTCCTGAAAATCCGCCTGTCCAGTAATGCGTATAAAAGAGCGGCTCCCATACCATATAATGCTGCAATCGTATTCTGAAAAAGCAGCCCGTTTGCCAATCCGAAAAGCCCGTGGAGAAAGATATAAAGCCAGTCTTTCCTAAGGACAGCTACCCGTTTCTGCAAAACTTCAAGCAGAAACGAAACAAGGTTCCCGTAAAAAAAGACAATCGCTCCTGCATACAGCATAAATAAAAGCAGCCAGCCAAGAAAGGCGGTTCCAAGTCCAGAGGCAGGTTCAGAATCATTGACAGCAAAAAAAGCAAACAATATGGAGACCGCTGCTGAGACAGCAAACGAAGCAGTCAATTTTCTCTGGATGAGTTTTCTAAGCTTCATTTATTGCTTCCTCCTTATTTCAGGCGCCTTCTTGACTTTCTTTTTTGTTTGAGTGACTCATTTTTCTCCTCTTGAGGCACTCTGAACGGGTTATCCGACCGGAAGAGTGACTCATATCTTTATTTTGAGTCACTCTAACCAGCTTTTCCCCCATCAGAGTGACTCATATTCTCCTCTTGAATCACTCTAACCAGCTTTTCCCCCATCAGAGTGACTCATATTCTCCTCTTGAGACACTCTAACCGGCTTTTCCCACCATCAGAGTGACTCATATTCTCCTCTTGAGACACTCTAACCGGCTTTCCACACCATCAGAGTGACTCATATTCTCCTCTTGAGGCACTCAAACCAGCTTTTCCCCCTTCAGAGTGACTCATATTCTCCTTTTAAGTCACTCTGACTAGTTTCACACTCCATCAGGGTGACTCATGACTCCCTAATCAGGGATATTCCTTACTTTCTAAAATCTCATTTTCCTTTCCCCGGACAACAATTTGGTAGACTTCTTTATGTGCCTCATCATTTGCTGCACTAATTATGCTTGTGCTTCTTCAATCATCCTTGCTGCTGATGCAGCTTCTAATTAAAAGAAGTTTTTATAATATATTTAACCGGTTTGGGATGTGTATAAATGGCAATGCCTTTAAAACCTTCAAACTCCCTAACTTTATGTTGGATTTCGGAAGCGGGCATACTCCATGTGCTTACCTGCTCACCTTTCATTCTATAAGCCTTGCCGGTTTCCTGTTGAAGCGGTCCGCTTATTGAAAAAAGGAGGACAACCCCCAAAAGTAACACAACCGCTTCAAAAGTCTGCTTTCTGCTTTTCTTTTTGGACAGCATTTTATTTTGGTAGGCTTGCTGGACTTTTCTTTTCATAACAACCATTTTCATTTTACCGCTCCTAAATACCTTCATTATTGGGTGATACTCATTAGTGTATCTAAGTTCTCTTTAGAGTATAGAAATTTAAGCAATTCATCATAAGCATCTGTCTGAAAAATAAGCTCTTTTTCGTTAAAAACAAAAATTGTAAAATCGTTCAGCTCTTTTCCGTTCTCCATTTTAATAGAGTTTTCAGCTGAAGTCTTCACAACAGTTTTAATTCCCTCTTTTTTCAAAGATTCCATTTTCTCTTTTGATTTATTTCCAATAGCAAGTATGGACAGTTTACCACTTTCATTCGACATCCAATTACTGCCATAAAAGATTTTATCCTGTTCCTCGAGAACCCTGACTTCTTCCAGAATTGGAAACCATAATTGACCGTCTTCTGGATATCTCGCATTAAATGCAAGTTTCTGGCCTGTATGATACTTTGCTCCCTTATCAATCCAAAACGGAACCCCATCTATTTTTATAAAGCCCAGTTCACGGTTGACTTCGGTTACAATACCTTCCTGGCTGGTTGCTTGAGGAAGTACATTTTCATCTATATATTTTTCCATTAACCCGATATCTTTGCTGCGGAATACTTCTCCTTCCTCGTCCAATAATATATAGGAAGGTACTTCTTTAATATTTAATTCCGATAGCTCTTCTTCTGCTCTTTGTAAATCTGTATACGCCCCTACTGTTATAAGTGCAGAGGGATACTGCTTTAATAACTTCCCTCTTAACTCCAGATCTTTTTCCAGCGTGGCCTCTTTTTCTGTTACCACAATGGAATACTGGCCTTTAGACCTTGGAAAATAAGGTTTTATCTGTGGCTGTTTTTCAACTTTAATAGGAAGATAATACTCAGCCGTTCTTCCATCCTTCCAATATGCCTGTAGAACTGCTGTTTTAATTCCCTCACCTTCACTGATTAAGCCGTTTTCTCCCATTATACTCGGCAATATATCCGGGAATTTTTTTCCGTTAGGCATCAGAGTGCTTTTTCCTATAAAAACAGGGCTGCCAGTTTCATCGGGAAATTCGACCTTCATTTCCTCATTCTCGTATACATGCTGATTTTTCAGAGATTTGGTAATATCCTTCATCTCTCTCTCCACCAGTCCGTCATTCCACCGGTAAGAACCCATGATTGCCTGCACCTCTGTATCTCCAACTGTGATCACCGGCATCGGCGGCTTTTCTTCCTTATAAACCTTTTCTTTATCAAAATAAAGCATCGTCAAAATGACGATAACTGCCCCGGCTCCCCATAGAAGCGGGCGAATCCAATGAAATCTCTTTTTACTGCTTTCTTTCATGAAAATCCCCCTATCGCCACATATACAAATCAAGATACTTTATATACGTTTTGGCAAGCAGAAAGTTGCAATTTTTCCCAAAATCTTCCCAAAAGAAAAACAGGCTGCTGAAAGCCTGCTTTTCATTCTGTTTATCTAAATAACGGCACCTTCCACTCTTTATCTACTGGATAATAACGCGTGCTAGATATGAGATGCAATGTCAGTTCTTCCGGCTCTTTCTCCAGATCATAAGCTTTGAGATTGAGAGAAGTTTTGAAGCGCCCATTTTTGTCTTTTTCGTTTAATATGGAACCACTATGATACAGGGGATAGACATTTCCTTCTTCATCCCTCATCACCCATGACCCAAAATCAGCGGAAGGTACTTCCTTGCCGCCCTCCATCTCAATTTCGAAATAGGATTCCTTTTGAATTGGCAGCAGTGACTTACGCAGCGAGTAATCATTTTTCTTCTTTGCTTTTTTAATTGTTATATGATTGCCTTCGTATTCAAAGCTGACTGGTTTCTTCCGGAGATCATCCGGTTTAATTTTTATAGAAAAATCGGCTGGCAGGGTTTTGATTACGCCATCGAGTACAAGAGTATAACTGCTTTTATTTTTCTGCGGGATAAATGATTCATTCCAGCGTACTGCCCCAAGTTCATCCAGATCTTTGCTAGACCCTGATATCCAGCTTGTATCGCTGGGATGGCCCTGCCCCTCAGCGAAGGTATTGTGCTTATAAACGGCTTCATTTTTTTCATCCACAATATGATATTGAATCGCCGTTCCGAATCCAGAGAACATCCCTACATTTTCTTTGCCAAACTGTTCTTCAAGCTCTTTAATCCTAGTTTCCACGTCGGCTTTTTCCTTTTTCGTGAATGATGTCTCATAGATCAGCTCGTTTGAAGAAGGAGCAAATTGCACTTCTTTTAGATCAATTGAAACACCATTGAAAGCGGCGCTATGCTGGTCGAGCGCAAGCCTGCTTGTATATTTTTGCCTTTCCTTCAGGTCAACAGGCACTTCAACATTCCAGTTCCCCTGCTTACCGTTCAGCTCCTTAAGATCGACTTTAATCAAGACCTCTTCTAGACCGGTCCGATCCCTCAGCGAAAATTCTATTAATCCATACTCAGATCCCTCTGTCCAGCGCATTCCGTAGCCATCGATTTCTTTACCATCTTGATCATAGGCTGCGATCCTGTTTTCTGTGTCATCCATATTGATACTGGTATCAAGCGGTTTGCCGTTTGAATCCAATACTTTAAAAGAAAGCGCAATTCTTGATGTATCCGCGACTACATCCTCTATTTTGAACGTTGTGTTCTGATCTGTTGCAGCAATATCCACCCGGGTCGCCATTCCCTCTTGAGATGCCAGCCTCAGACCGTCATCCACCTCATTGGAGGAAAATAGCCCGCCGACCCAGTCTGCAAAGCCAGGGACCGTGCTGATTCCTGCAGCCAGCAGCAGTCCGGCTGCCGCTGCGGCCATCCGTTTCCCTGAGACAAACTTTCTTTTTGGTCTGTATGATTCAAGCTGCCCAATGATGACATCTGCAAAATCGTCGGGAAGCTTTGGCATCTGCAGGGTTTCTTTCATGAATTCAGCTTCATGTTCAAATAAACCAGCAACTTCAGCACAAGACGGACAGCCTGCGATATGGCCTTTCAGTTCAGACTGTTCCTTTTCGGTTAAAAGCTGATCGGTATATTGAGAGATTTTATCCGCCGTTGGACAATTCATTATAATAGCCTCCCTGTTTTTTGACTGTTTCCCTCATTTTCTTTTTGGCCCTGTGAAGCTTGTTCCGGACCATGGATAAGGGCATGCCTGTCGTTTCTGCAATTTCCTCATATGGCAATTCATTGGCATAGCGAAGGAGTATAATAATCCTTTCATCCTCCGGCAGTGTGCTGATCAGCTTTTCCACCTGCCTATTTTTCTCTTTTTTCAGAAGAATCACTTCCGGGTGCTTAGTGTTGACGGCAGAGGCCTCGTTTATTTCCGCCTGCTTGATTTGGGAGCTTTTCTTCCTGAATTCATCCATGCAGTGATTCACTGCCACCCGGTAAAGCCAGCTTGAGAAGGCCCCTTTCTGGTCATACTTGCCAAGCTGATTGTAAATTTTGATAAATGCCTCCTGGACCAGATCCTGGGCATCCTGCGGGTTTTTTGTCATCCTCAGTATCGTTGCGTACAAAGGGTTTTTGTATTTATTGATGATGTGCCCGTAAGCCTGCTTGTTTCCGGCCAGCACCTGCTTTATCCAAAATGCTTCCTCTTCCATATGTACCTCCCGTTCCTTCCTGCCCTTTTTTCCGATTCTTCTATAATAACGGAAACTATGGTAAAAAAATCTCAAAGTTTTGCAAAAAAAAATAGCAGCTGCAGGATATTCGCAGCTGCCTTGCTATTTTTCACAGATTTTTTCGTATCGACAGATAATAAGAAAGCATCTGGATGGCCGGGATCAGCAGAATGATCAGGATGGGGTAGAAAGGGATCTTATCCTCGAGCACTGGATAAAAAAGCATAAGGGCTGCAGTAAACGGCACCGCAAAATACAGGGAGATATAGGAGCTTCTGCAGGCTCTGGCAGTCATCATTTTTTCCCGTTCATCCTGTTCCTCGAACTCAGGCGGCAGGAGAAGCAGAGCACCGATACTTGACCGCTTTTTCTTGTTCTTGCTGTAAAGGAACCAGCTGATCAAACCCCCTATCAGCAAAAAAACGGCAACCGGTGTGATATTAATCGTCAATGACCAGGGCGGCTCAGGGTTCCGCAGCACCTCTGCAAACTGGGTCTGGGCATCGTACATTGCTATCATAGCCCAGGCAAATAACGCATATAAAACAAAATTTAATAAGATTGTCCGATTCGTTTTCATTTCTCTTCCTCCTTTAATAGCCAAAATACTTCTTCCATCTTCAGCTGGAATGCCTCGCATATCTTCAGGGCAAGCAGCAGGGACGGGATATAATCCCCTTTTTCAAGCGCTGCGATTGTTTGCCTCGTCACACCTGAAGCCTGGGCCAGCTTTTCCTGTGTCCAGCTGTTTCTGGCACGCAGCTCTTTGACACAATTGCCAATTTCCATAAAGCACCTCATTCACCGTCTCTTTGTTAAGTCAACTTAACATCAATTAAGTCAATTGTATAGAAGACTTTACATTATGTAAAGCCCATTTAACATTGACCTAAAAAAGTGTATAACATTTATGTATTTGGAAAAATTACTCATGAATATTAATTAGGAGGTATTAGAATGAAAAAGTTAAGATGGCTTTTAATAGGCGCTGCTGCGTCTGTGCTGATTACCGGCTGTGCCTCATCCAACCAGGGCAGCCAGGATGGAAATGACGGCCAATCCGGCACATTATCCATGAGAAATGTCACCGACAGCGATGCAACTGACAATGACAATAACTTAATGGACGACGAACAAAATAACAACAAGCAGTATAACAATGGACTGGAAGATAATGGGCAGAACGGCAATGAACAGAATGGCAGCGATCAGAATGATCTTCGCAATTCAGAAGATGCCCAGCAGAAAGTTGAAGCCATGAAAGAAGTTGATAAGGCGGTAGTCATTACAGCCGGAAGCAAGGCATATGCAGCTGTAAAGCTCGCAAATGGGGAAAATGCTGATGTAAATGATGAAATGAAAAAGAAGGTTTCCGATCAGGTTCAGGCAGCAGATCAAAATATCAATGAAGTTTTTGTTTCAAGCAATCCTGATTTCATGGAACGCATGCGCGGATATAGGGATGATATTCAGAATGGTAACCCTGTAAGAGGATTATTTGATCAATTTTCCGAAACAGTGCAAAGAATTTTCCCTGAATCACGATAACAGTAAATCGCCCGTTTCCAAATAGGAAGCGGGCGATTTTATTTGATACTGCAGGGTTCAAACAATAGTATATCCTATTTGCACTGAGTCACTCTGATAGATAGGAAGAGAGCCAGTCGATGCATGACAACCCTCAAAAGAAGCCACTCATGTATAGATCATGGCCCATTCAATGCATGACGGCCATCAAAAGATACCACTCATGTATAGGAAAGGTCTGCCAGATAAATGCAATCGAGTCTTGTTTCTTCAGCTTTGTTATCATTGACTTCTACATAATAAGCGCTGGCATTCCTTCTGGAGCAGACCGTTTGATAAAGCGACCCATCCACAAAATGAAGTGCAGCCCCATCATCTGCCGCATAGCCCGGCTTCATGAGCGCTTCCCTGATATATTTTCTGTAAGCTGGCTTTCTCTTATTCTCCCCGTCATAGTGCGGGCAATGGCTGCCTTTTAGGATGCCCAAACCTTTAATGGGATACAGCGGTCCGTTAAGAGGATCTGTAAGGCCTTCTTCAAACCAGCAGATGCTTCCTGCGCTTATGCCGGCCAAAATGATTGCTTTTTGATAGCATTTCAACAGAAGCTTATCCAGTCCCCATTCTTTCCAAAGAATCATCATATTGCGGGTATTCCCGCCTCCAACGTAGATGATATCCTGTCCAAGCAAAAATTCTTCAGCATCATTGAAGTTTGGCTCAAACAGCGACAGATGGGCCGGTATGCACTCCATTTTTTCGAATGCTTCATAAAATCGGTCTATATAGTTTTGCTGGTCTCCGCTTGCCGTTGGCAGAAAGCATATTTTTGGTTTCTTATTTTGCGACTGCCCAATGATATATTGATCAAGAAGGAGGTTTTCAGGTTCCATGGAAAATCCTCCTCCTCCCATTGCGATGATCTGCCTCATTTTCATTTCCTCTCTTTAAGAATCTGAAATCTCAACCTCAGTGTCTATGATGATTCCTTGTTTAACATAGTAGATCAGTTTTTCCGCTTCCCTCTTTGCCCTCAGCCTGCCTGCTTCTGAAAGCTGCCAGTTCCCTTCTATTGTATGGATGTCGTCCACAGGGCAAAGCGAGTATTCTATCCAGTCCGGCATATAGGTTTTCATGGCCAGATATGCCCTTCTTATATGGCAGGAAGCTGTCACAACCAATATCCTTTTTATTTTGTGGAGATTGAACTCCCGGTCAAGGACCAGCAGTGAAGCAAGCACATTTTCCTTTGTGTGGAGAGATTGATTTTCTATTAAAATATCTGCTGCCGGGATACCAAGTGCCAGAGCTTTCTCTTTTAAAAGTTCTGCCTCGCATAGCCGGGACGGTGCCCAGACTACGCCGCCGGAAAAAAGCAGCTTGCCTGCCCTGCCGCTGTTATACAGCTCGAGCGCCTTTGGCAGTCTGTATTCAGCAGCCTTGCTGCTTCCCAGGACGAATATGCATTCTCCCGATTTTTTATCATCCGCGATATTTTTATAAAGAAGATCCCCAATCTGCCTGTCTGATAACTGATTGAAATTAAGCTTTGATATTAGTGTTTTCATGGATTGCCCCTCTTTACTCACAAGTATATTATTCTCCAGCCTCTCTGAAATTCCTGTCATATTTATATTTTATGTAAGAAAGGCGGGCTGCTTTTCCGCCGTCCCGCCTTAAACCATTTTTAATAATAGTATGGGTAAGGCGGATAAGGGTAAGGATAGCCGTATCCATACGGTCCGGCGAGGGCGCTTCCCAATAGCAGGCCTCCTGCTAACCCTCCCAGGAATGGGAAACCGAACCCAAAGCCAAATGGACGTCCGAACCCAAATCCAAACGGACGGCCAAACCCGAATCCAAACGGGCGGCCGAAGCCGAATCTGCCAAAGCCTGGACGGCCAAAGCCAAAGCGGCTCAAATCTCCATGAGAAGCTGCTGCTTCAGGGCGATACATAAACTGCTGTTGATTCATCATGCCTTCTCCTCTCATATTCTATCTTTTTTTTCCATATGAGGGGCAGCAACAATGATGTCAAAGCCCCCTCATCGTATAGGTTTCAGTCTAGAATATGTCAGAGAAGGCCTCGTTGAATAGACATTTACCCAGGATTGGAGGCAAAAATTATAAATTCCTTATTCAGGACAAATTAAATAAGAACCTGCTGAAAAGACAGGTTCTTGCCAGAACTTATTTTAAAAGCTTTGCCATTATATATTCATCATGATAGTTCCCATCTATGAGTAAGGAGTTTTTCTTAACACCTTCAACTTCGAATCCTGCTTTTTTATATAACGCAAGCGCATTTTCATTTTCACTGACCACTGAAAGCTCCAATCTGTACAGGCTGGCTTCCTTGGCCCAGCTGTCAAGCTTCTGAAAAAGACTGTAGCCGATTCCTTGACCCCGAAAGTCTTTTTTAATGCCTATAACGAGGGCAGCAGAGTGGCGCACCCTGCCGGCCATTCCGCCATTGACAATTAAATACCCCGCCAGACGGCCGTCTTCTTCAGCTGCGAAAATGGCGGCATTATCCCGGCTGGAAAGCGCCTCGATCATCTTTTTTTGAATGTCTGCGGAAACATTCCGTTCCCCTGGCCCATACAGCATATATGACGATTCATTTTCCACATCTTTAATAAGCTCGGCAAAAGCTTCTCCATCCTCTGGTACAAGCTTTCGGATCATCATGTCATTTCCTCCAATTATACCCCTTCGGCCGGAGCGAATTTTTTCTTTTGGATATAAATCAGCCTTGCTGACAGGCATATGCCCGCTGCCAAAAGACCGGCGGTAAGTCCGATCCAATATCCCGGGGCACCGAGGCTGGTATAATGGGCCAGCCCATATCCGAGCGGCAGGCAGATCAGCCAATAGGCAATAAGCGTGATGATGAATGCAAGATTAACATCCTTATAGCCTCTTAGCGCTGCCTGGGCAGTTGCCTGGATGGCATCTGAAATCTGGAAGAACAAAGCATAAATCAGGAAATGTGCCGTCAGGGATATTACTGCTGCATCATTGGAGTAAAAGCCTGCAACCTGATAGCGGAAAAGGACAACAAGAAGGCCAGTGACAAGTGCAATGACAACCGACAAATAAATGCCGATCCAGCTGTACGCCTTTGCATCTCTATTCCTCTTTGCCCCCACCTCATAGCCGACCAGCACAGTCTGTGCCATCGAAATGCTGATCGGAATCATATAAAGGAAGGAAACGATATTGAGTGCCGACTGATAGGAGGCAAGCGTCTCCACACTGAAACGGCTTAACAGAATCGTCACCACCGCAAACATGCTTGTTTCAAAAAAGATCGACAGACCCATCGGAACACCGATTTTTAAGATTTCCTTGCATTGGGACCATGAGAAGTCTTCCAAATTGGAAAACACCTTATACACTGCAAACGGCTGCTGTGTCCTGATAATGAAAATCGTCAGCGCTAGTATTACCCAATAGGTGGCAGCAGTAGCATAGCCTCCCCCTGCCCCGCCAAGCTCAGGAAAGCCCCAGAATCCAAAGATCAGGACAAAGTTCAGGAAGAAGTTAACAGGAAGCGCACAGAGAAGAATGACCATAACGACCCGTGTCTTCCCGAGAGCATAAATGAACGAGCGCAGAACATTGAATAAGAAAAGAGGAATGATTCCAAAGCTTAATCCAATCAAATAACCTCTTGCCGTCTGTTCAACACCGCTCTCCAGATCCATCCGGTCCAAGATGGGTCCTATCAGGAAAAAACCCGCCGCAATGACAGCCAGTGCAATCATGATTGCCAGATACATGCCGTTCTTGACAACTGCCGCTACTTCTCCATGCTTTTTCTCGCCAAACCGCTGCGCCGCGATCGGCGAAACAGCCAGGAGAATTCCGCTCAGCCCTGTAAAAACAGGATTCCAAATCGATGACCCAATAGCAACCCCTGCAAGATCGGAAGCACTGTATTTACCGGACATAATGGTATTAAAGAAAACCATTGAAAACATCCCAAGCTGCGTAATCAAGATGGGAATCAATAATATGAGGATCTGTTTGATTTTTTCTTTTACTGTAAAAGTCTGATTCATGATGGTACTCCTTGGTAATAAAAGTCACAAGGATAATTATAAGCCAAACAAAGCATCAGCGGGCGGAAAAAATGTAATTGTTAGAAAATCTCCTGTAGAAAGGAAGGGCAGGATGCTGGCTGTAAAAGCTTTTACCATTTATGGATAGCTCTTCCCAATCAAATTATAGCAGCCTGTTGATTGGAGTGGAGGGCACTCAGACTCCTGCGGGAGGCAGCGGCAGGGCTGAGACCCCGCATGAGCGAAGCGAAGAGGAGGCTCAGCGCCGCCCCGCGGAAAGCGAAGTGCCTGGAACGGAAATCAACAGCCCTCATTTATAAGCAAAAAAGCCTGCTGCTGCAGACTATTGCTAATGACTGTTCTTATTCTCAACATAAATCCACAAATAATAGACAACCCACATAACCAATATTGGCAGTATGGCAAAGCTGCGGAAAGGAGCATACAAGAGCATGCCTATACTCGCAAGCAGTGCCCACGGGGCCAATCGTGAATATTTCTTCCATTCCATATACCTTCCCCCCTGCTAATTCCCGGTTCCCGCCGGCTGCAGATATTTTGTGAAATAGGCTCCGGCCAGCAGCAGGATAAGGGCCATCATCCAGTTGAAAATCCCAAGCCAGCCCATCCAGTACGAAATAAGATTGACTATGGCAATCAGGAAAAAGCAGATCGAGGTAAGGGCACTTTTGAAGCCGGTAACGCCTGCTTCTTTTCTTTTTTTCATTAAAATTGATATAGAAAAAGGCAGACTTATAACGAGTATAATAGTCAGCAGGATCGGAATCATAGATTTCCCCTCTTTCTAACAAGATCTTGATTATATGTCCTCTAACTATTATACGGACAAGATATGAAAAAGTTTCACCCGCCCATGACCAGGCCGCCATCGACATACAGGCACTGCCCTGTCACAAAGCTTGAGAGCGGGGATGCGAAATAAAGGGCAGCATCTGCAATATCCTCCGGTGCTGCAAGGCGCTGCATCGGAGTGAGTTCAATAATACTGTTCCTTACATCCTCCTTTGTCCCGGCGCTCGAATCGGTCGGATAGGTCAGCCCTGGGGCAACTGCATTGACGGTGATTCCAAAACAGCCAAGCTCCTTCGCGAGATTCCTGGTAAACCCGAGCAAGCCTGACTTGGCGGTTGTATAGTCGTGATAGGGAATCACTGGAAAACTTACAAGGTTGCTCACAATATTTACAATATTACCGCTCATCTGCTCTTTCATATAGGGAATGGCTGCCCTGCATACATTATAAGCGCCGCGGACACTTCCTTCCCACTGACGGTTATAGTCGTCCCACTCAAGCTCCCAGGCTGCCTTGCGTTCCTTGGGATTAAAAGAATAATGGCTTAAGGCATTATTAATGACCGCATCGATGCCCCCATAACTCTCGATAATATCGTTCATCATCCTTTTGACCTCCTCTTCATCAGTCACATCTGCCTGCATGGCAGCAGCGTGGCCGCCCGACTCCCTTATTTCCTTTGCGGCCGACTCGGCGGCCTCCCTGCTGGAAAGATAGTTAAGGATGACTAAAGCTCCCTCCGAACCCATCTTCCTGCTAATTGCTCTGCCGATTCCCCTGCTCGCACCGGTAACAAGGACCACTTTGTTTTTTACAAGCATGATTTCCCCTCCTATTCAACATCCGGATCATAGCGTTCCATATCTTCTTCTGCATTTCTTTCAATATCTATGACTCTTGCAAGCGACAGCAGATTGAAGCTTCCGTCATGATGCCAGCCCGGCTTTGCCCTGTTCATCTCCCCGACCGGGCAGATTCTGCTGATTCCGGCCTCACCGAGTTTGGCGCTTATATCCATTAGTCTATCAGGCAGGACCGCCAGCCCGCATGACTGCATATACTTTTTATAGGGCTGAAGATTGCCTATGCATCCTTCAAGTTCCTGGACAGAAAAAATATGAACAAATCTATTTAAGGGAGATGCTTCAAAACCGCTTCCTTCCTGAAAAACCACTGTCCAGCCTGTATTCATTCCATCTTTATAAACTGCGGTTCTGCTGCCTTTCAGTTTTTCCAGTTCATATTTTCCCCTTGTTCTTTGGATTGACAGGTGCTCTTCTTCTGACAGGACGGACCGGCGCCGCTTTTTTTCGTACCGGGCAAGCTCTGAGCCGAGCAGCTGGGCGAAACGCCGGGGCTCAACCGTCCCTCCTTCTTCTATGTAAACGGATTGCGGAGAGAGACAGCCCTGCTGGTCATAGATGCAAATGTCTTCCGCAAGCCTGCGGGCTGTCCTCGCATACAGATCAGGAGTCAAAGCTTCTTTTCCGATCATGCTGATGCTGATTTTATGCCCGTATGCCAGAAGGCACTTCCCTTCAGGAAGCCTCTTTTTAATGCTATTCACTGTTTTGTCTGATCCATATACAATAACAGCTTCGGCTGATTCAAGAGCCGGCGCTTCCATTTCGGAATTCCCGCCATGCCATGGAAGAACCGCTGCGGCCTCTGCAAGATTTTCATCTATTTCTGCCAGGGATTTCAGAAATAAAACCGGCAGGACGGGCTCAGAAAAAGAAGTTTTTCCAAGGTGTGCAGATTTCATGAGAAACCCCATGATCAGGCTCCATAGCTGGACACCAGGAACATTGCCTGAAAACACATGAAAAATCAGATCTGGCCCATAAGCCCGGCTGAGCCCGCCGGACTTTCTTGGCCGGAATTCATCCAGCATTCCCGGAGAATCAAATTCTTCTTCCAGGAAGCGCAAGAGCTCTTTTTTTCGGAATGTCCTCATATACCTTTTCAGCTCCAGCCGGATCATTTCACTGTCATAGCCGGTGACGGCAGGAAGGAGCTTCTCCGCCAATTCTCTCAGATGATAGTCAGGATTCAGCCATAGCCGGACTGCTTCATCAATTGTGCTGACTATGCTTGAAACCGGCAAATCTTTGAGGTATTGGCTGCGTTTTTCCAGTACAGCTTCAATTGTATGTTTCATTTCTTCGCCGCTGAGTTCAGGATATCTAAGCGAGAAAGTTTCTCCTTCCGCGTTATAAATCTTCTCTTTTACAACAGCTGGCTTGATTGATGACGGCAAATGGAAGATATCGACTGTTTCCGCCATCTTACCGGCCGCCCTTTGAGAGAAGCTGGTCGGCTGCAATGGAGCAGCCTCTTGCCTCAGAACCCTTTACTCTCCCGAGCAGCCTGAATCCATGCTCCGTTTTCATACCAAGATCTTCCGTCAGGACGGCCAGGCAGGAATTCCAGTTCGCCAGGTCATAGTGGGCAAGCACTCCCGTCTCTCCTTCTTTTACCGGTTCAAAAGTGGCTGGGTCCAGCACTCTCGTCTTCAGCCAGACCGGCCCGCTCTTATCGGTTATTGCCTGTTTTCCCGCAAACCTTGAATGAATATTCTGGTCATAGATCTGAGAGCTGAGCTCCGTCATGCCGTACATGTTTATCTGCAGATCCTTTTCTATTCCAAAGAAACGTACATAATGTTCAGCCATTTCTTCCGGGCTTATTTCCTTTGCCTGGCCTTTGAACCCGCCGGTATCAAAAATCCTGCTGCCCTCATGCATTAAAAATGACTGATTATTTTCTTTCAAAAAATCAAAAAAATGAACATAAGCATATGTTGCCCCCATGATCAGTACAGGTTCTCCCCTTTCTGACATCATGCCGAGCGACTCTGCTGCTCTCTGAAAGTCAAGGCCTTCTCCATTGTGAAAGAAGCGGCTGTACTCATTGCCGTAATAAAAGACAGCATTGGTAAGGTAGCGGGAAAGGGAAGAGTTTTTGTTATACTCATCTGATGGTGACAGTACAAAAATGGCCATCTTTTCCCGGTCAGGCAGTACAAAGTTTTTGAAAGGGCCTTTCATGGAGAGATCCCACAAGGATAAATCCGGATGAAAGTTCTTACCCTTAGCATCAGGATTGGTCGTC
The DNA here is from genome assembly GCF_000473245.1 of Bacillus infantis NRRL B-14911. Taxonomy (NCBI): domain Bacteria; kingdom Bacillati; phylum Bacillota; class Bacilli; order Caryophanales; family Bacillaceae; genus Bacillus; species Bacillus infantis. The sequence goes on from NC_022524.1 coordinate 2,706,860, forward strand.
CCACTGGTCATAAAGACTGCCTCCGCCTCTTCAGCCGGTTCGCAGGTTAGTGTCAGATCTTTAAAACCATGAACCGGCATAGGGGGAATTTCTTCCCATGTGTGCACTGTAAAGGGAGTCTTCCTTTTAGCCTGGCAAAAGTTTTTATAAAATAAGTTATTCTCATACTGATAGCTGAAAAGTTTAAGCGCCAGTCTGCCAAACCTCTCATCAGAATCTTTCCCTGCTTCGATAAAATCTTTAATTTCCGCTATCAAACTGATCGATTCTTTTTTCATCACTTGCCGCTCCTTTCTTAAACAGATTTGGGAGATTGACTAAAGACAGCTGAAGAAAGATGCTAGTGAATGCTCCGATTAAGATGCTGTTCGTCAGGAATGTCCCTGCTATTCCTGACGCATTCACAGCATATGAAGGCAGTGATATGGCCAGCAGCATGGAAAGCCCGACAATCATATAGTTGATTTGAGTAGCTTCCGCCTTTGCCAGAATCGAGATCCCTGTGAACACCAGCGTTGCGGCAGCCGGCAGGAAGATTCCGCCGACAACCGGGGCCGGCGTCAGAGCCAGGAGTGCGCCCGCTTTAGGCACAAGCCCGAGCACCAGGAAGATGACAGCAGCAGCCATGACCGGGTATCTTGAGCCAACCCCGGTCAAACGCAGCAGGCCGACATTCTGCGCATAAGCTGTCGTCGGAAATCCGCCGATCAACGCTGACACAAAAGAGCCCGCCGACTCTCCCGCAAAACCGCCGCGGATCCTTTTGGCTGTCAGCTCCGTTTTCAGCATCGCAGAGGACGCCTGATAAACGCCCATTGCCTCTATTACAGCCACAAGATACGCAATGAAAAAGGTCAGGAAGGCTGCCCATTCAAATGTAAGTCCATACGGAAGCAACTGTGGAAGGCCAAACCATGCACTTTCCTTGATCATGGCAAAATCAGCTTTTCCCAGCGAAAAAGCAAGTGCATCGCCTGCAATCAAAGCAATCAAAAACGAAAAAGACTTCCAAAGACCTTTTCCGAACAAAGAAAGGCCAAGGACAATCAAAGCTGTTGTTATCGACAGCAGCAGGGTTGATGGACTGGCAAACCCTTCATCACCCGGAGAGCCTCCCAGAAATTCATGCAAAGTGAACCCGGCAAGCGAGATCCCGACTAAGAAAATGACGGTCCCGGAGATGACTGGTGTGAACAGGGCCCTCAAGCGCCCAAGCACCCCGGTTATTGATAAAAGGAACACAATGGCGGCACTCACCAGGATGCCCCCGGTTGCTGCAGCAAGCCCATTCGCCTTGCCGGCTGAAATCATAATTGCATCAAATGCAGCTGACGGTCCCTGAATGATCGGCAGGCGGACCAGCTTTGTCGCCTGTATAAAGGTGACAATACCGGCTGCAATGAAGATGCTGTTCACCATATTAGCCGATAATGCAAATGGCAGTCCGATCATAGCTGCCACAAAGATGGGATCCAGCCAGACATTCGAGACAAAAACGTGCTGGAGCCCATATAAAACGGTTTTTCCCGGCGGAAGCTTTTCTTCCAATCCTATTAATATCTCATCCGTGCTGGATTCTGTTCTTCTTTCGTCCATCTTCATTCTCCTCATCCTTTAAATTGACCTGTTCGAAAATCGGTGTCCGTTTTTTCTTCAGAATGGCCAAAATAATGATTCCCAGTAGGGCTCCGGCAGTCGAACTGAAGATAAAGAGCGGAATAAAGCCGAATAGTGCGGCCTTCTGCCCCATGATCATGGTGGCAAGCGGATATGAAAGGAGCGCACCGATGATGCCGGTGCCAATCACTTCCCCAGTAAAGGCCATCGACAGCTTTTTTGTCCTGCTGTAGAGAAGCGCTGCAAGCAGCGCACCTGCCATGCTCCCTGGAAAAGCAAATACTGAGCCGGTTCCCATTAGATTCCTGAGCAGCGATATACATAACGCCTGTGCCACGGTGTAATAAGGGCCAAGCAATACGGCTGACAGCACATTCAGCAGATGTTGGACCGGGAATACTTTTGTAAAGCCAAGCGGAATATACAGCATGCTGCCTGACAGCGTTCCCACTGCAGCCATCATTGCAGCAGCAGTTAATCTTTGTGTTTTACCCATACAAAAATCCCTCCATGCTAATTTGCACTGAGGGAATGGAGGCGGAGGGGTTAACATGCCGGCTCTTTGCCAGCCGCAGCATAAAATCCCGCACTTCCCTCCGCCGGCATAACCCGGATCAGGTATAAGGGTCAGGGCCGAAAAAGGCCCACTCTCAGCCGGACTCCTCCGGCTCCCCCAGTGCTTTTATGTATTAACTTATCTTGGATATAAGGCTGTTTAGACCTTTAACGGCCTGGCTTAGAGTTTTTAAAATGAAGTGCCGGCCATTTTACCGTTAATTCCTGCTGGTATAGGAATCTATCAAGAAGGAACTGATATAGGCTTCCAATCAATTTTAAGATTACTGCTCTTTTGATCCCCACTAAAAAAGCCCGGTCCCCATATGAAAGAAGGACCAGGCTTTTGCACACATAAAAAAAGTACTGTTGCTCATTCTACTTTCCTACGCTGGCATGATCCAGTTCAGGTCCAAAGGGTTAAAAAACATCGGTTTTCCTCTCAGCCCGCCTGTGCGGACACCCCTAGCAGTCACACAATATCCAATTAAGAATCATCATAACTTTGTTACTGTCAAAAGTAAAGACAATGTTTATTTCTTCCTGCGCCTGATCAAAAAGAAAGCTGCGCCAATAACAGCCGCCGCAATCAGCATATACACCACATTAGAATACATATCCAGATACCCCACTGCCGTTTCCCATGAATCACCAAAGGCCGCTCCAATATTTACAAGGATTGTATTCCAGATCAATGTGCCGATGACTGTAAATAGCAGAAACAGCGGAAAGTTCATTTTTGCCATCCCGGCAGGAATGGAAATCAGGCTTCTTACCAGCGGGATCATCCGGCATATCAGAATTGTCCAATAACCGTAGCGGTCAAACCATCCAAAAGCTTTATCTAAATCAGCCTTTTTCAGGCGGAGTATGCCTCCCCACCTGTCTATCATTCTCTCAAACCTGTTTCGGCTCAGTAAAAGGCCCGCCCCGTATAGCAAAGCAGCGCCCACTGTCGAGCCAAGGGTAGCCGCTGCAATCGTTCCAATAACAGTAATATTTGTTTGTGCCGTCATGAAGCCGCCAAATGTCAATATAATTTCAGACGGGATAGGGGGAAAAATGTTCTCAAGCGCAATCAGCAGGAAAATTCCTGCATATCCGAATTGTTCAATCACATCTTTAATCCAGTTCTCCATAATACCTCCCAAGACGAAAAAGCATATCAGTTAATTAACGTTAAATTCTGTTTCCTCCCCTTCAGGAAAAGGAAATTCCCTATAAGTTCAGGCCATTCAGATGAAATTAGAATAACTCATCCTGAAAAATAATCAAACAATAACTTGCACAAGACCAAAAACAAGAACATTTGTTCTTGAAGTGCATATGTTTTATGGAGACTCTTAATGAGGAGGATGTCCATGAAAGCTATCCCTGATGCTTTTGCCTGCATGGCACGTTATCTTATGGAGGATGATGAAGCATCTGCAGAATTGTGGAATAAAGTACTCCTTGCTGCTAAAAAAAACGGGTTGGGAAATGACGAGGAAGCTATATTGCCTGCTGCTGTAGAATCATTAAGGGTACTGATGAGGAAAATGAAATCATCCCAGCCTGCAAAAAGTCCTGCCGCTTATTTTTACGTTGTCATAGATCGCAAGCTAAAGCTGCTGAAGGTACATTTTTAATTTTGTTAAGAACTTACCTGAGCCGAAAAAAGATCCGCCAGTGATTAGGGGCGGATCTTCTCTTTTATGCGTAATTAAAATTGGGATGGAGGCGGTGTCTGTCCAGACGGCATTGTTCCATGAATATAAATCGGGCCTGGCGCCAAAATTGGTATCTGCCCCATCGGCTCCGGGTTTTCAATATATTCGAACTGCCCCTGTCCATCCATGCTCGGCCCTTTTGCCCATCGGCCTTCTGCACTGTCTGTCCCTTTTGAGCAGTTCATGAACGAATAAGATACTTCCTGCTTTTCCTGCTGGCGGTTGAATGTGCCAGGCACAACCTTGCCGTCCCGTGCTTCAAGCTCTGAGATTGCTGCGAGCCATTGGTTTTGGTGCATAGTGTCACGGGCAATCAGGAAAGACAGCATGTCCCTGACCCCGCGGTCTTCTGTCATTTCATAAAGACGGACCGCCTGAAGGCGTCCTTGTGATTCGGCATTAAGGTTCGCGCGGAAGTCAGCCAGCAGATTCCCGCTTGCCACTGTATAGCGGGCTGTCCAAGGATAGCCCATGCTGTCGTCCGGCTTCGCACCAAGACCGGAAACAATCGCGTGCTGCACGTTCATTCCGCCCATTGCAGCCCTGATGATTGGATCCTGTGCGGCTTCTTCCTGTTCTTTAACAGGCGCATTATCAAGCAGCTGCGCAATCATTGTAGAAAGCATTTCGACATGTGCAATTTCCTCAGTTCCGATATCAAGCAGCATATCGCGGTACTTTTGGTCAGCCCGGCAATTCCATCCCTGGAAAAGGTATTGGATCATAACGCTGATTTCACCGAATTGCCCGCCAAGGATTTCCTGCAGCTTTCTCGCATAGACCGCATCCGGTTTTTCAGGCTTTGCATTGTATTGAAGTTCTTTTACATGGTAAAACATGCTGGTCACCTCTCTTGTCTTTTAGTATCAAGGATAGCTTTACCAATTGGCCGGGAAACATGCTTGCATTTTGACAAATCATACTCTGACATTCATTAAATTGGTACAGGAACAAATGAAATTTCCTGACATAAAGTATGAAGCGGCCTATATACATGGCAAGAAAAGTGAAAACGGAGGTGCCCGTCATGAATAACCGACTGCCTGTCCCTCATTTGTATGCACCTGTAATGAATTTAATTGACACCGAAAAAGCATTGAAAAATGTGAAAGACTGCTTCGAGAAAGAGCTCTCTGAAAGGCTGAACCTTACAAAGGTATCAGCGCCGCTGCTTCTTGAAAGCAGGACCGGCATCAATGATAATCTTAATGGGGTCGAGAGGATGGCCACAATTGAGGCCAAAGACCTCGCGGAAACTTTAGAAGTTGTCCAGTCACTGGCAAAGTGGAAAAGAATGGCCCTTGCCCGGTACGGTTTTTCAGAAGGAGAAGGCTTGTATACCGACATGCGGGCAATCAGAAAGGACGAAGAGCTCGATCAGCTGCATTCCATTTATGTAGACCAATGGGATTGGGAAAAGGTCATCCCGAAAAATAAAAGAAACAAGCAGACACTTAAGGCTGAAGTAGTTTCCATTTATGAAAGCATAAAGGAAACAGAAAAAAAGCTTTTCTATTCCTGCTCGCATTTGGTGCCAGTTTTGCCAGAACAAATAAGCTTTATTACGTCACAGCAACTCGAAGACATGTTTCCCGATCTCCCTGCAAAACAGCGTGAAGACAGGATAGCAGAAAAGCTTGGTGCCGTCTTCATCATGAATATCGGCGGCTCTCTGCTTTCAGGCAGCAAGCATGACAGCCGTTCCCCGGATTATGATGATTGGAACCTCAATGGCGATCTGATCTTCTGGTACGCACCGCTGAACAGAAGCATTGAAATTTCATCCATGGGAATACGGGTTGATGAAAAATCACTCAGAAGCCAGCTCAAGGAGTGCGGAAATGAGGAAAGACTTGAGCTTCCTTTCCACAAGGCACTCTTGGACGGCAAGCTTCCTTTCACAATCGGCGGAGGAATTGGCCAGTCAAGATTATGCATGTTCCTGCTAAAAAAAGCCCATATAGGCGAAGTTCAGGCATCCGTCTGGAACAGCAGGATCAGGAAAGAATGCCAGGATGCCAATATCCCTCTTTTATAAACGGTGACAGGCACCTATACCAGTAAGCCAACTGGTATAGGTGCCTGTCACTACTGCTATTTCAGCTTCAAACAATAAACCGGCTCTGGATGATGCCCTTCCTCTACCTCTCCGGTTGGGACGAAGCCGGCTTTTTCGTACATTTTTATCGCTTTGTCATTGTTATGGATCACAGTGATATAAATTTCACTGCACTCCATGGACTCTGCCATCTCATCAATGACGGCCTTCAGGACGGGACCGCTGTATCCTTGGCCCTGATACTGATGGCCGATCATTAAACTGACCAATTCATACCACTCTGTTTCCTTCCTGAATCCATATGAAGCAAACCCGATCAAATTGCTGCCATCGTAAATAGCTCTTGGCGTATACCCAAACACCTGGCAGGCGCCAAGGAAAAAGGCATTCGATCCGACCCACCTTTCATAAATCTGGATTCGTGTTTCCTGCACTTCATCTGATTTAAGATTGATTACATCAAAGAAGTTTTCTTCCGTTACTTCCGCAAGTCTGATATCCATCATATCCCCCATTGGTAACAGCACCATGTTATTAATTTACCTCTCCAAGCGTCTTATAAAGCTCCAATGATTCTTTAAGAAAAATCTTACAAAAGCCTGTCTTTTCGTAAATCCGTTCCGCCCATGCATCAAACTCTTCAAGCGGAGGGTCATATACCAGTCCATTTTCTGTGCTGAGAAAACTTTTCCAATCATAAAACTCCCAATGGGCCGTTTCACCTGTTATGGGAACGCGGCATTCCAGGAGCGGAATAGGGTGTATTTGGCGGCTTGAATGCCCCGCAGCTATCCAAAATTCATCCCTGTCGACCGGCTCCAGATGATACGTCTGCATTGACTGCTTCCCGCCCGGCCTATGATAGGTGATTTCTGCTGCATTGCCGCTGCTTTTAATCTCAATGCCTGCCGCCGGAAAATACCCTTTTTGCGGAACTGTCGTGTCTCTATCAATCAGTACCGGCTGCAGCCACTGGTCGCCAAGGTCGCATAAAAAGCGGCTGCCTTTATCATCCTCGGCTACAACGGCGGCATGCGCCTTTTCCGTATGCAAGCTACTGCCGACAGGATAGGCCCTGATTCCTTCTTTATCAAACTCATCAAGCAGCCACAGGGCAAGATCAAAGCAGTTTCCAGTGATCCCAAACTCCTCACGGTGCTCTTTCATCTGAGAAACTTCCCTCTGCCCTATTCCTTTATGGTGCAGCCATAGCTTAGTAAGCGTCTCCATTGGAAAGCTGTCAAATCTTTTCCATACAGAAAAAATGCTTTCTGGTGCTTTCATCACGCCACTCTCCCCTAATTATCCGTTTGGTTAATTCGACAATCAATGAAGGATTTCCTTTTACATTCAAAATAAAAAAACCGGCTATTGGCCAGTTTCACTAAAACCGTCGTTTTCTTCTTCATCCATCCCCATATTTTCTTCTTCCCCATCTTCCTGCAGAAGTTTCCCTATCCATTCGGGAATCTCTTCTCCTCCGTTCTTGTGAAACACTTCGGTTACATCCTTCTCTTCCAGCCGGGACATGATATCATGAATATCATTATGGTCTCCCAATACATTGCCGAATCCCTGATTATGTTTCTTCAGGCTGGTAAAGCCTGATGGAAAGCTGTTTCCGAAGTTGACGCATGAGGCATCCTCGATGGATCCTATGTGAATGCTGTTGATTTTAAACAAAGGAGAAAAATATCTCATCACAGTTCCTCCGTTCCCGTGGTGCTTTCCAGAGCATATGGAGTCTCTTTTCCGTTGACAAGGATACGAATGCGGGCATCATCGCTGTTTTTTTCTGCTGTTTTAGTCCCTCTTGCATTTCCTTTTTTCCCGGTCTGCGGCTTCTGTTTGTTTGCTGGTGTGTAAAAGCTGTTTCCGAGATTCATCATCCCGCTCAGGCTTTTAACATCAATCCTGTCGAGAAAATAAGAAAGCTGATCCAGCTGGAAACTCTCTATATTCACTTCATTTATCTCCAAGTGGATGTTATGCCCGCTGGACTTTTCTTTTTCAAGCTCTTTCAAACGGCCCTCCATATCAGCAAGGCGGCCGTTCAATTTTCCCAGTATGGTAATCAGAGCTTTGTCATCCAATTGCATAAGAGTTCATCCTTTTTAGTGTCACATCTTCTGCTTTTGAAGGCATATGGTATAAGAGGCATAAAAACCGGGAGGGGCACGGATGAAAAAAATGATTGGACCAGCAAAAATCCATTTTGACGATATTTTCATCGGACAAATCACTGACAGCTCTGGCGTATTCATGGGCAGAAACAGACAGAAGAATTGGTCCTCCGATATAAATGGCACCTCAGGCTTTGGCTCTGTAGCGGGAGATCTCAATAAGATTTCGGGCAATCTCCACCTTGTCCAGACAGAAGGCAAAAAGGGAAAAGAAAGCTATAAATAGGCTAAGAACCCTCTTTGCTTCGTGCCACCCGTGTATAATTCCGGCTGATTTTATTCCCTTTTCCCGCCACTTTGCCAAATCCTTCTGAGATTTTACCGGTATGCTGCCAGTATACTGGTGTATTCTGTCCATAAAATATCCCGGAACTGTTTTGGATCTGATTCACTTTTATCGTTTTAAATCTGATATTGGCCAACATCCCACCTCATCTTCAAAGCCGCCTTTTTCATATTCTTATTTTGCCGGCAAGGAAAATATGACCTTCATCCTGTAAAGCTTTTTCAGGAAAAATAAAAAGCCCTAGGAAATGGCTTAAAGATCCTGACTGTCATGTTCTTGCCCTTGTTCTTCCTCACCTTCAATCCGGTAAAAGAAGGCATCCATAAAATCGCTGTCATCAACAATATTGACATTATAGGCTGAGACGTTCTGGCTTCCAGTCACCGACCCGAAGCCTGTATTATCCTTCCTGTTCACCTGCCATCCGGATTGTGTATTGTCTCCCGTAAAGATGCCGGAATTGGCCGCCATGGAGGTTATATTAATGTTAGTGAATTTTATTGAGATATTCTGTAAAGCTGACTTCATCTTTATATCTGGGAGACAGGCTGAGGATTGATGTTTTCCGGCTGGGCAATCGGCGTATCTGCAACATCCGGATCATTGACAAAACTGAAGTTGCCAAGAGAGGCAGCGTTGATATATACCCCGTTTCCAGTATTCAATTTCCCTTGAGCGTTCCAGTCCGGCTGGCTGTTCTGCCCCGTGGAAATGATGGAATTGGATGACATGCTAATAACATTAACCTGATTAAAAATAACCGAAACAGGCAATTCCATCCCTCCTTTCTGCTTGTAATGCCACTATATGCATGATTAGATCGGTTTGTGTGCCACGGGCACTCAGGCTTTTACAGAAGCTTCACCACGAATATTCGATTCTGCATCCAAATGATGTTATAATGGATGAAACGGCTCATAAGGGAAGGATGACCAATTTGATAACTTCTTACGAGAAAATTACCATTTCCGGAAACAAGTATGCCGAGGTCTTCCTGAATATAACAGAAGACAAACGATTCATTATATCCATCCCTTCCATCAGCTGGTCAGCTGAAATCAGCCAGCTGGATGAATTGAAAGAACAATTTAATCATCTCCAGTCGTCACTGAATTTTCATATGTTTGAAGGGAACACAGAAGAGCTTGCTGCCGCCATTATTAAAGAAGCAGAAAAACATATCTGATTCTCTTTTTCAAACCGCCTGGCAGAGTGACTCTGTTAGGTGTATAAACATCATAAAGCCCCTCGATCCTACCCTACATTCTCTTTTTTTGCTAAAAAACCCATAAAGAAAGCACGGAAGAGGATATCCGTGCTTTTTCATATTCCATTTTTTATCTGCTACGATTGCTAAAGAATAAAGCCCGGAACATAGCCCGGGCTTTACGCTATTTAATTTTCCTGATGCTCAACCTTGACACGCTTAATAAAGAATGAAGCAATCAATCCCAAGATGGCCACACAAATGGCAAATATAAAAGCATCCTGGATGCCTGCTGTCAATGATAGCGGCAGCAGAGAAGAATCCTGCGGGTTTGCAGCTTCTTCCATATAGCTCTTTTGGCCCGCTGTCATGATGGAAATCGCGACAGCCGTCCCAATCGCACCGGCTACCTGCTGAAGTGTATTCATGATAGCCGTTCCGTCTGGATAAAGTTCTGGCGGCAGTTCATTGAGGCCATTTGTCTGAGCCAGCATGAATACCATCGCAATACCAACCATCATGAAGATATGCAGCATTACAATATATCCGGCTGACGTATCATTTGTAATTCCGGAGAACGCAAACATGACGATTGTGACAATCACAAGACCGCCGCGGACCAGCCATGTGGGACCATATTTATCGAACAAGCGTCCCATTACAGGGGACAGGATTCCATTGACCACTCCTCCGGGCAGCAAAACCAGCCCAGCCGCAAATGTAGTCAGCAGAAGTGAATTCTGCAAGTAGAGAGGAAGCATGATCATTGAAGATAATATGACCATCATTGCGATCAGCACCATCAGCAGGCCTAAATTGAACATAGGGTATGAAAAGGTGCGAAGATTGATCATAGGCTGCTTCATCTTTGTCTGGCGGATACAGAAGAGAATCAAACCGACTACTCCAAGCACAAGAGCAAGGATAACTTTCGGGCTCCCCCATCCGCCTTCTCCTTCACCGGCACTGCTGAATCCGAATACGATTCCACCGAAACCGATCGTTGATAAAAGGATGGACAGCAGATCGATCTTTGGCTTGGTAGGGCTGGAAACATTCTGCATATAAAATAGTCCAAAAATAAGAGCAAGAACAAAGAACGGCAATGAGATCCAGAAAATCCAATGCCATGTCAGATTCTGCAGAATCAATCCTGATATCGTCGGTCCGATTGCAGGAGCGAACATAATGACCAGACCGATGATCCCCATCGCCCCTCCCCGCTTATGCGGTGGTATGATGACAAGAATTGTATTGAACATAAGCGGCAGCAGAAGCGCTGTTCCGATTGCCTGGATGACACGAGCGAGCATCAGGATGCTGAACACAGGCGCAATCGCTGCAATGAATGTTCCAATGATTGAGAATACAAGCGATACTGCAAATAGCTGCCTCGTCGTAAACCATTGCAGGAGCAATCCTGAAATCGGCACCAATATCCCAAGGGTCAATAAATACCCTGTTGTCAGCCATTGAACGGTAGCTGCATCCGTTTCAAAAATCACAATTAGATCCCTGATTGCCATATTCAGGGCGGTTTCACTGAACAGGCCTATAAATCCTGCTATCAGGAAAGAAATAATAATAGGAACCGCTTTGATATCCTTTAATGCATTCGGCGCGGCTGCGCCTTGGTTAGTACTTTGCACAATGATTCTCCTCTCAACTTCTGCGCTGCTTTACTGGACTCTGAATACATATGTAAAATGTTCAGCTATATTCCGCAGCGGCTTGCCATTTCCATAGGTGTTAGAAAGCATGACCGCCCCTTCAATCATAGAGCTCACAAGCAGGGCCAGCTCCTTCGACCTCTCCTCAGAAAATCCGGAAAGCAGCAGTTTTTCTTTGTACAGCGATTGCCATTCATTGTAAGTTTCCTGACAGGCCTGCCGGATTGGCTCACTCGTCAGAGCCGTTTCCGAAGCAATCAGTCCGATGTGCAGGCCGCTATTTTCATGGCTCAGGGGCACATCAAAGTATGAAGCAATTTTTTCGGCATGATAGCGGAAGGCTGCTGCCGCATCTTCAGAAGATGCCAGCTCTTTCTTTATCATCGTTTTTATTTCATTTCCAACATGCTTAACAGCTTCCACTGCAATCTCCTCTTTGCCGCCTGGAAAATGATAATAAATTGACCCTTTGGGAGCCCCGCTTACCTCTATAATTTGATTCAATCCGGTGCCATTATACCCCTGGCACTTGAATAGATTCGATGCCGCACACAAAATTGACTCTCGTGTCTTTCGCTTACCCTCCAAATTCATTCTCCTTTCGGAAAAATTATAACAACCGGTCTAGATAAATTTATAGGAATTCATGAGGAAAGTCAACAAAACAAAACTGAAAAAGCACATTTTTTTGAATGTGCTCTGTTATATATGAGTTGGCCTGTTAAGTTTTTTCCTATCCTTTAATCCTGCAGACAGCAGATAGAACGCTACCAGCAGGAGAACATAAGCTGCAAGAGGGAAGATAATGATCCACTGGGAGTGGTAAAGGAAAGAACGCGACTGTCCGATAAGGCCTGACCACTCATTGGTTATTGATAAATAAATGGTAGGAAAATACTGCTTTTCCGTTCCGCCCAGGAATAAATTAAAGATTCCCAGCTGTCCGATGATGTGCAGAACCTGGATGCATTCATTTACAAAAATCGCCGAGAAATCAGCCCGCAATGATGGAATGATATGCTTGCGAGAAAGATGCGAACTATTGCCTCCAAGCGTCCTTGCTGCCTCCACATAAGCCATTTTTTTAAGCTCAAGCGTCTTATTGAAAATAACATTGTAAACCCCATTAATGCCAAGTATGGTCAATAGGGCCCCTTGTATAAGGGTAAGCTGAAGCGGTGAAAGCTTGGGTTCAATATTGATGCCGAGCATGATGAAATAGATGAAGATAAATATAGGGATCCCGCTGAACAAGGAAATGTTGTTAAGTACCCCTTTTTTTGTCCGGATCCCCTGAAAGATTCCTAACGCTGCTCCAATCACCAGCCGCAGAAGGGCCACACCCAACACAGTAAAAATAGTATATTTAGCACCATGCAGCAGGAGGGTCAAGATGTCATAACCCCATTTATCCGTCCCAAAAGGATGCTGCGCAGAAGGCGGAAAAGGCGAACTTACTAATTTCCTGTTACCTTCTTCATCTATGATATGGTCGATCTTTTTTGATTCGTTTACACCATAGGGTGCAATCTCAGGCCCGGCTAGTGCGGCCAGCAGGAAGAAGGCAAGCATCAATAAACCTGCGGCTAGTGGAAGATTCCTCCTTTTTTTCATCTCTGCAGCCCCCTTTCAATCAGCCATAATAATAGCTTTAAAGTATATAAAGAAACGAGATATAGTAAAAGAAGGCTTAACAAGCTAAAGATAACCAGATTATATTGATACCCAAATTGAATCTGCTGGACAAACAACAGCGCTGTGATTCCCCTTGTGTTATATAAGTATTCAATAATGAAAAGATTCCCAAGCATGATGCTTAAAATCTTGTGAAGATCTGCTTTCAAGAAAGGAAGCACATTTAGGAATACATGAAAGAGATAGATACTCCCCTTTCGTAAGCCCTTAGCTTTCGCAGCCAGTATGTAATCTTCTCCTTTAACTTCATGGCTCCGCTCTGACAAGGAGCGAAGCAGATAAAACAAGGGAATGATAACAAGAGTAAATATAGGCAGAAATATAGCCGGCTCACTCATGGAAGAAGAAGCCACCTTTACTGTCTTTATTCCGGTTTCTTTGTGCACAAATACCGTCAGCAGCTGCAAAAGCAGAACAAGAATAAAATCAGGGAGCATTCCAGTGAAACCGAGAACCGCATTCAGCAACCTGCCTCCTTTTTCCCATAAAAACACACCAAATAAAACGGACAGAATGACAGCAATCACCGCACTTACAGTCAGATAGAGAAAGGAAGACAGCCAATATGGGATCAAATCCTCAAGGAGCGGCCTTTCCCGCTCTCCCTGCAAATATAGCCAGGATTCCCCTGACTTCAGCCCTTGAATAAAATCCCTGATTTCGTCAATCATCGGGATGATACTGAATACCACCTTCGCATCTCCATTATGGAACCCGAGAGGAAGCACTGCCAGAATTATAATGAGCACCACACTCGTCAGGCTACGAAAAATAGTCGCCATAAGTACTCCTTCCTATGTATAAAGTCGGTTTCTATTATATATCAAGGGAGGATGCGGCAGGAGGAAATTTAGGAAGGTTAAAAGATTAAGCGGGTACATAGGGAATCAGGGCTGCAGTGCACTGAGGAACAATATTTTTGCTTGATATGCTGAAGCGATTGCCTTATGTAATTCACTTGAAGCACTAATTGTTTTTTCGTAGTCTGAGTGACTCATGTCTGCTTCTTGAGTCACTCTGTTCAGCTTTCACCCCCATCAGAGTGACTCATCTTCCTCTTGAGGCACTCTGTGCTGCTTTCACCACCTTCAGACTGACTCATATCCTCTTCTTGAGTCACTCTGTTCGGCTTTCTCCACCACCATGGTGACTCATATCTTCCTCTTGAGTCACTCTGTGCGGCTTTCACCACCTCCAGAGTGACTCATATCCTCCACTTGAGGCACTCTGCTCTGTTCTCTCTCCATCAGAGTGACTCATATCTTCCTCTTGAAGCGCCCTGCCAGGCTTTCCCCACCATCAAAGTGACTCATATTTCCCTCCAGAGGCACTCTGCCACGTTTCCCCCACCATCAGAGTGTCTCAAATGTTAACAACCTATATTTCCCGAAGCTCCTCTGCCCGCTTCCGCATCTCTTCGTAAGTCTCCCCGTTCCTAAAATCCTCAAACTCCAGGCCCAGACTTTCTACCGCATAGTAAAGGTGCTCCAGCCAGTCATGATCCCTGCATCTGATTGCTTCTTCGCATTCCCTTTCAATATAGGGAGAACTGATTTCTTTTCCTAAGTCCCTGAAAACCTCAATTGAGTCGAGGGCACCAGGCCAGTTCCTGTCCTGCAGGAGACCTGCCAGCCGCTGCAGCGCGTTTTCATTTCTTGGATAGCCTATTTTCCTTATGACTGCTACTCCATTTTCCCAGCAGGCTTTGCCATACTTTGGGATAATCATGCGGACTTTGTCTGCGGGGAGCTGTAATAAGATATCAGCCGCTTCTTTTTGAGTTTCTTCAGGAAGATGCCAGTTCAAATTGTAAACATGATAGATGATCTCCTCATCCTCCATATGGATAAATCCGCTCATAAATATCACCTCGTTACCTATTTTACCAGAAAAAGGCTGCGGAATTTCCGCAGCCCTCTAGTATCTAATGCTTCTTCTTCCCTTTTCCTTTCAGGTCAACTCCAATCGCTGCTCCGCTTCTGCTGGAGTCGGCCACTCCCTTGAATATTCCCTGTTTGTGATCAATCAGGATGCTTTGGACATTGCCTATCGTTTCTGGTTTCTCGCCGAATCGATGGCCCATTTCCTTCAGCCTCTGCAAGGCAGAAACTGGCACCCCTTCTTCAAACCGGTAGGACGATGGGTTATTCGTATAGATCCTCGGTTCTTCAACTGCAGCTTTCAGTTCCATATCGTACTCTATTGCATGGATGATCGTTTGCAGGACAGAGGTTATGATGGTCGGTCCTCCCGGTGATCCGACTGTCAGTACCGGCTTGTCATTATCAAAGACGATCGTCGGAGTCATGCTGCTGAGCGGGCGCTTATTAGGCTGGACCTCATTTGCCCCTCCAGGCACAGCATCAAAATCAGTCAGTTCGTTATTCAGCATCACTCCAAAGCCCGGCACCATGATGCCTGTACCAAAAACCTGCTCAATCGTTGTTGTATAGGAAACCACATTCCCCCACCGGTCTGCTACCGTAAAATGGGTGGTTTCCCCATATTGTCTGTCTGCAGGCTGAGCTGCTGCACTGTAATCAGGTTTCCCGCTTTCATACTTCCATGGGTCCCCAGCTTCAGGCTTTGTATTCATTTCATCAAGCGATATTAACTGCTGCCGTTCTTTAATATAGTCCTTATCCAGAAGTCCTTTAACTGGAACCTCAACGAATTCCGGGTCCCCCGCATAAGCTGCCCGGTCTGCATAGGCAAGATGCATGGCTTCTGACATGAGGTGATATTTTTCCCAGGAGCGGACTGGATATTGGGAAAGGTCGAAGCCGTCCAGTATTTTGAGCATTTGCAGGAGGAAGACACCGCCTGAGCTTGGCGGAGGCATGCTGGCAATCTGATAGCCTTGATATTCCCCCCACACAGGCTTGTCTATTGCTGCTTCATATTTTTCTAAATCGTCCTTCACCATTGATCCGCCGAAATCCTGGACAGTCTCGGCAAGGGCATCCCCAATCGGCCCTTCGTAAAGCGCCTCGCTTCCATCTTTCCTAATTAGCTTAAACGCTTTGGCTAGATCTTTCTGGACCAGGATGTCGCCTTCTTCCAGCGGCTCGCCTCCTGGGAGAAACACTTCAGCAGCTGCTGACCGGGACAGCTTTTCTTTATTATCTTCTATTGCCGCTGCCAGTACCGGATCGATTGGAAAACCTTTATCAGCCAGTTTAATAGAAGGCTGGATCAATTTCTTCATAGGGATGGTTCCCCACATATCCAGTGCTTTTTCAAGGCCTTTCAAGGTTCCCGGTACACCGACTGCTGTTCCGCCCGATGATCGTTCTGCAAAGGGAATCGGCTTTCCTTTTCCATCAAGGAACATATCCGGCTCTGCTCCGGCCGGCGCACGCTCACGGCTATTGATGATTGTTGTTTCCTTTGTTTTTCCATCATACACCATCATGAATCCGCCGCCTCCGATGCCTGACATCATCGGCTCAGTTACATTGAGGGCAAACTGGATTGCCACAGCTGCATCAACCGCGTTTCCGCCTTTCTTCAATACATCAGCCCCAATCTCTGAAGCAAGCGGATGGGCTGTGGCGACCATGCCATCCTCACCTACAGCAACTTCGCCATATTTTTCATAAGGGTCCTGTTTATGCTTTGCATCTGCAGCAGCAAGAGGAGCGAATACCAATATAAAACTCGACAAATACACAAATAAAACACTGGCGGCTTTTTTCATCTTATCCCTCCTATTGTTGGTTCATTTCTAACTTAAAAGAAGGAAGGCTGGATTGGCAAATTTGCGGCTGAATATTTAGAATTTTAAATATTTTTACCCATACAAATTCTATGTAAGTTGGGCCTAATGGCATTGAAAAATCCGAAGTTGCTAATATATCCCAATACTTGCTAATAAAATGTAAAACTTGCTAATATATCCGAAAAGCTGCTAATAAAATCCATTTCTTGCTAATAAAACGAAAAACTTGCTAATAAACCACACGCCGCATTCCGCCACGTTCCCTACATACGAAAAAAAGAGCCCACTCAGGCTCTTTCATCAAGAAATAAACAAAAACAGCTGTCTTTGCCCATCGGCATCCAGCCTATCTGTAAGGTCAATCCACTTCATTCTGGTTCTCCGTTCTTCAACCAGCTTGTTAATCTCCCGCTCGATCATTTGCATCCTTTGATAGGTTTCCGTCACTCCCAGGCTGAACTTTTCTGCCGCCTGTTTATGCGGGGAGTGCTTGACCAGGAGGCTCATGAACTGGTCGGAGGTTTCGGACTGCTGTGCAAGACGGTCCTCTATGTTTGTGACATATTGGTAGAGATCCCGGTCTTCAGGGGGCAGCCCCGAGACAATCTCTCTTATGATTATATCGACGAGTCTTTCATTCATGCTAAACACCCCGCCATGTAAGATTTGTTCCTTTAGTTTATCATATTACCAGCTTGCTTTTTTGACTCCGGGGATTTGCCCTTTATGAGAATATTCACGGAAAGCGATCCTGGACATTTTAAATTTGCGCAGGTATCCGCGCGGACGGCCTGTCACCTCACAGCGATTCTTCAATCGGGTTGGGGATGAATCGCGCGGCAGCCTTCTCAGTGCCTCATAATCGCCCTTCTCCTTCAGTTCCCTGCGGATCTCAGCATATTTAGCGACCATCTCCTGCCGCTTTTTCTCTTTTGCTACTTTTGATTTTTTAGCCATTTTAACGAATACCTCCATGAATTAATACGTAACAATTACGATTTAAACAAGATAAAATAAAGATAGAACAGCGAGATCGGAAAAGGATAAATCGTAACCATTACTATCTATAACAAAATATATCGTACCATGAATCAGCCTTTCGTGTAAACCCGCCTGCTCGAAAACAAAAAGAAGCTGCCAAAAGACAGCTCCCTCCTCACTATGCAGCATGTGATCCTTTAGACGAACCAGACTTCTTTTTTCTCCTGAAAAGCGGCACAATCATAACAAGAACAGCTATGATCATGAGCGTCAGGCCGATTGGGCGATCCAGCAGGATAGCCAGACTGCCGTCTGAGATAGTCAGTGTCTGCCTCAGTGCCTGCTCCATCATTCCGCCCAGGATAAAGGCAAGGATAAAAGGTGCCGCCGGGAAAGAGAAAATTCTCATAAGAAATCCAATGATGCCGAAGATCAGAAGCAGGTACAAATCAAACGTGTTGAAGCTCAAGGCATATACGCCTACCATACTGAAAGTTATAACGAGTGAAATCAGCATCGGCCTCGGAATTGTGAGCACCTTAGCTATATACGGCACAAGGGGCAGATTCAAAATCAAAAGAAACACATTGCCGATATACATGCTCGCAATAATGCCCCAGAATACATCCGGGTGATCCTGAACCAGCAGGGGTCCCGGCTGGATGCCCAGCACCAGGAAGGCCCCCAGCAGGACTGCAGTTGTCCCGGATCCCGGAATACCGAGGCTCAAAAGAGGGACGAATGCTCCTCCGGTTGCTGCATTATTGGCTGTTTCCGGAGCAGCCAGTCCCCTGATGGAGCCTTTCCCGAATTCTTCCGGCTTTTTCGCAAGCTTTTTTTCTGTAATATAGCCGATGAAAGAAGCGATAGTCGCCCCTGCTCCAGGAAGGACGCCGAGGATGAAACCCAGTACCGATTGGCGGGCCATCGGTCCCTTCATCTCCTGGAAGTCTTCCCTGGTGATTTTCAGGCTGCCGATGTTCTCATTTTCCGATGAAGAAGTATTCTTCCTATTAAATATCAATGTACAAACCTCTGCCAGGGCAAAAAGCCCAAGAGCGATGATAAGGAAATCGATGCCTTCCAGCAGATAGGCGTTGTCAAAGGTGAAACGGGCTGTGCCTGTCTGCCCGTCGATTCCAATAGTCACGACAATGACGCCGAGAGTGGCCGAGATAAAAGCCTTTAGTGTGGATCCTTCTGACAAGCTGGAAATGGCCGTCAGTCCCAAAAGCATCAAAGCGAAGTATTCGACGGGGCCAAATGAAACGGCAACCGACGAAAGAAGCGGGGAAAACAGCATCAATAGAACAACGCTGACTGTCCCGCCAAAGAACGATGCAATGGCGGCAATGGCCAGCGCCTTGCCCGCCTTCCCCTGCTGGGCCATCGGATAGCCATCAAATGCGGTAGCAACCGTCCCCGATACTCCCGGTGCATTCAGCAGGATCGAAGAGGACGATCCGCCGAAGATCGCTCCATAATAGACTCCTGCCATCATCATCAGCGCAATGGCTGGGTCCATATTATAGGTGACCGGGATCATGATGGCAATCGCACTGATTGGGCCAAGGCCCGGCATCATGCCGATGAATGTACCGATGAAAACACCGAGGAATACAAATAAGATCCCCTGCAGGCTCAGTGCAACCTGAAACCCTGATAATAATCCTTCAAACGAACCCATAAGATCCCTCCTTTAAAATGGCAGAATGCCTGCCGGCAGTGAGATTTGCAGCAGATAATTGAACATCATGTAAATGGACAGCGAGAAGACGACCGAAACGATTGCATTTGTCCATTTTTTCTTATAGCCCAAATACCAGGTTGTGATAAATATGAAAAGAGCCGTCATGACTACAAAGCCGACCATTTCAAAAAAGAAGATATAAACCAATATAAACGCGCAGACAGTAAGCAATGTCCTTGCTTCGCCTTCCGGTATCTTCCGCTTTTTCTTTTCTTCTTCCGTCTCCGCCTTCCTGGAAAAAAACAGCAGGACAGACAGCAGGAGAAGCAGAAAGCCCAGAGATTTTGGCACAAAGTCTGCATCAATTGCCGCATACGGATACTCAGGCAGCCTGAAGCTCAAAATAAGGTAAAACAGTGCAAACCCTATTAATACAAGGCCAATTTTTCGATTGATTGGCTTGAGCATGTATGATTCCCCCTTTATCTGATCAGCTTCAGCTCATCAAGCAGTTTATACAATTCATCGTTTTCCTTCTTTAGAAACTCCTTGTATTCGCCGCTGTCCATATAGAGCTCATTCCAGCCATATTTCTCGCGGATCTTTTTCCACTCCGGCGAATCATTCAGCTTTTTTAGCCTTTCTTCGTAATACTGAATTTGCTTTTCATCCATATTAGGAGGCCCAAAGAAGCCCCTCCAGTTCACAAAGGTTTCATTGATGCCCTGCTCAATGGCTGTCGGGAAATCCTCGAGTGTATCGCCCTTCAATCTTTCCGGAGAAGTTACTCCCAGCACTTTTATCTTTCCGGCACGCACCTGCTCGATTGTTTCAGAAGTACCGGCAGAATAAACGTCAACACTTCCGTTGAGGAGCTGTGTCAGTGCTCCGCCATCCTGGTCTGAAACATATTTGATTTTAGTCACATCCACACCGGCGGCTTTGGCAATCTTGATAAATTGGATATGGTCCATGCTTCCTGGAGATGAAACGCCAACCACCGAGATTTTGGAAGGATCTTTTTTCATATCATCAAACAAATCATTCAGATCATCCCATTTTGCATCAGCCCTGACAGCAAAGGCTGCATAGTCGGCAATCAGATTGGACAGCGGGGTAAAGTCGTCTACTCCGTATTTTGACTGCCCATTAAGTGGTACAAGAATAATAGGCGGAGACGAGACAAATATATTATGAGGGTTGCCTTCCTTTTTCATCATATACGCCCAGCCGACGGCTCCCCCTCCGCCCGGTTTATTGATGACAGGCATCCTTTGATCAATAAGCCCGTCCTTTTCTAGCGTCTGGGCAACCATGCGGGCTGTGGTATCCCAGCCTCCGCCGGCTCCAGCCGTAGCCACCACTTCGATCGGCTTGCTTGGCATCCATTTGCCATCCTTATAAATGCCTGCAGCTTCCTTGCTCGAGCAGGCTGACATCATCACCATGCAGAGCAGCAGTGCTGCTGCCAGAATCATTTTTTTCATCAAACTTTTGCTCCTTTCCATGAGTGAAAACGTTTTCTTTTTTGTTATTGTAAAAAAATCAGAAAAGTTTGTATCTATTAAACAAGTATTGAGCGTTAAGAACTTTGCGGGCTTTTTGTTCATTTTGTTCACGGGGTTGAGAACACAAAAAAGCTGCACCCTCATCAGCTAACATGGGGTGCAGCTATTATAAACTATAGACTATAATCGATAATATTTTCTCTCGGGCCTTCCGACAATTCCATATTCCAGCTCAGCTTTTGCTTCATCGGAGGCTACCAGGTATTCCAGGTATCTGCGGGCAGTCGTCCTTGAAGCGCCCATTTCCTTTCCAAGTTCTTCTGCATTAACGCCTTGCTTCATACCGTCCAGGATTTCTTTCACTTTTTTTAAAGTGAGTGAATCGATTCCTTTGGGCATCTTTTCGGAAGCTATTACTGCCGCTGAACTGCTGCTTAAATAATGATCGATTGCTTCTTGCGTCAGTTCACTTTCCCGGCATTCGAGTAAATCTCTTTTTTTGTTCACTTTGCGGATTGCTTCCGTGAAACGTTCAAAGGTTACCGGCTTGATCATATAATCGATCACTCCGTATCTCAAGGACTCCTCTACCATCTGTTTTTCATTGGATGCGGTAATCATGATCACTTCAAGATTGGGAAAGCATTGTCTTATTTTAGGCAGAAGGCTGCTTCCAAGCTCGTCCGGCATATAGATATCCATAATCAGCAGATCTGATTCCTTTTCCTCGAGCAGTTCCAGTGCTTCTGCAGCATTCAATGCTTTTCCAATACACTCGATGCCGTATAATTTTTCTATGAATTGTTCATGGATGGCAGCCACCCGGTAATCATCTTCTGCTATAATCGCTTTGATCATTCTTTCTCATCCTCTTATATTTTTGGCAGGAAAACAGTGAAAATCGTCCCCGCCTCTCCAGTCTTCATTTCAATCGTTCCATCCAGTTCCCCGACTGCCTGGCTGACGAGAGCAAGCCCATATCCCCTGCCGTCCTTTTCTTTTGTCGAGAAGCCTTTTTCAAAAATCCGCTGCTCATCCTCAGGCAAGATTCCTCCTCCATTATCTTCCACTTCAAAGACAATGTCATTACCGATATCTGTAGCAAAGAAAGAAATACGCCTGTCCGCCATCCCTTCTGTCGCTTCTATGGCATTATCAATCAGATTGCCGATGATCGTAATCAAATGGGTAACCGTCATTCTTTCCGGCAGCGGTTCAACCGCCGAGCTGTCATCAATCGTAAAGCTTACCTTCTTTTCAGAGGCTTTCGCCAATTTTCCCAGCAGGACTGCCTGCAGGCTGCTGTCCCTGATCTGCTCGAACAGAATGAGATTTTGCTGATCATGGGCACCTGATTCCTCCTGGATCATACGGACCGCTTCCTCATACTGACCCAGCTGCATCATGCCGGACAGCACATATAATTTATTTGTAAATTCATGCGTCTGGGCGCGAAGGTCCTCAGAATATTGCCTCACTTCTGATAAAGTATTAAGCATCTCATTAATTTCGGTTTTGTCCCTGAAGCTGGCGACCGCCCCAATAACCTCATCGTTCTCAACGATAGGCGTCCGGTTCACAACGACTGGTTTTTCCTCGAGGAGTACTTCCACATCTTTTTCGGGCACACCTGTTTCCAAAACCTTATTCATGCCCGTCCCCTTGATAACATCAGCGATTCTCTTATTTACTCCGTCTTCATCTAGAGCGAGAATCCGCCGGGCAGATGGATTCATCATCGTGATGACACCATAACGATTCACAGCAATGATCCCTTCTTTCACCGAATCAAGGATTGCACTCCTTTCATGGTATAAGGAGGCAATTTCATGCGGCTCCAGACCCATCATATCTTTCCGGATATCTCTAGCAAGCAGTGTCCCTCCTGCTACTCCAAGGAGAATGGCTCCAAAAGAGATGAGCCCGATTTTCTTCAGCCTGCTTAAAGCCTCCTCCTCGATATCATCCATCAGGAAACCTACTGATACTATGCCTGCAATATCCCCATTGTCATCCACTATTGGCGCCTTCCCTCTAATTGAAGGTCCAAGCGTCCCAGTAGCTTTTGACACATATGCTTCTCCCTGTTCGAGGGCCCGCTCATTATCTTCACCAACCATCCGCCCGCCAATCTTGCCGGCATCCGGATGTGAATAGCGAATGCTGTCCGCATTTCCTATAACGATAAATTCAGCATCAATATCCTCCCTGATTCTCTCTGCCAGCGGCTGGATTTTTTCTGAGGGATTATCCTCTCCAAAAGCGTCCCTTACCCCAGGCATATGAGAAACCGCCAGCGCCACATAAAGGGCCTGCTTGCCCATACTTTCCTCTGTCTGTTCAAATTCTACATAAGCGTATAGCCCGGACAAAAGCACAATGACTCCCGCTATTAGCCATACAATCAATACGATAATCTTCGTGCGCATCGTAACCGCTTTCTTTTTTCTCATAAGCTGGCACCCCGAACTGTTTGTCTTCTATTATAATAGTCAATTTCAAATAGAGTGTCATATGTATTGGTGAAAACTGGACTCGCTTTATTTCGAGATTATCAAAATACTATAATCTTCTTTTTTCCACCCGCAGCCGGTAAGGGTATAATTTGACTGCTTTTTCCCTTTTTCTATATCAACAGACTTGCATTCTCTTTCTTCAATCATTCCCGCTCCAAAACCATCTCTTCGTGTATCAAGAATAGAATGAATGACTTGCCCATCATATTCAAGATCATGAAGGATCGGGGCGCCTTCTTCTGTATAACTTACCACCCTGATGGTATCTTTACGCCCTTGCTGTACATGGACGATAAAGGAATTAAACCGGTCCAGGTTCTGGATTTCTCCGTGCATGGAGACAATATCATCTTCTGAAGGCTTGTAGTCTGGGAGTTTAGGTGCAGGTTCCTCCTGGGTTTGGCAGGCCAGGAGGATGAGAGAAACCAATATGTAAAGGGGGAAGAGTTTTTTCAAAAAGCAGCCCTCCAAATATATATTATCTCAGATTATACCATTTGAAAGCTTGTCTATTAAATGAAAAAAGCTCGACCCTGTCACCAGGATCAAGCCTCTTTCCTATTCTTCCTTCTCCACCCAGTTATCATCATCGTCTTTCTCATACTTTTTCTTCACCGCACTCCACGCCACCTTGAAGGCTGTTTCTTCTTCGTCGTATTCTTCACTTGCTGAGTTGAAGGCTTCTTTGAAGATTTCCTGGGCGTGATGCGGCAGATTGTCTTTGACGGAATCCGGCAGTTCACTTAGTTTATCGTATGGCATAGTGATTCCTCCTCTTCTCTTGTCCTGTTAGGTATTTTTCCTGAATGGCATTTTCTTAAACACCAGAAGTTGAAATCATAGCAGGAACTGGAGGAGCGGATAAAACCATGGAATGACCAAAGAAGTAAGAATAGCCGAGAAACCCATGGCTGCGCTGGAGACTGCTCCCTGCACAGGGTCTTCTATTGCTGCCTGGCTTGTGCCGATCCCGTGGGCCACTGTTCCGATGCCAAGCCCTCTAGCGAAAGGATCGCTGATTCTTAGAAAAGATAGAATAACAGAGCCCATGACAGCCCCAAAGATACCGGCCGAGATGACGAAAACAGCTGCAAGCGGCGGGTCACCTCCGATTATTTTGGCAGCTTCGATTGCGACCGGAGTCGTGATCGCTTTCACGGCAGAGGTCGCCTGGATTTTTTCCGGGAGACCAAGCACTTTTGCCAGCAGTACGGCCGATGTGATGGTCGATAAGGTTCCAGCTGTAAGACCGATGACAGCAGGCATTAATCTTTCCCTGATCACCCTCCGGTTATGATACAGAGGAACGGCAAGAGCGACAGTGGCAGGACCAAGCATGAAGGTCATGATATTTTTAGCCGGCGTGTATTCTTCATACGTAATCCCTCCGGCAAGCAGCAGAAGGATCATGATAAGTGTAGCTGTAAAAACAGGCGTGGCAAATGGGGAAAGCAGCCGGGCAGAAAGCGCCTTTGCCCCGATATAGACGATGATCGTCAAAAGGATGCTAATGAGTGTGATCCCGCTCACCCTTTTCCGCCCCCTTCCCTGAAAAATAAGCTGCCAGGCCGGAAGTTATGATTAGCCCGATGACGGTACTGCCGATAATCATTATGAGAAGCTGCCAGCCGCTCGTCCGAATCAGTCCCCCGTAACTCATAAGCCCGACAGCTATCGGGATAAAAAAGAAAGCCAGGTGCCGGTTTAGGAATGCTGCCCCCTTTTCGATCTGGCTTACCTTTACGGCACCGGTCAGCAGGAGGATGAATAAAATCATCATGCCAAGTACGCTTGCAGGAAGGGGCAGGTGAAGAATTTCAACGATAAAATCTGAAACGGCGTAAATCATCCACAGCAAAAAAAGCTGCCATAAAAAGATAAGTGCATTTTTCACCATTCTAACCCTTCCCCCACTAGATAATCTACTATCCATAATAGAGGAAAAAGTGCAAAATTGCTTAGAATTTTATTCTATACATTCAGCCGTCGGACGGCTTTCCTTCCATGGAGGATCAAGTAAAGGACTGCAGCAATCAAGACAATCACTGTTCCTATCATGTATATATAGCTGTAGCCTGAATGGGCCGCAGCAGTTCCGAGGATAAAAGAGCCAATGGCAAAGCCTCCGTCAAAAAAGACAAAGAAAGTCGCGGTTGCCGTCCCCTTTCTGCCTGCGGGAGCCGATTCCACTGCAATGGTTTGAAAACACGACACCAGCGTGCCAAAACCGATGCCGACAAATGCTCCTGAAAGCAGGAGCTGGAAGCTTGATGATGCCTGACTCAGCATCCAGACGCCGATCCCAAAGAAGAGGATGCACGGATAAATCACTTTATTTTCCCCGAACTGATCAAACCATCTTCCGGTAAATGGGCGGGAAAGCAATAACGCTGCGGCATAAACGACAAAGAAATAGCTTGCTGCCTGGACGAGGTCCAGCTCTCTCGCATACACCGAGATGAAGGAAATGACGCTCGAATAGACAAAAGATAATGTAAAAGCAACGAATCCGATGGGCACTGTCTTCCGTTCAAAGAAGTCCGACAGCTTCATCTTTTTCCCTGCTGCTGCCTGCCGGGTCTGCCTGTCTTGCTGTTCTTTCAGCTCCATCATCAATCCGCAGGTAAGAGCAAGCAAGGAGCAGGCAATGCAAACCGCGAACAGTACGGTGTAACTGGCTGCTCCTATAATGGTCAGCCCGGCGAATGGTCCGATGACCATGGCAAGGTTCATGAAAGTGGCATAATAGCCCATCCCTTCCCCGCGGCGCGCAGCCGGAATAATGGCTGCAGCAATAGCTCCTGTTGCGGTGGTTGCCATACCAAAGCCCGCACCGTGGATGACCCGGATAATCAGCAGCACAAACGGTGATTTAACAAAAAGGTAAAGGATAGATCCAGCCAGGAAAATAGAGGCTCCGATGATCAAAATTTTCTTCGGGCCAAAGGTATCAAGCCATTTTCCTGAAAACGGCCTGAAAACTATCGCAGACAGAACAAATACCGTAATAACGAGCCCGATGGCCTGCCCTCCGCCCTGCAGTTCATCTGCTACATAAACCGGCAGTGTAACGGTCAGCATATAAAAAATTACAAATACAAAAAAACTGGCAAAGGAAATATTGATGAAATCCTTTGTCCAAAGCTGAGGTTTTTCCAACTGTTTCACATCTTTCTCCTGATATATGGATATATTTAACGCGGGAAAAGCTCCCCAAGTGATCTGAGGAGCTTTTCCCTATATTATAGGATATTTTCCTGTCTTTTATTAGAATGGGAACTCACGATAAGTTTTTTGGACAGATACCCATTTGGTTGTTGTAAATTCTTCAATGAGCCAAGGATTGCCGAAACGGCCGACGCCTGAAGCTTTATTGCCGCCGAATGGAATATCCGGCTGCGCATTAACAGTCTGATCGTTGATATGAGTCACACCGCTGTCAATCTGCAGGGCATATTGCTGCGCTTTTTCAAGATCCTGCGTAAAGATGGATGATGACAGTCCATACTCTGTTTCAGAGGCAATCCTGATCGCTTCTTCATCACTTTCAACCGGAATGATGGTTGCGATTGGCGAAAAGACTTCAGTCTGAGCAAGGGCAGAATCATTTTTCACATCTTTGAAAACGTACGGAGTCAAGATGTTGCCAACTCTTTGTCCTTCAAGCGCAATTTTCTCGCCGTTTGCAATGGCGGCTTCGATGACTGCCTGAGCCTTCTGCAGCTGCCTATCGTTGATCAGCGGTCCAACGACAGTTGCAGGATCCTTTGGATTGCCATAAGGAAGTGCTTTTGCTCTGTCGACGAATTTATTTGTAAATTCTTCAGCAATATCCTTATGGACAATGATCCTGTTTGTGATCATGCAGATTTGGCCCTGGTGGACGAATTTTCCGAAGATAGCAGCATCAACAGCACGGTCAACATCTGCATCTGAAAGGACGATGAATGGATTGTTTCCGCCAAGCTCCAATGCCACTTTTTTCAGGTTCCTTCCGGCAATTTCCCCGACATGTCTTCCGACAGCGGTTGAGCCAGTGAATGAAATGAAGCGTGGAATTGGGTGTTCAAGCAGATAGTCGCCTGTCCCATCTGTTTTCGGATCTGTGAGCAGAAGGTTCAGGACCCCTGCCGGCAGGCCGGCTTCTTCAAAAGCTTTTGTCAGGATGACGCCGCCAGTGATGCCTGTTGCCACATCCGGCTTATGCACAACTGCATTACCAAGGGCAATGGCTGGCGCTATGGTCCTTACTGACAGGTTAAGCGGGAAGTTGAATGGCGAAATGGAGGTGATGACACCCACCGGCACGCGGTACACGTGGTTTTCCTTCCCTTCAATAGTTGCCGGAACCTGGTTCACGACATTTACTTCATCAGCAAATTTGATCGCTTCCTCCAGCTCCTCAAATGTGATCTGCAGGGCAATATTGGCCGCAAGAATGGTTCCGCCTGTTTCTGAAGTATAAATATCTATAATTTCTTTTTTATGTTCTTCAAGATAGGCAATTACTTTCCTTAAAACTTCTTTGCGTTCCCCGGGGGTTGTCTTTGCCCATTTCTTTTGTGCTTTTTCAGCTGTAAGCATAGCCTGATCAATGTCAGCCTCATTTACAGTTTTTACAGTATAAAGCCTGGAATCGTCATATGGATTCAATACATCGATTGTATTGGCGCCGCTTCCCTCCAGCCATTTACCGTTAATATATTGTTTGGTGTAATCCTTAAAATTGACCATAAATCTCTCCCTCTCCCTTAAACTTACTGCAAAGAAGATTCCTAGGTTGCTATAGCAACATTTAGGGTCACGTCATCAGCAGCACTAGAATCTTAACACATATAAAGTTGCTATAACAACTTATGTGCTTAGCTGGCTAACCTTTTTAAAACAGGAGTTTATACCCAGAAACTTAAGGAGGACACCGTCCGTAAATAAGCTATACCGAAACAAATGTCTGAGGAGGAAAGCATGAAGGGACGCAAACGAAGGTATTTATTATTATCATGTATATTGAGCAGCTTTCTGATCATCTCTGCCTGCAGCCCTACGGAAGCTGATAAAGAAAAAACACAGGCTGCCCAGCAGGAGGAAGATAAATACGAAAAACTCGCAAAGGATCAGAATAAGGAGTCAGAGCTGGAGCCGATTGAATTGACTTCCTACAGCGAAGAGGTTGGGCTGAAACTGAAGGAACCGGCTTACAAGGAATTTACCGTCAATGAGAAGGCGGTTATCGAGGGGACGATCGAAAAATCAGCCAGCCTGAAATCTGACTTTGTCTGGATCAAAGTCCATGCAGCTGAAGAGGGTCCGGCAGGCACTGACCACGAATATTACACAAAAATTGAAGACGGAAAATTTAAGCAGGAGCTTCACTTCTTCAACGGTGAGGGAGAGTATCAGGTAAAGGTGCAGATTCCGAGTATGGATCAGGAAAACTATTATTATGATACTGCATCTTTCACGGTCCATAATGTGAATCCGCAGATCGTCCGCGATGTCACATATACCCCTTTCGGACAGGAGGATGAAATCAGCCTGGATCTTAAGTCCAGCTATGTTGAGGATAATGAGATCTTTAAGCTTGAGGGAAGCGCCGGCAGGCTTAGCGACAATGATACAATCATGATTAAACTGAATAAGGATGCTGATACCTGGACACATGTCCTGCCGGTTGAACAGGGCAAGTTCACCTACGATGTTCCCCTTCTATACGGAAAAGGTCTCCACGAGCTGGAAGTGCTTGTGCCTGACAAAGAACGGGAGAACTATTACCAGACTGCCACAACGCTTCTGATCGACAATCAGTCAGACAGGACCATGAAGCCAATCGAGTTTTATGAAGCTTACAGGGAACGTGGTGTCACACTGAAGGCTCCGCAGTTTGGAGGAGAAGAGTCCAATGGTGAATATACGGTAAAAGGAAAAATAGATCCTGAGGCTGATTTCGGACCTGAAACCACGCACATCTATGTTTCTACCAAAAAAGGCGAGGATGAAGCACTTGATGTCATTCCTGTAGAAAAATTTGAATTCGACGGCTCCTTCTACCTCCGCTTCGGGCCGGGCACTTATGAAGTAACGCTGAGTGTACCGGAAATCAAGGAAGAAAACAGTGACAGTTTCCGCTATTACGGCTTTGCTTCCTTTGAAGTGGAAGCAGAAAGCGAAGATAAGCGCGACCTTCTGCCATCAAGGGGCGTCGAGTCAGAAGCACCAGAAATCAAGAGTCTTGCCGGCAAACTGACAGAGGGAAAAAGCACTGAGAAGGAAAAAATCAAAGCCATCTATGAATATGTCGCCAAAAATGTTTCCTATGATGTCGACAAATATGAAAATAGTACATTCAGCTGGGATGACAGCGCCCTGAAAACGCTGGAAACGAAAACCGGCGTCTGCCAGGATTATGCCTACCTCTCCACCGCACTATTGCGTGCCAGCGGGATTGAAGCAAGAATCATTGAGGGTACCGCGCGCGGCGGCTTCTGGCCATCCAACCATGCCTGGGTCGAAGCAAAAGCGAACGGCAGCTGGATCGTCATGGACCCGACCTGGGGAGCCGGCTATATTCAAGACGATCAATTCGTTGCCAAATATACCGATAAATACTTTGAGCCCAATCCGGCCGAATTTGAAAAGACCCATACAAGAAAAGGGGTCACCTACTAAAATATTTGGAGAGACAGAACCTTGGCGTACTGTCTCTTCTTTTTAAAAGGGTCATTTTCATATAGGGCGAAAGACCATAATATGGTAGTATAAAACTAGATAGAAGTGAAAATTCTGAAAAAACCAAATGTCAAATCTTTAAAAGGGGGAGTTGCAAATGACAGGTTTGGTCACTGTAGTAATGATTTTTTCCATCCCGCTTGTCGCCATCGTCACAAGCCATTATCAATCACTTGCCAAAACAAAAGTAAAAATCATTGAAAAAGAGCTGGAACTGGAAAAATTGAAACATGAGAATTATTTAATAGAAACGCAGAAGATGAGGATTGAATTGGAGAAGATGAAGCTGGAGGGGCCTTTGGAGGTAAAGTAACACATCTGTATCCTGTGGCAGAGGAATTTATTCCTTCCCCTCTTTTCATCGAAAAGAGGGGAAGGAGTATAATATCCTTCAATGCTGAAGCCAGAGCTGAACAGGAAATTCACTTTGCCTTTCCACTCAAACAGGTCCTGAAGAGCTGCAGCAGGCTCTTTTGCATTAAACCATCACCAAACTGAGGATCTGGTTCCCTATTTGCCTAAAATAGAATGTCCGGCAACCCTTTTGTTTGGGGCAGCATGACCGGTACGCGGTTCCCTATTGGGGGCTGTTTCAGCTTCAGCATGCTCCACATTCAGTTTTCAGGCTGATACCAAATGCAAGCTATTATTTCAATGATTGATCAGCCAAGTATTGTTCCCGCAGAACTGCTGGCCCACCTTAAAAATGCTGTACAAACAAGACAGCTATCCATTTAGCTGTCTTGTTGACATGGCTTATGAATCAGTTTTTTGTACAGCGGGTAAAGGAAGGACAGAATTCAAATTTATTCTTTTGCTTGGTTTAACGCCATATAGCCGGCACCGATCACCCCTGCTTCTCCCCCAAACTCACAGATGCCAAGCTTTATTTTGCCTCTTAGATTGGCATATAATTTTTCCTTCATTTTATGGTTAATCTCATCTATCAGCCAGGGATTGCAGCAGATTACAGCTCCGCCAAGGACAAATGCTCCTGGGTCCATGAGCTGAATGATGGAGGCGACAGCTCTGGAAAAATGCTCAATCCATTCCTTGATCACTTTAACGGCTATCTCTTCCTTATCTTTAAATTTTTCAAACAGGTATTCTGCGTCCGCACTTTCACCATATATTAGCTTACTCCTGGCATCAAGAGCCCTGCCGCTGCAAAGAGATTCCAGTGTCATTTCCTTGGTCCCTTCCTCTTCGCTTGCCTGGCCGATGATCATTCTACCCGCTTCGCCTGCATATCCATTGTCCCCCCTGATCATTTGACCGTTATAGTAAACACTCATCCCAATGCCAGTGCTCACTGTCATGTAGAGAGAATAGCTTTTTCCTGCAGCAGCTCCCTTTTCAGCTTCCAGCAGCCCTGCTGCGTTGACATCATTGTCAAAGTAAACGTCAAGCCCAGGAAAGCAGGATTGTATGTACTCAATTCTTATTCCGTCAAGAACAGGAATGTTGTCTGCATCTTTTATTACTTGTGTCTGTTCATTCCATGGAACAGGCAGGGCAATTCCAATTTTCTTAGCATTTTTCTGAGGATCGACCCTTTCAGCCATCCGGAAGATTTCACCAAACATTTCATCTGTCGTTTTAAATCTCCTGGTTATTGCCGTCTCCATACGGATCACCGACAGCTCTTTTCCGATAAGTCCCACGCGAATATTTGTAGCGCCTATATCTACACCAATTACGTATTCATTCATTTAGACATAGCTCCTTACCCAGCAACTCTATGTTTATTATTTATTTTTGAGGAATCGTTCAATAAAAACAATTAAGACCTGCTTCCATGCTGACAGGCAGGAACGAAACTCCATTTGAGTATATATCCTTTGATGTCCACCAATCTTCTATTTTTCTTTGCTCCTGTCAATCTGAAACTAATTTTCTCATTCACAGTATCCAGGTGCAAATATAATATGGATTGCACTAATACTGCAACTTTAGTGGAAGCAGAAAGATTGACTCCAAATTTTTAGAACAGCATTACAAATGGGTCCTCAATTCATCAAATAGAAAAAAAATAAGCGGAGATTTTCCAGCTAAATACAGAATAGAGCTCAATTCGAGGTAAATAAGGGGAGATTTTCCGGTTATGCAAAATAAAATACCACATTATTACGTTTTTGGAGCCAATAAGCGGAATTTCTCCGTCTATTTGAGCTGTTTTTTATAGAAATTTCTATTTAAGAGGAATTCTTCCGTCTATTAATCAGACTGGGTTCTTGACCTGATACCCTACCCGATAAGATCGAATCCTCTGAGTGCCAGATGCGGGGATCAGCATCTTTTTTTCGACCAGTTGGGAAAGTACCTTTTTTACTGTCTTGGCACTTAGTTTTAGATACTTCTCGACTTCTTTTGGAGATATGTCTTCTCCTTTTCGAATCACTAGCCGAAGCACTTCCTTTTCAAGAAAGGACAAAGAAGTTTGGTCCAGCTCATCACCCATCCATCTGCCTATCACTTGCTGAACAACCTGTTGGCATCTGCGGGGATTCTCTTTTACTTGATCAAAAGAAAAGCGGATGACGGTCCATCTATCAATCACCAGCTGGTTTTGACGTTCCAGGCTGTCGGAAAATTGCCATCTGCTGATGTTCTTTAGGTGAGGGCCATACCCGTCGACCTCTAAACAAACCTTGATGCCGGGACGGATATAAGCAAAATCCAAATACCTTTTCCCATCATTGTAATTATCAATTTCATATTCAGGGTGTAGATAATTAAACTGGTAAAATACTGGCCACCACACTTGCTTCAAAAACAGCATTTCAGCATGTTTGTGACCTTCTTCCAGGCGCCGCAGCCGCTCACCGGTTCTTGCCTGTAAGTGTGAATGTAAAAATGCCTGATATTCTTCTTCAAATCCCATATATCCCTCTCCTATCAATAAGAAAATGAACAGCATAGGCTTTAATAGCTTCCAATGAATCATATCCATTCTTGATTCATTTGTTTTAATAGGACGATTTTTGAATGACTTTGGAAAATAATGAGTGGTAAATGTAGTGAAAAAAAGAGGATTGGAAACAGGCAAACAGAATTGTGGAGCAGCAATGATAAAAGAATATTTCGATGATAACCCTTGGATAAACTAATTTTAGTGTATTAGATTTCTAACAATTGTCAATCAACTTATGCCATTCGACAATAATTCTTATCTAACATCTCCTAACCTTAAGAGAGATTTGGGTTAAAACCTCACCTACTTATTATAGGCTTCAATTCATCTTGAGAAGGCACAAAACAAAAAAAGCGGGGCATCCATCCTGGATACCCTGCTCATAAACTTAGCTACTTGCTACTGAAAATCATTACGCCCACCACATATCCCCAGGTGTTTCCCGGATCAGAACTTCATTCAGGTTCTTCACAGCGCGTGCAAACCCTTCATCAATCGACATCAGCGGATCTTCATGCTCGATGCTGACAACATAGTCATAGCCATACAGCCTCAGGGCGCTCATCATATCGCTCCATTCCTGGATGCTGTGGCCGCATCCGACGCTGCGGAACGTCCAGGCGCGTGTCTGAACTTCCCCATATGGCTGCATGTCTGTCAGTCCATACATATTGACATTATCCTGATCAATATAGGTGTCCTTGGCATGGAAATGATGAATGGCACCGGCTTTCCCGAGAATCTTAATCGCTGCGACCGGATCGATTCCCTGCCACCACAAGTGGCTTGGATCAAGATTCGCCCCGATGGCCGGGCTTGTTTCCTCGCGAAGCTTCAGCATGGTGTAAGGTGTGTGGACAAGGAAGCCGCCATGCAGCTCCAGTCCAATTTTAACATTATGCTCTTCTGCTAAAGTGGCGATTTCCTTCCAATATGGTATTAGCCTGTTTTCCCATTGCCATTTCAGGACATCCCCATATTCAGCCGGCCAAGGTACAACTGGCCAGTTTGGCTGTTTTGCTTCTTCACTGTCGCCTGCTGTGCCGGAAAAGGCATTGACGACTGGTACACCGAGGAGTGAAGCAAGCTTGATGGTTTTACGGAGTACCTCATCAGATTCTTCAGCAAAAACTTTATCAGGAGAAATCGGATTCCCGTGGCAGCTGAATGCGCTGATTGTCAGCCCTCTTGATGTTACTGCTTCCAGGTAAGCTTTTCTTTTTGCCTCATCCTCAAGCAATTCGTCCAATGGGCAATGTGCATTTCCAGGATAGCAGCCTGTGCCGATTTCAACAGCGTCAAGACCTGCTCCTTTTACATGATCGAGCATTTCTTCGAAAGATTTTTGTGAAAATAAGACTGCAAAAACACCGAGCTTCATTCTGCCAGGACCCCTTTCTTAAGAGGAACAATCTGCTTAGTTTTCTGTGATTCGATTGCTGCAAGGATGATTTCAAGGCTCTTTAAGCCTTCTTCTCCGCTGATCAGCGGCTCCTTGTCTTCTGCTACACTTTTAACAAAATGATTGATCACATGGGAAGTTGTCTGTCCGCCTTCCTCATTTGTCTGGATTTTGTCCAGCTTATGCTGAACCGAACTGCCGTCACGGTAAACCTCTATCAGGGAGTATTCCGGATCTGCTTCAAGATGGAGGGTCCCTTTTTCCCCGTAGATGACAGTGGAGTTGTCGCTTCCGCCCATATATGACCAGCTTGCTGCCAGTGTGCCGACTGCTCCTGACTCTGATCGGAGAACACAGACCGCATTATCGTCCACTTCTGTATTTTCCTTCGCGTTAGTCGCAATCAGCGCACCGACTTCTGTGAACTCGCCGAGCAGATAGCGCAATAAATCGGCTTTATGTACGCCAAGATCGCCCATGGCACCGATAAAAGCTTCTTTTTTATTAAAGAACCAGCTGTCAGCGCCATCCGCACTCCATCCTTCTGGGCCGGCATGCCCAAAAGTTGTTCTGAAGCTGAAAATCCTTCCCAGCTTGCCGCTCTCAATAAGTTCCTTTGCTTTCTGATGCGCAGCAGTGAAGCGCTGGTTGTGGGCAATCATGAGTTTTTTTCCGTTTGCCCTTGCAGCCTCATTCATTGCTTCTGCTTCTTCCCTAGATGCAGCCATAGGCTTTTCACACAATACATGGCGGCCTGCATTCAGGGCTGCCAGCGTAACTTCTGCATGGAGGAAATTCGGCAGGCAAACACTGACCAGGTCGATTCCTTCCATTTCAATCGCTTCTTTATAATCGGTGAATGCCCTGGCCCCATATTTTGCAGCTGTCTCTTCTGCTCTTTCCAGGTTGCTGTCGCATACAGCAGCGATTTCTACCAATGGATTTGCGGCATATTCCGGCAGGTGGCGATATTGGGCAATGCTTCCGCAGCCGATAACAGCAGCTTTTAATGTAGTCATAAGGATCAAACTCCTTTAATGGATAATTGTTTTTTTAGGTACTTAATGCTGATTTCAATGCTTTCAAATGGCGTTAAGCGGGTTGCATCCTGTTCTACTACCCACCACTTTACTCCTGCTTCATCCCCAAGACTGAGGATTTCCTCCAGGTCGATGCTTCCCGTCCCAAGCTCCGCGAAGAACTGTTCTTCATCTTTTGTCATATCCTTCAGATGCACAAGCGGTGACCTGCCTTTATACCTTTTGATCCAGGCAGCCGGATCTTCCTTTGCTTTTGCCAGCCAGTAGACATCCAGTTCTGTTTGGAGCAGTTCAGGGTCGCTGTCATCAAAAATGGCCTCAAGCGCCATCCTCCCGTCACTCAATCTTTCAAGCTCGAAATCATGGTTATGGTAGCATAAGGTGATTCCTGCATCCTTCAGCTTCCGGCCTGCTTCGTTCAGCAGGGGAATGAGTGATTGATAGTTTTCCTCTGTCCGCTGATCGGGCATCAGAAATGGACATACTGCATATTGAATCCCAACCGTTTTAAGATCAGAAATCACGTTGTCCAGGTTGTCCTTAAGATCGGCCAGCGGGATGTGGGCTGATACCGGCGCAAGATTAAGATCGTCAGTCAATTCCTTCACTTTTTCTGCACTCAGTCCTCCAAAACCTGCAAATTCCACCCCGTCAAAACCGAGTTCTGCCACTTTCTTCAGGGTTCCCGCAAAATTTTTCTCCGTTTCTTCACGGAGTGTATAGAGCTGTACTGCAATTGGTATTCCCGACATCTTGATCCCCTCGCTTCCTCAAATTTTTAAACTAAACTATTTGATTCCATCATAAGTGACCATCAAATATTTGAACATTCATGATATGATTAAAACATGCACTATTTTGCTATTTTGAGTGACGGGGGTCATTTTTTGAAAACGGATACATTATTTTGCGGCTATTCATACCATACACAGCCCTTTTATTCTCATCACAAGTCCGGCTACCCTTCCTACCTGATCCGTCTGCAGACAGAAGGAGCATGCGAAGCGATCGTCAGAGGCAATCGCAGGAAATTGGAAAAAGGCGACTTGCTTCTCATCAAGCCTGGGGATCATTATGAACTGATGGTCGACAGTCTTCTTCCTGATAAGGCTATTTTGAGCGGCGACTATCATCTTATCTGTGAGGGTAAATGGATTGAAGATTGGTGGAAGAGATCTAATAAACCGGATGTGGCACGGATTGATGCAGATGAGCGGCTGCTTTCCCTCTGGAGACATCTGATCATTGAATTAAGGCGGCCTTCGAAGGAAGAGTTTAATGAACTGTCCGACTACCTTCTCCGCTCACTCTGCATCTTGCTTGAAAGATCGCTGAAGGAATCGTCTCTTTCTGCCCACAGGCCATATGCAGTCACAAGGATGCTCAGGTTCATTGAGGAGCATGCGCTTTCATCTTTTAAAGTAGAAGAAGCAGCTGCCCATGCCGGATTGAGCGTTTCGCGTGCTGTGCATCTCTTCAAGGAAAGCACAGGGAAAACGATCATGGAATATGCAATGGAAATCAGGCTCGCGGCTGCTGAGGAAAGGATGAAATATACCACCATGACACTGGAGCAGATTGCGGAAGAGTGCGGGTTTGGCACCTACCCCTATTTTCACCGGGTGTTCAGCAAAATGCATGGCAGGGCACCGGGGGTTTACCGGCGGATGGAATATGGAGGGATGGGGAGCGTGAAGAGCTGAGGGTTCTGGATGGGAGGTATTGTTGGTGGTATGAGGCACTCTGCAGGGGCTCTATTGGTGTAGAGTGCCTCTTGTCACTGATATGAAGAACTCTGCACCTATAATTCCAGACTTAGAGTGACTCATGCCGCTGATATGAAGCACTCTGCACTATACATCAAGACTTAGAGTGACTCATGTGGCTGATATGAAGCACTCTGCACTATACTTCCAGATTAGAGTGACTCATGCCGCTGATATGAAGCACTCTGCACTATACATCCAGACTTAGAGTGACTCATGTGACTGATATGAAGCACTCTGCACCTATACTTCCAGACTTACAGTGACTCATGCCACTGATATGAAGCACTCTGCACATATACTTCCAGACTTAGACTGACTCATGCCGCTGATATGAAGCACTCTGCACTATACATCCAGACTTAGAGTGACTCATGTGACTGATATGAAGCACTCTGCACCTATACTTCCAGACTTAGAGTGACTCATGTGACTGATATGAAGCACTCTGCACCTAAAATTCCCGACTTAAAGTGACTCATGCCGCAATATAAAGCACACACCTGAACAGGTGGTCCAAAAGTTTATCATTTCCTCAGAAAGACAAATTTACTATCCCTCGACACACCAAAAAGGCGCATGCTCTTCATGCGCCCTTCTACAAATTATGCAATCTCATGAAAAGTAATTTCAGGCCGGCTGCCGATGCGGATATTAACCCCTGTCTGCCCCAGCCCCTCGCTGATATAGAAAGGCATGCCGTTATGATAGTGCAAGCCTTTGACCATATTCATGCGCACCAGCTTTCCCATCTTAGCCAGGTGATACGGTTTGGGCCAGTGAATCTGGCCGCCGTGGAAGTGGCCGGATAAAAGATAATCATATTTATAGTCCTTCATCTCAAGGACAACATTTGGATCATGCGTAAGCACCAGATTATACCCATCAGACACTCCTAAATATGATTTAGCCACATCATGATGCTTGGTACTGTAATTATCAATTCCAATTATATTTAACTTTTCTCCATTAATATCAATGACCGAATGCTCATTCTGCAGTGTCCTGCACCCGTTTTCCTCAAGGATCTTTTTTAAGGCTGCAAAATTCTTTCCCTTCAGGACATAATCATGATTGCCAAAAACAGCGTACATGCCATATCGCGGTTCGAGTTTATTAAGCATTTGCAGGTAAGGGGCCAGTTTCGGCAAACTCCTTTTTCGGTCCATGAAATCCCCTGTCAGGGCAATAAGGTCGATATCCTTTCCGGCTATTCTCTCATAAAGTTCCTTTGGGCTGATTGAGATATTCTCCAAATGCAGATCAGACAAATGAAGAATCTTTATCTTATTGCTGGCAAGCACAATATCTGGCCGTTCGACTGATACTGTCCTGACAGCTATTTTACTTGTATTTTTATTTGCTTTAAACAGTGAATAGACAAGGTAGACAGAAATAATCAAGAAAAAATATAATGACATTCGCACATCTCCTCCTACTTAACCAGTATAAGTGTCTCATTCCCTAAGTCCTAGTGGGAGTTGAAGGAAGTCTTCAAAAAAACTATGACTCTTTTACAAAAAAGATAGTACAATATACTTTCTGGTAAATGAGAAGGAGTGTTTCTATGAGATTGCTTGGCATTATAATTGGAATCATCGCTGCTGATAACCTGTTCCATCTGATTGACGCCTTTGCTTATGGCCTAAAGGCCGAAACCAGCATGGAACGGATTGGGGCTGTATTTTTTGGCGTCTGTGTACTGGGCATACTGATGCTCATCTTCCACCGCCTGTTTACTGCTGCCTTTTTCAATGGATTCACAGCAGCAACAGGTTTGTTCCTGAGCTTCGACATCGCCGTATTCCACTGGATCTTCCAGCTCCACCGGATCACCAACGGGCCTGAAGCCAACTGGCTGGAACCGCTGTTAGTTATTGGGGGATCTTTTTTGGTTTGGTATGGGATTAAGCGAGAACGGATGGGTGTTAGGGAAGTTTAAAAAGGCCTTGCTCATTAGTTATACTCGGTCTTTCCTAAACAGCCATCCTTATTTTCCCCTACCGAAAAAGCACCAAGTTTGCTAAGATAAAAAGATAAAAATTAACTTGCGGGTGAATTACATGACTGAAACAACCGAACTAAAAGGATTTGACACAAGTATTGTGTATGACTACAAGGATTATCCTGACGAAAAAAGCGGGAGATGCGATAATTGCGATAATACCTTGTTCAAAAGCTCGGTGAAGGATTTTATTTTTCTCCGTGAATGCCGGAAATGCGGAATGAAGAAAAGTATATAAAGCTGTTGTAGGAGGCGCAAATTTTGCGTCTCTTTTATTTTTCGATGAAAGAAAAAACGCTCTATTTACCTGTATATTATTGTTTACATCTCTTTGATCCCCGACTCATATACTGGACTAGCACAACCTTTAAGGAGTGAACGTCTGATATGAAAATAAAAACACTAAAAAGGCTGGTGGTTTTGTTGGGGATCCTCTTCATCTTTCTACTGCTCGGCTCTGTTTCTGCCATCATTTATGCCAACTATTATGTCAATGACGGCGAAGTGACTGTGTCACAGGAGCTTTTCCCGGAGAATGAGCCGAAAAGAGTGCTTGCTCTGTTTGCACACCCTGACGATGAAATTATGGTCAGCGGAACCTTTTCTAAGCTGGGGAAACAGAAGGATGCATTTACTGCACTCGCGGTATTCACCAGGGGCGAAGCAGGTCCTGACGGAGGGGTTGTCCCAAGGGATAAGCTTGGGGCTGAACGCACAAAGGAAGTGAAGAAATCTGCTGAAATTATTGGCGTGGACCGTCTGGAGATTTTTGACTTTCCAGATGGAGGCTTAGAAGAAGTGAATGGTGAGGAGATTAAACAGGTTATCAGAGACTTGATTACAGAGATTAAGCCGACAGTATTGATTTCTTATGATGATGAAATTGGCTTATACGGCCATCCAGACCATGTGGTTACAGGCCAGCTGGTGCGGGAAGTGGCAAAGGAAGAGCTTTTCAAGGGGAATTCTTCTGTTAAAAGGCATTATATGGTTACTCTGCCGAAGCCGATGATTGAAGTGGCCCTTAAGCTCTCTCCAACTTTCAAGGAGAAGTATCCCAAGGATACCAGCAAGGGTCTTCCAGAGCCCGATATCGCTTTCCCGATGGCAACTGAAGCTGCTTCGCGAAAAAAAGTCCTCCTCGCCCACCGGACCCAAAAAGAAGTGATTTCAAGTGTGCAGCCGTATTATGATAAAATTCCTGCATCCATCTATTACCGCATTTTTGACCGGGAGTATTTTCACCTGGCTGAATCAGCTGATCGGGAATGAAAATCATAGTGAAATGCCAACCTATATAAGGATCAATATGGAGAGGCGGTGATAGCAGTGGCAAAAAAGGGCATCCAAAATTCAAGCATTGAACAAATCCAAAAAGACCATGAAACGGAGTCTGCTTTCCAGAAGAACGACGCCAAAAAGAATCAGGGGCGGAAATGATTTAAGTTATAGGTTCAATAGAATGGCAGGAAATAAAGCTCAGCTATGATTCGTAATAGTGGTTCCAGCAGGCTCTGCTGGAACCACTATTTCAGCAAATAGCGGTCCTAGCCAGCACCGCTGGAACCACTATTTCAGCAAAACACCAAAATAGCGGTCCCAGCCAGCTCTGCTCGAAGCGCTATTTCTGAAAAAGTTCCCAGTCCGCTTTCTATCTTAAAGAAATACCCTGTATAGTGCTATTTCTTCTGATCACTCTTCCTTTGACTTTGTGGTACCGCTGTATCAAGCGCTCCTGTTTCAAAGTCATATTCCTTGGATATTCCGGCAAATCTTCCAAGATCGTTTGTACGGTCTTCACCCTTTTGATTTTTAGCCATGAGGCTCACCTCCTCCACTGTAATTTCCCCTTTCCTGATTCCAATTATGTACATTCCCGCTAGCCAAATAATCTGTCTTGAATTTACTTATACTATGGATGAAAGGAGGCGGAACGATTGAAAAATAATAAGAAAAACCAACCTGATACAACACAGATTGCCGCCAGATACTTCAATGCATCCGATTATGAAGGGAACTCCCAGCTGGAGCAGGGTCTCGCTGAAACCCATGAACAAGTCGGGGATGATTATAATGAGGGAACTGTGGATCAGCTGAAGGAATAGGCAATGAAGCTGCTTGCCTGCGCAAGCAGCTTTATTCCGTAATACCGGCTTTCTAAAGCTGATAATTCCGAGACCTTTCGTCGTCAGGAAATAAGACAATTAACTTCCCCTCCTTCTTCTGCTCTTTTAAAATAAGTACCAGGAGGGATAATGAAATGATAATCCGTGAAGCAGTAAAAGAAGATTTGCCGGACATTCTTGATATTTATAATGAAGCAATCCGCACACTGACAGCAACTTTTGACCTCGAAGAACAAAGCCTGGAACATCGGACGGCCTGGTTCGAAAAATACGGCGGCAGATATCCCCTGACGGTTGCAGAGGAAGATGGCCAAATTGCAGGCTACTGCTCCATTGGACCATTCCGCGATAAACAGGCCTATGAGAAAACAGCAGAGCTTTCTGTATACATATCATCCCGCTTCAGAGGGAAAGGGATCGGGAAGGGTCTGGTAGAGGATATGCTCTCCCGCGCAGCCAGCCTGGACTACCATACCATCATCAGCGGCCTCACTGCCGGAAATGAGGCAAGCGTCAGGCTCCACGAAAGGCTCGGATTTCACTATATCGGCATATTTAAGGAAGTCGGCTTTAAATTCGGGGAATGGCAGGATGTCCTTTTTTATCAGTATTTCTTCAATAAATGACAAAGGCCGGTAGAATGCCGGCTTTATAAAAAAACAAAAAATCGCCTAACTCATGGTTTAGACGATTTCATTTTATCTTACGCAGTTGATCGCAGTCTGCAATAGCTCGATATCCTTAACAATTTCTGACTTTAAGGCTTTGTCTTTACATCTGTTATATTCTTTTTTCATCCGTTGGATTTCCTCTAAAAAAATGTAGTATTCTATGCTGTTCATAATCGCCCTCTTACAATTTGAATTATTTACTACTCTTTACCCTTTTTACAAAAATGAAAACAACAAAATATGTCATTTTTTAGGTGACAGGCACCTATACCAGTTATAGACCACCTACAAAAAGCCCCAACACCAGTCATGCCGGGGCTTTCATTATAATTGTTAAAAAATGCTGTGACTGAACAGCCTGCAATTATTCCTGTTTGTTATAGTGAATCGTGTATGTGAGTATATTGCCTTCCAGGCGGATGGCTACTTCCACAAGTCCGGAATGGGATATATAATTAGCGGAACTGCCGACTGATTCCTGTTTCTCCCATCCTGCCGGGCTGTTCTCTAAAGCTTTTAAATAATCCGAAAGGTTGCGGCTCGAAGCCTCCTCCCACCGGTATTCTTCATACCCGGACCTGACAGTGACCGGCGTCAGGCCAACCGGATACAATATCTCTCCATATCCATGGGTGACATAAAGGGGCTCCGGATGAATGTAAGGGTCGACGTCTTTGAACCGCAAGCTGGCAATAGCCTGAAATATTTCTGCATACTCAAATTTAGGATAATCAAAGGAGAAGTAAACCCAGTCTTCGCCATCGGGCTGGATGAAAAAATGATAGCGGAGAGCCGTATCCATCATCTTGACATGCTCAATGTACATTATGGTTTTATAAGGGAAATGCTCCAGTTCTTGCCTGACGTACATTGAGCGGGAAGATACGATGCTGTCCATGTCCTGGTCTGATATGTTTTTGCCAAAGCCCGCCTTGGTTTCCGTCCCCTCCGCTCCCCTTAAGAACTCAACTTCACCTTGTGATGTTTTCACTTTAATCCCCGGCAGGTCCCAAGTATAGGGGTGGCCACCCAGCATAATAAAAGAAGCATCTTTTGGCAGTTTTGACTCCTGCAGGGAAAGCAAAAGCAGAGCTCCGCAAATAATGAAAAGCAGGCATGCCGCCGCAATTGAGCCTGCCCCGAAAAAATTTGGCCCTATGTGACTGCCCTTCCTTGCAGAATGCATGATTCTCCTTTTCAATTGCTCGCTTTCATCTCTGCCAGGCACAAGCTCACGAAGAGCATTCCACTCGTGGTCATCATATTGACCTTTCAATTCCATCGCCTCCTTTCATCCACTTTTCCTTCTTCAGCATTTGTATGGCGCGCGAAAGAGTTTTGCGTACCTTCGCTTCCGACCAGCCCAGGATTTCAGCGATTTCCTTCGAAGTACATTCCTCTACCTTGCTTAAAATAATGACAATCCTGTAGTTGGGCTTCAGCTCCTGGATCTGTTTCATCAGTTCTTTTGCTTCCTCCTTCAGCTCCACAATCTTCTGTACATCCAAACCAGATGGAATATAGCTTTCCGCTAATCTCCTGAGAAAAATCCTCCTCCTTTTCTGCCGGCGGATTTCATCGAGCACCTTATGCTTGGCGATGGCAAACAGCCAGGTTTTCACAGACGATTTCTCCTCGAATCTATCTATGGCCGACCAGGCTTTCAGAAAAGTATCGTGTACAATATCATCACATCCCTCTTTTGTTCCGAGCATAATCCAAACAAACCGGAACAGTTCTGTGCCGTATTGCTCATACCATTCAAGGATCAGCCTTTCCTTGTGATTCCCCACACACTCACCTGCTTTTCATATTCTATATACTTAGTCGCCTTTAAGACAAAACTGTGACACTTTAAGAAGAGAAAAATTGAAAAACCTTTTTTATCCTTGATATAAGGGTAAAATAATCAGGATATAGTGGATATCAGGCTTCCGGTATGATACCATTTACAAGTTAAAGAAAAGGAAGTGACTGAAGATGATAAAAATTGAAATTCCAAATCCGGATTTGACTCTGACTAAAAACAAGCATGCCGATGAACAGACCTCCTCCGTACTGAGCAATCTTTACGGCTTTACGGATTACCACCGAATCCCCCGTGATAAAGGAGGATTGATCCTGTTCCTTGATTCAAATGAGGACCTGATGTTTGTAGGAAAAGCCCGTAAACTGAGGCAGCGTGTGAAGAAGCATTTTGAAGACACTGTTTCACCGATCAAGGATGTCCGCCATGATGTATACAAAATTGCCTTGATTTATGTAGAAGACCCAATGGAGAGAGAAATTTATGAGACCTATATCATCAATACTCTCCAGGCAAAATATAATACAGATAAGGTTTTTTATAAATAACCTATGAACGAAAAAACGAAGCATCGCTGCTTCGTTTTTTTCTTATTTTCCCCAGTTCTTCAGATCATCTGTTGACATAATATTCAGCCAGGCGTCTTTTTCACTCTTATCTATTTCAGGGACCTTAATGGCATAGTGCACGAACCAAATTTCCCCTCCCTCGCTTTCAATCCTGCCTGTTTCATACTGGTCAGGATGGACTGCATCGTCTGTCACCTCGAATTCGTAAAACAGATTCTTAGCATCTTCCGTTAAGATCTGAAAACGGAGATTTCCGGCTAC
The DNA here is from genome assembly GCF_000473245.1 of Bacillus infantis NRRL B-14911. Classification (NCBI taxonomy): domain Bacteria; kingdom Bacillati; phylum Bacillota; class Bacilli; order Caryophanales; family Bacillaceae; genus Bacillus; species Bacillus infantis. The sequence goes on from NC_022524.1 coordinate 2,751,544, forward strand.
AGACTTCTCAAGAGCAGCTTTAAATTGAGCAGCAAAATCCTGTACACGAGCCCCATTCGGATTGCTGAAGCGCTGGACTGTGATCAGCTCAGACCAGTTGTCGACCGTTTCTCCCGCAAGGACATATTCTTTGAGCAGCCCGTTTTGAGAATCGGTAAATCCGAGCTGCCATTCCTTTCCGTTGGCGATAAAGCTTTCCTTCTCTGCCGCCTCTTCAGCATCCTTTTCCTCCCCTGCAGCATCCACTTCCTCTATTGCATTTTTTACAGGAGCTGCTGTCATTTTATCTGAAGCTGGCTCGCTTTCCGCTGCTCCGGAACAGGCAGCGCTCATCATGATCAGGCCAGTCAATACTAATACCAGTTTCATATGCTTCAATAAGATCCCCTCAATTTCTGTAAGAATAGCTAAATTTTACCTGAGAGAATCCGAAACGGTCAATTTTCTTCAAGCGCTTGCCAAGACCATCCCGCAGAAGCAATCAGCAGCTGAGTGCGGATGCACAAGGAATCACTCCATGTCACACTGACGAGCCGGATGAAAACGGCGGCGCTGCCTGCTGACTTACTATATTGGTTTTTAAATCCGTTCTACCTTACTGCCGGACAGCCATTTTCGACTTTGCCTCCAGTCTCCTTTTATGCAAAATAGGCTCTGTATAGCCATTAGGCTGATTTCTCCCCTCAAAGATCAGCTCACAGGCCGCCTGAAATGCCACTGAAGTGCTGAAATCATCAGACATCCTCTTATAGCCCGGCTCATTCTCATTTTGTGCATCAACTATCTTCGCCATTTTCTTTAGTGCATTCATGACCTGCTCTCTAGAAACAATTTTATGGTGGATCCAGTTGGCCAGATGCTGGCTTGATATCCTCAAAGTGGCACGGTCCTCCATCAGGCCGACATCATGAATATCCGGCACTTTTGAGCAGCCAATGCCCTGTTCCACCCAGCGGACCACATATCCAAGAATACCCTGGGCATTATTTTCGATTTCCACCTGGATTTCTTCAGATGACCAGGATCCGCAGGTTTCCACCGGTATTGACAGCATTTCATCTCTATACAGGGACGGGTTTTGACACTCTTTTTCCTGGATACCTTTTACATTAATCTGATGGTAATGCAATGCATGAAGGACGGCCGCTGACGGTGACGGCACCCAGGCAGTATTAGCACCGGTCTTGAGCTGGGCACCCTTCTGCTCGAGCATCTCTTTCATTTTGTCAGGCATAGCCCACATGCCTTTGCCTATTTGTGCCTTGCCTGAAAAACCGGCTGACAGTCCTGTTGAAACATTGGATGTTTCGTATGCCTGCAGCCAATTGGACTTTTTCATTTCTCCTTTACGCACCATCGGGCCCGCTTCCATGCTTGAATGGATTTCGTCCCCTGTCCGGTCAAGGAAGCCTGTATTGATGAACACGATGCGGTCTTTGACTTCTTTTATACAACTCTTTAAATTCAGTGAGGTTCTGCGCTCTTCATCCATCAGGCCGATCTTCAAGGTATTCCTATCAAGCCCGAGCAAATCCTCTGTTTTATCAAAAAGCTCCCCTGCATACGCAACTTCCTCCGGCCCATGCATTTTAGGCTTAACGATATAAATAGACCCTTTCCTGGAGTTAGCCGGTTCCTCTGTGTTTAAAAGAGAATGCATCCCTGCCAGACTCGTAAAGACAGCATCAAGGATTCCTTCGTACACTTCATTTCCTTCCTTATCCAGAACTGCCGGATTGGTCATCAGATGGCCGACATTGCGGACAAACAGAAGCGATCTGCCTGGCAGGGAAAAAAGATTGCCTTCAGGATCCCGATAGTGCCTGACACCGTTCAGTTTCCTAGATATGATCTTACCGCCCTTTGAGAAATCTGCGCTGAGCTCCCCTTTCATCAACCCTAGCCAATTCCTGTATACGAGCACCTTGTCCTCCGCATCAACAGCCGCAACTGAGTCCTCGCAATCCATGATCACTGTAACAGCTGCTTCCAAAAGAATATCTTTTATGCCTGCCGGATCACTTTTTCCAATATCAGATGCACGGTCAATCTGGATCTCAAAATGAAGTCCATGATGCTTCAGCAATACAGCCTCGGGATGATCCTTATCTCCCCTGTAACCGGCAAAAGCTTCCTGATCTTTTAATTTTGAGGATGACCCATCCTTCAAAGTAATGACCAAACTGCCTTCCTTCGCTGAATACCTGACAGCTTCCTTATGGGAGGCACCGTCAAGAGCGGCAGCCTGATCAAGAAATCCCTTTGCGAATTCAATTACTTTATTTCCGCGCACACGATTATACTCGATTGACCTTTCTGCTCCGCCTTCTTCACTGATCGCATCTGTCCCATATAAGGCGTCATACAAGCTCCCCCAGCGTGCATTGGCCGCATTGATGCTGTATCTGCTGTTATTGACCGGCACAACCAGCTGCGGACCTGCCTGCAGAGCAATCTCGTCATCCACATTTTCCGTGCGGATCTTGAATTCTCCCGGCTCCGGGAGCAGGTAACCGAGATCGAGCAGGAACTGTTTATACGCCTCAAAGCTGAAGTCATCGCGTTTTTCAGAATGGTAGCGGTCAAGCTCCCTTTGCAGCTCCTCCCTTTTGGCCAGCAGTCTTTTGTTCTCTGGTGTAAGCACTTCAATCAGCTTTTCAAAACCATTCCAGAATGCTTTTTCTTCCAGGCCGGTCCCGGGAAGCGCCTCCTTCTGTAAAAATTGATGCAGAGCCTCATCCACCTGCAAGTTTCCGATTTTCCGATAGTTTGCCATCCTTATCCTCCTTTGATTTATATTACACAACGCTGTTTCTCTAATCTGTTATAGTACAGAATAGCATAAAAAAAGAAGTCTTTACAATTATTTTTTTAAAATTAAAACTTTAATGAACAGAAATAAGACCGGCCCTATCCGGAACCGGTCATTCTTCTTCCTCTTCTTCATCTTCTTGTGCGGCTTCTTCTTTTACCTTATCAATTTTTTCGAATGCATTGGCAAGAAGAATGGCGGCGCTGATAATTTCGTCCAATATTTCGAGAAATTCGCCAAAGTCCACTTCGTTCTGCGAACATTCTCTGATCGCCCTCATAATATCTGTATAGAACCGCTTGTACTCCTTCTCATACCGGCTGTTGTCCATTTCCCTGATTGTTGTCCCGTCTATGCTGATGGCATGATAAATCAAGCTCGATAAAGTTTCAACAGCAGCCTCCAGCCGCTGCTCTTCCTTTTCCGATTCTCCGGGGAGATGATAAAAATAAACATCACATAAAGTTATATAGTAGCTTTCAATATTGGTATCCTGCTGTATATGCTTTAACTTGGCCATCGGCAGCCCTCCGCCTGTATGTTGCCCATCCTGCGGAATATTATCCCTTGCTTGAAAGGTTTCCCGGCATTAATGGCCTGCTGGAAGAACTCGCCTCCCAGGAGATGATCGTAGTACTGTCCCGGACTTGATGTGCCTTAATTACATTTAGCATTTCTTTCACACCCTGCCCATCTGAAGCATACTTCAATGCCGACATGATCTTTTCCGGATTTTCATACGGCAATCCAGGGCATTCAAGGAGGCCATCGGTCGTAAGGAAGATGGAATTTATGCCTGCTCTGAGCTCCCTCCTTCCTGTTGTATAACAGGGAACAGACAAATCAAAAGCATTGGCCCTTCCTGTCCATTCAAAAAATTGCCGCTGGTTAAGCAGATGCTGCCCCATAGCCGCCAGTTCGGGGTGAAAGAGGAATAGCACACAATCACCGATAGACAGCCACCAAAGATACTGACCTTTCCGAAAAGCAAACAGGCAGGCCGTTTCTCCTTGTATCTTGCTGCATTCCAACCTGAACGCTTCAGAAGCCAGAAGGGCCAATAGAAACTTTTCCACACCAGGTATTGCAGCATCAGCTGGAAGCATCAGTATTTCTAATATGTCTGCCTTTTTTGACTGAATATGCTGCAGGACCAGCTCTGCACTTTCTGCTGATTCATGGGCATCCAGTATTATGGCAAACTCCCATTCCCGATTTCCATCAGCCCAGACAAGGCAGCCATCCTCATTTTTATACTGGCCGGCCTCTGTATTTCCGCCAAACCGCCCTATCGTGATGTGGGCTTCCTGCCTGACATCTGGATCATCCAGGTAAGGGGCTTCCTTCCCGGTCCAGCAAATATCAATCATGTTTTTGCTCCTCGAGGTAAGACTTGATCCTGCGGCAGATTTCACTGACCTCCTCTTCATCTCCCATCGGAGCCTGCTCCCAGTCATACACACTCATCGGCCCCCAGTGTTTTTCCGGTGTGCCCGGGTAGCGCGGCACCAAATGCATATGCAGATGAGGAACGGCGTTACCTGATACAAGAGAATAAATATGCTCTGCTCCCTCGCTTTCCTTTAAGGCCCGGCTAATCCTCGCCATAGATTTCCCAAAAGCCGATGCTTCCCCCATCGTTAAATCCGCCAGTGTCGGTGCATGCCTTTTCAAGTCAATCATCAAATGTCCAAGATAAACGGGCTTTCCGCCTCTGTCAATATGTCCAACATAAACAAACTCATCCCCATAGATTACACTTCCTGAAGTGTTGATTTTCCCCTGGTGCTTATTGCAAATAAAGCAATCACCCATACGATTTCCCTCCTTTGATAATTGGTATAATATAACTTCCGCTGGTTGTTGTCTATATTTTCTGATATTATAGCTTTTTTGATTGAAGGAGTGGATTCAGGCGTTCGAGCTGGCATCATCCCCTTTATTTGGGGCTTAGTGGGCAGAAGTTCTTTTCAGAAGCACCGTCTATTACTCTTTTTCGGTTTAGAGGGCTCTAGTTTCTTGGACTAACACCCTCTAATTCTCTTTTTCCAATTTAGACGGTCCTAGTTCCCCCGACTAACACCCTCTGACTCTCTTTTTCCAATTTAGACGGTACTGCTTCCCCTCACTAACACCCTCTATTTCTCTTTTTCCGATTTAGACGGTCCTGGTTCCCCGCACTAGCACCCTCCAGCTTTGACCATTAAGATCTTAACTCATTCTTCTGCTAACTAAATAAGCCGGACAGAAAATGTCCGGCTTCCTCTTTTATGCTGAAACATCCCTTTTATTGAACAGCCAGAAGGCAAGCGCATGGAAAATGGTGAAATACACAAGCAGGACGATGACCGAAAAGGTGAGCGTCATTCCTTCCACAGGTGGTACTCCGTCGAAATAAACAGTCAGATCCGTGTTGGCAAAAAGAATATATTTTGCCCAATCGAAAAGACCTGCCAGAATAAATGTTGCCGTCCCTCCTGTGAAAAGCAGAAACAGGGAAAGGCCGATGGCAAGTGAACTGTTGCGAAAAACCGCTGATATCATGAATGCCATCGTTGCGACAAGCAGCACATCAATACTTGCGAGCAGATAGGAAACTGCGAGATGTCCCGCTATGCCCCTTTCAACCACTTCTCCACCCGAATAGGCAAGATGAGGAATTTGTTCAGATGGAAGACCGAACAGAATCACACCGAGCAATGTGGCCAGCCCGTATATCAAAGCCAGCATGAAAAGCCCGAACAAAAAGACGGTTATGTATTTGGACAGGAGGATTTTCGATCTGCTGATTGGACGGATCAGCAGGAGCTTGATTGTTCCCCATGAAAATTCAGAGGCGACGATGCCTGCAGCTACTATGATGGTAAAGAGGCCTGCAAAGGATATCAATGCCTGGGCTTTCTCTACGAAAGACCATACCGAATATCCGGTTTGGGGAGGGATATCATTCTCAATCTGGTATTCCTTGATGGCAATTTGCCGTTTATAGAACATATCGAGATTGGCGTTGAAATTTTCTTCCATCTCAGTTTTGTCAGTCTGGATGCTTTGTTCCATAGTCTGTTTCCAGTCAGCCTGCGGCTCCTCTCCGCCATTCTTTACTTGGTCATATTTCTCAAATCCGGCATAGACCATTGTAAAGAGTATAACAAGCCCGACCATAACAAGCGTACCTGTTCTGCGGAAAATTTTTATCCATTCATTCTTGATTAAACTACCCATGCTTGACACCCCCACCCGTCACTTCAAGGAATCTGTCTTCCAATGTTTGCGAAGCCGCTCTCACCCCGTAGACCGCTATTCCGCGTTCAACAAGGCTTTGGACGATAACAGGCACTTCGTCTCTTGTGCAGCCCGCTGTAAAACCATCTGCTGTGCGGACAATGCCGAATTTGTCTTCTAAAAGAGACAATGCCTGGCTGAGATCGCCTGTTTCAAAAGCGTAAACCGACCCGGTCTGCACAAAATCATTTACCTGCTGCACTTCTGCCAGCCGGCCATCCTGGATGATGGCAATCCGGTCGCACATCATTTCCATTTCTGATAGCAAGTGGCTCGATACGATAACACTCATGCCTTTTTCCCTGGTGAGCATTTTCAGATGGTCCCTGATTTCCCTTATCCCGGCAGGATCCAGGCCGTTCGTCGGCTCATCCAGGATCAGGAGTTTCGGATCATGAAGCAGGCATTGCGCCAGTCCGAGCCGCTGCCGCATACCGAGCGAATAGGTGCGCACCTTGTCATGGATCCTATCCTGCAGACCGACCAGCCCAACTACTTCGTCAATCTTCTTTTTAGAGATATCTTTTTGCATCCGTGCATATTGCATAAGGTTCTGGTAGCCGGTCAGAAACTTGTACATTTCCGGGTTCTCCACAATTGCACCAATGTGGCTAACGGCACCGGCAAAGTCCTTGCGGATGCTTTACCCGCAGACAACCACGTCACCCTCTGTAATCCCGATCAGGCCGACAATCATCCTGATCGTCGTCGTTTTACCGGCGCCATTGGGGCCGAGAAAGCCGAATACCTCTCCTTCGTTTACAGAAAAACTGAGTCCTTTGATGATTTCTTTTCCTTTGATCACTTTTTTTACATTGTCCAGCTTCAAAATGGGATCCAAAACTGTGCCTCCTATCATTCTCGTTCTAACCATAATACGGAAGAGGCTGGAAAAAGGTTCATTTTTTTAGCAGTTTTTAATATTTCCTCTCTTTTTCACCATTTGGATTGTTTGATAGACTAAGCAAACTGGCTTTCCCAGACAGGCATTCAATGCTTGCTGGCTTAAAAGCTGCCCCAGTCTTTATATGACTATTTTAGGGAAACTGTTAATATATTCGTCAAATTAAGCTAATTGTATTGTTTCTTTTGACAAAAAATTATAATATTTTTAATATACATACAAAAATGCGGTGAAATAAATGGAAATAACCAGGCACTTGTTTTTCAATTTGGCGTTGATTATCATTCTTCTTTTTTTCTCATTGGTTTGGTCAGAGAGAAGGCAAAGAATCTCTTTTTCCCGCGTGTCGTCCCTTATATGGCTATCACTGATGCTTTGGATGAGCCTGCAGTTTTCTTTTAAATCCTCGTCCGACTTCCAATTTGACCTGAGGCTCATCCCGGTTTTGATCGGCGGCTTGTATGCCGGCCTTGGCCCTTGGCTCAGCGTGATTGCCATTGTCTTCCGCTCGTTCTTTGGACTTGGTACCGGTTTCTGGCTCAATGTTCTTTTGTATGTGCCGCTCGGATTTTTACTGTGGCGCATTTATCCTAGATTCAAAATACAGCCTCCCCCAAAAAGGATTGCCTTTTCGGTCCTCTTGACTGTTATTTTAAGTGTAGTGACAGTCATTGCTATGGAGATATGGTCTTCACCTGAAAGCAGGCTTGATGCCTGGGCCGCTCATCTGGCGGTCCCGACTGTCGGGGTCGCAATGATATCCTATATCATTGAATATGTCAGAAAGGATCTTGAGCTCAAGAAGAAACTGATAAAAACTGAAAAGCTGGAAGCTGTTGAGCAGATGGGTGCCGCGATTTCACATGAAATCCGCAACCCTTTGACAGCTGCGGCAGGCTTTGTACAGCTATTGATCGAGCACCCTCAGCCCCTTGAAAAAAGAAGGGAGTATCTGCATATCGTTAAAGGCGAGCTTGAATCAGCAGAAAGGGTTATAAAAGATTATTTAACTTTCACAAAACCTTCCCTCGACTATATAGAGGAAATTAACGTAAAAAAAGAAATCACGCAGGTAATCAACATTCTGACACCACTCGCTAATCAGAATTCTGTCAGGATTACAGCCAATTTTGCCATCCTTGGTTCCATTGAAGGAGACCGGCAGAAATTCCACCAGTCGATTCTCAATGTCCTGAAAAATGCCATTGAAGCGATGCCTAAAGGCGGCGACCTCCTTGTCGAGACCAATTATACGAAAAGCCATATTTCAATATCGGTCAAGGATACCGGCGTCGGTATGACTCCTGAACAGCTGCAGAAGCTCGGCGAGCCTTATTATTCTACGAAAGGCTCAAAAGGGACCGGCTTGGGGATGATGGTTGTATTCAGCATCGTCAAAGCTATGAAGGGAACAATCAAAGTCGAGAGCAAAGTCGGGGCAGGCACCACCTTTTACTTTTCTTTCCCTGTTTTCAGCCCTTCTGCCAAAAATGAAAGATTTTAGAGGAGAAGCAGATTCTTCTCCTCCTTTTGTATTCCCTTCTTAGAATTTCTCCCCATAGACTTCAATATGGAGTCTCCGGATATGCGCTTCAAGAAGATCCCTTCCAGCAGGAAATATATCAATCCATTTCAGTCTGAAATACAATGATTTATAAAACATCATCAAATTGGTCCTGAGATGATAATAGGCGTTTCCATCACTTTTGCTTTTTCTGGTGTCCTCCTCGTATAGAGACAGCTCATTCAATTTATTGGCCAAGGTGTTTTCATTTGATTTTTCAAAGATAGCCGTGAGCGGGAAAACGAGCCGTTCGGGTTCATCATCAGTATAAACGCCGTCGTTCCTTGATACACAATGAAAAATCACATCCATCCCCTGTAAGAGCAGCTGCTCGCTGCAGGAGATAACCGGGTGGCGGACGAGCTCATTTAAGAGGTCTGCTGCATGAGCCATGCTGTGTGCCCAGCCCTTTTCTTGCACATACCCCCGAAGGTCTTTTTCTTTCTTCATATATTCCAATGTTTTTCCATATGTATACTGAACTGTTTGATCGGAAAGAAATCTCTCTGCAGCATCTTTTTGAATAACCAATGCCAGCACCAGGGAAGAAAAACTGCGGGTAAACACGCTGTCATCTCCCTCTGCCCCGAGATGGTAAAATAAATGACTGTCATCCTGGCAGACGGCAAGGATTTTTTCAAGCATTATATGTGAAAAGCTGCCTTCTCCAATAAGCCGGGCAAAACTGGAGTAAATCAGCTGATCCCGCAGACATGGATCAGCTGATCCAATTTCTTCAAGCATAGCTTTTGCCAAATTCATTAGTTCCGATTCTGTTAGTGCAGCATCATATAATTCTTCTAATCTCTCCTTAAGCTTATACGATTTCTCCGGCGCACTTTCTTTGAAAGCCATACTTCTTCCTCCTCAATTTTTCATAACAGTAAAGATTCGACTCCAGGCCTTCCGCTTCCTGCTGTTAAGCATGAAAAAGCAGCGCCGGCATTCAGCGCTGCTTTCTTTTCATTTTCTTTGTGCGTACATCATATTCTTTACTTCTACAATTTTGAATTTCCTCTCAAGATTTGTAAGCTGCGGAATCAGGTCAGTGATGCAGTCTGCATAAAATTCAGTGCTGATGAATTGGTCCTCACGGTTTTTATATACAATTTTATATCGGTTCATGCAGCTTCCTCCTGTTGTATGGGTTGTACTATTCTGTTCCCGTTTTTCTGCATGATTGAAACCATCAATCTTCAACCTGGATAATCTGGTCACGGTCAGCCTTCTTCAATGTATAAAGCCTGTAGGCATGGCTGATGATGACCTTGATGATTGCATAGGCAGGAACAGCGACGATCATCCCGATCAGACCAGCAAGATTGCCCGCAACCAACAGGATCAGGATAATGGTAAGCGGATGGACATCCAGCTTTCTCCCCATGATGAGCGGAGAAGATACATTTCCGTCTATTTGCTGGACCACTATCACCACGAGAATGACTTTCAGCGCCATAAAAGGCGACATAGTAAACCCTACGATGACTGCCGGGACTAGGGCTAGAAATGGCCCCAGGAAGGGAATGACATTTGTTAACATGGCCACAATAGCCAGAATAAGAGAATAATTGATTCCAATAATCAGATAGCCGATATACATCATGACACCCACAATGAAGCTGACGATTGCCTGGCCCTGTATATAGGAGCTGAGGGCTTCATCCATATCCTTTAGTATTTTCCTTGTCTCTGCAGCCTGGAAATACGGCAAATATCTGACCATGCCCTTTGAAGCCCCTTCGCTGTCCTTCAGGAGATAAAAGACAATGAAGGGCACTGTTACAATCACGGTTACAACACTCGTGACGATGCTGAACACGCCCGTCAGGCGGGAGCTTAAATCCGAGAAGTTTGATTTGAAATATGAACTCATCTGTTCTGTAATATAGTCGAAGGTAATATAATCGTTTTCCTGGAAACGGGAAAACCATGCGCTGTTCTGAAGCTCATCCGCTTTGTTTCTAAGCCCCTCTATATATTGCGGGTAATTGTCCATCAGATCTTTGAACTGGCGCTGCAGCTCGGGCCCCACAAAGTACACAAGTGCGGCTGTCCCTCCAATGACGATAAGGTAGATCAAGAGGATGGAAACAACCTTTGGAACCTTTTTCCTGTTAAGGAAATAAACGATGGGGCGCAGCAGATAATAAATAACCCCCGATATCAGAAAAGGCATAAATAGAGTTTCAAAGAATATTTCAATCGGTGTAAAAATAAAATCGATTTTCGTTGCGAGGAAGATAATAACCATCACAATAATAATTCCATAGCCGATTTTAAACCATTTAGAGCTTGGCAAAGTATCACATCACTTTCATTATGTATAAAAGACTTATACCCTCTCTTTCATTTCATCATTCATCCGTACTCTAACTTCTGACCATTCATTAAATAAAGCCAGATTCTTTTAAGTAATTTATACATCTACCCTTTTCTCCATCAAATATGCAGCCTGTGTCTCAAAAGCCACGCCCATTATCAGTGATACATGATAACCTAGAGCCATGTATAAACAACATAAACGAGATTGGTTAATTAAAATAAGAAAAGCCAGAAAGCTGACCCAGGAGACCGTGGCTACTAAGGCGTTCATCGACAGGGCTTATTATGCACAAATTGAGAGCGGGGTGAGGAATCCCAGTGAGGAAATCAGGCAAAAGATTGCCCAGATCCTGAACTTCCACTCTTCTGCCTTTAATGCGGATGATGAAAGTCCTTTCCGTTATGCACTGGAGGCTGCACCCATGATCATCGCTCATTGTGACATGGATTTAAAATATACATGGATTTTCAATTACCATCCCTTATTCCCGCCTGAATCTCTCATAGGGAAACGGGACGATGAGCTGGGCCTTGGGATAGGGGGACAAATGTATGCACAAATGAAAAGAACTGTCATAGAAAAACAGATTTCGATCCGAAAAACAGTCTCCTTTTCACTTCCGGACAATTATCTTTATACATATATGATCTTTGCCCACCCACTCTTTGACAGCACAAAACAAATCATAGGTGCTGCCACCATACTAACAGAGCTGTCCAAAATAACACTGACAGAAGACACTGATGCACCATCCGGATAATTTCTGTACACAAAAAGGGCGAACCAGGACGGTTCACCCTTTTCTAATCATTCTTCCTCAAGGCTCTCAATGGCCTGCTTTACATTTGCAAAGGTCGGTACAGAGGTAAGATCGATTCCTTCTGTAACAGCCTGCTGCGCAAGATCCGGCCGGACCCCTGAAGCGATTGTATTCACCCCTACTAGACGGAGTACACTACGGATATCAAATACATACTTTGCGATTTGGGCGTCTATATTGACAGTGCCGGAAAAGTCCATGATCAGGCATTCTATCTGCAGTTTTTTAATTTCCGGCACCACTTTTTCCATAATCAGCTTGGCCCTGTCATAATCAATTGAGCCAATCAGCGGAAGAACAGCAATGCCATCTTGTATGGGAACGACAGGAGCAGTCAGTTCATTAACCTCATCCCGTGCCTTTTCCAAAAGTAATCCGGAAAATCGTTCAAAAGCAAATACAGTTTCATTGATGCTGATATCCAGAATCAAATTCACCTTTTTTATCAGCAGTACAACTTCGTCCATGCCTAAATCAAATTCTTTTCCTATACTGGTCACTTTGTCGATAAACACTTGCCTGGAATCAGGATAACGCATTAAGATGTCCGAAATGCGGCCGCCGTTTTTTGCCTGCCGCTCTCCATTCTTCTTGCTCCAATCCAGCAATCCGTCAGGCATCTTCTCAGTTTCGGACACAATGGACTCCCCAATAAACTTCATAAAAGATTCATAAGTCTTTTTGGCATTCTGAATTTCTTCCTTTGGCACCTCAAAGTCAAATTCCTGAACAATGCTATCCACCAATTCATCTGCCAGTGATTGTGCATAGGTCTTAAAATATGAAGAAATTTTGTCAAATGGCTTCATGTGTCGATTCCTCCTAGTTACGATGTCTCTATTATATCGCATTATAAAGCATGGGACATCATTCAGAGATAATTAGTTGATGCAGGACCTGCAGAAATGTATTCCAATAAGCTTTACAAAGAGGTTTTTCAAAAACTCCCTGTAATGTGAGAAAAGCTTCACAACGTTTCTTCCCAGTAAAACAAGGGAATGATAGAGGTAATTCTATTAATCTACTGGAGGAGAATATTCATGAATAATCAATTGATTGGCGGCTATGATTCGATCGAGGAGCTTACGGAAGCACTCTCTTCAGCTAAGGACAACGGCTATAACAGCAGAAAGCTGGTAATCGTTTCAAAGGACGGATCCAATATTGAAGCACTTGCTGAAACATACGGGGCCATTGCCAAAATCATCGGCTCACAGGAACTCGGAAACCAGCGCTTTCTGGATTCCGCTAAAGCCTTGTTTTTAGGTGCAGATCCGGGAACCAGCTCAGGTATCCACTCAAACGATGAGTACGCGAGCTATGGTGCAGCTGATAAAGATGCAGAAGAGTTTGCGCAGAGGGTATTTGACGGGCAATATGTCCTGTTTGTTGATAACACCATTGAAGAAGATGAACTGCTTCGCCCTTCCCATGAAGGGAACCAGCTTGGAGATACTCCAGGAGATGAACCATCTGCCAGAAGGGAAGGATATTGATCGGAAATCCCGGCGTTTGCCGGGATTTCATTTTTTATTGGATCCCCGTACGATAGGACAATTCACAACTCTGCTTCCAAAGAAAAAAGCCCCCTGTTTCCAAAGGGAGCTCCCCGTTCCTTAAATGACCAGCTCACGTCTTTCAAGATAGCGGTCAAGTTTTCGTTTAACGCGCTGGAGGGCGTTGTCGATTGATTTGACGTGAGTATCCAATTCCTCAGAGATCTCAATATAAGAGTGGCCGGCAACGTATAGATCGAGAACCTTCCGTTCCAGATCGCTCAGCTTCTCGGCTATTTTCTCTTCGATGTCTGCAGTGTTCTCCTGGTTCACAATCAGAATGGCCGGATCTGTAACCATGGTTCCCGGGAGGATATCCATGAGTGTGTGCTTGGATTCATCTTCATATATCGGCTTGTCCAGTGAAATATAGGAATTAAGCGGCATTTGCTTCTGGCGGGTGGCCGTTTTTACAGCGGTGATGATCTGCCTTGTAATGCACAGCTCAGCAAACACTTTGAATGAAGCAAGCTTGTCCTCCTTGAAATCACGGATGGCTTTATATAGCCCGATCATGCCTTCCTGAAAAAGATCATCTTTGTCTCCGCCGATCAAAAAGAATTTGCTCGCCTTCGCCCTGACAAAGTGCCTGTATTTTTTCATAAGATATTCAGATGCCATACCATCCCCATTTTGAAAAAGGACCACCAGTGTTTCGTCTTCATAGTTTGAATAGTCTTCTATCAGTTTTACTGCGATGCTTGCACTCACTCATATCCCTCCATCTATCATTCTGAGTCTGAAGTTTGACTGACAATACCATTATTGTTTTTTCTAAAAAGTCCGTCTATTAACTTATTTCTATCTTAAACCATTTTCCGCCTAAAAGATATGAACAAATAGCGAGCTTTCTTTACAAACTATGACACTCAGTGAAGCACAGGCAGAAGATTGGACGTCTATTGCTGTGGATTTAAGCTGGCTGCATGGGATGCTGTCGAAAATTTTTATGTATACAGCATTAAATGTGCATCACCATCTTGTCTTTCACTTTCGCCGCACCGCCTATTTCCAGTCTTTCAATTTCCCCTGAATCATCTGCGGCTGATAGATTTGCCTTTATGATAGAGGGCAGCCCCATTGTTTCTCCCTGGTGAAAAAAATGCGGGCCGGCTGCAATTTTTTGATGATGATAAAGATAGCCGCATAGAGCGCCGCTGGCAGTTCCTGTCGCACTTTCCTCTGGTATGCCGGCTGCAGGAGCAAGATTGCGGCAGACTGCCGCAGGACTGCCTTTTTCATTGAAAGCAAACAGATGATACCCTATTGCCTGATACTTTCTGCTGATCTCAGCCACCCGCACGAAATCAGGCCGGATCGATTCCAGAACATCACGGGAACGGATAGGGACCATAATGTCCGGAAGGCCGGCAGAAACAATCTGGACCGGAAGACCTTCAGCAAGATCATCAAGGCTGATTCCCAAGGAAACTGCAGCCTCTTCTGGAGGAAGAGCTGTTCCCATTTTCGGAAGAGGCTGTTCAAGGAAGATCTCTCCCGTGTCACTCGCTCTTGCTTTAAGAAGGCCTGCATGACATTCAAATGTGTGCTCTCCAGGGGGAATCCTGCCTTCCTTGACAAGCAGATGGAAGGAGGCGACAGTAGCGTGTCCGCAAAGGTCGACTTCGTTCTCCGGTGTAAAGTACCTCAAGGATATTTCACCTGCTCTTGAACGGCTGATAAATGCCGTTTCAGAAAATCCCGCCATTGAGGCAACTTTCTGCATCTGGACGGTGCTCAGGCCATCTGTGTCGAGAACCACTCCTGCCGGGTTTCCTCCCTTATTGTCCCTGCAGAATGCATGTACTATATAGACGTTTACTTTCATATAAAAGTTTCCTTCCTTTCCATTATAAAAGCCGCTTCCTGTGAAGAAAGCGGCCTTTTTTCTGTTATGCCTGCTGCAGATCCCCTACGAATTGGTCTATGAAATGCTGCGGGTTGAGTTTTTCGCCGGTTGCTTTTTCTATCTTTTCATTCCAGTGGAGGGCCGCTCCCGGCTTGAAAAATTCTTCTAGCAGATAGCTTCCTGCTTCTTTAGAAAGAATATCACCCTTCAGATTTTTCTTGATATGCTGTTCCAGCTGTGAGGTTGTAAGTTCCCCCAACAGATAATTTTGATAGTATACAGGCACAAGGGTAAAGTGGATCTTAGCTGCCCAGTGCGGGATATCCTGATTTTCCGGCGGATTCAGGAATTGGACCTCTTTGACGATTTTCCACCAGAGACGGTTCAGATCCTGGTCCGGATTTTCATATAGTTCTTTTTCAAACAGCGAAAAAGTGATGAACCAGCGGGCTGAAATGAGCATCTGCCTTCTGAGCGCCAATTTCAGCTCGCCAGCCAGTTCTTTTAATTCCTGCTCATTAATGCCGAGGAATTTCCCCAGCCACTCCGGATTCCGGCCCATCCGTCCGTAAAGCATCGCAATCGCTTCAGTCGTCAATGTATGTGCCGGTGCTCTGAGAAGGAAAGGAAGATCTCGGTCAATATATTTGAAATATACGGCATGCCCGAACTCATGCAGCATGGTGGTCGACCAGTAGTCACTGCTGCTGTTGTTGCACAGGACCCTTACGTCCCCTTCCCTGTCGATGTCTGTACAAAATGCATGCTGATTTTTCTTTTCCCGCGGATAAAGATCGCTGTTTTCCAGCATATCCCCTATCTCCATTCCCATGGAAGCAAATGTAGCAGCTGTCAGCTCCTCCAGATTCTTCCCTTCATAGTAAGAATCCAAGTTCAGTGCTTTAGAAGGAGGCGCTTCCTGAAAGAATGGATCCGCATAATGCCAAGGCCTGATTTCATCTATTGATATGGAAAGGCGTTCTGCAATTTCCTCATCCATTTCCCGCTTCAGCTGATGGAATGGTTCATCCGAAATTTTCTTCAGCTCATCGAAGATAGCAAAAATAACGTCCCTGTCCAGCTCCTGGAGTTCAAAGCTCATTTCATGAAAATTTCTGTAGCCAAGCTTCATGGCTGTTTCGTTCCTTAATTTCACAAGGTCAATTAGCTTCTTTTCGACTTTGCTGCCAATTGTCTTGCTTGCATGCCAGGCCCTCTCACGCAGCTCGTTATCCTTGCTATCTGTAAGGATTTTCCTGATATCATTTTCCGACACTTCCCTTCCATCCAGAACGGCTCTGTATGTATTGAAGACACCTACTAACTCTGAGCTTCTTACAGAAAGTTCCTTAAGTACATCTGCGTCAAGCTGATTTTTTACCATGCTGTTCTTCAGCAGCTGCAGCTGCCTTTGTTCAAGCTGGTTTAGTTCCCCGCTTTCGAGGAATTCCTTTACCTCTTGAAATCTTTCAGAATCTGATAAGTAGAGGCTGACCTCCGTCTGTGCCTCAGCTGTCTTCCTGTTCCATTCATCTTCTCCAGTTGTAGAAGCTTTCCATGAAGCTTCAGCGCGCTTTTTCTGGAGCTTTTGCAAGGCTTCGTTTTGCTTTTGTAAAAACTGTTCTGCTGTCATGCTTTTTCCTCCTCTGGTTTTCGGACTTATTATATATTCTTGGCATGACAGCAAAAACCCTGTTTCTCTGCGTAAAAATTTCGTATACCGAAATTTTTATTTGCTGAAAGCATTGACTGCTGCAAGCATGATAAAGGAAATGCCGATCATGACTGCCGTCCAAAGCCAGGCCATCTCCATATTGCCCGAGTCAATGGCAAAATAAATGGCCGTCGGAATCGTTTGTGTTTTGCCGGGAATATTGCCGGCAAACATCAGTGTTGCCCCAAACTCCCCAAGTGCTCTGGCAAAGCTGAGTATGGCTCCGGCTGCCAGGGCTTTGGCCGACAGCGGCAGTGCTATATAGAGAAAAACCTTCACCTCTGAAGCTCCATCAACTCTTGAAGCATCCTCTATTTCCTTCTCGATCGTTTCAAAGCCTGTCTTTGCAGACTGGTACATCAGAGGAAAGGCGACAACACTGGACGCGATTACGGCTGCCAGCCATGTAAATATAACCGGCTGCCCAATAAAGATTTCTATCGCTCTCCCAAAGAATGACTGCTTTCCAAACACGATGATCAGCAGGAATCCGACCACTGATGGGGGGAGTACGAGAGGCAGGAGGAGGATGGTTTCTATAAGCGGCTTTCCTTTAAATTTTTTAAATGCAAGCAATCTTGCCAGAAGAATGCCTGCAGCAAAAACAATGGCCAATGAAATGGCAGCCACAGAAATCGACAGCCGGACGGGCGACCAGAAATCTTCCGTCATCCTACCCTTCTCCGGCTATATTCAACTAGTTTCATTATTTTAATGCCCCCTGTATTTTCTGCTAGATTCATTATAGCCGAAAAATGAAGGCGATAAAGGGATTTTGCTTTCTGTCTCTTAAGATTTAGAGGTATTCTTTTTATAGTTTTCAGCCGAATTTGCCAAAATAAAAAAGGACAGGCAATTGCCTTGTCCTTCTATCCATTATTTATGGAAGCTTTTTAATCTTATCTTCAATGCTGATGCGATCTTTGATAGCCGGGATTTCTTCAGGGTAGCCAAAAGCGATGATGCCGACTACTTCGCTCCCTTCCTCAACTCCGAGCACTTCCCTCGCAGCCTTTGAAGCACCAAGAGAACACCAGAAAGTCCCAACTCCCTCATCCCATGCCTGCAGCATGAAATTCTGGATAAAGCATGCAACGGCAGCTGTATTTTCAACTGTCTCCAGATCTGTTTTTCCATGCTTGACTGTGACGGCCATCACTTCCGGCGCTCCGCCAAAATCTGTTTTATGCTTCAGCTTTCCGCGTGTCTCCGGGCCGGCAAAAATAATATCCCAAGGCTCAGTCATTTTATGGTTGGGAGCAAGGCTGGCCGCTTGAAGCCACTTCATGAACAGCGCCTCATCCACTGGATCTGCTTTAAACTTTTTAATTGTTCTTCTAGTGGTAACCAATTGTTCAATATTCATTACAGCAAGCACCTCATCAATAATGATAATCATTTTCGTCAAGTTTATTATAGCAAATAATTCCTCTGATTAGAACCATAAAGCAAAAGCCCCGTACTTTTAGCAGCAGGGCTTTTGCTTTCGGAGGTATATACTTTATAGGTATGCAGCGACTTGGACAGTTATTCTAAAATTCTGCGGACCTTTGTGGCCTAGCTAGATGTTGTTATTTTTCACACTTCTGCTGTCATCCTGCTCACCATCCCACACTACACCTGCCGGCATCGCCAGAAAAACCCCGTCAGCAGACTGCTGTCCAAATCCCTGATTTTTCTTTCCATTCACGGCTTTGTTAACCGTAATATTCTGGCCAAATACTATGCCATTACCATGATCAGAACTTCTTATTGATGTCTTGCCTATGGTTACACGCGCAGGATAGAACATGCTTTTCCCCCTTTTCTTCGCAACGCCCGTTTATCATAAATTATGCTGAGCTGAATATACTTAGAAGCAAACAAAGGGGGAGATATAATTGCCGGCTCCTGCGCCATTTATCAATATCAACATCTGCGCAATCAAGATCAATTCTTTCGAGAATGCTTCCGCTGTCAATATCGGCCAGAACCTTCTTGCCGAGTGGCATAATTCGGATAAAAAGAATCAGGGCTACGGACAGAATTTTGGGGATGCAAGCGGATTTATCGGTACAAAGGGAATCGTTGATGACCGTGATCAGCTTGACTCCAATTCGACCTTCGATTCTGCGAGAATTCCAAATCTGTAGGGAGTGATGCCAGTGATATTTGCCCCCATGGTGGTAAATCTTCTCGCCTTAAAGGTCAATGTGCTTGACCATGCTTCTATTGTGAATATGGGGCCGAACCAATTTATCGACCAGTTCATCTCGTATAAGAGAAACCAGGGATTTGGCGAACAAAATGGAGACGTCTCGCCTGTGAATATCCCTATATCCTGGATTGCCGATCCTGACCTGAATGATTCCAACTCAGTGAAAAACAGTGTGATATAGAAAAAGCCCGCTGGAGCGGGCTTTTTCTTATGATTCTTTCTCCTGATGGCTGGCCAGGCTTCCAATATAGGCCAGCTCATCTGCCGAATAAGCATCTGCACCGCCATCCAGGATTTTTCGGACGTCAGACAGGTTTTCCTGAAGAGACACCGATTGCCCTTTTTGGCCTGTAAATGCTTCTGCTGTATAAAAAGGCTGGGTCAGATAGGCTTCCAGCAATGCCCCGCGCTGATACCCCAGTGTTTCAGAAGATGGAAGCCTCTTTATTCCCCCGGCTTGGACAAGCGCCTTTAACTCCTTATATCGGCGAAGGAGCTTTTGCGCCTTCTGCTGGATGGTCAGATGGGCCTGATCCAGATATGCCCCCTCAAGGACAGATGAGGCAGAATAAATAGGATTCACGGCAGGATATAAATGCCTGGCAGCAAGGTCGGCATCAAACTGCCATAAGGTTTCCAGCGGCCCGTAAGGAAATTCTTCATCTACTGCCTCCCCTTTTAAATCGAGGAGGAAGGTCGTTACTGATCCCGGACCGCCAGCATCCAGCCTGCCCTGCAAATCATGTATGGTTCCGTTTACCACATGTGCTCTGTCAGCAGCAAACAGAACATCTTGATTTTTTGAATGGTCAGTGAGAAGTTGGTATGCGTCCTCAATGGTTGCGGCAGAAAAATCGGTGTTGATCAGAATATCCTGGAGTTCTGGATACTCCCCTTCCGGAATGAGCAGGATTGTCTTGTAGCCTTCCTTCTTCAGCCGGAAAAATATCTCTGTCAGGAGGACAAGCTGCCCCATTCCCGGCCTTGCGACAAGACCGGCTGTCCCTCCTTTAGCCAGTGGTGCAAACAGATCGAGCGCCTTGATCTTCGTTTCAATCATCTCTGCCTTCTCCCCTCTAATGATCAAATCATCCAGGCTGCATTCTGCCAGTTCAGCAAGCGCAGCAATTGTCCTGACCTCTGCCCTTCCTACAGGGATCTTGCCGGTGCATAAATTGGAGACTGTAGCCGGACGAAGTCCGACTGACTTGGCGGCTGCAGTTAAATTCGGGACTTTTCTCCGAAGCAAGGCAACATTCAGGCTTAAATTTTCCAAATATTCCACCTCCTTCTTAAGAGTAATATAAATTACTTTATAAAGCAACACAAACTTACTTTTAAAGGTAATTATAATTACTACGAAAACAAAATAAGAAGGCTCTCGCCTCCTCAACTCAGATAAAGAATCATATGGTCTTCGTCATAATAGTTTTCACCAATTTTCAATGCCCTTTTTTCAACACCATATACAGTAAATCCAAATGACGCATACAGCCTTTTGGCAGGCTCATTCCCACTTTCAACTGAGAGGGTGACCTGTTCTATATTATGGTCACCAGAGGCTTCAGAAAGAGCAGCTTCAATCAGCTTCCTTGCAGCTCCCCTGCCCCTATATTCAGGCTTTACGTACACGGCTGCAATTATGGCCCGATGCTTAAGCTTTAATTTAGTCTCCTTGATCAAAGCTGCCGTTCCGGCCAAAGCTCCTTTCTCAAATATGCCAAACTCTGCAGAGAGACCTGAGGCAAAACGCTTGGCGTAGAAATCGGCAGGGTTTCCGCATTCTTCTTCATAACTGGAAGCAAATGCTTCCGGTTTATTTTGCAGTGCTTCAAGCCGCAGCTTTTTGTATTCTTCTGCGTCTTCTGCCAGCAGCTTCCTGATTATCATATTTACTCCTCCTCTTTAACTGATTCAATTATGGCACAGGAAGAAGAATACCAATAGCTATTAAAAAAATGTGTCTGATTTTCTTTGAAACAGCTAAACTTCCAATCATTTTGGCATGAATAGCATATCTGAAAATAAGATAAATAATAAACAATGATCCCTGGAAACTTATAAAGCAGGTGATAGGATGGACCTCGAAAAAATGAAGCAATGGATGGAGCTTGCCCAGAAGGTGCAGGGCGGGGATTTTTGGAACCAGGTATTTGAACAGGGGCCAGGAGGCCAATTCGGGGAATCTGCGGCTTTCAACAGCTTTGCCGGCGAGCCGGGGGAAGCCGGCTACCGGAAGTCAGCCGAATTTCCGCTAGTGGATATATACGAAACAGAAACACAAATCATCCTGCTGGCAGGTCTGCCAGGCATCCAAAGGGAGGATGTCCAGCTGTTCCTCCAGGGTGACAGGCTGATCATCAGGGGAACTATTTACGTACCATACAGCGGTATAAAGAATATTCAAAAAGAAAGATTCCATGGGAATTTTGAAAGAGCTGTAAAACTTCCTGCCATTCCCAATGATAATAAACTTTCAGCAAAATTTATCAACGGCCTCCTGGAGATCAGCTACGGGAAGATCTCCCAGCCAGAGGAACAGATACCGATTGAATGAAAAACAAGGACTTAATGGTGTGGTGAGATATGGCGTTTAAACATTTACTTGGCAAGGTTCACGGTGACCGTCTGGCCGGGCTTGAATCTAGGATCGAATCTCTTGAAGATGAGTCTAAAAAAATCAGGACATGCGATGTCCATATCAGGCGTTTCCTAACCATCGAGAAAGAATTGGGCAGCCTGGTCGCCCTGAAAAAGAAATTCACAGCCCGGACACCTGCCGCTGGCATAAAACAAACCCCCGGTCCTGCTCTAGAAAATAATCAGGTTGAAAAAATGATTGATGCAGCACTCGGCCGCTGTCTCCAACAGATAGGAAACCTGGAGCAGCGTCTCCGGAATACTGAAAATGCCCTTTCCCGCCTGGAGAAAGAGAATTCAGAACTGAGGCGGGAAATCTCTGCTTTATATGCTGTCACAAAAGAAAATCCCCATGTGGACATACCTTCTGCCCAGACTGACCCCAAGAGCTCTCCACCTGTCATTTTTCAGGAATTCCATATTGACAGGTTCATAGTCGATAAATACGAATTGACCAATAATATCAATCAGCTGGGGGTAAAGGAACTCAGCGGCCAGATGAATATCGGCGCAACCTACGGAGGCGGCATCAGTCCACAGGACTTTTCCGGCAGCGAAGAAGAAAGCTCTGACTCATTAAAGGAAAAAGAAGGCGGTGAAGAACATTCTCCAGAGTGAGTGTTCTGTTCACCGTCTTTTGCTATCTGGTCTAACAGGCTCTGAAAAACCTTCTCTTTTCACGATTTCAGCATGCTCTTTTGCCAAATTTAATAGCGGGAAGCTGCCGGCCTGGATTGCAGCCATCAGTTCACTAGCCTGATTCCTTGCAAGATTATACATTTCTCTAGTTATTATGCCGGCATTATGGGCATCCTCCAGTTCTTCTTCATCCAGCAGATATACATTTCCTGCTGGCAGTACAACGATATCCAGGAACAGATCATCCATCCAGGGAATATTTTCTTCGAGTCCAATCTCATGACAGATATCGATATACCATTGGAGAATTTCTCCGTTCTCATCCATCATGGTCGTTACCGTATAAAATTTTCCCTCCGGAAAATGCTGAAGCCAGCTGTAGCCATCGGCAGCAATGCATATCTCTTTTTCTTCGTATTTGACTGTCAGTTTTTCCGTAACTTTGATCAACTCAATGAGAGCTAAGTGGCCCGTGAATTCTTTAGCATCGAGCCAGCATTGTGAATAAGCTCTGTCGGTAACACGCTTCCATGCGCCTCTCCTTCCGTCTACCCGTTTAAGCATAAAGATATCCTCCTTGTAAATACAGCAAAAAACTAAGTCTATTTTTATATAAATGTATTCACTTTTTTAATTCTTTTGACCAGCAATCCATTCCCCTTTTCAGCATAAAGCTAGTACCCTTATGGAGGCACATACGTCCCTCTACCCAGGTTATTCCCTTTCAGTTCCTTGTACCTGATGACCGGTCTGATTATTTAGAAATGCAAAATAAGGATGAAGGAGTCCTATTGCAGATGCTGTGATGATCAATATCCCAATAAGGAGGAACATGGGCCTGACTCCCCAAAGGCTTCCCAAAAGGGTTCCTGCAAGCACTCCCAAGGGCATCGCCCCCCTGATGATGAACAGCCTGGCCGAGAAAACTTTTCCTCTCAAATAGTCCGGTACCGTCTGCTGATAGATGACTGTACTTTGTATATTGAAAAATGCCATAAAAATTCCGGCAGCTGCTTCAATCGCTACCGCGGCTGCAAGACTGGCGTTAAACGCCAGCAGGATATAAGTCGATCCTCCTGCCATTAGCGCGCCAAGGATAGAAGTGCGGCGATTGCTTATTCGCACCTTCCCGACAAGAAGCGTGCCGGCAAGATAGCCCACCGGAAAGCCCGCCATAAAGAGGCCGTAGCTGCCGTAGCTCTCTGAAAGTTCGTCAGTTATGTACGGAAGATTAAGGACCATGGCGGCTCCTACCCCAAACTGGACGAAAGCAAGGAAAATCCCAAGCCACAGCAGCAGAGGGTTCCTAATATAATAGAAGATTCCCTCCTTGAATTCTTCAATCCATGTTTTTCTGATGGTCCTTTCTTCTTCTGGTTCTGCAATAAATAAAAGAAAGCTGCCGCTTATCAGCAGAAAAATTGTCACGAGCAGCAGACTCACCTCTGTCCCTGCTCTCTCAATAACAACCCCGCCCGTCATCGGGATGATCATGGACAGCAGTCTGACTGTACCGTCGAGTACAGCGTTGGCAGACTGCAGACTGTCTCCTTTTATCAGCGAAGGAAGTAAGGCCTGGCTTGCCGGGACATAAAATGGAGACACCAGCCCTACAGCGATCTGGGCAGCGTAAATATGCCAAACTTCAAGCTGGCTGGTACTGATCATCACAAAAGGAAGAAGAAAAAAAAGACTTCTTGTCCATTGTGAGACTACCATGATCCACTTGCGGCTCCATTTGTCGATAAATGGCCCTGAAATAAGCTGAAGGATGAGGGAGGGCAGATAATACAGCAGCCACATGCTGCCAAGAGCCAGCTTTGATCCTGTCAATTCATATACCATGATCGAATTACAGAAGGTGCCGAGTGCTCCCCCTGCTTCTGAAGCGGCTGCACCTGCCCATAAATAACGGAACGGCTTCAGTTTCCAGATCATTCACATCCACCCCTCAGATACCTCTCGAGCTCTCTTCCCAAAGAAAGGACCGCTTCTTTTTTCAGCCTGTATTTATGATTGTGCACTTCTGCAAGCTTGGCTGCCCTGAGAATCTTAAGATGATGGTGTACAGTCGATTTCCCGATATTCAGCTCCTCGGTAATATCCTGCAATGGCAGGTCCTCCTTGAAAAGGAGCTTGACAATTCGTAGCCTGAATTCATCACCGAGCGCCTTTTGCTTTTGAACCAGGAAATAATCCGGACTGTCCGGCACATCAGCCGGCAGGCTGCTGTTTGAAACCGGATAATAAAATACCTTTGTGCCTTCCAGATCTGCTTCAATGGTCCAGGGACGGTACACATATTGCGGAATCAGCCTGACAGTAAAAACACCAGGCTCTGGAAGGTAGGCAATTCCCCCTGTTGCCTGTTCAGCAAGGTCTTCAGGGGACGTCCTGGCAGCCAGCAGTTTTTTGTCATGAACATCTTTTTCCAGTATTGCTGAAAGCCTGTGTTTATCCGGTTCAATGGCTGCCAGGTACCAGCCTTCCATACTGGCAATAAAATGCTTCTTCAGTTTCCCTGGCGATTCCTTAAAGATATAGGCGATATATGCCGGGAAAAATTTATGCCCTTCCACATGACGGATTAATTCTTCAAGGGATTCAGCATGCCCGGAGGCTGCACGCTTCCTCGCTTCTTCTTTTTCCTGGCCCAGAAAAGGCAGACAGATCTGCTTCAGCTCTTTTCCATCCATTTTCTCTACAGCTGAAATAAATTCCTGCAGGGTGCGGGCTTCCACATGATGCAGAAGCTGAAGCAGCGACTTCCATGTATTATTCTTTTCAATATGATCCAGCTGATCCTTAAGGCCGCGAGAGGCCCCCGACCTGATTCCTGAAAGTTTTGCTGAATGCTCAAGCGTGTCAATCAGCGCCCCGTTGGTCACTGCTGCTATGCCAAGGGCGCACTCCCATAAAAGGGAATGGCTGAACTCCAGCTTGTAGCTCTCTCTCTTTCTTCCGGATAGATTAATATGTTCCATAGACATCTCCCTTACAAAGATACGGCGTATTATTAAATATTTTAAATTATCCGAAACTTTTATTCAATATATTCAGAACCGAAAGTTTCAAAAATATCGAATAGTTAAAAATCAAGGCACCGGCGTATGCCGATGCCTTGAATCATATCTTTTAATAAGAAGGCTATGATACTTTATCCTACTTATAAATTTTGCCTGCTCCATCTACATAGATGGATTTAACCATACTCCTTTCAAATGCTTTACCCTGGCCGGTTTTGCCGGTAATTTGGATGGTGAGGCTGTATATGCCTTCCTCTTTGAAATCTGAAGCATCAGGAAGTCCCGCTTTTAGGCCGCGGAAGGTTAAATAGCCGTCTCCCTTGCCTTTGGTATGAATCCATTCTGTTTTGTACTTCCTGCCTGCCTGCGCACTTTTCCAGCTGTTCAGCTCTTTGCTAATCCCTGGAATGCTACTATCTCTCTCGAGGCTGACCGTATACAGAAATCCGGTGCGTCCCGTTTTGCTGCTCACAGTCCATTTGCCTGGTACAGGATTTTTTATAGTAAATTCAGTAACATATGCCCCTGAAAAAAATCCTGAAGCATCTTTATAAGTTCTGCCGGCTGTATAACTGTTGCCCTGCTCATCCACTATCACCAGGTCAGGAAGGCGTTTGCTGCTCAACACAGACACTGAGGCTGCCTTTACTTCATTTTCAATAAGAAAGGAATCTTCAAGCATCTCATCTCCCATTCCACCGTGGATGATCATGCTGTCAGCCTGGGAAAAATCCGTATCAGTTAACAAGGGGGAATAATGATCTTTTTGGAAAGAAGTAGCAGTTAAAAAGGGATTCAGCTCGGGAAATATGACAGACCCTTGCTTTATGCTTGAATGATTCCAGGAATGCTCAGCTATGACAGGGAAGCCTGAAAGCCTCGAACTGATTAGGGGGACGACGCCATCATTCCTGCCATACTGGCTCAAATACAAGCCTCCCCAATATGTTGCCGATCCAAAGCTGCCCCAGCCGGTCCCACCGATTGTGTAAAAGGGAATCCGCTGTGCGTTCGAATGGGAGTCTGTCAAACTGCGGTAATAGCTCATATATCCTGTCTGAAGTGAGGCAGTTGCATCATTGCGGGTGCCGAGGAGTTCGGAAAGCCAGCCGGCGGCACTGCTATTGGCAAGGTCTGCGAGCTGTGTGCCGCTGTGGGGAGTAGATAGGGTGATTACTCGGGAGACATAAGGATATGCTTCATTATGGACGAGGGCTGTCTGACTATCCACACCGCCCTTGCTGTAGGCGACGACTGCCAGTTTTTTCTGCCCGAAATGATAATAGATTTCTTCAAGCATGCCTGCCAGCAGCATTCCGTTTTCCCACATATCCCGATCCGGATAAAGATCGGCATATGCGGTCTGATATCCATATTCCCTTGCTATTTCAGGCATATCATTTTCCTCCAGCCAGACATTCGCAGAATTGCTGTAGCCGTGGATAAACACGAGCGGCGGAAGAGCTGGATCTACTATATTGGGACTTTCTCCGGGATACCATCGCCCCGGGCTCCCCCCGCTTCCACCGCCCCCTCCGGCAGATGATACCAGCGGAGCAGTAAAGAAAAAGAGCAACAGCATTACTGGAAGCGATTTCATAAAACCCCTCCTCCTTTCAAATTTTTCAGCTCCAGTGTAAGTTTTCCAGGCAAACAAAAAAAGAGGAGAAAGTTGGATTCTCCTCAATCAAACTGCAAATATTCTAATATATTGCCGAACGGATCTCTGAAACTTATATATTTCCCCGGCGGACAAGCTGCCGGCTCTTCCATCAGTAAATCAGCACCTTTGGATTTCAGGAGATTGACTTCATTTTCAATGTTTTCCGTTTGAAGCACTAGCACCGGCCCTGTCGCTGCCTTTCTATCTATATAATCAGCACCTTCACTTTCTTCCAGGATAATTGGCAGTTCCCCGTGTGCAAGCGACACTATTTTCGGGCCATACTGTTTGTTTACTTCGAAATCGAGTACTTCTGTATAAAACCGGAGTGCTTTTGTTAAGTCTGGTACATAAATCCCTATTGCACATAATTGAGCCATTACTGTTACCCCTTCCTTATTGGCAGCAAAGTAATCCTTTGCCGGATTCAATACTCTGCTTCAGGCTCGCCAGCATTTGGTCCCAGGCCGCTATATGCCATTGTTTTGCCTGATCCCACTGCCCGCTCTCTCCCCAGCCATCATGCTGCAGCGAGATTTGTACACCTTCCGGAATATCCTCCAGAATTACGGTTACTTTAGTCAGATTATGATCACTATTCATTAGACCGGCAAAAGCATCAGGCCCTTTCCATTCAAACATAAGCTTCTCTTCTTCTAAGATACTGAGGATTTTGCATCCTTTCGTATTCATGCTGCTCTTATCTGAGGGATTGAAATATAATTCGAACCGCCCTCCTGCTGCCGGTTCGATCACTGCTTCCGGGGCAAACCACTCGGTTATTCTATCTGATTCGGTCCACGCTCTCCAAACTAAGCTTTTGTCAGCCTGAATGATGATATCAGTTTTAATAGGCACGGCATTCTCCTCCTTTTTCCTGATTATACTGCCTTACTTTTCCTAAAAATTCTTCTAGTTTGCTTTGTTGGTTATTTTTTCAAACAGCAAGAGAGGAAGATTGATTAAGATTGGCGGATCATGGGGCAGCGGCTCCCTCAGCTGAACGGTGGCCTTGCAGTCCGTGTTTTTCTTAATTTCCACCGTTCCTTCCCATTTCCCCCTAAGGAATGTTTCCGGCTGAAAATACCTGAGGGGATTCATGCTCCACTCCAGCCCTGCTGCCAGCAGATAATAAGTTCCTTCCGGGATGTCTGTGAAAATGCATTGAGGGCTGTTATGGCTGAAAGCAGTCCCTTTGACAGGCCTCTGATCGGGAATCGGCTCAGGAAACAGTCCTGCAAAAATAATTCCCCTGAATCCCGGGGGAACCTGGATAAGACAGCTTACTTTTGCCCGGCTTCCCGGTGCCTCTGATTCCATTCTCTCAGGGAGCAGCGTTTTCGTCTCATCCATCATTTTCTGCAGCATTTCCATACTGGCTTCGTATCGTTTAGGGCTGATTCCCACATGATTTTTAAAGCGGGTTTGAAACGTACCCGGGCTAAGATACCCTGAAGCAATCCTTGCCTTAGTCAGTGAAGATTTCCTTGCCAGTTCTTCCTTCCCCATCTCGATTCTCAACGCACTAAGGAAATGCCTCGGAGAGATTCCTGTCGCCTTTTTAAAGATCCTCGTGAAATGAAAAAGGCTGTAGCCTGTTAATTCGGCAAGCTCTTTTGTGGTGATCTCTTCCTCAAGATGCTGCTTCATATAATCAATCGCCTTATCTGCAGCCTTCATCTGTTCTGGGTTCATATTTTCACCTTTTTCTTTTGGCTCTAGTTTCTATTTGCTCTCTGTCCTGCAAAACCCTTTTTATCAGAGAAAAAAGTAATGAGATTTTTTATCCAAATCACAATGTGTGCTTTCCAGCTCCCAATAAAAAAGATTCTGCCATTTTCCCGGCAGAATCTGATCTTTTATCTATTCAACTGTACCAGCCTGTTTTGTTATCTCGATCTGCTTGACTTTATTGTCTTCTATTTCCTTTACTTTAAAGCGCAGATGATGGTAGTCATAAGTCTCTCCTTCTTCAGGAAAATAGCCTAATTCCTTCAGCAGGAAACCGGACAAAACATCCTCTTCTTCCGGTATCTTCGTTTTGAAGGCCTCGTTAAGGCGATGGAGGGACAGCTTTCCGCTGCAGACAATGTGAGAGTCGGTAAGTTCCTCTATCAGCACTTCTTCATCATCGGTTTCGTCATTGATTTCCTGTCCGATCATTGCCTCAATGATGTCTTCATGCGTAATGATCCCGCGTGTACCTCCGTATTCATCAAGGACGATAGCAATATGCTTGCGCTCTTTCATCATAAGCTTAAAGACCCTTTCTATTGAATGGAATTCGTATATGAATAAAGGGTCATTATCTGTATATTCATCCAGTGCATTTGAAAGGTCGAGGGACCAGGACAGGAGCTGTTTGCTGTGAAAAACCCCGACAATATTGTCCATATTCTCTTTGTACACAGGATACCGTGTATAATGGCTGTGCAATACAATATCCCTCGCCTCTTCATATGAGGAGTCAGCAGGAATGCCGATGATCTCAGTCCGAGGTGTTTTCAGGGCATCTCGCACATCAAGTTCAAAGAAATCAATGACTCCTTTGATCCTCGTTGTTTCTTCATTATTAAATGTCCCTTCCGTTGTAGCAATATCTACCATTGTGATCAGTTCTTCCTTGGAAAAGCTGACTTCTGCTTCGCTGTCCTTCGAAAGCAGACGGATGACTCCCCTTGTGAATCTTGACAGCAAAAATGTTAATGGCTTCAGAATCATCATCAGAAAACGGATAACCGGGAACACGATGAAAGCAATTTTATCTGCAAAAGTTGCAGCAATGGATTTAGGAAGCACTTCTGCGAAAATGATCAGGACGACTGTCAATATACCGGTCGCAATCCCTACATTAATTCCATAATTGATTGCCACGATGGTGACCAATGTAGGAAGCATGATATTGGCTATATTATTGCCAATCAGGATAGCGGTGATCAGTTCATCCGGCTTTGCTACAGTATCAAGAAGCTTTTGGGCTTTATGATCAGCATTTTCAGCTCTTGTCTTCAGCTTCATTTTATTAACGGCAGTCAGCGCCGTTTCACTCCCCGACAAGAAAAAGGACATAAACAAAAAGAAAATTATTGCAATAAACACAGTTTGCCTCCAAGAGTTTTTTCTTCCATCATACCCAATATTAGAAAAATATACAAAGCATAAACCTATTCAACATTATTCTCCCTTTTCACCGTATAAAAATTCTTTTTCCGTGAAAGCTATAATTGCTGTCATCCTTAATGCATAAGGAGTGTTTGAAATGTCTGTCTTTGTCTACCAAACCTTTGAACTTAAGCAGGACAAGTTTGAAGAAGCTATTGAAAATATAAAAGCAATCCAGCAGCACAGAAATGAAATGTACGATCACAAAGTAGAAATCCTGACTCCTGTCACAGGGCCGGACCATACATATGCATTTCTGTGCACCTATGAAGGCCTGGCAGAAATGGAGCTTCAGAATAAAAGGCTTTTTGACGATGAAGACTATGTTAAGCTGATAGGCGATTTTTTCATCCAAAACATTGTACAGGGAAGCATTAGAACACAGATATTCCGTTCATTAGCTAATAAAGCATAAAAGGAGCTTTGCCCGTACAAGGTGTGCCTGCAAAAGATTTTCATCCGGCAACAGAGCACATGTGACAGGTGCTTCCCCGCCGCTGCTGCAGAGCAAATATAAGAAATGGCCCGCTGGATCCGCGGGCCATTTCTTATATTTTAAATCGGCTGACAAGCTGATTGAGCTGCTTTGCCAAGTCTGCCAGACTATTGGCATTTTGTTCAACATCGGTCATCACTGAATTGGATTGGATGATGGTTGCAGCTGTTTCTTCTACACCTGCTGCAGCT
This sequence comes from Bacillus infantis NRRL B-14911, assembly GCF_000473245.1. Lineage (NCBI taxonomy): Bacteria > Bacillati > Bacillota > Bacilli > Caryophanales > Bacillaceae > Bacillus > Bacillus infantis. The sequence continues at coordinate 2,782,382 of NC_022524.1, forward strand.
TCTTCGGACACCGATGCTATCGTTTCAACCGACTGGCTGATGGCAGATGTATTCGTATCAGCCTCCTCAAGGGTGCTGCTCATTTTGGAAATTGTCTCTCCCAGAGAAAGGATGGATCCTTTCAGGGTGCTGAAAGTCTCTTCAGTATCCTTCAGGCTTCCGGTGCCCCGCTGAACCTGTAAGTAGCTGTTCTTCAAAGCAACGGCAATTTGCTTTGATTCTCTCTGAATGCTGGCTACGATATCTGTAATATGAACCAGTGATGAGGTTACCTGCTGGGCAAGTACTTTCACTTCCCTGGCAACGACGGCAAACCCTTTTCCGCTGTCTCCTGCTCTCGCCGCCTCAATCGCAGCGTTCAGCGCCAGCAGATTCGTCTGGTCTGCAATACCCTGGATCACTTCAACAAGGGAAGCAATCTCCCCTGACTGCTTTTCAAGATCGCCAACTTTGGAAACAGAGGCCTCGACGGTGTCATGAATCTGTGTCATATCCTTTCCCGCCTGCTCCATTCTCTCCATGCCAATGGAAGCTTCCTTTAATACATTCCCGGCAGTATCCGACATAGATATTCCAAAATTATGTGCAGCCTTGATGCTCTGTGAGAATCTGGCCATTGTTTCAGAAAGATCAGATGCGGCCAGTGCCTGCTGGTCAGTCCCGGAAGCCAGTTCCTCCATTGTTGCCGATATTTGCCGGCCTCCTGCGGCTACCTCGTTGGCAGACTTTGTCAGGATACTGCTTTGGGTCTGTACCGAACCTGCAGCTTCCTGAATGGAGCCTACCATCTGGAGGAGATTTTCTTTCATATCGTCCATGGCACTCGCCAGGATACCGATTTCATCTTTACCCTTCCAAGCGAGCGGGGTTCCTGAAAGATTACCTGATGACACCCGCCTGGCACTATCCACTACTGCCCTGAGATTTTTCTTGACTGTCCTGTTAATTAGAATGATGAATGCAAAACCAGAAGCAGAAGAAACAAGGATAGAAGCAATTAAAATGATGATGCTTGCCTGAAGCCTTTCTTCAGTACTGGCAATTGACTGGTTTTTCCCGGCCTCCACACTTTCTCTTAATTCATTCAAGCGTGCGATAACAGTATCCCTCTTGGTGCGGATATCATTCAGGACGGTCAAAACCTTGGCATTGCTTTCGATATTTGGTATAAGCTGTTTTTTAAACTGTTCATTAAGCCTCTCATCGCTTTCAATGAACTTAGCATAGAGCTCCTGCTCCTCCTTCGTTCTCATGCTTTCTTTCAATGCCTCATGCAGCTGAAGGAATTCGCCCGACTGCTTATCATAGTTTTCAACGATTCTCTGTGAGCGTACCTGAACATAATCCAGCACCATGATCGTCTTTGAGCGGTAAATGGAGCCCATCTCTGTCAGCTGAACAGCGCGCATGCTGTTCTCATCAATGGAAGCAACATCACTCTTAATCAAAGAAAACTGATTGAAAACGACTGCTGCTGATAAAATGAATAAGCAAATAGTAACAGCGAAGACAGCTATGTATTTCTTTCCCAAATTCCAATTTCTTAAAATAGTAATCATTATAGCCCCCTGAATCATCCTTTTTTACTATTATCGGCAGAGAATAAAGGATATTCAATAGAATAAACAGAAAATATTCATTTTTCAAAAATAATAATAGGTAAATAGAACTATCATATGGAGAGCAGGGGGTAACAAGGTAGTTTACCAGTTATAAGCTGCCATTAAACCAACTCTGCCCACTAATACATCTATATACTATGCAAAAAAAGCCGCCTGAAAGTTTATACGTGATTTATGGCCTCTGAGAGCAGCTGCTGGCCGGTAACCAAAATCTCAAAAAAAAATCTTAACTGAACATAGCGCAAGCACCTTGCACCTTAAGGAACGCAGACTAAGAACACACATCCTTCGGAAACGTCTTGAGACCCACATCCTGGGGACCTTAAGACGAACCTCCCAGAAAGGCGTTCTTTGCCTTATTGGGAGGTTAGACTTGTGATCTCGGCGCAGCTGCTGAAAGTTGATCAAAAATTGAAAATAATCCACAAGACATACAATTTATAATATCCTGAACAATAAAAAAGGAGAGGGCTTGAATGCCCTCTCCTTTTTTCAAGAATATTTTATTAACGGACCCTTACTACACGCCCGTTGAATTTCTGTGCCCAATAGCCGCTTGACATATTGGCAATTGCTACGCCTGTCGAGCTTTGTGATCCGATGAATTTACCGCCGCCAATATATATTCCAACATGTCCATCTGTTTTATAAGTGTTGAAGAATACAAGGTCTCCTGGCTGCATTTCGCTTGTGGAAACGCGGGTGCCTGAGTTTTTAAGAGAATCAGTGCTTGAACCGACACTAATGCCAGCCTGTGCGAAAGCCCAGTGTACGAAGCCTGAGCAGTCAAAACGGCCGTTGGCAACATCAGATGCAGTTCTTCCTCCACCGAAAACATAGACAGAGTTTCCGATATATTTATAACCTGCAGTGATGGCAGTATTGATATTGCCGTTTGCCTTCGGAGCAGGCGCGAACGACTGAGTACTGCTGCTTCCGCCGTTATTGCTTGTTCCATTATTGCTGCTTGATCCGCTGTTAGAAGATGCTGCTGTATTAGAGCTGTAGCTCCTTTGCACTGCTTTTGCAGCTTCGGCAGCCTGGCGCTTTCTTTCCTGCGCAATCGCGTTGTCAATTGAAGTCAGTTCCGATGCCAGTGAAGCATCTTTTTGAAGCAAGTCCGCTTTCAGGGCAGTAGCCTGCTTTTCCTTTTGCTGGACCTCAGCCTTCAGTACATCGATCTGGGCCTTCTGTTCAAGAATCTGAGCCTGCATGCCTTCAAGTTCTGTCTTCATTTCATTGAGGCCTGCCAGTTTTTGCTCAACAGAAGCCTTCTTTTCTTCGAGCTCCTTCTTATCCGCTTCATGCTCTTCCATCAAACCTCTGTCAGCCTCGACAATCTTAGCTACCGCTCCTACGCGGTCAATGAAATCACTGAAGCTTGTGGAACCCATCAGCACTTCAAGATAGCCTACTGAAGCACCGCTTTCCTGGAATGACTTGGCCCTTTCCTTCAGGACTTCGTTCCTCTTCTCAATGCGTTCCTGAATGACAGCTACTTCTTTCTTCAGTTCTTCAATCTCAGCATTTGTAGCAGCAATTTGTTCTTTTGTTGTCGCAATCTTGCTGTTATTATCCTTGATTGCCTGATTGACGCGTGCAATTTGTGCATTCAATTTTTCCAATTCATTCTGAGCTTTTGCAATCTCTTGAGCTGCCTTTGAAATATTGGCCTGGATTCCAGAACGCTGTTCCTGGATTTGAGCTTTTTTGCTGTGTAATGTATCCGCATTAACTGCCGGGATGGAAAATGCACTTCCCAGGCCAAGCATAATTGTCGTGTTCAGCACTACTAATTTCTTTTTCATCGCTCTCTTCCCCCTGCTTCCCTTTGCCAAGCTATAAGACTCTCTCTTTATCTAATTGCAAAAGCCAACGGCAAACTATATGTATTTTAAATTTTAAATTCGATTGTTCTGTGACAAAATTCTATTAAATTAACCAATTTAAACCTTTTTTTCACAATTAGAAGTATAACACCCAAATCTTTCAAACAGGTAATAATTATATTACAGTTATATTTCAATCATGACATTAAACCACTTTTCTCCTAGTTTTTATGCTTTATATACCTTTATTTTACAGAAAAACAGCGAAAATCTATCTAAACGTGCCATTTAGACATTTTTTTCTCCATACATTCATCCGGGTAAAATAGCATATAGTAAGCAGGAAGTTTTCTTTTGTATAATATTGGTTACAGTAACTCATTATTCCAATTTGCGACAACCACACTAAGGCTGGTGAAACTATGGCGAATAGAAAAAGAAGGAAAAAAGGCAAGCAGGCGGCCGGAAAACAAAAAGACTCGATTTTGAAGGAAATTCTATCAGAGGGACTCAGCCAATTATTAAACCCGTTATTATGGTTAGGAAGGCTGATTTCACGTTTGTGGGATTGAACGGAGATATAAAGTGAATATGATATTTTTTCCTATATATACATGTTAACATCAGCATGGGCGTGCAGATTGTGCTCGTATAGGGGAGTCAGAACAATGTTGACCCTTTCTCCAGTAAGCCATCTGCCCCTTTGCCCGCTTGAGGAACTCAGATCGGTGCATCCACTCTCTTGAGTACCTCACTTGTCCTGTATGGGGCACTCTGATCGGCATATCTGCTTTCTTGAGTACCTCATATGTGCTGTATGAGGTACTCCGGTCGGTGCATCCACTCTCTTGAGTACCTCATTTGTCCTGCATGGGGAATTCTGATCGGCGCATCAGACTTTTGAGTACCTCATTCCGCTTCAAGCACTCAGACCAGCGTTAACCTTCCTGGCTGCCTCTTCTCCTCCAAAGGTTTCTCCTATTCATTCGGTTTTCAAATAAAACCTGCCCAAAAGAAAAAAGACCCTTCCAGGTCTTTCTCATTGCTTATGGAATTGGCTGGTTATCACCTTGGCGTGCCAAAGGCCGTCAAAAAGAGCAGGCTTTCCCGCACTCCCTTATCCTCTCTCATGTAGCAGCAATCCCACTTGCAAGGTTTTTCTGCAGCATCTCCCGGAATTCTGACTTTTCAACTGATATGGTCCAATCTTGCCCTGCCCCTATCGAAAATATTTCAGCAAAAGAACCTTGGTTCACAGCCAGCCCAAGATTCCCAAGTGAGTTTATATAGGCAACAGGTTCTCCCCCAGGTACATCTGCAAAAGATTTACCAAAAGTCACCAGCCCTCTAAAGGCAAGTGATTGGCCTGCCCTAATTTCCGCTATCAGTCTGTCTCCGTGTGCCACTCCCATCTCGATCAGCAGAGTTCTCCCAATATTCGTCCACAGATTCCCGAAGCGGACATCCATGATTTCAATACACCCTGCAGATTTGCCGTTATTGAGTGAAGCGCATGGAGCCTGCAAAATACAAATAACGCCGGGATCTACATGTTCCCCCAGTTCTTCAAAGCTGACTGCGCCGCTGGCCAGCCTGGCTCCTGTATACGCGTAAATATCCCTGCCGTGGAATGTGTGAGATTCCAGGGATCCTGGAAGCCTGTTCATCGTCTCATTAATGACCCTCGCTTCAGCAATCCCTGCATTCATGCTGACATGTGTCAATGTGCCGTTATCCGGCGTGATGACCACCTGTCCTGTTGCTGTTTTGACTGCGAGGCTCCTCCTCTCAGAACCGACACCAGGATCGACCACAGAAACAAAGACTGTCCCCTCAGGCCAATATGGAAGAGTCTGATTAAGCCTGCAGGATGCCTCCCATACGGAAAAAGCAGGGATGTTATGCGTCAAATTGAAAATTGGAATGGCAGGGCTGACGGAAAAAGCAACACCGTGCATCGCACTGACCGCCCCATCTGCTAATCCGAAATCCGATTGAAATACTAAAGCTTTTCCCATCACTTTCACCCTTTCAAAATTTGTGTATAAAAAGAGTTATGCCGGGAAAGACTCAAAGATTCTCATTTTTTTCTCTGCATGAATATGTTTGGCTCACTCACTTATTTTGAAGCCAGCCGGCGGGTTATAAAGATATGTCAGTGTTCTGCCTGTTGCCTTTTCAATCCGGTATTTATAGCTCTCAGCCCTTGCCATCCTATTTTTGAAAAGTTTTTCCGAAATATCAAGATGTACTGTTTTTCCGTTTATAAGCAGGACAGCACATTTATTCACCCCAATGGCTGCCACATCTTCTATCCCGTGAAGCGAAAACCATACGGTGTCTTCATGAAAGGGAGCTTTGTGAGGAAACCAAAACATATCCTGCAGGCCGCAGAGCCGTACCGGCGGCATGCTGACTTTGCCTAAAACTTTCTTAGTGCCCTTCATAGCGCCCTTTAAATTGCTTCCCAGCTGCTGAAGGGAATCATTCATCACCTCATGCGGGGGGCCTTTAACCAAAACAGATTCATCTTCCAGACCTACAATTTCAGCATGCCGCTCCCCAAACAGATTACTGAATGGCATGATGCAAAGCGTTTCTCTCCTTATAAGGAATTTTTCTATATATAGCTGATCCAAAGTTTCCCCTCCCCTGGTTTAATCCATAATAAAAAAGCTTGTGCAAATTCTTCTATAATTTTGGATTTTCTCATAATAATGTCAGTGGTGAATTCACATAAGAAACACCTCCAGAATGGAATAGGTTTATGGAATATATGTGTAAGTGTTTGTTTATGTGATGGGTTCGAAGAAGAGAAAAATGCGGAGTTTTATCAGAAGAAAATGGCTTCCAGTTTAGCTGCCAGAAGCCTTTCAAGCTATCTATCAGGATAATTATACAATTAATAGAATATTTTGTAAATTAATTTCCTTTTACTGTTTCTGTATATGCCTCTTCCCCGCCGGCATGACTCGATGGAGAAGCCATATTAAGGAGAACAACGCCAAGAATAATAAGGATGATTCCTGCAGCGCTCAGCATGTTCAGCTTTTCTTTCCAAATCAATATGCCGATTACTGCAGTTGCAGCAGTGCCGATTCCGGACCAGATAGCATATGCGATGCTCAATGGGATTGTTTTTAACGAAAGAGATAAAGCAAAAAAAGCCACTCCAAAACCGAAGAGCACTCCTAGGGCCGGCCATATTTTCGTAAAACCTTCAGAGGCCTTCAGCATAGAAGTTCCGAATAATTCTGCTGCAATGGCAATGAACAGAAATAAATACGCCTTCAAACAAATCACCTTCTATCTATTATTCTTTCAAGAAAAAAGCCCTCCTCGAGGGAGAGCCTTTATTCAGCAATTATATAATTTCCCATATTTATCTTCAAGGTATTGAATAAGATACTCTGCATTCAGCTCTTCACCTGTCACCTTTTGGATTAAAACATCCGGGGTGAAGGTTTTTCCATACTGATGAATATTGTCTTTCAGCCATTGCATGATAGTGCTGAAATCGCCTTCTGCTATCTTTTCCCCGAAATCCGTGATTTGTTTTTTTATTGTTTCCAGGATTTGCGCTGCATACAGATTGCCCAAAGCATACGAAGGAAAATAGCCAAATCCGCCGAATGACCAGTGTACATCCTGAAGCACTCCTGCTGAATCTGTTTCAGGTCTAATTCCCAGGTAATCCTCCATTTTTTTGTTCCATGCTTCCGGAAGATCTTTTGCAGAAAGCGTCCCTTCGAACAAGCTTTTTTCAATCTCATAGCGGAGCATGATATGGAGATTATAGGTCAGTTCATCAGCTTCCACCCTGATAAATGAAGGATTGACCGCATTTATCGCCTGGTAAAACTGATCTTCGGTTACATCTGCAAGCTGTTCTGAAAAGGTTTTCTGGAATTCAGGATAAAAGCGGCTCCAGAACTGTCTGCTTCTGCCAACCATATTTTCAAGGAATCTCGATTGTGATTCATGAATGCCGAAAGATGCCCCTTCCCTGAGGCAAGTGCCTTCAAGAGCAGGATCGATCTGCTGTTCATAAATTCCGTGACCCGCTTCATGGATCGTGCCGAAAAGGGCGGTCAATACATTATATTCAGCATATCTGGTTGTAATCCTGACATCTCTCGTATTGATTGGCTGAGCAAAAGGATGGACAGTTTCATCCAGCCGGCCTGCATCCAGATCAAAGCCGATCTCAGGAAGAATTGCCCTGTTGAAATCCTTCTGTTTGCCAACAGGGAAAGACTGTCTGACAATTTCAACCGGCAGCACTGCACCAGAGTTTTGTATTTTCTTCAGCAGTTCTACACTGCTTTTGCGCAGGGATGAAAAAAGAGGATCCAGCTTTTTTACTGTCAGCCCTGGTTCGAAATCTTCCAGGAGTGCGTCATAAGGATGGTCATATTCGCCATAAAGCTTAATGAATTGTTTTTTGTAATCTATGATTTTTTCGAGGTAAGGAAGGTAATGCAGAAAATCATTCTTTTCCCGGGCTTCTTCCCAGGCATTGTTGGCCTCTGCAGTCAGAATACTATATTCATTGTACAAGTCAGCAGGGATGCTTTTTGATTTGTCATAAAACATTTTTCTTTCCCTGATCCTTGCCTGCATTCTTTCATCCAGATGAACAGCTTTTTCTTCATCATCCAGAATGGCAAGCACCTCTCCGAGTTCCCCGCTCACCTGGAGCTTGAAGATTTCCGTTTCAAGCGTCCCGATTGACTTGGAGAAAAATCCTCTTCCTTTTTTCGGAGCCATCACCTTCTGATCCCAGCCCAAAAGGCTTGAAATGCTTGTTAAATGAGTTATTTTCTCATCGATTTTTTCAAATTTCTTCAGGGCAGCTTCATATGAAAGCACAGCGGCAGTTTGCATTAGGTTTCCCCCCAGATATAAGTTTTTCTCAAAATAGAATATTCGGTCTATTTTATTATAAAAAGAATAGCTTTCTTTTTCAAGAAGCTTTAATGGTATTCTGCATATATTCCAGGCTCTCGCGTGATACAAAGCTCAGGCAGCCTATCAATAAAAAAACCATGTCATCGCGGATAGGCACCAAAGCCTTCCAAAAGTATTTCCATTCCATTTTTCCCAGTCCATATAGGTTTCAACGTTTTTAGCTATTAAAAGCATTTCTTTTCTTATTATTTTCCAAAGATGTTAGAATGGTATTATTCGAAATTTCTGTCATCTATTGAGAAAGAAGGTAACTTATTTGTCCACAAAAACAATGATACTAACACAAGATCTCCGTGAAGACCTGCTAAAAAATGTTAAAAACGTTATGCCGGGCTGGAATATTATCTCAGGGAAAGATCCTGAAATCTGGAAAAGCCATCTGATGGATGCTGAAATTATTGCAGGGTGGAAAAAAGATACAGTCCAAGCGGCGGACAGCAATAACCTCCGCTGGATTCAAACCTGGAGTGCAGGCGTCAATAATCTTCCGCTTGAAGAGCTGGAAAAAAACAATGTCTTCCTGACAAGCGCGAACGGTGTCCATGCTTATCCGATTTCTGAGACTATTTTTGGCCTGATGCTCGCACTCACCCGGAAAATACATACCTATGTGAGAAACCAGGAAGAGAAGAAGTGGCATCACAGCCATATGAACCAGGAAATCCACAAAAAGACCATCGGTATCATCGGTGCGGGTGCAATTGGCTGCGAAACAGCCAAAATTGCTAAAGCCTTTGGCATGAAAGTGATTGGAGTGAGGCTCTCCGGAAAAGAAGAGCAGCATTTTGACGAAATGCACACTGCCGAAAAGCTGGATGATATTCTGCCTCACTGTGATTATATTGTCATCACACTCCCTCTAACAGATGAAACACACTCTCTGTTTTCCGCATCACAGTTTAAAAGAATGAAGAACACCGCATTCTTAATCAATATTGGCAGAGGTGAAATCCTGGTCGAACAGGATCTGATCAGTGCCCTTAAAGAGGGCGAGATTGCCGGAGCAGGTCTGGATGTTTTTGAAAAAGAACCTCTCCAGGAGAGCAGCCCTCTCTGGGAAATGGAAAATGTAATTATCACACCACACACTTCCGGCTCAACCGAATATTACGATGAAAGGGTCATCAACGATATTCTGGTTCCCAACCTGAAGGAATATCTAGAAGGTAAGAAGCCTGCCCACAATCTTGTTGATTACAGGAAAGGCTACTGACATATTCCAGTACCCTTCTGACCGCAGATGACGAACGTATTCTATAAACCAGGAGATATGCATAGTTTGTAAAGGGGAGAATAAAAAGGGGGAATGAAAATGAGCGTGATCCATGATCAGTTCGATGCCATTTCTATCCGGAATGTCCATCGGCAGCTTAAAGAAATACAAATGATCGCTACCACAAACAGATGCATAGACTGGGAGCTTGCTTCGGCCCTGGACCATGTTACAAGGGCGGCCGGAATGCTCTGCAATGTTATAGAAGAACATCTGGATGGGACCCGGAGTGATGTCGATGCCCTCTATTATATAGAGGAAAAGCTGTCTGCCGCCCTTTCCATGGCAAAGAAAATCGATAACCGCAGAGAGCCTGTATAAGAACAGCGCTATAAAGCTGCACAACAAAAAGCCATGGGAGAGAAACATATAATTCTCTCCCATGGCTTTTTGTGGTTTAATGCAGTGTACGGCTTAGTCTTTTGATTCATATATCTTTGGAAAGGACCTCAAAAGAGAGTGAACATGCTGCCTTGGAACTATTATTACCTAACGTTCTGATATCAAACTTCCAGCTTCTTAAGCCTGAACATATTCCATGACATTTTTGGCAATACAGCAGTAAGAGTTCCATTTTCAATATATGAGTCATTGCCCTTCTCTGGTTTAACTTGCTCATCATTAATGGAATTTACCGCTTTGGGATTTTCATTTTTTAGTACTATCTGTTCGGCTAATTTATACCCTTCGAACGACCGGATATCAACATCAACCAGCAATTGAGTATCCAGACTGCGATTTACAGCAAAGATAACCAGTTCTTCACTTTCTTCATTATAGACCACTGACTGGTCTAAGAATGGCACATCAGTAAAATCTTTACTGTCATACTTGGGTGAATCAACAATCGAATGAAGTGCTGTACCACGTCCATATACAGAAGTATAGTAGAATGGATAGAAAATGGATTGCTTCCAAATACCGCCTCCTGTTTCTGTCATAATTGGTGCAATGACATTTACCAGCTGGGCCATACAAGCGATCTTTACCCGATCTGAATGCTTTAGCAGGGTATTCAGCATGCTGCCTACAAGCAAAGCATCCTCAAATGTGTAAATATCCTCCAATAACGGAGGCGACAAAGACCAAGGTTCAATTGCCTTGTCCTGATCATTGGAATGAAACCAAACATTCCATTCGTCAAAACTCAAGTTCATTGTTTTTTTACTGCGTTTCTTTGCCTTCATATAATCACATGCTGCAGTAACAGTTTTAATGAAACTATCCATGTCCAGTGTACTTGCCAAATAGTTTGCCGAGTCATTATCTCTATTCCCATAATATTGATGAAGAGATATATAATCAGCAGCTTCATATGTATGTTCGAGTGTTTCTGCTTCCCATTCAGGAAATGTTGGCATGCCTGAGCCGGAGCTTCCGCAGCTGACCAGTTCAATCGAAGGATCGACCAATTTCATCGCCTTGGCAGTTTCAGCAGCTAGCCTTCCATATTCATATGCCGTTTTCATGCCAATTTGCCAGGGTCCATCCATTTCATTTCCCAAACACCAGACCTTTATATTGTGAGGGTCAGTATAGCCATGTTCTTTTCTTAAATCACTCCAATAAGTACCGCCGGGATGATTACAGTATTCTACTAAATTTCGTGCAGCATCAATGCCCCTGGTACCTAAGTTAACAGCCATCATGACTTCTGCATTGACTTTCTTCGCCCAGGCTGCAAATTCGTTAGTCCCAACTTCGTTTGTCTCCAGTGAATTCCAGGCTAAATCCAGGCGTTTTGGCCTCAATTCTTTTGGTCCGATTCCATCTTCCCAGTTGTAAGCTGAAACCATATTCCCCCCGGGATAGCGGATAATCGGCACCCTCAGCTCTTTTACCAGTTCTATAACATCTTGTCGGAATCCATCCTCATCAGCACTGGAATGCGAAAGTTCGTATATTCCCCCATATACGGCACGGCCCAGCTGCTCTATGAAAGAACCATATATCCTAGGGTCAATATCGGATATTCTAAACGACTTGTCTATCAGCATTTTTGCTTTATGTGCATTCAAAGTCATTATTCTCACCTTTCTATCTAAAATTTGTTAATCTGTAAACTTTTTATATGCATTGAATTGAAGTAAACTTATCTATATTGTTTAGTGGATATACAAAGTATTGGCTATTCAGCATTTGAACACCTTTATTTTTCTTGAAATTTGGCATCATTTTTTAGTCTAGAGAGGTCCTTATAAAAGCAAAAAACCAGCTCCTGAAAGGAACTGGTTTCTAAATGCTTATGTAAGCCACTTTTGCCGTAATAAATATAAGAAAGTTTTAAACCACCACTCCTCAAAGTGGGTGTTTGCAGAAACCTTCCTGCATGTCCTCCTTGTCACATGTGACAGAGGCTTGTCATTCCAGCTTCGATATAAAACTCCCTATTACAGCTTAAAGGTTAAAACTTTATTATGGTTACGGGCAAAGCAGCTTGTATTTATATATTACCTCATTTGTGCTCCCAGCTCAACTGTTTTGTCTGGAAATGGAGGAGCCTTCTGGCTGGAAAGAGCTTTTCGGCTAGGCCACTTTCTTATAAAAAAAGTCGTTATGTGCTGCTATCACAATCAGGAGCATAATCACAAATGCAACGGCTGCTGGAACGTCTCCTGCTAATAAATAGATGGAAACAGGCATTGCCGCCATTGCGATAAGCCCTGGAACCGTAAAGCGCCGTGTGACGCTCCATCCGGCAAGCAGTACAATAAAGGCAGCCAGCAGGCTTGCGGGGGCTAAATAAAGAGCCGATGCCAGATATACGACAACCCCCTTGCCTCCCCTGAATCCAAGGGGGGCCGGCCAGATATGCCCGCATAGTACAGCGAAAGCACAGACCAACAGTGCGGAATGCCCCAGAAAAGCATCAGCTGCAGCTAAAGCAGCCACTGTCTTCCCTGCATCAATCAAAATCGTATAAAAGAAACCTCTTTTTCCAAGTTCACGGCCAGCATTCCTTGCACCTGCGTTCCCGCTGCCCATCTGCCTGATATCTTTTCCCTGCCACTTTCTGGCCAGAAGATAAGCCCCGTTGATGCAGCCGGCTAAATAGCAAAAAATGAAAGCTGCTGCTGTATACATAGACCTTCCCCCCGTATAATTCTCTGGCTGCCGGCAAAAATAGACTGAAACAGTCAGTCCTGACTAGGAAGAAAGGTGATAGGCCCAATGTTCCCTGTTATACATACCAACTTTTGGGATGCTGTTTTTGCCGTGCCTGCGGTCTTATTGTAACACAGCTGCTGAAGCTGTATTTCAATATCCCTGCAAAAATAGTCCCGTCAGTTGCCTTGCTTTGCGGACTGCCCGTTTCGGTCCTGATCAGCCATAAGCATGACTTCGTGGCCGGCCTCTTTATGGGATGGTTTTATGGATATGCAGCGATAGGTTCATACAGCAGCCTGAAAGCTTCTATAAAATCTTTCAGGAACAGCAGCTCCTAATGTTTGATCCTTCCGGAATATTCCTTGAGGAAATCCCATGAAGCTGTATAAGCTTTAATATTATTCTCCCTTTTTACAAAGAAATGGCCTTCATCCTCAAAACGGATATACTCTACAGGATGCTTACGATTCTTCAGATCCTCCACAATCTGCTCTGTTTCCTCAATCGGCACTCTCGGATCATTGGCACCGTGAAGAACAAGGAGCGGACATTGAATCCTGTCTGTTTTATGAAGCGGATCAATTTCATCGAAGAAGGCCCCGTCATTCTCTATGCTCCCATATTCAGCTTCCCTCATTTTCCGCCTCCACGGGCTGGTATTCTGCAGGAACGTCCGGAAGCTCGAAATTCCAACAATATCAATGGCAGAAGACCAGATGTCAGGGTAGTGGGTGATGGCTGCCAGGACCATAAAGCCCCCGTAGCTTCTTCCCATAATGCTGATCTGATCTTCGGCAGCTCCTCCCTCTGTTTTCAGCCAATCGACAAGATGGACTAAATCACGTACAGAGTCCATCCGCTTCCTGACATCATCCAGATGGGTAAAGCTTTTACCATAGCCCGTACTCCCCCTGACATTCGGCGTACATACTGCAAATCCATTATCAAGGAAAAACTGCAGGAACGGATTAAAAACAGCCCTTATCTGGCTTTCCGGCCCTCCGTGGACAAACACAACCACCGGAAGCTTTCCGTCAGCCTTTTTAGGCTTATAGTAAAATGCTGGAATCTCAAGGCCATCAAAGGAAGCAAAAGAAATCAGTTCAGGAGCACACAGCTTTTCCTCTACCAGAGGATCATGCGAAATGAACGTGGCCCTTTTAGCTTTACGAGATCTGAGATCGAGTTCCCAAATGTCTGAAGGATGCTGCGGCCCATTCAGGATAAAGGCAAGCCTGCTGTTATCAGGAGAGAAAGAAAAGTCAGTAATGACGCCTGCAGGGGATTCCCACTCTGTCACTTCATTCGATTCAAAATCCAATAATGCGCCTTTTGAGACCCCTCCTTCATTGATGGAAAAAGCGATCTTCTTTTTATCAGTGCTGAGCTTCAGCTCTTCCAAGTCCCACTCCTTCTCGACCAGCCACTTTGTTTCCAGTGTTTCAAGATTAAGTCTGGCAAGATTCATGAATTCCCGATCCCTGTTGGACAGCATATAAATCATTTTTCCATCTGAGCTGAACGCAGGGCTGGCAAAAGCCGCTTCCCCCTCATGCTTTGTGAGCCACTGCACTGTTCCCCCTGAAAGATCCAGCAGTCCAAGGTCATTATCAAGATTTGTGTTCACCTGCTCTATCAGCAGGGAGTTTCCTTCCGGATGCCATTGAAGCGGAGAAAAATGACCATCTCCCTGGAACACCATTTTAACTTCAAAACTTTCAAGACTTTGAATATATATATCAAAATAGGTGTTATGACGGCGGTTGCTGGCCCAGGAAATCCACTTTCCATCAGGAGATACCCCTCCATACTTGTGTATATGTTCTGGCGAGTCGGTCAGCCGGATGACCTCCCCAGTTTCGGTTAAAAGGAAAAGCTGCTGCTTTTCATTCACACCCTCATCCATGCCAAAAATCCTTTTACCGGTTCCTTGGATAAAGGAAACAAACATAATCCTTTCAGCGGTTTCCAGTACCTGATTAGGGTTGCCGCCTTCAGCGTGTATTTCCCATAATTGCGGAATCCCGGAAGCATCTGAGATGAAATTCAGCATTTTCCCCTGCGGTCCATAAGCAGGATTCTTCACGTTTCTGATGTTCATGAAATTTTCAATCGTCAATGTTTCCATTATTGGCCCCCTTCTGCATTATTTTTGCGCCGGCTGTCCAGGACCGGACTGGAAATGCCTTTGATTCCCGTCAATCCCAGAATACATAGGAAAATGGCCTGCGGCCCATAATAGGCATCCTGCGGATCAAAGTACTCTTCAAGTGTATGTATGCCCCCAAAGCTACCGCCTCCGCCAAGTGTTACAGCCGGAATTCCAAGAGCAATCGGCACATTGGAGTCGGTGCTGCTGGCTTTCTCAAACGAAGGTATGAATCCTAGCTGCCTTGAAGCCTCTGCAGCCGTTTGGACAATGGCTGATTCCATATCCTGGCTGCCTGCCGGGCGGTCGCCTACCTGCTTGATTTCAACTGTAATTCCGGAATCAGCACCGCCGGCAGCTTCCTTGATGATGGAGAGCGCTTCAGATTCAACCCTTGCCAGCTCATCTGCGGAAACCGAACGAAGATCGATGATCAATCTGGCTTCCGCTGCAATCGTATTGACCGAGGTCCCTCCGGATACTATCCCTACATTAAAAGTTGTTTTTGGATCTTCCGGCACCTTAAGATCTGCTATGCCGGCAATGGCTTTTCCTGCAGCATGAATGGCGCTCGGCGTCCCGAAATCCCCAAAGCTGTGGCCGCCTGAGCCCTTATAGGTAATCTCATATCTTTTACTGCCTGCAGCCAGATATGTAATTCGCTCAGGGCTGCCTGGTTCTATGGAAATGAAACCGTCTATCCCATGATCTTGTCCAAACAGCGCCTTAACGCCATTTAAATCCCCAAGTCCTTCTTCTCCAACCGTCGCTCCAAACAGAATATCCCCTTCCGTTTCGATTCCCGTTTCGTTGAACGCACGGATTAGAGTCAGTACGGCAGCCAGCCCCCTTCCGTCATCAGCGATGCCGGGAGCATAAATTTTTCCGTCTTTTACTTTTGGGACTGTGTCAGTGCCTGCTGGAAAAACAGTATCAAGATGGGCACAAACCGCAATCCTTGGTCCATTCCCCGTTCCCTTTCTCAGGCCGAATATATTGCCTGCATCATCTTTCGAAATATCTTCAATACCCAGCTCTTCCAGCCTTCGTCTATAATACTCCCCCCGTTCCCCCTCTTCAAAGGTAGGTGCAGGGATGCTCGTCAGCTCCTTTTGATCAGCCGATGTCCGGTCATTATCATTTTTTAAAAAGGATAGTCCCTTTTGGACAGCTGAAATGCCCGCTATTTTTTCTAATGCTTCCGCCACGCTATTCTTCAGTTCAATATTTTCCGCCAATTTTCTTCCCCCTTTGTAAGTCTATTATTATTATATTCCAAAAATTAAATTTATTGTTGCTGGAAGGCTTCAGAAGATTTCCTCCTTAATAAAAAAGGAAAAGCCCCAGATGCATGGAGCTTTTTCCTCTTGTTCTGTTTCTCTGCTTTAAAAACAAATAGCTTTATGCCATTCCTTCCTAATCGCTTTGATGACCGTGCTCTGGTTCCGCAGGGGGTTCAGCGATTAATGTATCATACAAATAATAGCCGCAAATCACCAACAGCAGGTATACTGCGGCTGATATGGCCCACTTTTTCATCAGAAGCCCTCCTTATAATTTGACCCGCTGCAGCCTCAGCGCATTAAGGACAACCGAGACTGAACTGAATGCCATTGCTGCCCCTGCCAGCCATGGCGCAAGCAGACCAAGTGCTGCAAAGGGGATGCCGAGCGTATTATATCCAAAAGCCCAGAAGAGGTTTTGCCGGATGTTCGAGATTGTTTTCCTGCTCATGTAAATGGCATCGGAAATGCTTCTTAAGTCGCCGCGGATCAGGGTAATATCTGCCGCCTCCATCGCTACATCAGTGCCTGTTCCGATTGCCATTCCGATGTCGGCAACAGCCAGTGCCGGCGCATCATTGATTCCGTCTCCCACCATGGCCACAATTTTCCCTTGCTTCTGCAGCTTTTTCACTTCTTCTGCCTTTCCTTCCGGGAGGACTTCAGATATTACCGCATCAACACCAGCTTCCCTGCCGATTGCCTCGGCTGTAGCCTTGTTGTCACCTGTCATCATGATTACTTCAAGACCCATCTCCTTAAGGCGTGCGATTGCCTCGGCAGATGTATCCTTGATTGTGTCTGCAACCGCGATGATGCCTGCAAAATGACCGTCAATGGCTGCCAGCATGGCAGTTTTACCTTGGCTTTCAAGCGTTTCAAGATCAGCTTCAGCAGGGCTGAAATCAATAGAATCCGCACCGAGCAGCCTTCTGGTTCCTATCAGGAGCTTCTTTCCAGCCACAACAGCTTTAATGCCATATCCGGGAATTGCTTCAAATTCTTCCGCTTCTTTCATTATAATATTGCGTGCTTTGATTCCGGCTGTTATAGCTTCGGCAAGAGGATGCTCAGACTGTTTTTCTGCCGCACCTGCCATAGCCAGGAACTCCGTCTCATCCATTTCCGTCAGCACATCTGTCAATACCGGCTTCCCGTTGGTGATTGTACCAGTCTTATCAAGAACCACCGTCGTAATGCGGTGTGTCCGTTCAAGATGCTCCCCGCCCTTAAAAAGGATACCGTATTCTGCAGCCCGCCCTGATCCGGCCATGATGGAGGTCGGTGTCGCCAAACCCAATGCACAGGGACATGCTATCACAAGAACAGCAATCAATTTTTCAAGAGCTTCTGCAAAATTGCCTGGATCTGCCCACAGGTACCAGATGAGGAATACAACGGCAGCGATCCCCACAACAATCGGTACAAATATCCCGGAAATCTTGTCAGCAAGGCGCTGGATTGGTGCCTTTGAACCTTGTGCATCCTCAACAACCTTGATGATTTGTGCGAGGGCTGTATCTTTACCCACTTTTGCTGCCTGCACTTTTATGAAACCATTTTTGTTGATGGTTGCCCCAATGACTGAATCGCCGGGCTCCTTATCTGCAGGTACGCTTTCTCCTGTTATCATGCTTTCATCCACGGCGGTTCTTCCCTCAAGGATCATTCCGTCAGCAGGAATTTTCTCTCCTGGCTTCACGGCAAGGATATCACCGGGCATGACGCTTTCCAGGGGAATTTCGGTTTCCTCGCCATTCCTGATGACGCGCGCCGTTTTAGCCTGCAGATTCATCAGCTTTTTAATGGCCTCAGAAGACCGTCCTTTTGCTTTGGCTTCAAACAGTTTCCCCAGAATAATCAGCGTTATCAGGACTGCACTGGTCTCAAAATAAAGATTTACTGAGTGGCCCCCTGAACCTATCGATCTTATTGATAAATATAAGCTGTAGAAAAAGGCAGCAGAGGTGCCGAGGGCAACCAGTACATCCATATTGGCGCTGCCGTTTCTAAGAGCTTTGTAGGCGCCTGTATAAAACTGGCGGCCGATGATAAACTGGACTGGAGCAGCAAGGGCCAGCTGCACCCAGGGATTCATGAACATCTCCGGCACATACAGGAAGCTGGTAAAGCTGAAATGTCCAGCCATTGCCCATAATAATGGCAGAGAAAGAATAAGAGCAAAAGTGAATTTTCCTTTCTGTCTCTCTATTTCTCTTTCACGGTGGTCCTGCTCTTCACCTGCCACCTCCTCAGTTCTCAGGGCAGCACCATAGCCAAGTTTTTCAACTCTTTTAATAAGGTCAGCCGGCGATACTGCAGAAGGATTATAGACCACATCTGCCCTTTCCAGCGCCAAATTGACGTTTGCATCACTGATTCCGTCCATTTTCTTTAGCCCTTTTTCAATGCGTGCGGAGCAGGCTGCACAGGTCATGCCTGTAATGGCGAGCTCTGCCTTTTCAGTCACAACCTTGTAGCCCAGATTTTCTACCTTTTCAAAAATATCTTCCTGCTTCACTTTTTCAGGGTTAAATTGAACAGCCGCTTTTTCAAGAGCCAAATTGACTGAAGCATTTTCCACACCTTCAACCTTTTTGAGTCCTTTTTCTATTCTTACGGCACAGGCTGAACAGGTCATCCCGCTTATTTCAAACTGAGTTTCTTTTGCTTGCTCGCTCATCGCTCACATCTCCTTATACCTATACGGGGTATATTTTGATGAAAAAGAGAACGTGCCTCAGCACGGTCCCGCAGGCTATTTGCTGTTAGACAACATCATAGCCCTGATCATCGATTGTTTCTTTAATTTCGCCTAGATTTACTTTGGATGAATCATATTCGACATTGACTTTGCCATTCTCTAGATCAACCTTTACAGCAGATACGCCTTCAAGCTTCCCTACGCTTCCTTCTACAGCTTTTACGCAATGGCCGCAGCTCATGCCTTTTACTTCTAATGTGATTGTTTCCATTCTGAATCTCTCCTTTATTTCTTCATTAGTCTTTGTACAGTTACCAGCAGCTCATCAACCACCTCAAGATCGTTCTCCTGGATCCTCTCGACAACACAGCTCTTCAGGTGTCCTTCGAGCAGAATTTTGGCAACGCTGTTCAAAGCAGACTGAGTGGCTGAAATCTGGGTAATAACATCATCACAATACGTATCCTTTTCAATCAGGCCTTTGATTCCCCGGATCTGGCCTTCAATCCGGTTGAGCCTGGTGACAAGGTTTTTCTTTGTCACTTCTGAGTGATGGCTCTTCCGCCCGCTCACATGATCGCAGCTTTCACCCTCAGGGACTAACGGCAATTCATTTAATTCCTTTTCCATTAAATTCCCTCCCCTTATCTGTATTGTAGTATACCCTGGTATGGTATGTAAAGAAATTCTTCTCAGATTAGAAAAAAAAATAAAAAAGGAGAATCTCAGCTCCTTTTTCAGCTTAGGATAACCTCTTTTTCAAGATAGCTTGCCCTTATCCCGAAATTCGGGGGAGCAGGATCAATCTTTTCATTTAAGAGGAGTTTAATGGCAAGATAAGGGAAGTTAATGCCGGACAGGCAGCTGATATGAAGCCCACCGCTCATTCTCGGGTTGATTTCCAGCAGCTTCGGTACACCTTGTCCATATTTGACCTGGACATTGAATACATAAGGAACCGGGTATTCCCGATGAAGGTTTTCGGCTATCCCGCTGAGCAGCAGGTTTTCCTCCAGCTCCCTCACCCTGCCATGCCCTTTTTTCCTTGGAATGCTGGTGTACAGCTTGCCGCCGTCGGCCAGGCAGTCGATACTGTACTCAGGGCCATCCAGATATTCGAGCACCATCAGGTCTGGAAAACTTTCCTGCTGCGATAAAATCCCGCAGGCATTCGCAAAGGAAATCCGGTGTCCAACCCCTTGCCCGAACAGCTCCGCTATTGAATCTTCACGATCCTTTACCACTCTGAAACCATATGCCCCTTCTCCAATAACAGGCTTGAAGCAGACTTTATGGCCCGCTGCCCTAAGCTTATGATAGGCTTCCTTGAAGCCTGCCGCTGTATTGACGACTTCGTAGTCAGGGATGCTTACCAGCTGCTTGCCGGCTGAATTCTTTTCCTCAATTGACCGGTAGATGGCCGCCTTATTGTCCATGAAGGACATAAGCATTGGGTCCGGGCAGACAAGCACCTTGACGCCTATTGCTTCAAAACGGGGAAGATTCCGTGAAATCAGGACATTTTCCTTGCGGGGAATAAAAATATCAATCTCGTTCCGGGCACAGAAATCCAGGCAGAACAAAATATATTCCTCACCGGATATATCAGGCTCAGTCCCTTTGAAATCGCATACCTGCAAATAGAGTGCATCCTTATCCGGATGGGTCCCATATACGGTAAAGCTTCTATTGTCAGGATTGTTCTTAATCATTGTGATATAATGGCTCACCGTCGTGAACCAGCGGTTAAACCAGATTTTCATGCCAGCCCTCATTCCCCTGTCAGTAAAATATGAACTCCTGAGAACTCCTTTGCCATAACAGGCTGAAAAAAAGGAATACTCTGATAGATCTATTATCTCACATTTTCGACAGAGGTAAACAGATTCTGCTAATCTTCTACTGCATAAAAGTCACACTGTACAGGATGATCGGCAGGGTGATGAGGCTCAGGCAAGTGCTGGCAAGCGTCACGCTTGAAACAAGCTCCGGATCTGTACCATATTGAACGGCATACATGGTCGTATTAGCAGCAGAAGGCATGGCCGCCATGACAATCATAATCTGCTTCAGAAGAGTATCCGCAGGCAGGAAAAATGTAAAAGCCAGCGCGATCAAAGGAGATACAACCATTCTCAAGGTAAGGGAGACAGAGAGCGGGCCTATTTCCAGGTTTTTTACTGATATATTGGCGAGCGTGATGCCAAGGATGATCATGACCGTTGGTATGGCTGCATCTCCTACCATCCGGACTGCTTCCATCAGCGTCCCGCTGACAGGTATGTTCATAAACTGCAATGCCGCTCCCAGCAAGGCGCCGTAAACAATCGGCACCCTCACAACCTCTTTCAGGGCTGTTTTGAAACTGGCATTTTCGATAGACCCTTTAGCTGCATAGTATACCCCAAGGGTGCACATCAGCAGCTGCTGGATGACCATCAGCACAATCGCGTATTTTATTCCTTCCTGGCCAAATGCAAAAAGAACTAGCGGAGTTCCATAATTGCCGTTATTCATGAATGCAGAGGATAAAATGATAGCGCAAGTGCGCTTTCTGCTGTATCCTGCAAAATAAGCCGCAGCATACACGATCGCAATAATTGCCAGGGCCAGCCCTATAGTGTAAATAGCCATGACTGCATAATCAAGATTAAACTCCGTTTCGTAGAAAGTCCTGAAGGCAAGAAAGGGAGTCATTAAGTAAATAGCCACGATGGACAGTGATTTCGTTTCCAGCCTGAAGATTTTCTGGCCGGCATAGCCAAGGCCAAAGATAAGAAAAATCGGAATTAAGATTGCTATAAAGGACATTTCATCAGCTTCCATTCAAAATATTTCGGATTTCGTAAAAACCATTTCCATTATACAAGAATCTGTACTTCTCTGCTCAGGAAAAGCATTAAAGTTAGCACTACACCACAAATTGGAATAAAAACCAAAAAAAGCATGATTGCAGCAGCTGCTGCAATCATGCCTTCTTTTTAATGATGATGCTTTTCTTTTAAGGGATTGTAGATGACAAATTCCTCTTTTGGAACAAAGAAGTATTGGATCCATACACCATCGAGGAAATCTTCCCGTGCATCGAGCAGAATGTCGATATCCTTGTCGGTTGTTACAATTTCATCATGCTCTGCAGGTGTATCGAGCTTGATGTCATAATGGGCGTGGTTTCCGTGATGCTCTGTCACAAAAACGCGGATATACTGGCCTTCTTCTGCTGTTTCCAGCATCTTTTTCAGCACTTTAGCCGCATTGCGGTTGATTTTCACTTTCATTTATCCGAACTCCTTTTAAGTGTTATACGCCAGGGAACCAGCCAGGGGTATTAATGATGGCCTGCCAGAGCGGATCTGGAACAGTCAGTTCCTGCTGGGCATCCTTATCGATTTTGGTTTTGATTTCGTCTTCCCTGCCCTCTTCGACTTTTTGCACCCACTCAGGATCAATGATCAGCTCACGGCCCAGCGCGATAAGAGGGACGCCTGTTCCAAACGCTTTTTCTACTTCTTCCGGCGTATAAAGAGAACCAACGCCGATAACAGGGACAAGGCTGCCGACTCTTTCCTGGATGATCTCGATTCTTGACCTAGTGTCCTCGACTCCGCGGCGCGGCGCTGACCAGAAGTCCTGGAGTGAAACGTGGAGATAGTCGAGATCTTTTTTTGCCAGCTCATCGATCAGGACCAGCGTATCCGCCATCGTGATACCCGGTGTTTCCGGTTCTTCAGGAGAAAATCTGTAGCCTACAGCAAACGGCTTTTTAGCGTGTGCCGCAACAGTCTTCTTGACTTCATCAACAACAGCGAGCGGGAAAGTAAGCCTCTTTTCCAGGCTGCCTCCCCATTGATCATCCCTGCGGTTTGAATGAGGGGAGAAGAATTGCTGCAGCAGATAGCCGTTGGCTCCATGGATTTCCACCCCGTCATACCCTGCTTCAATTGCACGTCTTGCGGCTTCGCCGAAATCTTTAATAATGCTCTCAACTTCCTCGCCGCTGAGCGCGCGCGGTTCCTTTTTTCCTTCACCTGAGCCTGCAACTGCACTGGCGCTTACAATATCTCCATTCGGGACGAGCTCAGGAGGGCATTCCCTTCCTCCGTGGAAAATCTGCAGGATCGCTTTTGCGCCGCCTGCCTGGATGTCTTCCGCTAGGCGCTTCAAGCTTGGGACATATTCATCTTTATGGCCGGCAAACTCCCCAGGGAAGCCTTTTCCATTCTCGGTCACATATGTACAAGCCGTAATCACCATGCCAGGCCCCTTTGACCGGCGGGCATAATATGCAGCCTCAGCATCAGAAACAGTATCATCTTCATTGGAAGAGAAATTTGTCATTGGTGCCATGACCAGTCTGTTTTTAACTTCAATCCCACTTTTAAAAGTAAATGACTCAAAAAATTGCTTGTATTGTTCTTTCATAAACCTGATGTCCTCCTTTGGTGTTGTTTAAAGTTCTTCCGCTTCAAAGCGTTCTGCCTTCAGCGGTGCTGCCAATACTTCTTTCATTTCCTGCATATAGTTCTGGAAGTGGGCAGTTTCCCCGTGCAGTCTTACCGCTTCCTTGTCCTTCCATTTCTCAAGCATCACAAATGAATTTTCATTCCCGGCACTCTCAAATAAATCATAGCTGATATTTCCTTCCTCAGCCTGTGACCCTTTGACTACCTCTTTCGTTTTCTCAAGGAAAACATCACGCTTTGCCGGATCCACCGTAATATGGGCATGGATAATAATCATGGACAGCTCCTCCTTCATTTTTTACAAAGTTTAGTATTGGTTAAAAATCAAATATCTTCCCGATTATTAAACTGTAACAAAAAAAGTTACATTAACGATATAAGGAAGGATTAAAGATATCATATTCTACCGGGAGGTTTTTTTCAAAGGAAATGCCTGATTGAAATGCGTAAGAGGCTTGCTCAATTAAAGAAAGCAGTAAAAAAGCACACTCCGTTATGAGTGTGCTTCTGCTTTAAATATGGATAATGCGGATTTTTTGTCCGGGCTTTATAAATGAAAGAAGCGGCCTGTCTTCTTCTATTATTCTGCCTGCTATATTGACTCTTTCATCTGCCGGAAGGTCGGACAGTGTTATTTGCACTTCACCTTTGTAACGGCCGTAATGCTCATTATCAACAGTAATCGTTCCTGCATCACGCTTCCCGCAATTTAATGGGGGCACAGGGTCTGTTGTCCGGGTATTCATGAACCTGACAGCATCCCTCGCCTGATCAGGACGTGTTGCATATATTCCCTCAGGCAGTGTACAATTCTCAGCCCTCAGCGGCATAACTGAGTCCTCTTCGTAAGCCAGGAGATCCTCCAGCAGCCCTGCCCCAATATCCGGATCGCCGATATAAATATCATCAATTCCCGCAGCCTTCAACTCCGCATAAGCAGCAAAGGGTTCAGCATGACGGTGCTTTTCAAGCGTCGGCAGGCCTTCATAAAACGGTCCCCGTTTTTCTCCCCGGGATGGAATATACGCAGCAAGAGGAATACCCAGGCTTTTAAACAGCTTGTTCTGATCATGAAAAAAAGATTCACCCAGCCCGGTTTCCCGTCTCGGGTAAAAATTATGCCATCCGATCAGCCTATCAGGTTTAAGCCCACAACTGAGAAGGTTTTTAAGATCTTCTTCAAAAAGAATGCTGGAGTTGACAGCTATTTTGAATTCCTTTGCAAGGGAGACTATCAGATGATGATCGAAAAAGTCATCCAGCCTAAGGCCGGCTACCCCAAGATCTTTTAATGCAAAAAGGTCTGACACTCCCAAATGGGCTGGTGTTTTCATGGAAACATCCGCATAGACATCAATGCCGCTTTCCTTTGCAGCAGAAAGCAGCCTCTTGGCCGCTGCGGCCAGCTCACCTTTTTCTTCAGGGATATGAAGCGAGGTGAAGCCCCGCTTCACCCCCTTGCTTCCTGCATCCCTGATCCGCTCTTCAGCAGAAGGATCGTTCAGATAGAAGGAAATGCCGATCAATCAAACTCACCAGCCATTTCATCTTTAAAGCCGAACAGATACGTGAAGGCAAATCCTGCTGCATAAGCAATTACAAGTCCTACAAGGTACAGAAGGATTTCGCCTGCGTTAACAATGAAGGCAAGCGGCAGGCCGGATACTCCGATTGCAACAGTGGCAATATCGAAATGCGCCTGGAATGCGCCCCCAACACCTGCGCCAAGGCAGGCCGTAATGAATGGCCTTCCAAGAGGAAGCGTTACACCAAAGATCAGCGGTTCGCCGATACCAAGCATACCGGAAGGCAGAGCACCGCCAATTGCCCTTTTGAGGCGCTTCTTCTTGGTTTTGAAATAGATGGCAAATGCTGCACCAACCTGGCCGGCGCCGCCCATCGCAAGGATTGGCAATAATGGATCATCGCCGATTGAATTAATCAGTTCCAGGTGGACAGGCGTCAGACCCTGGTGAAGCCCGGTTACTACAAGCGGCAGGAAGGTAGCGCCCAGGACGAATCCGGCAACCACGCCGCCAATATCAAGAACAGAAAGCAAACCTTTTGTGATTCCTTCGGAGATAAAGCCGCCAACAGGCATGAATACTACATAAGTGACGATCCCTGTAATCAGCAGCGAAACCGTTGGCGTAATGATAATATCCAGTGACTGCGGTACAAATTTTCTGACCCGCTGCTCAACCAGCGCAATAAAGATGGCAGCAAGGAGTACTCCTATCAAGCCGCCGCGGCCAGGAACGAGTGCTTCACCAAAAAGCGTAATGCCGGCGACTGAAGGATTGATAATCAATATCCCTGCAAGTCCGCCCAGTGCAGGTGATCCCCCAAATTCTTTTGCAGCATTAATACCGACCAGGATGCCGAGATATGCGAAAAGCCCCCCGCCAATTACAGTCAGGATCATGGCAAGCTGTGATTCCCCGTCAAGCCAGCCTGCCTGAATGACAGCTTTCGAAATACCAGTGATCAGACCGGAAGCAACAAGTGCCGGAATGAGCGGAATAAAGATGCTCGCTATCTTGCGAAGGAACAGTTTGAAAGGAGTTGCGTTTTTCTTATTGATTTCTGACTTTTTGCTTGCTGCCCGATCATTAAGATTAAGTTCGCCCGATGCTTCAAGCAGTTTGCCAAACTCTTCTGTAACCTTATTGACCTTGCCTGGCCCCAGAATAATCTGCAGTGTTTCTTCTTCTACAAGTCCCAGGACGCCATCTATTTTTTTCAGTCCTGCTTTGTCTACCAATGACTCATCAAGCGGCGTTACTCTAAGACGGGTCATGCAATGCGTATAGGATCCGATATTGGAAGCCCCGCCCAGCTTATCGAGTATTTTCTCTGCAAGAATTGTATTTTCGCCAGCCATTTGAATTTCCCCCATTTCTAACATTGATGTCAGTACAAATTTTCAAACTATTGGAATCGTTTTCATCCAAGGCATAAAAAATAGCTTAAGAGAATAATAGGATAAAGTATCAGTGCAAGCCTATATTATGAAAAACCCCTGTCAGCTGTTTTTTGATGACCACCCCCAAAAAAGGATATGCAGAGGGCAGGCCCGCACATGGCGCCTTCCCCTGATAGTTTTAGTTGCCTGCTTTCTCCACTGCCATACGCACATATCCACCGGCTTGATCGAGCAGCTTCTCAGCTTCATCTTTGCTTTTACCTGTTTTGATCATGACGATCGCAGATTTAGCCTGAAGCCCGCTGTCTTCAAGAGCTTTTCTGGAAATGTTATAATCAGCGCCGGTTATTTTGCTGATGATCCCGATCGCACGCTCCTTGAGCTTATGATTGCTGACATGAACATCCACCATGAGGTTTTCATAAACCTTGCCGAACAGGATCATGCTGGCAGTTGAAATCATGTTCAAAATCATTTTATGGGCAGTTGCCGCCTTCAGCCTTGTAGAGCCTGTCAGCGCCTCAGGGCCGACAATCACTTCGATGCTGTGGTCAGCTTCTTTGCTGATGACGGCGCCGGTGTTGCAGGAAAGTGCTACCGTCCTGGCTCCGATGCTCCTCGCATACTTAAGCGCTCCTGCCACATAAGGGGTGCGCCCGCTCGCTGCAATCCCGATCACAGTATCATCTTGTGTCAGGCCAATCTCCTTTAAATCGCGTTCGCCCCATTCCGGCTTATCCTCTGCCCCCTCAACAGCCTTGACAAAAGCATCCTTGCCCCCGGCCATGATTCCCTGGACAGTTTCAGGATCCGTACTGAAAGTAGGCGGGCATTCGACTGCATCCAAAACACCGAGCCTTCCGCTTGTACCAGCCCCGATATAGATGAGCCTGCCTCCCTTTTTCAGGGATTCGAATACAAACCCGACTGCTACCTCGACATCCGGGAGAACCTGCTCAACCGCTAATGCCACCTTCTTGTCTTCCTCATTCATCATCGTGATGATCTCCAAAGGCGAAGCTGTATCAATCTTCATCGTCCGCTCATTCCGGGTTTCTGTTGTTAACGAGGTTAAGTTCTCTTTCATTCCTATGGCCCTCCTGTCACTGATGTACTAGTTCTAATTTCATTATAGAGGGTTTGAAATATTAGTTCAATAACATATTTACTTTTATGAAATATAATTTTAACACCAGTGGAGTTTGAGCTTGTTTTTACTATTATATATATGAGCCTGGTTGGGTTGTATTCTTTTTTTAGATGGACGGAGGGGGCGGGTGAAAAAATGTTTTAGTTTGGGGCTGGGAAAGGGCATTTAGGTTTTGGGCAGGGGGGTATACTTTGTTATTCTCTCAAACTTTGGATACATAACTCCGTCGTTTTGCACTCAGTTATGTATCCCGCACTCTTCCTCGGATACATGACTGCTCCTTTTTCATCTCACTCATGTATCCCGCACTCCCCCCGGGATACATGACTGCTCCTTTTTCGACCCAATCATGTATCCCGCACTCCCCCTGGGATACATGACTGCTCCTTTTTCGACCCACTCATATATCCCGCACTCCTCCCGGGATACATGACTGCTCCTTTTTCGACCCACTCATGTATCACGCACTCTTCCTCGGATACATGACTGCTCCTTTTTCATCTCACTCATGCATCCCGCACTCCTCCCGGGATACATGACTGCTCCTTCTTCGACCCACTCATGTATCACGCACTCTTCACGGGATACATGACTGCTCCTTTTTCGACCCAATCATGTATCCCGCACTCCCCCCGGGATACATGACTGCTCCTTTTTCATCCCACTCATGTATCCCGCACTCCCCCCGGGATACATGACTGCTCCTTTTCCATCCCACTCATGCATCCCGCACTCCTCACGGGATACATGACTGCTCCTTTTTCGACCCACTCATGTATCACGCACTCCTCCTCGGATACATGACTGCTCCTTTTTCATCTCACTCATGTATCCCGCACTCCCCCCGGGAAACATGACTGCTCCTTTTTCATCTCACTCATGTATCCCGCACTCCCCCCGGGATACATGACTGCTCCTTTTTCGACCCACTCATGTATCCCGCACTCCTCACGGGATACATGACTGCTCCTTTTTCATCTCACTCATGTATTCCGCACTCCTCACGGGATACATGACTGCTCCTTTTTCATCCCACTCATGTATCCCGCACTCCCCCCGGGATACATGACTGCTCCTTTTTCGACCCACTCATGTATCCCGCACTCCCCCCGGGATACATGACTGCTCCTTTTTTGATCCAATCATGTATCCTGCACTCCTCACGGGATACATGACTGCTCCTTTTTCATCTCACTCATGTATTCCGCACTCCTCCCGGGATACATGACTGCTCCTTTTTCGACCCACTCATGTATCCCGCACTCCTCACGGGATACATGACTGCTCCTTTTCGACACACTCATGTATCACGCACTCCTCCCGGGATACATGACTGCTCCTTTTTTGATCCAATCATGCATCCCGCACTCCCCCCGGGATACATGATGCTCCTTTTTCGACCCACTCATGCATCCCGCACTCCTCCCGGGATACATGACTGCTCCTTTTCCATCCCACTCATGCATCCCGCACTCCCCCCGGAATACAAGACTGCTCCTTTTCCATCCCACTCATGTATCCCGCACTCCCCTTCAGATACAAATCAGGCCAAATTCCAGCCTGATCTGCTAGACTTTCAAAGGGGTTGGCTGCCCGCCGGGACTCTGAGTATTGCCGCGATTCGTATATCTCGCATACTTCCCTCTCCCTTTGAAATCATAATGTTTCTTGAGCACCCGCTGAATCGTTCTTTTATCCTTAATAATCCTGCACCAATCAATAAGCAAAGGAGTGGTGATCGTCCTCCGAGGAAAAAGCATCGTAATTTCCTCCACAGCCCCTACCACTGCATCTTCAAGAGTTTCCCTTCCCCCGCAAAGTTCACAGACCACTAAGGAATGTTTAACAGTATGATAAAACTCCTTGCATTGCGGGCAAACCAAACCTTTTTCTAATTGTTCATAGGGGTAATAATAGTTTCTCGGAAAAGGGTCTTCCTTCATATGAAGGGATACAAGCTTCTTGGCTAAATTAGAGTGTGAATGTTTTATAGGGGAGGTTTGATTCAGCATTTTTTCCCGAAAACGCGGCATTTGGCCGGGCAGGATGATGGGGAGATTTCTGGGGGCTTGAAAGAGGCAGAATTCCGGATTAACAAAAATTAAATTTGCTTCAATTCTTATGTCAAAAGCATGTTCCTTCAAAAGCTGCCTCATAAGATTTTCTGTGCGCTTCAGCTGAAGAATCGGATTCTTGATTTCATTGCCGGAAAAAGTGTACCAGGCATCGCCTTGAATATAGTAGTCACCCTGGTAGTTTTTAATTTCAAACAGGTAAAGCGTTGTTCCGGAGAAAATTAAAGAGTCGACTTGAAAAATTGTTCCTTGATGGTTCAGCAAGAGATCATTTAAAATATGCCACTCCTCATCAATGGTATTAACCCACCGGTCAAACTCCTCTTCCCCCTTCCAGCCCTTCAGCAGTATATCGAGCTGCTTTGCGTCCGGGACATCAAGTTGAACCCGGGCACCAAGGGACTTCAAAATCTTCAATTTAGTTGACTCCACACGCTCTTTTCTCAAACATCTCCTCCTCCTTTCCATTCCATTTTATTACAGCACCATTTCAAAAAAAAGCCATAAAAAACACACCTGGCCGCTACTGCGGAAAGAGCAGCAGCAGCCCGGCAGCAGCTGGCGTCAATATCATTGATGCCTTCAGTACGTTTTTTGGGGCATAGCCTGTGAATTTTGCACCGATATAAGCGCCTGTCATGGTGCCGAGAAGCACTTGCAGAAGCAACAGGTAGTCGAGATAGCCTTCAGACTGATACCCGAGTCCTCCTCCTGCCGCAATAGGCAGTATAACAAGCATCGTTGTACCTATCGACTGCCTGATTGTAAGGCCGAGCATGATCAGCAGGCCAAGCTGGATGAAGGGTGTTGAACCGATCCCGAAGGTCCCCGATAATACGCCGGTTATAAGCCCCAGGATGACCGCTTTTACAGCCAGCTGAACAGACAGCTTGTCCCTTCCTGCTTCGTGGTCAGTGAGATTCTTGGTTATGTACAATCTGACCATGAGCAATATGGAGGACAGGAACAGCATGCCTGCCGTCAGCCAATGGAGTGATTCCACAGGTATTCCTGCAGCGAGCTGTGAGCCCCCGTATGCACCAAAAGCACCGGCGATCCCTGTCACAAGCCCTGCTTTGACCGCCATATTCCCTTCTCTGTAATGGCTGTAGGCTCCTGACAAACTTGTGAAAATCATTGCCGTTAGTGATGTTCCTAAAGCTATATGGATCGGCACATCAAACACCAGCGTCAGGATAGCGATGATAAAGCCGGCCCCGCCGGCCCCGATAAATCCCAGCAGCATGCCCATCAGCAGCATCGTTAAAGTTATGGCCATAATACTCTTCCTTCCTTTTTCCATCCTTTATTATACATATATCTCTTTGAAAAAATAAGAAAAGAAGGCCCCGGCCAGGAGCCTCCTTCTAATCTTTTCCTAATAAAAGAACAATCCCACAAGCGATACGGCCATCGAACTCAATCCAGCAACCAAAAAGGCATAAAGCAGTACTGTTGAAGCGCCAGCCTTAAATTCCTGCCATTTATAGTCACTGCTTACCATGCTGTCAGTTCGTTCCATGGCGTTGGAACGGGGAAATAGGCTTGTCCCGATTGCGCGGAATCCGCTGAAGAACAGTGATAGAAATCCAGTTTTAAAGATGATGATGATGACGGCTGCAGAAAGCCCCGCTATACCTGCGATGAATGATAGATTGATCCAGTCAAGCAGGGGCAGGATTCCCGTCACCCGAATACTGATCCAAATGCAGGCTATCAGCAGAAAACCTGTTATCTTCCATTTCATAAGATGTCCCCCAGACTGTTTTTCTATCATTATAGCAGGAACTTGCAGAAGCTGGCAGCTTTCGCCTTCCCTCTTTATTCTGAAACTTTCTTTGTCCACTTGAGAGCCGGATAACGGTTGAAGGGATATACGACTCCTTCAAATTTAGGTGATGTCAGGTACGTATTTGTGTAATGATATACCGGCATGAATGGCATTTCTTCCATCAGGATTTTTTCAGCATCATGCAGTAGCTGATAGCGCTTGGCTTCATCCTGCTCCACTTTTGCCTGGGCAATCAGTGAATCGTATTCTTCGTTGACCCATTGTGTACGGTTGTTAGGGCTGTCTCCCAGGTAATAGTCGAGGATGACAACAGGATCAAGAAGGACACCGATCCAGCCCATGCGGGCCATTTGGAAATTATGCTGCTTTGTTGTATCAAGGTATGTCTTCCATTCCTGGTTGGCCAGCTTGATGTTAACGCCGAGATTCTTTTTGACCATTTCCTGAACAGCTTCACCGATTTTCTTATGGTTTTCGGCTGTGTTGTAAAGAAGAGTTACTTCAGGAAGGGTTGTCCAGCCTTCTTCTTTCATTCCTTCTTCAAGAAGCTTTTTCGCTTCATCTGCATTTTCGTCGAAATATTCTCCGCCGGCTTCACGGAAATCTCCGTCAGGTGTTTCAACACCAGGCGGCACGAAAGCAAAGGCTGGAGTCTCGCCTGCTTTTGTGATATTCTCCGAGATAGCTTCACGGTTTATGGCCATGGCAAACGCACGGCGGACTTTAGCATTGGTGAATGGCTCTTTTTCTACATTGAACATATACATATATGTTCCGAAATAAGGGACTTCCTGATATTCCTCGTTTTCTTTTTCCTGGGCAAGTGCATCTGTCGGAAGTGTCTGGATCAGATCAAGTTCACCAGTTTTATACATCTGATAGTATGTGGTTGCATCATTGACCATTTTCCAGGTAACCTTCTCAAGACTTACCGTCTTGTTATCCCAATAGTTCTCGTTCTTTTCTGCGACGGCTTCGCTGTCATGCTTCCATGAAGTAAATTTGAACGGTCCGTTGCTCACATATCCTTCAGCATCGGCAGCCCAATTTTTGTTTCCTTCAGCAAGCTCTTGCTTAACCGGATAGAAAGTCCACATTGTCAGGAGCTCATCGAAATATCCCAGCGGCGCATTCAGCTCTACGATAAGTGTTTTGTCATCCTTAGCTGTGACGCCGACTTCTTCTGCGCTTCCATTTCCTTTGTTATAGTCCTCTGCACCTTTAAGATAATAAAGATAAAATGCAAAGGAACTGCCTGTGTCAGGATTCAGAACGCGTTTCCATGCGTATTCGAAATCACCGGCTGTGACTGGTGTCCCGTCTGACCATTTCGCATCATCACGCAGGGTGAAAGTGTATGTTTTTCCATCATCAGATACTTGGGCGTCCTTCGCTGTGCCAAGTACCGGCTTGCCATCCTTGTCCTTTGTATAAAGGCCTTCAAAAATATGATCCAGAATCCAGCCTGATGTTGTATCTGTTGCAAGAGCCGGATCCAAATCTGGCGGCTCGCTCATTGCATTCAGCACAATCTCCTGTTTAACATCTTCCCCGCTTCCGCTGCCGGAAGCTCCTTCACCGCCGCTGCAGCCCGCTAAAGCTGAAGAGACAAAAAGGGCTGCGGCAATGCCTGATAGCCATTTCTTCATATTCCATTCCCCTCTCATCTAATTTATTTATCTTATCCTCTCTCAATCCTGCAAAGAGGTGAAGATCAAATGTTGTACAAGTGGCAGGCTGTCCAGTGGCCAGGCTTTACTTCCTTCCATTCCGGCACTTTCTGGGCACAGATGTCCATTGCGTGCGGACAGCGCGTCCGGAAACGGCAGCCGCTCGGCGGATTAACCGGACTTGGAGGATCACCCTGAAGTGTGATGCGCTCCCTCTTTGCAGCGGCAGGGTTTGCCACCGGGATTGCCGAAAGAAGAGCCTGTGTGTATGGATGGAGCGGTTCGGCAAAAAGCTCGCGGCTCTCGGCCAGCTCCATCATCTTCCCAAGATACATGACACCGATCCGGTCGCTGATATGCTTGACCATCCCCAGGTCATGGGCGATGAATAAATATGTCAGCCCCTGCTCCTTTTTCAGGTCCTCCAGAAGATTGATAACCTGTGCCTGGATACTGACATCAAGCGCCGAGATCGGCTCATCGGCAACAATGAATTTCGGGTCGACAGCAAGCGCCCTGGCAATGCCGATGCGCTGGCGCTGCCCGCCGCTGAACTCATGGGGATAACGTTTGGCATGTTCCGGGCGCAGGCCTACCCTTTCAAGAAGGTCATAAATCCTTTCCTGGCGCTCTTTTCCCTTGGCCAGTTTGTGGGCATCCATGCCTTCGGCGATAATATCGCCGACTCTCATACGCGGATTAAGGGAAGCATGGGGATCCTGGAAAATGATCTGCATTTCCCTGTTGACCGCCTGCATCGCCTTTTTATCAAGCGACTCTACGTCCCTGCCGTTATAAATGATTTTCCCCTCTGTTGGCTTCTGAAGTCCGACGATGGTTTTGCCGAGCGTTGATTTTCCGCTTCCGCTTTCACCGACAAGGCCGAAGGTTTCGCCTTTTTTTATGGAAATCGTAATATCATCGACTGACTTTACCGTCTGGTCTTTTTTAATTTTGAAATATTTTTTCATAGCTTCTATTTCTAAAAGTGTTTCAGCCATTTTCATTCCCTCCCTGCTGCAACGAAGTCTTCGGCCTTAGGGGCCCTTGGGTCATTCAGCCAGCATTTGGCCTGATGCCCATTTTCCTCTCCAAATGCTGGCGGCATTTGCTGCAGGCAGATTTCCATTGCATATTTGCATCTTGGTGCAAAAGGACATCCCTTTGGAGGCGAAAATAAATCCGGCGGGGAGCCTTCAATCGGCACGAGCCTTTTCTTATCAGGAGAGTCTGTGTCCGGAATCGACTCAAGAAGTCCCCAGGTGTAGGGATGCTTAGGATTCTCGAAAATTTCAGCGACAGTCCCGCTCTCGATCATCATCCCTGCATACATGACAATCACACGCTGGGCCGTTTCAGCGACCACTCCCAAATCATGCGTGATTAATATAATAGAAGTATTTGTTTTTTTCTGCAGATCCTTCATCAGATCCAGCACCTGGGCCTGGATCGTTACATCAAGTGCAGTGGTAGGCTCATCTGCGATCAGAAGCTCCGGATTGCAGGCAAGGGCAATGGCTATCATGGCACGCTGCCTCATCCCCCCGCTGAATTCGTGCGGATACTGGCTGTACCGCTCTTCAGGATTTGGGATGCCGACGAGTTTGATCATCTCGATTGCCTTTTCTTTTGCTTCTGTTTTTCCCAGCTTTTGATGGATGAGAAGGCCTTCTTCTATCTGCTTGCCTATTTTCATTGTCGGATTTAAGGAAGTCATTGGATCCTGGAAGACCATGCTGATCTTCGAGCCTTTGATTTTTTGCATTTCCCTTTTGGAGATTTTCAGCAAATCCTTATCCTGAAAAAGTACTTGCCCATTCTTTACTTTTCCGGGAGGAGTGGGTATCAGCCCCATGATCGTCTGGACAGTCACGCTTTTTCCGCTTCCGCTTTCTCCTACGATTGCCAGTACCTCGCCTTTATCGATATGAAAGGAAACGTCCCGGACTGCCTTTACCTCTCCTCCGTATGTCTTGAAATTAACTTCGAGGTTTTTCACTTCCAGTAAATGGCTCATCTGTCATGCCTCCTATTTCCGTACTCTTGGATCCAGCGCGTCCTGAAGTCCGTCACCGAATGCATTGAATGCAAACATTGTCAGGGAAATCATCAGCCCCGGGAAAAACAGCCTCCACCATTGTCCGCTCAGGATGACACCCAATGCATCATTGGCCATCGTCCCCCAGCTTGCAAATGGGGCTTGAACACCCAATCCAAGGAAGCTGAGAAAAGATTCGGCAAAGATGGCCTGCGGGATTGTAAATGTCAGATTGACGATTATGATGCCCATCGTATTTGGCAGCAGATGGCGCATGATGATTTTCCCGTGGGAGGTCCCCAATTTTTCTGCTGCCATGACATATTCCTGTGACTTCAGCTGAAGGATCTGACCCCTGATGATCCTGGCCATCCCGACCCAGCCTGTGACAGACAGGGCAATGATAATGGTTGTGACGCCAGGTTCCATGATGACCATAAGCAGGATGACGACGAGCAGATAAGGGATGCCGTAAAGAATCTCAACAAGCCTCATAAGCAGGCTGTCCACCCGGTCTCCGAACTTCCCTCTCCCGGCCATATAGCCGCTGATCCCGCCTACCGCTACACCGAGGATCAGGTCGATGATGGCTGCGGCAAAACCGATAGTCAAGGACACCCTTGCTCCGTACCAGGTACGCGTCCACATATCCCTCCCCAGATCATCTGTCCCGAACCAATGCTCTGAAGATGGGGCAAGATTGCCTTTAGTCAGATCCTGGTCAGAAGGGCTGTACGGGACAAATGATGGTCCGAAAGCCGCAAGGAGGATGATAACCAAAAGGAGGCTGAAGCCAAGCAATGCCAATTTATTTCTTACAATATTCAGTGCCGTTTCCTTCCAGACGCTCAAGGACGGCCTCTGGATTTCATCATGGCTCTTTTTATCGGGCGATACAGGCCTGAACAGGAGCTCTTCTGATTGTTTCGGCTGCATGTTTATTCCCCTCCGCTCGATAGTTTTATTCGTGGGTCGATCAGCCTGTAGGAAATATCAATTAAAAACAGGGTGATGACAAGAATGGCGCTGAAGAAAATTGTTGTCCCCAGGATAACGGGATAATCCCTGTTGAAGATACTGTCAACGAAATAGCGGCCGATTCCAGGTATGGCAAAGATTTTTTCAATAACAAAGGTACCGGTGATCAGCGCAACAAATAGTGGGCCGATAAAGGAAACGACCGGCATGATGGCATTCCGGATACCGTGCTTAAGTACAAGCTGGAACGTGGAAAGCCCCTTTGCATTGGCGGTCTTTATATAGTTCTGGTTCATGACCTCAAGCATGCTCGAACGCATGAATCTTGCGATGACTGCAAGCGGGGTCGCAGCCAGTGCGAGTGACGGGAGGATTGTATGCTGCCATGTTCCCCATGAAGCAACAGGCAGCAGCCTCCAATCCACCGCAAAATATTTAATCAGGAGCGGCGCCAGGATGAAGCTTGGGACAGAGATGCCGATGATGGCAACCATCATGCTCGCATAATCAATGAACCTATTATGATTCAGTGCCGCTATGATCCCAAGCGACAGCCCGAATATCAAAGCGATTGTGATGGACTGAATACCCAGGAGTGCTGAAGCCGGCGCTCCTTCTGCGATGATTGAATTGACGCTCCTCGTTTCCGACTGGATGGACGGTCCAAGGTCACCTATCGCAAGATTTTTCATAAACAGAGCATATTGTACAGGCAGCGGTTCATCCAAATTGTATTTGGCCCTGATATTCTGGAGAACTTCCTCAGGCAGCACATCGCCGTCTGAAGCAAATGGATCCCCGGGTATGAATTTCATTATGACGAATGTCAGTGTAGCGATTACCCAAATCGTTAAGAGCATGATGAGGAATCGTTTGACTATGTACATTTGCTCACCTCCACAGCATTGAAGGAGCAGTAGAGCTCCTTTTTCTTTTTACGCATTTACCTGGCCCAGGACTCCATTGGTAGCAGTCATTGCTATGATGACGCAGCCCCACATATGCTTATAGGCAGTGACCATATCATCGCAAGTAAACTTGATTCTCTTTGGCCCTATCAATTCAACTGTCGG
The DNA here is from genome assembly GCF_000473245.1 of Bacillus infantis NRRL B-14911. NCBI lineage: Bacteria > Bacillati > Bacillota > Bacilli > Caryophanales > Bacillaceae > Bacillus > Bacillus infantis. Next base: position 2,819,486 of record NC_022524.1, read on the forward strand.
GAGGGTTGTTGTCATTTTTGCCTGCTGCGGCCCCTTCATTTCGATTTCAAATGTTACCGGCCCTTCCGTCTCGACGGCCTGCTGGTCCTTTGCCTTTTTAACGGCTGCCTCAGCCTTGGCCCTGATTTCTTCTCTTGCTTTCTCAGGATGGATCAGTTCGGCCGCGAACCTGTCAACAGCCCTCTTCGTCACGGCCCCTTCTACATGTGGAAGTGTTTCCTGCACTTCTTTTACATAAGCGTCATCACCGGAAACAAAGATTGCCGGGACGCCGAATGCTCCTGCCACCATTGTGTTCATTTCTGTTTCACCGACAATTTTTCCGTTGATTTTCATTTCGTTCACACAAATGCCTGCAAGTGTATGAGAAATGACTGTCAGATCAGAACCGCCTTCCCTGCCATGGTGGCCGACGAACATGATTCCGCTGAACGTCCCATCCAGGCCTTCCAGCTGGCACATGACCCGGTTGTTCCCTGAAACAAGGCGGGCACGCGGATCCATTTCTTCAATAATGATATTAGACATATTGCCATGGCCGTCTGCCACGACCACTTCCTCTGCCCCTCCATTGAAAGCTCCTTCAATTGCTGCGTTCACATCGGCTGTCATAAGCTTCCTGAACCGCTGGTATTCTGAGTTTGTTTTTAGCTGCTGGTTTGTCGCTACTCCTGAGATGCCTTCCATGTCTGCCGAAATAAATATCTTCATTAAATATCCTCCTAAATGAATAATCATTCATTATTTTAATTTTTCAGTCTTTTTAAACTGGGTTTTAGGCAAGTCAGCCTTCCCTCTTAAAAAGGGAAGGTCTGATCTTCAGTCAGATTCCTGATAAATGCTGTGACAAGATCTTTAGTTGCAATCAGGTCGCCGATATCTGCAACCTCAACAGGTGAGTGTGCATAGCGGGATGGAATGGAAAGGACGCCAGTCGGGATTCCCTTATTGGCATAATTGACCGCTCCTCCATCTGTTCCTATGCCCGGAAATACTTCAAGCTGGTACGGAATCTTGTTTTCTTCAGCCAGTCTTACTAACAGGTCTTTCACCGTCTTATGTACAATCAGGCTGAAATCCATGACCTTGATGCCAGTGCCTCTTCCAAGTCCGAGGCTTCCATCCATTGTTTCTTCCGGCGTATCACTGACTGCGGTAGTATCAACTGCTATAGCCGCGTCAGCCTGCAGATGCTCAGAAGCTGTTTTTGCCCCCCTGAGCCCGACTTCCTCCTGGACAGCAAAAAGGAAAATAAGCTCACCGGCAAAGGAACCATCCTTGACCTCTTCCAGAGATTCAAGCAATACAGCGCAGCCTGCCCTGTCATCCAGTGCCTTGGAGCGCACCCGCTGCTTTTTTTCCGGCCCAAACACCTGGAATTCTGTTCCCCAGGTTACCGGTGTGCCGATCCCGACTCCCATTTCTGCTGCTTCCTCAGGTGTAGAAGCGCCAATGTCAATGTACATCTGCGTATGCTTCCTTACCTTCCCAGGGTCGTCAAATTTTGCATAGTGAGCAGAAATCGTGCCGATCACACCGCTCACTTCCCCTTTGCTTCCCATCACCCTGACAGGCTGGGCAAGCATGATGCGGTCATCATTGCCGCCAAGCTTCTCGAAGCGGAGAAGGCCGTTTTGTTCAATTTTTTTGACGATAAATCCCACTTCATCGATATGGGCTGTCAAAACAATTGTTGGACCCGGTTTGTCCCCTTTTTTCCTGGCAATCACATTGCCGATCGGATCAATGGTGACGGAATCCGTTTTATCTTCAAGGTATTCTTTTAAAAAATAGGACACAGAATGCTCGTACCCGCATGGACCGGATAGTGACGTCAACTTTTTTAAAATCTCCAGCATAATATCTCTCCTAATCTATTTGGCTTTCAAATGAATTCAAAGGTATTTTTAAACACTTCAAGCTGGACAATGCTGTTCACTTCTGTGATATCCTCCAGGCCATTCAGCCTGAGCAGCAGATCTGTTATCTCATCCTGGCTCGGCACCGCAATCTGGACTAGAAGCGAATATTGTCCGGATGTCAAGGTAACATACCTGATTTCCCGGAAGGTTTTCAGTTCGTCAATCACTTTATGTATGCTCTGCGGCCTAACTTTCAGCTGAATGATCGCGCCTGCCTTTAATCCAAGGGCGATTGGGTTCACTACCCCGACCACTTCAAGGATGTGATTGTCAATCAGATTCTTATAGCGCAGCCTGACTGTTTTTTCGGTCACATTCATTTTGCCGGCGATCTCTGTAAATGACATTCTTCCGTCTTTGGAGAGCAGCTTGATAATACCCCTGTCCAGCTCATCAATTTCGTATTTCATAAATTACCTCCTTTCGGTATGAGATTTTAATATAAGTAAGAAAAACGGAAAAGCAAATTCAATATATGTACCATTTACAATATTTAAAAAATATTTTATTATCGAAAAAAGGAATTAAGGGTAATTATAGAAAAAGAATTTTCAGAAATCAACATTTTTTATTAAAAAAGGAGCGAAAAAATCATGTTAGCGATTACAAACGCAAAAATTTTTGATGGAACAGGGAAAAAATATGAAAATGCCAATCTTCTTATTCAGGACGGGAAAATTCAAAGATTAGGAGAAGATCTTGAAATCGGGGAAGAATATACAGTCATTGATGCAGCAGGCAAAATTGTCACTCCAGGTTTGATTGACGTACATACTCATCTGGGGGTGCATGAAGAAGGTGTGGGTAAAGAGGGGCAGGATTTCAATGAAACAAGTGCTGCTGCCACTGCCCAGGTAAGAGCCATCGATGGGATCAACCCGATGGAGAAAGGCTTTGAGGATGCAAGGCGCTTTGGGATCACTACGGTTCAGGTAATGCCGGGCAGCGCCAATGTCATTGGCGGAGAGATGATCGTCCTGAAAACTGCCGGGCAAATCATTGATGATATGGTTATCAGAAACCCTTCCGGCCTGAAAGCGGCAACCGGAGAAAACCCGAAAAGATTCCATGGCGGAAAAGGCATCATGCCGACTACCAGGATGGGAGTGGCCGCGATTCTGCGCGAAAAATTCATTGAGGCACAAAGCTACATCGAAAACCGCAAAGCCGGAAAAGCAGACAGGAAACTAGAACTTGAGAACATTGCTAAGGTGCTTAATAAAGAAATCCCGCTTCGCGTCCATGCGCACCGGGCCGATGACATTATTACCATCTTAAGGCTTAAAAGGGAATTCGGCTTTGACCTGACCATCGAGCATTGCACAGAAGGCCACCTGATTGCCCCATTCATTGCCAAACATGATGTCCGGGTTTCCGTTGGCCCGACCATGTCCTCCCGATCCAAAGTTGAGCTTGCGGATAAAGGCTGGCATACACTTCCTGCCCTTGCAGAAGAGGGAATAGCATTTTCCCTTACCACTGACCACCCTGTCGTAGGAATCGAGCACCTGATGACCAGCGCCATTCTGGCTGTCAAAAACGGCCTGAGTGAAGAGCAGGCACTAGAAGCGATTACGATTAATGCGGCAAGGCATCTCGGAGTCGAGGATCGTGTCGGATCGCTCGAACCTGGCAAGGACGCCGACTTTGTCATCTGGAGCGGGGATCCATTTGACTTGCGTTCCTCCGTTGAGGAAACTTATATCAACGGGGAGAGAGTCTGAACCAGGCGGTTAGTCTTTTTTGCCGGCAATTCTGCTGTAGGGTGATTGGCAGGCTGACTGTCCAGAAATGGTATCTTCGTATCCAGGAATCTCACAGGCAAATTGGACGGCGCTGCCAAAGGCCCTCCACTAACAGCATTTATTAAGCCGATGAATAGAAAACATCGGCTTTTTTGCTGGTTCACAATCGGTTCTTTGCCAAAGGTTATGCCGGCAACAAGATTATTTCCCCTTTTGAAAAGCATGCTGTTTTTGTTTCAGCAAACGTCAAATAGCCGCCATACACAGCGATCAACTGTTATGGCGGCCAGCCTGTCTTCCGCAAAACGCCCTTTTTATAACTAGACGGCTACTGACTTTTTATCTGCTTTCTTCTCTCTGAGCCTTTTAATATCAAGGCGGATCAATAATGAAACAGTAAGTGCAACGGCAAAGAGTCCTGTGAAAACATAGAGGCTTTGAGAATAGCTCCCTGTCGTTTCCCTTACCCAAGAAGCGAACATCGGTCCGGCCAGGCCGGCCGCAGCCCACGCTGTTAAAATATATCCGTGGATGGCGCCCAGCTGTTTTGTCCCAAACAAATCCCCGATGTATGCCGGGATGGAGGCAAAGCCTCCGCCATAGCATGTGTATATGATGGCAAGGATGATCTGAAACAGCAGCGGATTATCAACCATGGTGACAAGCGGAAAAGCAATGATCTGGATCAGGAAAAAGAGCGTATAGGTATTGGGCCTGCCGATATAATCAGAGATCGAAGCCCACCCGATCCTTCCTAATCCATTAAAAGCGCCCAGAACACCGACAAGGGCTGCTGCCGCTGCTGCTGTAAGTCCGATGCTTTCCTGTGCGAGAGGAGAAGCAGCAGAAATAATGGCTATGCCGCAGGTGACATTGATGAAAAGCATGATCCAGAGAAAGTAGAATCTTTTCGTTTTCACTGCCTCATTGGCTGTGAGCTGCGATAAATCTTCCCTTCCCCCACCCTTGCCATCCCCTTTTCCTTCAAACCCTTTCGGCACCCAGCCTTCTTTTGGATGAGCCAAATAGAGAGAGGCAGCGATCATAATAATAAAGTAGGAGATCCCAAGGATATAGAAGGTGCTTGCAATGCCCACGGAATTGATGAGGCTCTGCATGATCGGGCTGCTGATAAGGGCAGCAAAACCGAATCCCATGATAGCAAGCCCCGTCGCAAGTCCGCGGCGGTCAGGGAACCACTTTACGAGAGTTGAAACAGGAGCAATATAGCCCACACCCAGACCAATGCCTCCAAGTACTCCATAAAAGATGTATAATAGCATTAAAGATTCCATTTGGATGGCAAGCCCTGATCCGGTTATTCCTGCGCCGAAAAAAACGGCAGCCAATATCCCCGCTTTGCGCGGACCATATCTTTCTACAAAGTGGCCCAGGAATGCAGCTGATAGGCCCAGGAATAAAATTGCCAGGCTGAAAGTAAAGCTGACCTCTGTCAAATCCCAGCCAAACTCGCTGACAATCGGCTTGGTGAAGACACTCCAGGCATATACAGACCCGATCGATATATGGATTCCCACTGCCGAGGCCGCGATCAGCCACCTGTTTTTGGTTTTTTCCATCACTCCATCTCCCTCCTCTAATTAGAAAACCCTTTCATAACAAGCATTGCTATATTCCCTTAAAAGCTTCCCTCCAAACGGAATAGTCATAATATTTAGATGGTTTTTAGAGAATGGGCAAGGCGATGCCCTGTATTCGGCGCTGGATAAACAGCATCAATATACCACGGCTTAAATTCTTGCTTTCTCTCATATATGTGCTAATATTTGTGGTAATTCAAGAGAACGGGTGAAAAGAATGAATATAAGCAAAGAAAGAAAAATAGTCCAATTTCAGGATGGAAAGCTTAAAGAGGGTGCAGACCTGATAGCAGAGGAATTCCCTCTCACCATCTTTATAAATGGCGAGGAATTCGCTACAATGGTTTGTTCCCCGGACGGACTGGAAGAGCTTGCGGTCGGATTCCTTGCTTCTGAAGGAGTCATCCGCAGCAGCAGAGAGCTGACAAGTCTCCAGGTAGACAGCAGCAAGGGCTTCGCTTATGCCGAGGTAAGCAGTTACACTCCAGCCTTAAAACCAGCCCATTCCAAAAGATTCATCGGCTCCTGCTGCGGCAAAAGCCGGCAGTTTTATCTCCTCAGTGATGTGAAGACAGCAAAGACCTCCACTTCAACAGCTTCATTAACAGCCCAAGAATGCCTATCAGCGATGAAGCAGCTGCAGGAAGCCAGTGTTGATTTCCGGCAGACCGGCGGTGTCCACAATGCAGCTTTATTCCATGGCGACAGGATGATCATCAGCCGTACAGATATTGGCAGGCATAATGCTTTAGATAAAATTCTGGGATACTGTATAATAAATAAGATACCTGTACGGGATAAAGCGATTGCGTTCAGCGGAAGGATTTCCTCTGAAGTGCTTCTGAAGGCCGCCAAAATCGGGGTCGGCATCTTATTGTCCAAGTCTGCCCCGACCGGCCTTGCGATTGATCTTGCGGAAGATTTGAACATTACTGCAGCAGGATTTATCAGGGGAAATTCCTTTAATGTATACTCCTGCCCGGAACGGATAACAGAAATTTAAATTTAAAGGAGGCCATCCCATGCTCATAGATAAACTAGACAGAAATCTGCGGGATCTGCGCATCTCCGTTACCGATAAATGCAATCTGCGCTGCACCTACTGCATGCCGGCGGAAATTTTTGGCCCCGGATATGCCTTCCTGCCGAAGGACCAGCTCCTTTCGTTTGAGGAAATAGAGAAGCTTGCGTCCGTTTTTGCGAAGGCATTTGGAATCCAAAAATTCAGGCTCACCGGGGGTGAGCCTTTAATGCGCAAAGATCTCCCCCAGCTTGTTGAGAAATTGTCCAGCATCCCCGGGGTTGATGATATAGCCATGACCACTAATGGAATACTGCTGCCCCGCTATGCAAAAGAACTGAAATCTGCAGGATTGCGCAGGGTTTCCATCAGCCTCGATTCACTGGATGATGAGCTGTTCGGAAAAATAAACGGCCGCGGAATCAAAGTTGATCAAGTGCTGAAAGGAATTGACGCAGCAGCTGAAGCCGGCTTGAAAGTAAAAATTAACATGGTTGTCCAGAAAGGCGTAAATGATCATCATGTTATCCCAATGGCCAAATTTTTCAAAGAAAAAGGCCATGCTCTTAGATTCATTGAATTCATGGATGTCGGGAACACAAACCAGTGGAATATGGATACCGTTTATACAAAGAAAGATATCCTCCGCGATATAGCGGAAGTCTTGCCCTTCCAGCCTGCCCCGCCGAATTATCCGGGGGAAGTTGCAAAAAGATATGTATATGAAGGCTCAGAATCTGAATTTGGGATTATTTCTTCCGTCACTGATGCTTTTTGCTCATCATGCAACAGAGCAAGGCTTTCTGCTGAAGGCAAACTGTATACATGCCTGTTTTCTTCTGCCGGGCATAACCTCAAAGAGCCGCTCCGTGCAGGAAAAACCGATGATGAACTTGAAAGCATCATCACTGGTATCTGGAATGCCAGGGATGACCGGTATTCAGAGACGAGGGATGAGCTGAAAAGCAGCGGCACTTCCCGGAAAAAAGTTGAAATGTCCCATATTGGAGGCTGATATGGTCTCTTTTATTGTCAGGAGGATGCATAATGGCGGAACACCGATTTGAACTAAAAGCCCACTGGCCAGGATTGCGCAATGATTCTGGAACACTGGAAACAAAGGGGCTCTCTACGAAAATATCCATCCCGCCGGAAATGGACGGGCCTGGCGTCGGCACTAATCCGGATGAAATGCTCCTCGGTGCAGCCGCGACATGCTATATCATTACACTGGCTGCCATGATGGAGAGAAGCAGGCTCGAAAAAGAGGACTTAACGATAGAATCGACAGGAATAGTCGATGTTACTAACGGAGTCATAACCTATAAAGAAATTATCCACCGCCCTCAGATTATTTTGAAATCGGACGCGTCAGACCGGGACCTCCAGCTTGCCGAACGGCTTGCCCAAAAAGCGGAGGGATCCTGTATGATTTCAAGGGCTGTAAAAGGAAATGTGGAAATTTCACTTTATACGGATATAAAAAAAGCTGAATAACAAAAAAATGCCCAGGAAACTGAACGATACCACATATTGTGGCCGCCTCAGATATCCCGGGCATTTTTTGAACATAAAGAGTGCCTTATTTTTCAATTCAACTAGCTTAGCTGCTTTTTGAGGGCAAACTTTCTGATAGCTGCTGCTACTCCATCTTCAGTGTTGGCAGCGGTCACTGCGTCGGCTGCTTCCTTTACTGTCTCCTGGGCATTTCCCATCGCCACACCCCAGCCGCATTCCCTGATCATTGAAATATCATTCAGGCTGTCCCCGACAGCCATCACCTGATCCATCGTTAAGCCAAGAAGTTCGCAGACCCTCTTAATGCCATTAGCCTTATTGACTCCCAGTGCATTGACTTCGATATTGGTCAGGGCGCTGTTCGTTATTTCCAGCTCTCCCCGTTCTGCCAATGTCTGCAGAACCGTTTCCCTTGCGGCATCGTCCTCGATGTTAAAACCGAACTTCAGCCATTCGTTTGACAGCAGATCTTCCGGCATCTCATCTCGGAACACCTTCTCGCTGTTAACTGCCCAGAAGCCGGCTTTATGCTCTTTTGACAAATCCCACATCCAGCTGATCAGCTCTGCAGAAACCGGATTCCTTTCCACAAGGCTCCCGTCCGGTCCCCATATCTCCCCTCCGTTGATTGTCACAAGATAGGAGTCAAGCTTCAGAGAATCTGCGTGATCCCTGCAGGTAAGCCTTGTCCTGCCAGTGCTTAACACCACTTTGATGCCTGCTTCAATGGCTTCCTTTATAGCTTTACGGTTCCCATCCGATACTTCGCCTTTTTCATTCAATAATGTTCCGTCCATGTCCAATGCAATCAGTTTAATTTCTGGACTTTCTTCTCTGTTTTGCAACGCGGCTCAGTCCTCTCTCGAATTATGTCTATTTTATTATAATAAAAAAATGGCATGTCTATCCAATGATAGACTTCCCCGCTCTTTTTTATCCTATATATTTTCTGCACCGGGAAGAAGCTCTGACAGCCAATCTTAGCATAAACTTTACAATTGCCCTCCAGGCCAGAATGTCCCGCCGAGCTTCAGGACCTTTAGCTGTTCCTTGGGCAATGCAAGCCTGTCCCATTCTTTTTCCAGCCTCTCCAAGGCTTCAGGCCCTGTATCATCTGCAAGGCGGTATGCACCATAATGCATGGGAATGAACCGCTCTCCTTTAAGCTCCAGAAAGGCTTTTATTGCATCCTCGGGATTGATATGGGAAACAGACATAAACCATTCGGGTTCATACGCTCCAATCGGCATCAGGACAATATCTAGCTTGTGCTTTTCCGCTATCTCCTTGAATCCCCTGAAATAGCCCGTATCCCCTGCAAAATAAACTGATTGTTCATCTTCAGGATTCTCTATGATCCAGCCTCCCCAATGGGAAGTATTGGTGTCATTCAGGCCCCGCCTTGTCCAATGCTGGGCAGGGACAAAGGTAAGCTTAAGGGTGCCCGCTTCAAAACTGTCCCACCAGTCTGCCTCGTGGATATTCGTATATCCCCGCTTAGCAAAAGCCCCCTTCAATCCTGCCGGAACAAAGAATTTCGGATTTCCCCCAAGCTTTTTGATTGTTGGAAAGTCAAGATGATCATAATGGCCATGAGAAATCAGGACCAAATCAATGGGGGGAAGGGAAGTGATTGGCAGTCCAGGCTCCGTCAGTCTCTTTTGCACCCCCATCCTTAAAGCCCACACAGGGTCAGTGATCATATTCAATCCGCCAATCTGTATAAGAAAGGTCGAATGCCCTATCCAAGTCACTGACATGGACTCCCGGTTTTTCTTAAGCTTCTCTGCTTCCTTCTCTTCAGCCTGAGCTATCTGCACATTAAGATCTTTCTTATTCCTCCGCCTCTCCCTCGACCAGCGCAGCATATCCCTGAACCCATGTTCGTTTTTCACACCATCATAATTTTCATATCTGGAGCCTTTCATACCATTACCTTCCTTAACCGCCATATATGGCTTTGATTCTTATATTTTACTAGGGCGGCTGGGAAGCGGCAAAAGATTCATCCAGAAATACGCAGCCCAAAATCTTGAAAGCGGTTTACCTTGTCGGTGTTGCAGGGTAGATATTTTCTATCCATTACATAATATTCCATCGAAAAACACAGACATTAAAGGAGGCACACATGCAAACCGAAAAGAAAAATACTTATTCAAAGGCAAAAATTATTGGTCTGATTCTTGGACCTTTAAGTTTTGCAGCTATTATGTTTTTTATGGATATGGATCCTCAACCAAAAGCAGTACTGGCTTCAACAGCCTGGATCTCCATATGGTGGATTACTGAGACTCTTCCGATACCTGCCACTTCTCTTCTCCCGCTGATCCTCCTCCCGATATCCGGAGGGCTTGATAGCGGAAAAGCCGCTTCCGCATACGGCAATCCGATAGTCTTTATGTATATGGGGGGTTTTATAATAGCCATCGCTATCGAAAAGTGGAATCTACACAAAAGAATCGCCTTAACAATTCTTAGTGTTATCGGAACAAGCTCAAACCGTATTATCCTTGGAGTCATGCTGGCTACTTCACTTTTATCCATGTGGATCAACAACACAGCAACAGCACTCATGATGTTCCCTATAGCACTCGCTCTGACGAAACAAATAAAAGCAGACACTGTACTGGATAACAAGAGCTTTGATTTTTTCAGCAAAAGCATTATGCTGTCAGTCGCATATTCAGCCACGATTGGCGGGCTGGCAACACTGGTAGGGTCAATACCAAATGCTGCATTCGCAGCCATTTCTGCAGAAATGCTTGGCAGAACTATAACATTCTCAGATTGGCTGATATTCGCACTGCCACTTACAGTGATTCTTCTTATTTTGACCTACTTGTATATCACCAGAGTTCAGTTTCCAGTCAAAGTCAGCATTGGTGACAATCAGCAATACATAAAAAAAGAACTTCAGGAGCTGGGTCCTGTTACTTATGAAGAAAAGATGGTTGCCGGTGTGTTTTTCCTTACCGGCCTGCTGTGGGTTCTTGGGGGTCTGCTTCCCGAGACTATCAATGACTCTATGATTGGTATCTTTGGAGCACTCCTGCTGTTTTTTATCCCCGCAAAGATCAAAAAAGAAAGGATGCTTGAATGGGAAGATGCCTCAAAACTGCCTTGGGGGCTGCTTTTGCTATTTGGAGGCGGGCTTTCCCTGGCAGCCGCCTTTACAGAATCAAAACTGACAAACTGGATAGGGACTCAACTGGAAACCTTAATCGGTTATCCCTATTTTTTCATAGTACTGACCCTCTCAGCGATCATTTTATTTCTGACTGAAATTATGTCGAATACTGCAGTATCAAATATGGTTATCCCAATAACAGTCGGAATGGCTTATGGCATTGGAATCGAGCCATATGGATTAATGGCAGCGGCCGCACTCGCTTCTTCTTGTGCATTTATGCTGCCGATCTCCACAGCACCCAACGCTATTGTTTTCGGTTCTGATTATATCAAAATTAATGATATGATCAAAAGCGGTTTTTGGCTGAACTTAATCAGCCTATTTATCATCGTGTTGGCAGTCTATTACTGGCTGCCGCGTATTTTTTAAGAAAATAAGAGCAGACTGTTTTCCGAAAAATGGCTTGATTTACTCCCCTTGTTTGAAAAAAAAGAACCGGAATCTGGTCCGGTTCTTTTCACTTCAAATGCTTCGACTTAACATTCTCGCGCAGAAAATCAATGGCACTCCTCGTTTCATCAAGATAGGCAACGCTTTCATCATACTGTCTGGAAGCGGCGCACATGAAAAGAATATCAATAACATGAAGCTGTGCGATCCTCGAGGAAGTTGCACCGCTCCTGAATGTTGGCTCTTTTGTGGAAGATGTGAACAGCCTGATATCCGCTTGATCTGAAACGAGGGAGCTTCCGTACTTTGTAAGAGAGATTGTTACAGCGCCCCGCTTATTGGCAAGCTCAAGTATCTTGGCGACCTCAAATGTCTTGCCTGAAAAAGATATCCCGAAAACCACATCATCCGGCTTAACATTCGCGACCAGTGTAGCAGTCATATGGATATCAGCAAAGGCTGTAGCATGCTTATTGATGCGAAGGAATTTCTGCTGGGCGTCCTGGGCGATGATGCTGGAGGCGCCTACCCCAAAGAAATGCACTGTTTCCGCCTTCTGGATGGCTTCGACAGCTTTGGAAAGCTCTTCTGCGCTCAGCAGATCGGCAGTTTCCCTGATTGTCTGGATGCTGTTGCTCGACATTTTCTCAATGATGGAATGCTGTGATTCATTCGGTTCAATATCACGGAATCCGGGGTGGTCAGTTTTTTGCAGATCACCGGCAATCCTAAGCTTCAATTCCTGGTAGCCTTTCAGCCCAAGTGATTTGCAGAGCCTGATTACGGCCGCACTGCTTGTGGAGCTCCGCTTGCCCAGTTCACTGGCTGTCAATGCGATCGCTTCCTTTGGATTTTCCAGGATGAAGGATGCTATTTTTTTCTCTGAAGGAGGCAGCTTTCCCAGCATTTCGGAAAGCATGACAAGCCCGCCATTAATAAAAGACATGGAATACCTCACTTGCGATATATTTATTATTTATATTATAACGCCTTTTCCCTGTTCTATCATTTTTGAGCAGTGCAGAAGGTGAAAGATGCTTTGCTGCTTCATTGTAAGCAGGACTCCTCCATGTTATGATAGACAAAAAAGTGTTGGAGTGCTTACTATGTATATTGTCCATTCTACCTTTACCGTGCCGGCTGAAAAGGCTGCAGAGGTAATAGAAATCTACCATAACCGCTCACGGAAAGTAGATCAGTCCGAAGGCTTCAAAAAATTCCTTCTGCTCCAGAACAGCAAACGACCAGGGGACATTACCGTCCATATGGAATGGGATACAAAGGAAAGCTATTTAAATTGGGTAAAAAGCGCCCAATTCAAGGAAATCCATGATCTTGAAAAGAAATACCCAGACCAGGAGCTCGCCTCTGTCATTCCAAAGGTAACTCAATTCGAGGTTGTTGGAGACTAGCATATCATTTTATCAGACTACTAAATGCCCGGGACCCCCGCTCCAGTTTTGAGCGGGGGTCCTTTTTGCATGGCATATTTGGCCCTTTAATTTATACAGGATCAAAAAAGCCCTCCATAGAGGAGAACTCTTTTCATTATTTTTCACAAGCCCAATGGTCTTTCTCACGGTAACACTTTGAAGCATAGGCAGGATGTGTGGATGGGACGCCATTTGGATGAAATCATGTTGTATTCTCTTAGGCCAGTATATCTTTCAAAGGCGGAAAAATTTATAAAATTCAGTGAATAACTATTATTTCCTCCGGATCCCAAAGCGGGCATTAATCTGCCCTTTTAGCATCTGCTCGCGGAGTTTCTCATCTTTGGTATTATTTTTTTTCAGATAATCGCTCCTGATTTCGTCTGTTCTGACCCCTTCTTCTCTTTTGTTGGCAATATCAATGAGCTGTTCAACATCTGAGAAGGAATATTTCCTGCTCCCCTTTTCAGTTCTTTCGGGAAAAATGAGGCTTCTTTCTTCATAATATCTAATCTGCCTTTCACTCAATCCTGTCAGCTCGCTTACCACCCCAATGGAAATGACTTTTCTGTTCTTGTACGAAGGTTCTTCTTTCATACACTCACCCCGATGGCTTTATCTTTGTTCCATTATATATATGCAGAAACAGATTTTCACAGAGTTATGTAAGAAAATCTGACATTAATTAACCCTTTTATGAAAAAACAGGAAGATTTTCTTACAAAGCAAATGAAATTTCTCATGTTTTTTTCTACACTATAAAAAACGAAAGAAAGGATGAGGGCCGGTGCCATTTCTTCGCGAGGCAGTTGAGAAAAAGAAGAAGTATTTCATTCAGTTGCTCGTTAAAGGCGGTTTGCTCGATTCTTATGTAAAATCATTGACGCTGACAGAACTTGAGGGAGAATATAAGAAACTGCAAAGAGAAAAGGGTCTGGACAAAAGTTGAACCGGAGGGGAAATGGATGGAAAGAGAAGCAGCCGAACTTGCGAAGAAAATCATAGAACTGGATCTGCTCCGTGATGAGATCTGGGAAGTGCTCGCCGAACTTGCAGGTGAACGTGCCCATGAATTGCTCCGAATGGCTCAGAACAGCTGAGGAAACCTAATATCTGATTGAAAATGGATGTTAAGGTAAGTGCAGAAATCTTCTTGGAAGTGGTATAGGAGTGGTATAGGTGCCTGTCACCCGCAATTGAAAAAAAAGCCCGCTGCCGCGGGCTTTCTCTATTTTTTAGTGCTGCTTTTACAATGGCAGCAGTTCGATTGTTTCTTTATTCTTCAATCCTTCAACCATTGCGAGCCATTCGGCAGGCTTGTTGGAAAGGACGCTGTAATAAGTTTCAAGAAAATCTGCAGCAAGGGCTGCAGGTATTTCCTGCGTTTCTTCATTTGCCGGCATGAAGCATAGATCAAGACCTTTCACCGCTTCACCGTCATTCTTCCATGATGGGTGTACATATTCAAAACTCAGACGTCTGTACCCCAGATGTGAGAGCACTTCCCGGCGGACAAACGGATTCATCGCCTTCACTCCGCCAAACTCATGGCTGCCGGCCTGATAAGGGTCATAAATTTCTGCAAACATCCCAAAAAGCTCTTTGCCATTTTCCCTTGCAAGCCCTTCAAGGTCTTTCTGCCTGTTAACTGCAAGAAAGCGCCCGATGCTCAGGCCCGGCTTGCCGATGATGGTAAAATCGGTCATGGCGATATTCCAGTCAGGATAATAGCGGTATTCTGTTGCGCCTACGGCTTCGCCGTCTTCAAGGGCAATAAACACCCTGATGCCGGGATCCTCGAGCGGTTCTTTCCACAATTCATATTCCAGCACCTCTTCCGGAGGGAAAACGTCCTTCATTAAATTATGCATCTTGACAAATAATGGATCTTCAATACTTGTAATGCGGATATACTCCATCTGACACACTCCAAAAATAGTTATTTATTCTCCTGTAAAAAAGGATTTCTCCATTCCATCAGGCAGGCATAATTCAAGGACTCCCCGTCCTCCAGGTAACCGGACACCAGAGCAATCGGGACCCGCCCGCATCCCAGGAGAAATGAAAGGACCGGGTCCTTCAGTTCTCCTGCTGTAACCTTCCGGACATATTCTTCAGGGCTCATGAGCGCTGCATGCTTATGATAGCCCGGCATGCGCCCTCCCCCAAGCAGCCGCTCCAGCCCAAGGCCAATGACCGTATGATACATAGCCTGCATCAGAATCTTGCCCAGGCCGAGCTTACGGTATTTTGGCCGGATGCTGATATCCACGATATATAAAGTATTTCCATTCGGATTATGATTGCGGATATACCCTCCGTCTGTCACTTCTTCCCATGTGTGGGAAGGTGAAGAAGGGTCGAACTGCACGAGAAGCCCTGTCATTGAGCCGGCAAGCTCGCCATCAACCTCTATGCAGAGTGCACCTTCCGGAAAGAGAGAAACATGGTTTTCCAGCTGTTCCCTGTTCCACCACAGTTCTTCTGGAAAAGGAGGCGGAAAGCATTCCGCCTGGATGCTGATCAGCTCAGGAAAATCTTTTCTTTGATAGTTCCTGACTGCCGCCTGCAGCATCTTTTCACCATCTCGAACATAGAAACGGCTTTCGTATTCCATACTCTCAGCCTTCTATCCCGGTATTTTCCCAGTCTGTATACAGGTCACTGCGCCTGTCGCGCCAGGTTGTCACTGAACCTCTTTCCCTCACTTCGTAAAGCAGGCTCAAATCAAGGTCAGCAGTTACGATCATGTCATTATTAAGCTCGCCTTCAGCCATGATACCCTTAGGCGGAAACGGAACATCATTAGGCGTCAGCACTGCGGCCTGCCCGAAGTTGGCGCGCATGAAGTCAACTGTAGGAAGAGATCCGACAGTGCCAGTCACAACTACATATACCTGGTTTTCAATCGCCCTTGCATGGCTGGTATAGCGGACACGGTGGAAGCCATGGCGGTCATCTGTGCAGGAAGGACAGAAAATCACATCCGCCCCTTTCGCTTTCGCCATCCTGACGATTTCAGGAAACTCAATATCATAGCAAGTGAGGACCGCAATGCGCCCTTTATCTGTATCAAAGACACTGAGGCCGTCTCCCTGGGACATATTCCATTCATGTACCTCTGTCGGTGTAATATGGAGCTTTGCCTGCTCCCCTATCCTGCCGTCCGGATAGAACAGGTGGGCCACATTGTATAATTTTCCATTTCGGCTGACAACATGGGTGCCTCCGATGATATGCATCCCTGTTTCAATTGCGAAACGGGAAAACAGCTCCCTGTATTGATCCGTAAACCCTGGGAGTTCATTGATGGTCAGCCTTGTTCCCTGCTCACTCCCGATTGACAGAAGCTGCGTTGTGAAAAACTCTGGAAACAGGACGAACTCTGATCCATATTCCTGTGCTGTTTTTATATAATGTTCACACTGGTCAGCAAAGTCCTGGAATGAACGAATAGTATGCAGGTGGTATTGAACTGCAGAAACTCTTAATTTCATAAAAAAAACCCCCTAAAAATTGATGGGCTAGTGCACGCTGCACTATCTTTTTGATTATGGAATATTTTTTGATTTTTAACAAGTACTCACTTTGAAGTAAGTTGGTTACTTCTCTGTAACTATCCTTCTTCTCCACCTGTTGAAGGCTCTGCAGAATACATCTCTATTATTTTCAATAAAAGTCCTGTGCCAATCGTCCCGGCGCTCTTTTACCTGATATAATAAAATATACCTAAATGTAGTAACTATATCTGGAGGAGGGGCATCTTGGTCTCGCTTAATAACCTGCAATATTTTTATGCTCTGCTCGGAATTATTTTTTCCATCATTAATTGTTCTCTTTTACTCCGCTCAGTCAGGAAATCCTCGAATTCGAAGGGCAA
Source organism: Bacillus infantis NRRL B-14911 (assembly GCF_000473245.1). Lineage (NCBI taxonomy): Bacteria > Bacillati > Bacillota > Bacilli > Caryophanales > Bacillaceae > Bacillus > Bacillus infantis. The sequence goes on from NC_022524.1 coordinate 2,836,186, forward strand.
TACATCAGATCATCTTCTGAGAGATGCCTCAATCATTGGCATTACCTTTTTCCTGACAAACTTGTTTGTTGTTCTTGCTTTGAATGCCAAAGTCGATGCAGTCGATTTCTTTTTTTATTTTCTATATTTCCTTTTCAGCTGTATCGGAGGCAGTTTCCTGGCCATTAAGATGGGCATCAAGAAACAGCTGGGAACGGGTTTGTATCTGCTTGCCGGCTTTATGATTACCAGTATCATACTGCTCGCTGATTATTCTGCCGTTTTTATTCTGTTTCACCATGATTTACATTTGAATCTGCCGCTCGTTTTAATGACCGGCCTAATCACTCTAGGGATATCCTTTTCATCCCTCCGCTTCCTCCTGCAGCTGAGCAAGGAGCCTGAAAACAGCAGTAGCAGGCGGTGGGAGCTGATCGGAAGCCTGGCAGCTGGCCTGGCACTGTCCGGCATCCCGTATCTGACTGCCATTTCGGCTGTTGGCATCCAGAGCGGTTATTTTAATGAGCTGTTCTTATTCCCATATGCAGTGGAGATCCTGGCAATGACTACGCTCGCCATCGTACCGGACCTGTTCGGCGAATACAGGAATACCGTCAACGAAACGAGGCTTGAGAAAAGCGAGCAGCATTTCAGCTCGCTGTTTGATTCCAATCCCGATTCAGTATTCTCCATCAATCTGGAGGGCCGCTTTATTTCGGTTAATAAAATGGCGGAAAAACTGACCGGCTATACAGAAGCGGAGCTGCTTCAAATGACTTTCATTCCATTGATCTTTGAAAAGGATATCTCCAGGACGCTGGATTACTTTTTGCAAGCGAAGGAGGGAATCCCTTCTGAGTTTGAGGTCACTATGCAGCGGAAAGATGGAATCTCCGCTATTGTAAGGATTATTGCTGTTCCTATCGTTCTGCAAAAAGAAGTCATTGGCGTATATGGAATTGCTAAGGATATAACGGAAATCATTCAAAGCCAGGAAAGGATCCGGCATCTAGTCAATCATGATGAATTGACGGACCACTATAATTCCAGAAAGTTCATTTATGAAGCAGACAAGGTCATTGCAGAAGGGAGTCCTGTCTCAATCCTCAGCATTGAAATCGGCCGCATCAGGAGTATCAGGGAGGTTTTTGGGATAAAGGAGGGCGACGGGCTCCTAAGAGAGGCATCTTCAAGGCTGAAGAATGCCTTTGGCGAGAGCGCCCTGTTCGGCAGGCTGAATGGCGATGAGTTCGCTCTCCTGATCAGGGAAAATCTGGACCTCGAGAAAGCAGCAGGGCTAATTGAAAGAGCCTTTGCCGAACCCTTCACGGTGGATGATCATGAAATCTTCCTTGAGTGTTCGATTGGCGCTGCCATTTTTCCGGATCATGGCAAAGAAGCGTCCGAATTGCTGCGGAATGCCGAAAACGCCAAGAGGACGGTAAGCAAAAATGATCATGCTTTTTTTGCGCTCTATGAAAGAAAACAGAACCAGCACAGCCTGGAAAAGATCGTTATTGAGAATGAACTGAAAAAAGCCATTGAAAGTGACGAGCTGATGCTTTACTACCAGCCGAAATATAATATTTTAAAAGAATGCCTAACCGGGTTTGAAGCGCTTGTAAGGTGGAAGCATCCACAAAAGGGCATTCTCCCTCCGGGTGTTTTCATACCGGTTGCCGAACAGTCAGGACTGATTGCCGCGCTTGAGCTTTGGGTGCTGAGAGAAGCATGCTTTCAGCTGAAGCGATGGCACAGCACAGAACTCATGGGGCTCCCGGTTTCAATTAATCTATCACAAAAATCTTTTTCGAATCCCGGATTGGTTAAAAGCATTACCCGCTGCACTGAACAGGCAGGCATCGACCCTTCCCTTCTCGAAATCGAGATCACTGAGAGTCTTGCCATGTTCAACGAGAAGGAAACAATAGAAAAGCTTCAGTTCCTGAAAAAATACGGAATGAAAATCAGCCTCGATGATTTTGGGACCGGCTACAGCTCTTTAAGCTATATTGATAAACTTCCCATCGATACCATTAAAATCGATAAGTCTTTCATAGACAGGCTTGGCGATAATGGAAACGGGCATTCGATGGTGTCTGCCATCATTTCCATGTCTTCCTTTTTAAAGCTGCATCTTATTGCTGAGGGTGTAGAAACGAAAGAGCAGGCCGATATGCTGTCCAGGATGGATTGCCATGAAATCCAGGGCTATTATTTCAGCCCGCCGAAGCCTGCCGCAGAAATCGAAAGAGAGTTTGGAGGAAAGAAAGCGCGGATAATATAGAAAACGAAAAAGAAGCAGCCGGCTATGCGCTTGGCTGCTTCTTTTTTATGAAGATCTGATTACTGCTGGTACTGAACCTGATGAAGGCCGGCGAAAATGCCGCCTTTCGCGAGCAGTTCATCGTGCCCTCCCTGCTCCGCAATCCCGTCTTCTGTCACAACAACGATCCGGTCTGCATTGCGGATGGTTGCCAAACGGTGTGCGATTACGAGCGTCGTCCGATTTTGTGCAAGCTCTGAAAGGGCCTTCTGAATGATCATTTCCGTTTCAGTATCAAGGGCCGATGTGGCTTCGTCCAAAATCAGGATTGGCGGATTCTTCAGGAACATCCTTGCTATCGCAATCCTTTGCTTTTGCCCGCCGGATAATTTGAGTCCCCGTTCGCCGATCTGAGTTTCATACCCGTCAGGCAGGGAATGGATAAATCCTTCCAGATGGGCACGCTTGGCGGCTGACCGGATCTGCTCCTCAGATGCATCCAGCATGCCATAAGCGATATTCTCCTTTAAAGTTCCGGTGAAGAGAAATACATCCTGCTGGACGATCCCGATCTGCTTCCGCAAGGATGATTGGGTCATATCCCGGATATCCATGCCGTCAATGGTGATGCTTCCTCCATTCACATCATAAAATCTCGGGATCAGCGAGCAAATGGTTGTTTTCCCCGCCCCTGAAGGCCCGACAAAAGCCACCGTTTCCCCTGCCCTAATGGTAAGGTCGATGTCTTTCAGCACCTGTTTGCTGTCATCATAGCTGAACGAAACATTGTCCAAAGCGATATTCCCCTTAAGGGAAGCCACTTCAATAGCGTCGGGAGCATCCTTTATTTCCGGTTCTGTATCCAGGAGTTCCATGAACCGCTTGAATCCTGCCATCCCTTTCGGATAAAGCTCCATCAGGGCACTGATTTTATCAATCGGCTTGAAAAGGACATTCACATACAGAACGAATCCGACGAGCTCGCCATAGGACAGCTGGTTTTGGTAGCTAAGCCATGCCCCGAGAACAAGGACGATAAGCACCATCATCCTTGTCATCATATAAATGCCTGATGAGCTGTAGGACATGATTTTATATGCGGCAAGCTTTGCTTTACGGAATTTCCGGTTATTGACAGAGAAGCGGGAGATTTCAAAGTCTTCGTTGGTGAATGACTGGACAACGCGGACTCCGGAGACACTGTCCTCTACCCTGGCATTGACATCAGCTATGTCGCTGTACATCTGCTTCCAGGCTTTGTTCATCCTGATATTGCAGAAAGTGATCAGCCATACGAGGAATGGCACGATCAGGATCGTTACGAGAGCAAGCTTCACATTGATGGTCAGCATGATCCAGAAGGCCCCGACAAAGGTCATGATGGCAATGAACAGATCCTCCGGCCCATGATGGGCAAGCTCGCCGATATCGAAAAGGTCATTCGTTATCCGGCTCATAATATGCCCTGTTTTGGTGTTGTCAAAAAATCGGAAAGACTGCCTTTGGACATGTGTGAACAGCTGATGGCGCATATCTGTTTCAATGTTGATGCCCAGCTTATGGCCCCAGTAATTGACGATATACTGCAGGAAAGTGCTCGCTATATATAAAGCCAGCAGACCTGCACTGACTGAAACTATCATCGACCAGTTGCCGCTTGGCAGGAGCTTATCGATAAACCATTGTACAGCAAGGGGGAAGGCAAGCTCCAGAAGGGCGACTATGACGGCCGAACTGAAATCGAGCGTAAATAGTTTTTTATGAGGTATATAATATGAAAAAAAGCGTTTTAGCATCTTTCTTTTTCTCCTTTTCGTGGTGCATCTTCAAATACAGCATGCTGCGGAGCAGGATCTGCCAGCGCCGCAGCATTGCGCAATCTATTATGATCTCATGAATTTCAAAGAAAATTCTTCCCCGCTTATCCTTTTGAACAGTTCCCCGAACTTCAGACTGCCTGAGGGCCTGATGACTTCATTCAGAAGGAAGCTGCCGAAAGCTTCAGGGTCTGCGAGCAGGCCATTTCCATGCTTCTTTTCAAAAACCCCCTTAAGCATTTCACAAGTCACATCGCCCATGAAATAATTGTGAAGATAAATCGGATGGGTAGTGTAATGAATCGTGAAAGCCCATGGCGGCTCATCACCAAATGGCTCCTCCTGCAGCACTTCCCTGTGGTTCTTCCAGTAAAGCTGATACACGTCATCCAGTGAAGAGGCTTCATTGAGATAAAAGCTGTGATCAAAAAAGATCCGGCTGATGGCTCGCAGCGAGTTTGTCTTGCGGTATTCCTTCAGCCTGGAAAATTGCTCTGCCGCGCCATCAGACCCGCTGAAAAAACTCCCGGAAAACTGCGGGCTGTAAAGAAATCCCTGAAATAAGTTGGCAATCCCTTCACTGATGATCCCGCTCACACCTGTATTCAATATCAATTCCTCCGGATCCAGCAGAAAGGAATGGACGGCATGGCCTGTTTCATGGAGAAGCACACCATACTCATGAAATTTATTTTTCACATTAGCCAGTATCCGTGAATCCTTTGCCGTTTCAATCGGGAAGTTATAGCCCCATTCCGATTTGTTTTTTCTCGGAAAAATGTCATACGTAATATTATAGCTGCTAATATCAAACCCGAATAGAGAAAATAATTTATTGATATTCCCGAAATAATCGGACATATCCACTTCCTGATTCAGCAGAGGGGCAATCTTTGCATCGATATACTGCTCATCCCAGGGCAGGATCCTGTCTTCATGGAGGAACTGCTCTGCAAATCCGGCCCTCGCCTTCTCCATGGCAGGCAGGGACTGATGGAGCTCAGGGAGCCAATTGCTGAAGATGTCTTCGTCCAATTCATTCATCTCAAGCTGATGCGCTATGTAATTGGCTGATCCATATTCTTTGGCATACGTTTTCCTCAGGCTGATAAGATCGAGGAATCCTGCATCAATCATGGGCTGGTTGATCTGATTTTTGGCAAAGAAAGCCTCCCTTCTCCTGTTCTTATCCTCATCCCGGCTCATTACCTGGCCAAGTTCAACAGAGGAAACCTCCTTGCCCTGAAAGGTGTATCGAAACTGGTTCAACAACTTGGACAGGTCACTGACTTTCCCCTGGATTTCCTCATCCAGTTCATTCAGCGACTGTGACAAATGGTAAGGTTTGAATAGATTGTCAACCAGCTGCAGTTTTCTTTTGTTCAGTGGGTCCTGCTCTGTTTCCAGTGCTTCCCTCACCAATTCATAGCTTTTCTCATTCTTCAGAAGGCTGGTTATTTTCTGGTACTGGTCTTTTAGGCCGAAATCGTATCCGGCTGTATATTGTGTCCAAAGGAGACGCCCGTACTGCGTCTGTGCATCATGCACTTCACTGTATATTCCTTCAATCTCTTCCATATGCTGTCCCAAGCTGATTCCCCCATTTTTTATTTCTATAATCGAAATACATTGAATCTATTATATAAAAAGAATATTCTGCCAGCAAGAAGGATTTTTGCAGCTTGGAGCTTTTATTGTGCCTTTCACAGGAAAAGCGGCGTGGTTCCACGCCGCTTTACAAGGTGATCATAAAACAAACCATACCTTTTTGATCCTGCCAGCTTCCGCCTCGTACATGGCAACTGCTTCTGTTTCTTCTCCGCTTGCCCTTCCCTTCACGCTCTCATGGTCGATGCAGATGCTGCCTTTTATTATTCTGGATAAAAGGACTGCCTTCTGGCGGGGATTGCTTTCAAATAATCTCTTATACACTTTGCGCATTTCCTCTTTTCCTGCATAAAGCAGTTCCTGTGAAGGAAAGCTGCGGATTTCAACATCTTCACTATACACTTCAAGGAATTCTTCAAGATTCTGGCGATTATAGGCTTCAAGCTGCCTTTCTGCTAATTGCTCCACTATAGCCATCCTTACTCCCCCATTTTCTATCAGTTATCAGATGCTGAGAAGGAAAGTCCCTTTTTTTTCATCAGATATTTCAGAGCTGCCTGGAAATCAGAAAAAGTTTCTGCCTGAAGATTGATGCCAGTCAGAACAACCTCACGGATAAGAACCGGGGAAAGTCCGACAAAGTAAGGTTCAACCCCCATGAGGCGCACCGACTTTGTCAGCTGATCGATTTCAATGCCCAGCTCTGACAGGCTCATCTGCTCGATCCGGTCGATTGTAATATCCGTAAAATCGATAATAGCCGTTTCCACTTCATTTTTCTGGATATACTGCATGATCTTCTCCCGGATTTTCTCAAACCTTTCAGCAACCAGCAAACCTGTTATCGGAACAAGGATTGTACTGGGAATAATGGATGGAATGATCGGTGCAGACATCAGCGATATTACTTCTTCATATTCCTTTACCTTTTCTTCAAGCATTCTTATGTATTCTTTCGTCATTGTTACTCTTCACCAATCCTCTATTTATTTAAAGTTGCACTTTTATTGGCTGTTGAGCGGCGATATCAGCTCAGCCAGCTCATTCTTGGGTGAATTCACAAGCGTTGATACCGGATAAGATTCCATTTCCTCCGCAGGATAAGGTACAAGAAGCTCTTTGAGTTTCCCAAGGTCTTTTTCTCTGGGATTCAGCCATGTATCATAATCACTGCTTTTCAGGATGACAGGCATCCGGTCATGAACTTCTTCTGTTACGCTGTTTGGTTCGGTTGTAATGATCGTGCAGGAGAAAACAGGTGCATCCGGCCCTTCCCATCTTTCCCACAGCCCGGCAAAGGCAAAAGGCCTGCCCTCCTTCAAAATGAAACGGTAAGGCTGCTTCCCATCCGCCGTTTTCTTCCATTCGTAAAATCCATCAGCCAGAATCAGGCAGCGTCTTTGTTTGAATGCATCCCTGAAGCTTGGTTTGCTTTCAATCCCTTCTGAACGGGCATTGATCATTTTATAGCCGATTTTCGGATCTTTCGCCCAGAATGGTATAAGCCCCCATCGCAATTCAGCAGCTTGCCTTCCGCCTTTTCCAGCAGCTACTGCCAGGATATTTTGGCTTGGAGCAATATTGTATCTTGGTGATATTTCCCCTTCGAAGGAAAAATTTAATTGTGACTGAAGCTCATGTATTCCTTCTGTTAAAGTAAACCTGCCGCACAAAAAGATCATCCCGCTTTCTGTCTGGATTTCCTTCTGCCCAGGAAACTGCTCAAGGGCAAGCAAAAGCAGCGGAGGAAGATCCCCCGCTGAAAAGGAAGGTGTTAATGGGTACTAGTGGTTAGTGGTTACTGTATCATATGCTCGTATGCTTTGTCCGTATAGACAGGTTGTCTGGTTTATATGCACATTTTTAATGTGTACCTAATATCTATTTAACCAGATATAAGGCAGTTAGTCCTAATATTTTGTTTATAAAGCTGCCAAATATTCAAAAATAGCCCTTCCAGGCCTCTTGGAGATTTGGCAGCAGCAATCGGATCGGCAAAGAGTCTTTCTATCATACCAGTGTTATGTAAGCCCTTCTTTGTAAAGCAGCTTGCTTTACTAAGAAGGACCATTATTTATATTGAGGCATTGGGCCTTATTTTAATCGCATTCGAAGGTTCTCCGGTGTCCTTCAGCACATGCTTGGTGGAATATTTGCTGGATTCGCTTTAAGCGCAGCCGGCGGTGTGTCGTGTATATATGGAGGTGCCGGCTTCAGCTTCGGCGCCTTGCCAAACGGCTGCGGGTTTTCCACATAATTAAAGGTTCCCTGGCAATCCATGCTGACACCCTGCGCCCAGCGGCCTTCAGCGCTCTGATTTCCTTGGGAGAAATTAAACAGCGTATAGCTGACCTGGCGCTTTTCCAATTCTTTCGGGAAAGAAACAGGAACTACGATTCCGCCTTCAGCAGCTTCTAATTCCTTAATAGCTGCTATCCATTGGTTCTGGTGCATCGTATCCCTGGCAATCAGGAATGACAGCATATCCTTTACGCCTCTGTCGTTTGTAGTCTCATACAGCCTTACAGCCTGAAGACGTCCCTGCGACTCCGCATTCAGGTTGGCCCTGAAATCGGCGAGAAGATTTCCGCTCGCTATGATATAATCTGCTGTCCACCTGTTGCCTACACTGTCTGCCGGCATTGCCCCCAAGCCTGAGACGATGGCATGCTGAGGATTCATTCCGCCAAGGATGGCCGCCATGATTGGATCCTTGGCTGCATCTTCCAGATCACCAACAGGAGCACCATCAAGCAAACGGGCAATCATCGTTGCGAGCATTTCAATATGGGCTAGTTCTTCTGTGCCCGTATCCATTAGCAAGTCTTTATATTTTCCATTTCCTCTCACACTCCAGCCTTGAAAGAGATATTGAAGTGCTACAGAAATTTCACCGAATTGCCCCCCCAATACTTCCTGAAGCTTTTTAGCAAATAGGGGATCCGGCCGATCCGGCTTTGCCTGATACTGAAGCTCTTTAATATGATAAAACATAAATACCCTCCTCAAATTCCCTCTATATATCTGGAATTGTACATTCCGTGATATCAGCCCTTATATATTTATGGAATAATCAGCCAATATTGCACGTACAATGGTAATTACCCATCAAATTGGGCTGAAAAAAACTGACCCCTATTGGAATCAGTTTTTTATACTGTATAATTTTCCTTTCACCGAGAAGGAAATCCGGCCGGTTTCCTCAGAAACAACAATGACCAAAGCGTCTGTCTGTGCAGACAGCCCCATGGCAGCACGGTGCCTCGTTCCGACCTTCTTGCCTTGAAGCTCCGTATCCGCCACAGGAAGGATATTGCCTGCTGAAATGATCTTATCCTTTTCAATCAGCATGGCACCGTCATGAAGCGGGTTGCCCGGATAGAAGATCGTTTCAATCAAAATCGGGCTGACATTGGCCGTAACCGGGACGCCATTATGGAGGAATGCTGCAAGCGATTCTTCCCGCTGCACGACAATAAGGGCTCCATGCCTTTTCTCTGACAGCCTTTGGGCAGCAAGCGAAATGCCGGCATACTCTTTGCTGAACGGAGAGAGGAAGGTCTGGAGATAATAGGTTGAAGCCAGGTTCTGGGCATCTGCTACGAGCTTTTGCAGCTTTTCGAACTCTGTCAGTATACAGCAGTCCAGCTCTTTCATCGTAGTCTCGACCGTCCCCAGCTGTCCTTCTATATCGCGGAAATAGCGGGCAAGGTCACTTCTATAATGCTTTTCGCTATATTTCACGCTATCCATCCTTTTAACAGTTCTGTGTTAATGAACATATTTCCCCTGCTTGGGCACCACAAACGTTTCATGACCTTTTGTAAGCTTTTCCAGCCCTTCCGTGAGTTCTTTTCCATAAAATGGCTGACCGTGCCCCGTTAATGCCGCTTTCGGATTAAGAGCAGCCAGCTTGCGGATCGATTGTCCTGCGGTGTCCCAATCAGGTGTAAAATATGCCGGCGGCCCATGTATCTCCTTAGCCTGGCTCATTACAGCCATCAGTGACTCCTGCTTAACAGTAATAAAGGCATCGCCTGCAAGCAGAACACCGTCGTCATCCCGGAAAAAAGATACATGCCCGGGAGTATGGCCCGGGGTATGTATCCATCTCCATCCCGGGAGACCGGGCAGGGAAGCATCCTCAGGGAGTTCCTTAGCGCTCTCCCCGATATCGATCGGCCTTCTGGGATATAAAGGCGATATCAGGGCCATTAGTCCTCTCCCGACAGCAGGGTCTGCCGGCGGATAGGTTTCTTTTCCTGTCAGATACGGAAGCTCAGCTCTGTGTGCATAGACGGGAACATCCCATTTAGAAAGTATTGCCCTCAACCCGCCTATATGATCAAAATGAGCGTGTGTCATCAGGACGGCAAGAGGCCTGGATTCCCTCCCGAACATCTTCTCTGCAAACCTGATGATGAAACCGCCGGATAAAGGCACGCCTGCATCGACAAGAATCCAATCTCTTCCTTTAGGGCCCAGCCCTGTTAAAAAAGCGATATTCGCAATTGCCGTTCTATAAACGTATACATTTTCTGCAATCCTGTGTTTCTCGACATATGTTTTTTGCTGTTCCATTTCGTGCCTCCTACTGAAGAATTATTCTTACTATCCCCGTTTTTTTGTTTTTTTTCGATAGAAAGGTTTAACAGGCAGCCGGATGTGGTTTATATATAAATATTCTTTCTAGAGGTGAACCCCATGTTCAATATACTTGCAAGACAATTTGAAAACCCTAAGGGAATGCTCGGCAAGCTGGCAGGCAAAATTATGTACAGCGAAAATCGGACCATCAACAGCTGGACGGCCAAGAAGCTTAATATTAAGAACAAGGACCGCATCCTTGAAGTCGGATACGGTCCCGGTTATTGCATAAAATATATTATGAACCGATTCCGCTGTGTCTATATCGATGGAGTTGATCTCTCACCAGACATGGCAGCATCTGCGGAAAAGAGGAATAATGAATGGATAGATGAAGGAAGGGTCAGGCTGTTTACAGGAGATATACACAGCATTGCATCAGACCTGGACACCTATCATAAAATTGTTTCAATAAACAATTATCCCCTTTGGACTAAACCAAGGGAAACCCTGGGCATGCTTTATGAAATTACGGAGGCCGGCGGAGAAATTGCCATAACTGTACAGCCGCGCGAGAAAGATGCTGACACCCTTATTACAAAAAATCTGGCAAAAGTCATTGAAGCAGATCTGGCCTCTGCAGGCTACGAAGAAATACAGGCATCCTTTAAGGATGTGCAGCCTGTACTGGCTGTATGTGTGACCGCCAAAAAAGGCAGGCAATAAAAACGGCTGAAATCAAACTTCGATCGCAAGAATAAGCATACTTTTAAAAATGGAGCTCCTTCAGTGAAGGGCTCCATTTTTTCATTTCTTATATTTAGAATCACAGAATCAGCCAATAGACCAGCCCAAAGCTGATGAGCGATACCGCAGCCGATGCAAATAGTCCTGTAAGCAGCGGCATTACGCCGAGTTTGGCAAACTGTTTAAGGTCTGTCTGCAGGCCGACAGCCGCCATGACCATTATAATGACAAACTTTGAAATGCTGCTCAGCAAATCTTGGACTGCAGCTGGAAATGCTCCGAATGAATTGAGCATGCTGACAGCCAGAAACCAGACGATGAACCAGGGAAAGGCTTTTTTGAAAGAACCTGCCCGGCTGCTTTTATCTGCCGTTCCCATCAGGATAGGGAGGATGAGTATCAGCGGCAGAAGGAATATTGTCCTTCCCAGCTTGACCGTGGTCGCAACTTCCCCTGCTTCATTTCCATAAACATATCCGACTGCAATTGCAGAGGAGGTATCATGGACTGCCGTACCTGCCCATATTCCGAAAGCCTGCTCGTTCATATGAAATACATGACCGATGATCGGATATAGAAAAAAGGCAATCAGGTTGAAAAAAACGATTGTCGAGATGGCGTATGCGGTTTCATCGTCCTTTGCCCCCAGGAGACCTTTTACAGCTGAAATGGCCGTTGCTCCGCAAATGCTTGCCCCCACCCCGATCAATAGTGATAAGGTCTTACCAAGCTTCAGAAAATGCCCGAACCAAAGTGTCAGAAGTATGCCTGAGCAAACAGATACAAAAATAATGAGCAGGGATTGCCTCCCTATTTCAAAAATATCAAAAATATTCAGCCCGGCCCCGAGCAATACGACTGCGGCTTTGAGAAGCCTTTTAACCGTCAGTGTAAGCCCCTGTTCAAAAACCGGGTTTATGCCTGCTGTGTTGCGAAGGGCAGCCCCTATCAGGATGGCAAATAATATTCCGCCGACCAAAGGAAAAATGCCGCCCAGAAATTTTGCCGCTGCTGCAATCGCAATAGCCAAAATGACCCCCGGCAACCATTGCGGAAGCCTGGCGGCCGCTTGCTGTAGCCGTTCCATCTTTCTCTCACTACTCCCTGATGATAAGGCAAATTTATAGCTTCTATAAAACTGCTCTTCTCTTATTTTGTTAAAATCCACAAATAATCTTAACATAAAAGGACTCTTAGTAAAATCTGCAGGAATAGCAAGAAAATTCCGATAAAAAAGCATCAGGCCCGAAAGCCTGATGCTCCTTTTATCGGTAAATATTTTTCCGGGTTTCAAGCATACTTCGTCGATATCCAAGTCGCGTCCTTGGCGCTCGATAATCTCCCTCAGCTTTTCTTAGTTGATAAATTCCTTATCAATAAAGTTCGAGAAATCAGGTTTCTCTTTCAGGAACTTTAATGCATAAGAAGAGTCTGCAAATGCCTGGACTGTATCCTCATCCACTTCATAAGTAAAGCCAATGCGTTCCCAGGCTTTGTCTACAACTGACTTTTCCAGCTCCTGGCCAGTAACCTCTTTAATATCCTTGATTGTGATTTCCTTTGCCTGCTCTGGATTCTCTGTAATATATTTCACAGCATCCTTGTGGGCTTCGACAATCTTTTGGATAACTTCAGGATTATCTTCAATTGCTTTTCCTGATGTTACCATGACAGACGCCGGCAGGGTTTCCCCGAAAGCGACTTCATCCCAGCCGATGACAACATTAGCATCGGTTTCTTCTTCAATTACTGCAGCCCATGGTTCAGGAGCAACCGCTACATCAATCTTGCCGGATTTCAGCATATTGGCATATTGTGCCGGATTTCCAGTCAGGTGTTTCATTGTTCCGCCGATCCTTTCGGATGTGATGCCGGACTCTTCCAGGTAAGTTTCGTATTGAACATCATGTGTACATCCGACTGCAGGCGTAATATACGTTTTCCCCGCAAAATCAGCTGCTGTCTTGATGCCGCTGTCTTTACTTGCCAGAACAACTGTGCCGCCTGTAGAAGCTCCGGCAATCAGCTTAACATCTGCTCCAGTAGAATAATTATTCATCGCAGGTCCGGGACCGACCAGACCGGCATCCAAATCACCTGTTTTGAGCGCAGTCATAAACTGGCCACCATCCGCAAAAGTCTTATATTCGATCGTTGTTCCATCTCCAAGGCGCTTCTGGAAGAAGCCCTGGTCCTTTGCAACCATCGCAGGCACATGGTTGATATTCGGGAAGTAGCCGATAACGATTTTTTCTTTAGAGCCCGAGCTGTTTTCTGAGGATCCGCAGCCTGAGAGGATCCCAGCAGCTGTCAATAATGACGCCATGAAGATAAAGGCTTTCTTTTTCATTTTATTTCCCCCTATTTGTTATTTTCAAGTCCCCATCTTTCAAGTACCGATTTTTCAATACGCTGGAAAATCAGCTGGTCCACAATGGAACCAATGACCCCGATAATAATCATGACGGCGATTACAAGGCTCATGTCCCCGAAATCAGAAGCATATCTCAGCGTATACCCGAGTCCCGGACCCGTGCTGAGCAGTTCCCCTGCCATCAATGCACGCCATGCGAATGCCCATGCAAGCCTTGCCCCTGTCACGACATATGGGATTGAGGCTGGGAAGATGACTCTTGTGAACAAGTCGATCCCTGAGGAGCCCATTGTCTGTGCCGCACGAATGAACAATGGTGAAACATTCTTGATTCCGACCCTCATATTCAGGGTCATGACAAAAGTGCCGCCAAGAATGACAACAAAGATGACAGACACTTCATTTAAGCCGAACCACATGATCGCAAGCGGCAGCCAGACGATGCTCGGTACGCTTTGGAGCGCAAGGATGACGGTGCCCAGTGTTTCATCGGCCGTCTTTGATTTGGCAAGCAGAATCCCGAGGGCCGAGCCCAGCACTAGACTGATGCCAAGGCCAATAAGCAGTCTCCTGAAGCTGGCCGCAAGATCATAAAGAAGTGTTTTATCACTGATTCCTGTCACGAGTGATTGGAACACATCAGTCGGCGATGGAAGGATGGTCGGCAGCCACAGGCCCATCCTTGAGCCCAGCTCCCATAAGCCAATGACCATTGCAAAGAAGATGATTCGTTTAATTGCTGGTTTCATTGGCTAATTCCTCGCTTACGACTTTATCGATTTCCTTTTTTAGATAGCTCATAATATGATCTTCTATTTCAAGCATTTCCTTTTTATATTGGTCTCTTGGCCGGGGGAGATCCACCGTGATGTCCTGGAGGATCGTTCCCGGCTTGGTGCCCATCACTATGATGCGGTCAGAGAGCTTAATAGATTCGGAGATGCTGTGGGTCACAAAGAGAATCGTTTTCTTTGTCTCCATCCAGATCTTTTCAAGCTGCTGGTGAAGCCTTGATCTTGTTTGTTCATCTAGGGCCCCAAAGGGTTCATCCATGAGCAGGATCTCAGGATTCATGGCCAGGGCCCGCGCAATTGAGACCCTTTGCTGCATGCCGCCGGACAGTTCATGCGGATAATGGCCGGGATATTTGCCGAGCTGAACCATCTGCAGATATCTGAGTGCTGTCTCCTTAGCCGCACTCTTTGACATTTCCTTTTTCAACGGGAATGTCACATTTTCCAGTACATTCAGCCATGGAAATAATGCGGCCTGCTGGAAAACCATCCCCCTGTCCCTGCCCGGCTTTGTCACCTTCTGCTGATCGATCAGGACACTGCCGCTCGTCGCTGAGGTAAGGCCTGCCACAATATTCAGCAGTGTTGATTTACCGCAGCCGGAAGGACCGAGGATCGATATAAACTGGCCTTTTTCAATGCTCAGGTTTATATCCTTAAGCACATCTGCGGCCATGCCGTTTTTATCAAAATACTGTTTATTTACAGATTGAACATCAATAAACACAGAAAACCACCTATTCTAAGAAATCTTATTATAATACTCGGATATAGTATGTAATTATAATGTATTCACCGGGCATGTCAAGCTTTCAGAATAAATTTAAAACCCATAATAAATTAACGGCATAAACCAAGCATGGCAGAGTATTTCAGCAGCTGGAGAATGGAAAAAAATAAGCCTCCCCCTTAATCGGGAGAGGCTTTTCATTATGGCTGAAAGGCATTTTCCTTTTTGGAAGCTTTAATGAGCTTCTCGATTTCTTCAAGATTATTTTCTTCAAAAAGCTGGACGATTTTGCTTCCGACGATCACACCGTCGCAGATTTGATTCATAGCCTTGACATGTTCGGGGGTTGAGATGCCGAATCCAGCGAGCACGGGCAGCCTGCTTACACTCTTTACCTTTTGCAAATGCTCCTGAAGCTCTCCGGAAAAATCTCTCCTTGCACCCGTTGTCCCTTTGACTGTGACCGCATATAAAAAGCCATTTCCCTTTTCCGAAATTTGCTGTATCCGCTCAATCGGGCTTGTCAATGTAGCAAGCCTGATGATTTCAAGGCCGTCCCTTTCTGCATGGGGTGCAATCAGATCTTCTTCTTCAGGAGGGAGATCTGGAAGGATCAGGCCGTCTACACCAGCCTTGCTTGCTTCCATTGTAAACCGTTCGATTCCATAAGCCATGACTGGATTTACATAAGTCATGATAATGATAGGGATATGGACGATCGGCCTGATCGTTTTCAAGGTTTCAAGGACTGTTTTAAGCGTAGTCCCTTCTTTCAGCGAGCGGATTCCCGCCTTTTCGATGACCGGGCCGTCCGCTACCGGGTCCGAAAAGGGAATGCCGACTTCTACAGCTGTGGCACCGCATTTTTCAAGAAACGTGATTTTGTCCCCCAGTGTGGCAAGCCCGCCATCTCCTGCCATAATATAAGGGATAAAGGCCTTTTCCTCTTTTTCTTTCAAAAGGCGGAACACTTTTTCAATTCTATTCATCCTTCTTCCCTCCTAATCTGGCTTTCACCGTTTCTACGTCCTTGTCCCCCCGCCCTGACAGGCAGACGGCAATTCCTTCACTATTATTCATCGTCCCTGCAAGCTTTAAGGCAAAAGCTACAGCATGGGCGCTTTCGAGTGCCGGAATGATTCCTTCTAGCCTGCACAGCAGCTTAAGCGCTTCAAGAGCTTCCTCATCTGTGATAGATTCATAGACTGCCCTGCCAGTATCCTTAAGATAGCTGTGCTCAGGTCCTACTCCCGGATAATCGAGGCCTGCCGAGATGGAATGTGCTTCCTGAATCTGGCCGTCCTCATCCTGCAGCAGATACATAAGGGCTCCGTGGAGCACACCAGGTTTTCCTTTAGTCAATGATGCCGCATGGTTTCCGGTATCTACCCCAAGGCCTGCTGCTTCCACACCATACATGCGGACACTCTTGTCTTTTATGAAAGGATAAAACATCCCCATGGAATTGCTTCCCCCTCCGATGCAGGCTACAACCGCATCCGGGAGCTTTCCTTCTTTTTCAAGATACTGCTGCTTCGTTTCAGCCCCAATCACGCTTTGGAAGTCCCTAACAATCATCGGGAATGGATGGGGCCCCATCACAGAGCCGAGTATATAGTGTGTGTCTGATACATTGGCTACCCAGTAGCGCAGCGCTTCATTGACTGCGTCTTTCAATGTGCTGCTGCCTGAGCTGACACCGACGACCTTCGCTCCCAGTAGTTCCATCCTGAATACATTCAGTGCCTGCCTTCTGATATCCTCTTCCCCCATATAAATGACGCATTCAAGATTCAGCAGGGCACAGACGGTTGCAGTGGCTACGCCATGCTGCCCTGCCCCAGTTTCTGCAACGATTTTCTTCTTCCCCATGCGGACTGCCAATAAAGCCTGGCCGATCGTATTATTGATTTTATGAGCGCCGGTATGGTTTAAATCCTCCCTTTTCAGGAAAATCTTAGCCCCTCCTGCATGCTTCGTCAGGTTTTCGGCAAAATAAAGCGGCGTTTCCCGGCCAACATAGTCTTTCAGAAGACTGTTCAGTTCCTTTGTAAAGCTTTCATCCTGGAGGGCCTTTTTATATTCTTCCTCCAGTTCTGTAACTGCCTGCATAAGTGTTTCGGGCACATATCTTCCACCGTATATGCCGAAATGCCCTTTTTCATCTGGCATCGTATAGACTGCTGTCATTTTAATTCCTCCTCATTTTTGAGCGCATTTTTTGCTTCTGCTATAAATTCCGCAATCAGGGCGGGATCTTTTTTTCCGTCCTTTTCCACGCCGCTGCTGACATCAGCCATAAAAGGCGCTGCCTTACGGATTGCTTCTCTTGCATTTTCTGGATTCAAACCGCCTGCAAGGATTACTTTTTTACCGCCAAAATCCCTGCCTTCAAGAATACTCCAGTCAAAGGCGATTCCGTTCCCGCCCCTGTATTTTCCCTTTGGGCTGTCCAGGAGGATATAATCACAAGGATATTCCGCAATCCGGGCAAGATCTTCCTCGCCTTGCACACTCAGGGCTTTAATGACTGGCAGATTGATGCCTGCACAGAATTCCGGAGTCTCATCACCATGAAGCTGGACCATATCCAATCCGGCAATTTCCGCCGTTTTTTCAATTATTTCTTTGGATTCATTAACAAAGACGCCAATCTTCAGGGGCCCGCCGGGAAGCTTTGCTATTATTTCGGCCGCTTCCTCAGGCGCGATGCGGCGCCTGCTTTCGGCAAAAACAAATCCTAATGCATCGGCCCCGCTTTTGGCTGCATAAAGACCGTTCTCCAGATCAGTGATGCCGCAGATTTTCACCTTCATGGGATCCGCACCTCCTTTAAAGGAAGCTTCATGCCGCTGAGCGATGATTCAAGATCAGAGGCTTTCATGAAGGTTTCCCCGACAAGGATGCCTCCTGCCCCTGCAGAGACTGCTCTTTTAGCATCCTCGACCGTTTTCATGCCGCTTTCGCTGATCAGAAATGCACCTGATTCTCTAATTGCCGGAGCGAGGCTTTCTGTAACAGAGAGATTTACATTAAATGTCCGCAAATCACGGTTGTTAACCCCTATCAGCCTGCTGCCTGCTGCGATCGCTCTTTCTGCTTCCCCCTCATTGTGAACCTCTACCAGTACCTCAAGATCCAAACTGGAAGCATACTGGTACAGCTCATTCATCTGCCCTTCCCCAAGCGCTGCCGCGATCAACAGAATGATATCGGCCCCTGCACTTTTTGCTTTGGCAATTTGAATATTATCAATCATAAAATCCTTGCAGAGAATCGGGACATCGACAGCGCCTCTGACTGCTGCCAGGTCCTCAAAACTTCCTTTAAAAAAGGACGTGTCAGTTAATACGGAAATAGCATCGGCACCATATTCAACATATTTGGCAGCCTGTTCGGCCGGTGATGCATCCATGCTAATATCGCCTTTTGAAGGCGAAGCCCGCTTGAATTCGGCAATGATGCTCAAATGTTCGGCTGCTTCAAGTCTGGAAATGAGAGACCGTTTTGGTGTTTCAGGGATCTCAGGCAGCCCAAAAGCTTTCAGCCTTGCAACTTCCCGTTTTTTTTCTTCGATAATTTTATCTAAAATGGTCGCCATCTTATATCACCTCTTGTTTGAACTTGCTGCCGGCGTTAACCAGGAGTTCAAGCTTCTCCAGTGCAGCACCGCTGTCAATGCTTACTGCAGCAAGCTTGATTCCCTCCTGGATGGTATCCGCTTTTCCGCCGGCGAAAATGCCAATCCCGCTGTTCAGCAGGACAGTATCACGATATGCCCCTTTTTCGCCGCTGAGCACCTTCCGCAGGATTTCCGCATTTTCCTTTGAATCTCCGCCACGTATTTCTTCATTATTATATATGCCAAGCCCAGTCTCTTCAGGCCGGAGGATTTGCTGTGTAATCTTCCCGTTGTCAAGGATAGCCAAATGGTTCTCTCCCTGGAGGGAAGCTTCGTCCATGTATCCGGCACCGTTCAATACAACCGCTCTTTTACGCCCCAGTTCATTGAGTACCTCTGCAAACATGGAAAGCAAATCCCTTCTGTAGATCCCCAGAAGCTGTGAATCAAGCTCCATCGGATTGGTGAGAGGCCCAATCAGGTTGAAAATCGTCGGAATCCTTAAATCCTTCCTTACCTTCATGATCCTTTTGATCTGAGGATGAACATGCGGTGCATAAAGAAAGGCAATGCCAATTTCCTGGAGGATTTCTTCAAGACGCTCCGGCGCCAGGTTCAGGTTGATCCCCAAGTGCTCCAGGACATCAGCGCTCCCAGTCTTACTGGACACGCTCCTGTTTCCATGCTTGGCAACAGGGATTCCCGCTCCTGCGATGACAAATGCACTGGTTGAGCTGATATTGAAGCTTTTTGATCCATCCCCGCCAGTCCCGCAATTGTCCAGGGCTCCGGGAATTTTCTTTTCAAACCTAAGGCTTCTGCCCCTTAAGCCTTTCACCAGCGCTGCGATTTCAGCAACCGTTTCTCCCTTTGTTTTCAGCCCGACCAGGAAAGCCGCAATTTCACTGTCTGTCACCTCTTCGGACAGCAGGTGGGCCATCGCCTCCATCATCTCTGATTCCGTCAGTTCCGTCCGTTCAGATAAGCGTTCCAGTATGTGCCTCATAGCTATTCTCCTTCCTGATTTCCGATAAAAAGTTTGCCAGCATCCTTTTTCCGTTTATCGTCCCGACTGATTCCGGGTGAAACTGAAGGCCGAAGAGCGGGTAGTCTTCATGTTTGATGGCCATGATTTCCTGATCATCCATCGATCTCGCCAGCACCTTGAATTGTGCCGGAAGCGTTCCGGTCTGGATGACAAGTGAGTGATATCTCATGATATCGATGGGCTGCTCCATGTATTGAAACAAATAAGAGCCGGTATGCTTAAGCTTTGATGTTTTTCCATGCATAATTCTGGAAGCCTTCTCGATACTGGCACCGAATGCCTGGCCAATGGCCTGATGTCCCAGGCAAATCCCGAGGATCGGGATTCTGCTGCAGAATTCCTGGATCAGATTTATGCAAATGCCTGCGTTTTCCGGCCGGCCGGGACCCGGAGACAATACAATGGCTTCAGGTTTCATGCTGCCTATTTCATCAAGGCTGATCTTGTCGTTCCGGACAACCTTTATTTCTTCGCCAAGCTCTCCCAAATACTGATACAGGTTATACGTAAATGAATCGTAGTTATCAATTAATAAAATCATCTTGATCCTCCAAAAATGCCCTTAATTTATGAATGGTTTCTTCATACTCTTTTTCGGGCACCGAGTCATGTACGATGCCTGCCCCAGCCTGGATGTAGGCCTTATTCCCCTTTATCAGCATGGTGCGGATCGCAAGCGCGAAGTCCATACTGCCTCCCGCAGAAAAATAGCCGATCGCCCCTGAATAAACACCCCGCTTGTATTCCTCCAGTTCATTAATAATTTCCATCGCCCTTATTTTCGGTGCGCCTGATACTGTCCCTGCCGGCAGGCAGGCAGCAAGTGAATCTGCGGGTGAATAATCCGGCTTCAGCTTTCCGGATACCTCAGAAACCAAATGGATGACATGCCTGAATTTCTCGGCTTGCATGTATTTCTCTATCTTTACTGAACCGAATTCGCAAACCCTGCCAAGGTCATTTCTGCCAAGGTCCAGGAGCATCCGGTGCTCGGCAAGCTCTTTTTCATCGTTCAAAAGGTCGGCTGACAGCCTCTCATCTTCTTCCTCGTCCTTTCCCCTAGGCCTTGTTCCGGCAATGGGGTTCGTGGTTACTTTGTCAGAATCTGCCTTGATCAGGCTTTCCGGAGATGCACCGGCGACTGCATATTCACCAAAATTCAGAAAATACATATATGGTGAAGGATTCTGAATACGGAGCCTGCGGTAGAACGAGAACGGATCTCCTTCAATGTCTGCCTGCATACGCTGTGAAAGCACCACCTGGAAGATATCTCCCTGGATGATATACTCTTTGGCTTTCTTTACCTTTTCAACAAAAGACTCTTTCGTTTCTGAAGCCGAGTACCTTGATATCTTTATACCGCTGTCAGAAGGACCGGCAGAGCCTTCTTCTATTTCCTTTCTCCGTCCGGCAATCCTGTGCCTTAGGCTCTCTTCTGTCGTATCGGGTGTCAGAGAGGTGCCGATCAGGTAAACTTTCTGTTCAGCATGGTCATAGACAGCCATGATTTCAAAGAACATCAGATGCACATCCGGAACTCCCAATTCATCTTTTGGGATACTTCCGATATCCTCATACTGCCTGATGCTGTCGTACCCGACATAGCCCACCGCTCCTCCTGCTAGGGGAAAGGGTGCATGCATGGGTATTTCAGGAAGCAGTTTTTTTACCATTTCAAGGGCAGGCTCCTCCAATTCGGTTTCTTCTCCTCCCTTGATCAGAATGCTTTTGCCGCCATTCCCCTTTAATTCAAATACAGGATCTGCACCGATAAACGAATATCTTCCTGAGCGCTCATGCTTCAGCGAACTTTCAAGCAGGAATTTTTTTTCCCCGCTGATCCGCTGATAAATGCTGATGGGCGTCAGTATATCACCTTCCAGTTCTTCAATCAGAATGCCTGGTACTGTCTCTGCTCTGCTCATTATTTTTCCTCCTATGCTTTTCTCGGCTCGGCTCCTATAAAAAAAGTCCCCTATACGCACAGGTATTGTGCATATAGAGGACGATATTCCGGACCGCGGTGCCACCTCTGGTTAGAGCAAGAAATGCTCTCTCTTTTCGGGTGCGCAAGACTTTCAGCCCTGCAGACCCTATCCTGATAACGGCGGAATCCCGTGCATCCCTACTTTTTTTCAGGATGCCTCTCACAAGTCCATTCACAATGCTGTTCGTGCCGGCTTCCACCACACCCGGCTCTCTGTAACGAACGAATGCTCTGCTACTCCTCTTGTTCAGCGATTTTTATATTCTTTTTTGTATAACACAAAAAGGGTCCCTCATCCTTATAAAAAGGACGAGAAACCCGTGGTGCCACCTTCATTAGCTGATCAATCAGCTCACTTTACAGACAGCAGGACAATATTCCTGCCATCTGTCTCTTGTAACGATGAGACTGTTCGCCAAAGCCTACTGCTCAAAAGGGTTCGGTTTGGAGGCTCGGAAGTCCATTCACGATTGCATCTGCACTGATTCCCACCATTCATCAGCTCTCTAAAGCATCTGCAAAAGTTACTACTCTTCGTCATTGCCGTGCGATATATTGATTATTATGATAAATCGGATATATCCGTTTGTCAAATCATTTTTTATATAAATTTATGTAATATTATACAAAGCCTTTTGGAGCTTCGTTTTCCAGACATCCGCCAGCGCCTCTATACTGAGCATCTTCTCCATTGCTCTGGCATCTTTCCGCCCCCGGAAAAAGATTTCATTTCCCTCCAAGACCGAAATATCCTCCTGCTTCCGTTCAAGAAGGATCATTGGTGAATCTTTCCGGACAACGCCTGGTTCGATCACCCTGAAAAAATATCCTGTAAATCCTGTCTCCACGATTCTTGCCAGCAGCTTATCTGCTTCATTGAACTTAGAGATGGTCGAGCACGGCACCCGCCCCTGGGTGATTTGGATGACCGCATCGCCCAGTGTGAAAATATCCCCGATGAAAACATCTTCTTCCTTCATATTTTCTGCACAGATATTCTCTCCGAATGCCGGGGGCTGAAATACTTTTCCAAATTCTTTTTCCCACATGCTGTAATGCTCGTAAGGATACAAACATACTGCCCTGTCAGGGCCGCCATGGAAATCAGGATTGGCGACACCGTCGCCGGCAAAACCCTCTGGCACCAGTCTGGCTTCCTCCAGTGGAGTTTTCCCTATTGCAGAAGTTTCTTTTTTTCCTTTCCAGTCAAATTGCTTTGGTTTGCCTATGCTGAATTCAATAATCCGGCCTTTCATTGCTTTTTTCCCCTCCATGAACCCAATTAGTCTGCCCGCTGGCATTATTCCCTATTCTATCTCTTTTGGCGGAATGTTCCAACCCTTCTCTTTGCCAAAAAATAGCAGGGAAAGAAGTCAGCCTGTTTGCTAATAGTAATAGTATCAACACAGGAGGCAGGTTTTCAAATGGAGCATGTGGAGAAAGTCGTTTTAAAGAAATCCAAGAAAAAAGCAAAGGAAAAGAAAAGCCAGAAGAATAATGACACGCATAATCAAAAATGGGCTGTCCTTTCTATTTCCTCAATCCCTCTAGTTATGACACTGGGGAATTCCATGCTTATTCCAGTTCTGCCTGTCATGGAGCGGGAGCTTGGCATTTCTTCCTTCCAGTCCAGTATGATCATTACGGTGTACAGCATTGTGGCCATTATTCTGATACCGCTTGCCGGATACCTTTCAGACCATATCGGAAGGAAAAAGGTTATCATTCCCAGTCTCCTGATTGCTGCTGTCGGCGGTCTTATATCCGGCTGGGCATCCTGGAAGATGGCTGATCCCTACTGGCTTATCCTTATTGGAAGATCACTGCAGGGGATTGGCGCAGCTGGAGGGGCGCCTATTGTCATGCCTTTGGTGGGGGATATGTTCAAGAACGAGGAAGAAGTCAGCAGTTCTCTTGGAGTGATAGAAACTTCAAACACCTTTGGCAAGGTATTAAGCCCGATTCTTGGCGCCTTTTTGGCAGGTTTCCTATGGTTTTTGCCTTTTTTTGCTTTTCCGGTATTTTGTGCCATCTCTATCCTTCTGATGGTCTTGCTGGTAAAAACACCTGAGAAGCGGACAGAGCCTATTCCCTTTAAAGCTTTTTTCAAAAAAATCAAGGAAATCTTCAAAAATAATGGCAAATGGCTTTATGCCATTTTTGTGGCAGGCATCATATTAATGTTCGTATTATTCGGAGTGCTGTTTCACCTCTCTGATATCCTTGAAAAGCAGTATGATATCAAAGATGTGAAAAAAGGGCTGTTTCTTGCCATTCCATTAGGCGCCCTATGTTTATCGTCCTATATTACCGGAAAGCTGATCAAAGAGAATAAGTCGCTGATGAAGTGGATTACTTTTTCCGGCAGCATCCTGCTGGCTGCCTCAGTCGGAATCCTTGGATTCTCAACCAATCTCTGGTTTCTCATGGCCATGTTTGCTGTTGGGGGAATCGGAATCGGTGTCAGCCTGCCCTGCCTGGATGCCCTGATCACTGAGGGCATTGAGAAGGAAGAAAGAGGGACGATCAGCTCACTGTACAGCTCGATGAGGTTCATCGGCGTAGCAGCAGGCCCGCCAGCTGTCGCAATCATCGTTAAGCAGTCAGATCAGCTCTTGTTTTATATATTATGCGGAGTTTCCATTCTCGCTGCACTGGCAGTCCTGTTTGCCATAAAGCCGGATAAAGAGGGGTAGGGGAGCATACAGCGGGTCTTCCGGAAAAGAATGAATCGGCAAACCAAAAGCCCGGCAAAATAGCCGGGCTTTAAGTCATTTTATCGCTTTCTCCAGGCTCCCTGTCATTTCGTTCAGCTCGCGGATGTTTTCAACAATTCCCATTACCCGCTGTTCCTGCACTTCTGCGCTTGCCAGCACTTCTTCAACGGAAGCTGCCGACTGCTCGGTGATGGCTGCAACAGCAGTCATTTCTTCCCGGACGCTGGCTGCAGCCTCCTGGAGCTGCTCATTGAGTGACCTTAGATATTCCGCCTGTCCCAAGACAGCAGAAGACTGTTCCTGGATAGATGAGAACAGGTTCTCCGCCTCTTCCGCTGACTGCCTTCCATCAGAGACCTCTGCCATACCGTTCCCGATCAGCTCCGCTGCCTCTTTGAATGTGCCTTGAATCCCTTCCAGAATCCCTGTTATCCGGCCGGAAGCATCATGAGCCTGCTGGGCAAGCTTTCTGACCTCCTCGGCCACAACGGCAAACCCCTTGCCATGCTCGCCTGCCCGGGCTGCTTCAATTGCGGCGTTCAGTGATAATAGATTGGTTTGATCTGCAATGCCGGCAATCAGTTTGACAATGCCCTCAATCTGTTTGTTTTCCTCATTGACCTTCGCCATGACAGAATTGGTCGTTTCAACCATCATTCCAATCCTGTTCATTTTTTCATAGAGCCTGTCCATCTTTTCTTTACCCTGCAGCGTCATTTCAGCCGAAGCAGTTGAAGAGGCTTCCATGATGCCTGATGCCTCATTTGCCTTCATAACTCCATCATACACATCCTGAATAGCGGAATTAACATCTGTAATACTTGCAGCCTGAGATTCAATCCCTCCTGCAAGCTCCTGGAAAGCGAGGACCACCTCACCTGTAATTTTTCCCGTTACTTCTGCATTTTCATTCAATCCTCGGTTTGACTTTCCCAATACCTCGATTGTTCTTTGAACTTCCTGCAGGACCACTTCCGTTTTCTGCTTTTGGAGCTCTGACTGCTTTCTGCCTGATTCAACTTTTTTCAGCATCCCGTTCCCCAGCACGCTTTGGGCGGTAAGAGCCGAAAGCACCAAAATGAAAAATGCATTAACAGCCAGTTTATCAACCTCGCCATAATCCGGTTTAACAGCCAGGAAATAGTTCATCATCACCAGTGCGATCAGTCCATTCAAGAGAAGCGGCCGGTAATTATGATACAGGGAGATGATCCCAAGCGCTAAAAAGAAAATAAGCAAATTTGTGAATTCAGCAGTCGATTGGACAAAAAAGAAAGAAACGACTGCCAATCCTATTGATATAAAATACATGATAAGAGGGATGGCCTTTTTCCTCCAAATCATAAAGCTGCAAAACAGGGAGAATGGCCCTCCCGCTGCCAATATGGTCACTACTGTTTTGGGTGTATCCGATGCTACTGCAACCCCAAGTATCACGCATGCCCATAAAAGATAGACAAGCAATAGATTCCGTTTATGCAGGTCAGCCAAGTAATCTGTCATATATATTCTCCTGATCATCTATTCCTAAATTTACTCAGCATAAATTCAGTAACTTTATTATAATGGGAAATAATACCTAAGAAAAGCTTTTTTACGCTAAAAAGAACAGCACTCTGGCTGTTCTAAATTTTTGCCTCCGAAAAAAGGAATCCAAGTATAACCTGGTTAAAAGCTTGCCATTTTTTTGTAGGCAGCTGATGGGCCACTTTTTTAATGACAGCTGATTGACAATCAATGTGCTTTTTGTATGATCTGATATGCTGATTGGCAAAATCGCGGGAACCGTACATCAGAAGCAGCGGAGCCTTGAGCTCTTTCAGCCTGTCTGTGCAACTGTAATGCAGTGACTGGCCGTAGAACTGGAACCATATCTGTTTGTCTGCAAGCTCCATATGCTCCGCCAGCCTGGCCCGGTAAGCATGATCTCGCGTATGGCTTGCCGCAAGCAGCGGGATCAGGATATCCGGATGATGCTTAATCATATACATGCCTGCAAGATGTTCATACTTAAATGCAGCTGACTGGACCTCCGGGTAGCCGCTTGCCAGGATGAGCGCGGCAGCCCTCTCCGGATAAGTGAGGGCAAATTCCTGTGCGATCAGCCCCCCGGCAGAATATCCAAGAACTGCTGCTCTTTCAATCTTCAGGGAATCCAGCAGAGCGGCTATTTCATTAGCATACCGGCCAATAGATATGTTTGTCTGACAGACAGGTGATCTGCCGTGCCCGCTGAGATCTGGAAGAATAACCCTGAACCATCCAGAAAGGGGCTTTTGGCATTCAAAAACCGCGCTTCCCATACCAGGCGGGTGAATGAAGACTAACGGAATCCCGCTCCCCATCTCTTCATAAAAAATCCTCCCGCCCCGATATTCAAAACTGGCCAAAGTCAGTGAGGCCTCTGTTTCTCAGCTTTCTTTTCTGAAGCTGTCATATCCTTTGAAAACTCCATATCGTTTATGCTCTTGGCGCTTTGCAGGCCGGATTTCGTTTTTCTATTGCGCTTAGTCATGAAATTTAGTCTCCTTCTGAAGCATGATTGGACAGCCATTACTGCTGCGTAATGTCTCCAGCCATATCCCTGGCTGCCTTAATAGTATGGCTCGCATTAGAGAACTGCCATGCACCTGAAACGGATTGCCTTGATTTACCGGCTGGCTAGATCCTGCCGCCTCTTTCCTTGTAATTTCCCAGCAGTCCCAGCTCATTATTCAGAAGGATTTCCATCTGTTCTATATCACTTCGATCCACAACGCCGTCTTTCTCATTCCATCCGATGCTGTAAACAAGGAAATACCCCCTGACCCGGCGGAAAATAACAGTGGTATTCGGGTACTTATCAAAGACTGCTTTTCTTTGCCCCCTCCGCATATAGCCCCATTTTAAAATATCCATACAATCCCTGCAATCTGATTAGTTTTTTACCCTTTACCCTAATCCATGGGGATTATCACATAAACAGAAAAAGCCGCATTTCTGCGGCTGTGCTTTTACCTTTTATCTTTCACCAGACAAATTTCCGCCAAGATCCGGTTTGTCTTCAGTCTTCGGCGTCTCGTCGTTTCGCATTCCCCGGTCGCTCCAGTCTTCGCTGCTTTCATTTTGCTCTTCAATTTGTTCATCAAGCTGCCTCATGTCAGCCGGATCAACATAGCGGGAAGGAATAACTCTGTTGCTGTCATTATTAGGCTGATTGACCTGGTCGTTATCAAAACCATCGCCATTATTGCGCATTGGTGTATAATTCATCTCTTCCGGCTCATTCATTTGATTGTTGTTTGTGCCGCAGGCTGACAAAGGCAGGACAATGGACAATATCGCCAGAATGGATGCTGCTCTTTTTTTCACTAAGAATTCCTCCTCAAAATGTGTTCTTTTTTAGTATGTTCACATTAGAGAAGGTTAAAATGCGTAATATTATCAGCCCGGGAAATGCTTGCTAATACTGAAGCCGGGGTTTCGCTGGATCACAGTCCGGCTTTCCTTCTGACTGTGCCTCGGCTAGCTTAGACAAATAATAGCATTCTTCCCTGAACATATGGTCGGCCATCAGGGGAGCAAACGTTCCGAGGGCCTGGTTTGAGAGTTCAAGCTCTTCAATTTCATCCAGGAAATTCATAAATAACTTCATCTCGAGCTTGACGTTTTTGTTAAACCGGTCCAGTGCCGGAAAGCTTTGGATTTTCGTCCTCAAAAATCCGGTAAGCTCTACAGCCTTTAAGTAAAAGCCCTCAAAATGTTTTGTATAATCATCGCTTTTTTCTTTAATCATCTTCTCGATCCGGTCCATATTGTCTGATATCGCACCAGCATGACCCGCAGCATCAAGCAGCCAGATCAGATGATGATGAAGCTCATGAAATACTGGCGGAGCTTCACCTTTTTTTAAGTAACTAAGCACAAGCAGGTATTCCTCAAGCTCGTTCACCATATGGTTGATGAAGGTCGGGCCAAGATGTATTTTGATTTTGCCGGTCAGATGCTCTTCAATCAGCTTCAGCTTAAAGCCTCGCAGCTTTTCAGCCTCTCCTTCTGCCAGTATGCTTAATTGTATAGGATCTGCGCTTCCTGACTGTGCGAGCAATTCATCGAAGACCGTTATAAAATATTCCGCTGTCCGGATATTTTCCTTTTCAGACGGCGCCAGGGCATCATGGATGAACCGCGCATGATCCCCGAGGATCTGCAGCCAGAATCCGTTTTCTTCCTTTGCTGCTTCTTCGAATGTTTTGGCCATATGTTTCCCTCCCTGTTAAAACTTCTTCTCTCATTCATATTAAACTTGACTGAGAATATGCCTGGCCCAAGAAGCAGGATTAAGCACGGACTGAAAAGGGTTTACTGCAGAAGCGGCGAATAGTATTGTAAATTCCCTTGAATTGGAGGTATGAAAGATGACTACAGCCATTATTCTGTATCCCGGATTCAGCGAGTACGAATTATCAGCCGTCATTTCTGTATTGACGCAGGCAAATCATCCAAAGGTCTTCATCGGCCTTGATGATGAACCTGTAATAGGAGAAGCAGGACTTTCGTGCAATCCCGATATTTCTCTTAATGAGGCAGAGATTTCCCAATACCAGAGTCTGATACTTCCAGGTGTTGATGATTTCAAGCACCTGCTGGCGGAAGATGACTTGTTCAGCTTTATCTGGAGCGGATATAAACAAGATGCCGTCATTGCCGCAATTTCCAGTGCGCCTTACCTTATGGCGAAATCCGGCATCCTGGATGACCGTTCTTACACAGCGGGTATTTCCAAACAGTCCAGGGAGTTCTTAGGGGTTTTCAATGAAGAAAGATATGTAGACGCCCCTTATGTGTTTGACAGGGGAATATTGACAGCGAAGGGCAATGCCTTTGTGGACTTTGCCATTAAATTCGGCCAGGTGCTGGAGCTTGATTTTAACCCTGGCTGGTATCGGTGAGATACTATTGAGAAAAGAAAAAACCGGAAAGCACAGAGGCTTTCCGGTCATTTTCACTTCACTTGTGCTGCAGGTTTTTTAAAGATTCCCAACAGGACGGCAGATACAACCGAGCCAATCAGGATAGCCAAAAGATACAGCAGCGCATTTCCTTCTACTAGGAAGGAAACAAACACTCCGCCGTGAGGTGCCCGGAGGCCGATGTTAAAGAGCATGGACAGAGCACCGGTTGTGGCAGCACCCGCCATGATAGATGGGATGACCCTGATTGGATCTGCTGCCGCAAATGGGATGGCACCTTCCGTGATGAAAGATACACCCATGATATAGTTGACAGTGCCTGCATCTCTTTCCTGTTTCGTGAATTTATTCTTAAAGAAAGTAGTAGCCAGAGCGATGGCAAGCGGCGGAACCATACCTGCCGCCATGATGGCAGCCATTGGCTCATAGACGCCGTTTGCCAGGAGGCCTGTTCCAAATACATATGCTGACTTGTTGACAGGGCCTCCCATATCAAAGGCCATCATAAGGCCCAGTACAATACCCAGCAGTACAGCATTGGCGGTGCCGAGACCGGCAAGCCAGTCTGTAATTGCATTATTCAGTGCACCGACTGGCTCATTCACTGCATACAGCATGGCAAGGCCAGTCAGTAATATTCCAAGAAGCGGGTAAAGCAGAATCGTCTTTATTCCTTCAAGAGCAGCCGGAAGCCCGGATAGGAGCTTCTTAAGCAGTACAACAATGTAACCGGCAAGGAATCCGGCGATCAAGCCGCCAAGGAATCCAGCCCCGCCGCTCGCTGCCATGAAACCACCGACCATACCAGGTGCAAAGCCCGGACGGTCCGCGATGCTCATTGCAATGAAGCCGGCAAGCACAGGAACCAGCAGGCCAAAGGCATTGCCGCCGCCGATTGTCATAAGTGCCGCTGCAAATTCATTGTAAGAAGGATCGTTCGGATCCGCAGAGTTATAGCCGAACATAAAGGAAATCGCAATCAGGATTCCGCCGCCGACAACAAACGGAAGCATATTGGAAACACCGTTCATCAAATGCTTGTAGATGCCGCCCTTTTTCTCCTTATTTCCGCTGTCTTCAGATGAAGCATTGCCTGATCCCTGATAGACCGGCGCATCTTTTTTAACAGCCCTGTCAATAAGCTCCTTAGGCTTTCGGATGCCGTCTGCTACAGCGGTCTGAATGACATGCTTCCCTTTGAAGCGTTCCATTTCCACTTTTGTGTCTGCTGCCACAATAACTGCAGCTGCGTTTTCAATTTCTTCCCGGGTGAGGACATTTTTAGCTCCGCCGGAACCATTGGTCTCTACCTTAATATCAATGCCCAGCTCAGCCGCTTTTGCTTTCAGGGAATCTGCTGCCATGTAGGTATGTGCAATTCCTGTAGGGCAGGCTGTGACGGCGACGATGAAATCTTTTTTGTTTTCCATGCTCTGCTCTTCTTCTTCGCCTTCTTCATCATGTGCATTAATGATATTCAAAACGGTTTCCGCAGAATCCGCTTCCATAAGCTCCCTGCGCACTTCTTCTCTCATAAGGATGGAAGAAAGGCGGGAAAGTGCCTCAAGGTGGGTATTGTTCGCACCTTCAGGGGCAGCAATCATGAAGAATAGATGTGACGGCTGTCCGTCCAGTGAATCATAATCCACCCCTTCAGCTGACTTGCCGAACGCAATTGCAGCATTGGAAACCGCCGCGGTTTTCGCATGGGGAATCGCAATGCCGTCCCCGATCCCCGTAGTGCTCTGTTCTTCTCTTTTAAGAATGGCCTCTTTGAAAGCGGAAATATCATTAAGCTTTCCAGCTCTATCCAGTGTCTCTGCCAGCTGGTCAATCGCTCCGCGCTTATCCCTGCCATTAATAGAGAGCAGGATTGTATCTTTTGACAACAGCTCTGTAATTTTCATAAAGCTCTCCCCTTTATATTATTCTGACCGCTACCTGAGGCAGCAGCTCTTCTACTTTTTCAATCGTGCACAGGCCAATAGAAAAGGCTGTTGCACTGCCGGAAGCTACACTGTATTTAAATGCTGCCTCATAGCTGCCGCTCCGGCTGAATTCGGCAAGAAATCCGGCAACCATAGAGTCGCCTGCTCCCACCGAGCTTCTCAAGATGCCCTTTGGAACAGTCGCCGCGATGGCCATATCTTCATTCACGAATACAGCACCTTCCCCTGCCAGTGAAATAATGACGTTTTGCGCACCCATTTCGATAAGCTTCTTAGCGTATGGAAGCACTTCTTCGCACGTATGGATCTCTGTGCCAAATAATTCTCCAAGTTCATGGTGATTCGGCTTGATCAGGAAAGGACGGTACGGAAGAACCTTTTTAAGCAGCTCGCCCTCTGCGTCTGCTGCAAATCCTGCACCTGCTTCATGGCACATCTTCGCGAATGCTTCATACGTGTTGTCCGGCATTGTGGAAGGGATGCTTCCTGCAAGCACAAGCATATCTCCCTGTCCCAGCCGGCTGATTTCAAAAGTCAATGCATCCAGGTCTTCCTTGCTGATTTCAGGCCCCCTGGCATTGATTTCAGTTTCCTGACCGCTTTTCAATTTGATATTGATTCTCGTGTCATCCTTTACCTGGACAAAACGGGTTCTAATATTCTCTTCCTGGAGAGAGTCTGTGATATATCTGCCGGTGAATCCGCCGGCAAAACCGATTGCTTCGCTGTCAACTCCCATCCTTTTCAGGACTCGGGAAACATTGATGCCTTTTCCTCCTGGAAATTTAGATTCACTTTTTGTCCTGTTCAAACTGCCTATCTCGACATTGTCAAGCTCGACAATATAATCAACTGAAGGATTAAGTGTCAATGTATAAATCATGCTGTCACAACCTTAATTTTTGTTTTACTTATAAATTGTTCCCTGCTGTCTGCATCAAGTTCATTTGTGATAATGGAGGCTTCATGGAGCTCAGCAATTTTTGCGAAAGCGATTTCAGAAAACTTCGAACTATCCGAAAGTACATATGCTTCCCTCGACAGTGAAATAGCTGTCTGCTTGATCATTGCTTCCTCCTGGTCCGGTGTGGTATAGCCGAACTGCGGATGAATTCCATTAACACCCATAAAGCATTTATCAAACCTGTATTGCCCAAGGCTCGCTAAGGCTCCCCTGCCTATGATGGCATTTGTGTGCGGCTTTGCATACCCGCCCACAAGGAAGGTCTTAATCCCTCTTTCCATAAGGCTTTGAATATGCATAAGGCCATTTGTCACGACAACAATGTCTTTCAGAGGCAGAAAGGGAATCATTTCCTGAACGGTTGACCCTGCATCCAGATATAGGCAATCCCCTTCTTCTACAAGGCCTGCTGCATACTTGGCAATATCCTTCTTCTCATGACGGTTTATGGATGATTTCTCAACCATGCTCGGCTCTTGAAGCTTTCCCTGCAGCCTGGCAGCGCCTCCGTGCACCCTTTTTAAAAATTTATCATTTTCAAGCTGTGATAAATCCCGTCTGATGGTTGATTCTGAGGAATCTGTCATTTCTACAAGTTCCTGTATTTTAACTGTATGCTTCTCTTTAAGCATTTGCAGAATGAGCTGATGTCTCTCTGGCGTCAGCAAGATTGTCACCTCCCAGCTCTTTATTATTGCCGCTTCATGGCTTTTGGCTTAGAAGTTTAAGATTTATTATGTAAGCCAATTGTAATGGAATCGATTTCAAAAATCAATCATTTTCACTCATAAACAATCAAATAGATTCAATGTTTGATTGTTTATGAATGTTTTTGTTTTATTTTAATTATTTTGATAATCGTTATGTTTTGTTAGCTGTCTAAAGGGAGGCTATAATGAAAGAGCAAAAATATATAAATGTTTTGGAGAGTGTCTCAGTGAAAAATATTGGCGGTTTTTATCTTGAATTGATTAAAGTAATCATCATTGCTGTTGCTGCGTTTGCCCTTTTTGGGTCATTCCATGAAAAGATTCTTGAACTTGCGGTTCCGGCAGATGAAGATATAACAGGCAAAGCGTTCGGTCTGCCATTCTATATTCAGTCTGCTGCTTTATGCATGCTTCTTTTTCTTCTTTATAAGACAAATCTGCAGA
Organism: Bacillus infantis NRRL B-14911; assembly: GCF_000473245.1. NCBI lineage: Bacteria > Bacillati > Bacillota > Bacilli > Caryophanales > Bacillaceae > Bacillus > Bacillus infantis. The sequence continues at coordinate 2,869,484 of NC_022524.1, forward strand.
GGTGGAGCTGGTATAAAAAATGGAAAAATAGCGGCAGGCTTTCGACAAATACGGCTCGGATTCTGCTAATTGCAGGGAGCGCCATGCTTCTCCTTCCATATTTTTATTATTTTATCGCTTTATGATTGCTGTTGGTTTTTAACTATGCTACAATCATGGTACAACATATTGATAATCCACCAGGAATCAGCACTACATATTGTTGTCCTTGTGAATGAATTTTGTTTATGGTCTCTTTTTCCTTTTTCGCTTCTGAAACTCGGGAAGCGATTTTTTTTGCAGAGAGTCCGGGGATTTTAGCGAATAATCGTCCTGGCTGCCGATTTTTGGCACCAGCCTTCAATTGAATAAGAATCCGCAAGCGATGGTGCCCTTTTAGGGCATAATAGGGAATCCGGTTCAACGCCGGAGCTGTCCCCGCAACTGTAAGTGTGTACGAAATGAGCATCCACTGTATATGAACGCTGAATAGGCGCATATATGGGAAGGGCTCAGAGTAGGATGAAGCACAAGCCAGGAGACCTGCCATGCTTGTACGAGTTTCGGTTCTTCGGGGATTGGGAAGATGAAACGATGGTATAAATCGTTTTATTTTCCTTTATGCCGTCGTTTGATCCGCCCAAATTGTGGGCGGATTTTTTTATTGTCAAAATACTGATCAACCCAGGAGGTACGACTATGAACATTTCTTCCGCAAAACCGCTGCCATTGGCATCCATTGATTCTGATTTCCCGCATTTGGATTTTCAGCCGCTTTATAAAAGGGCGACTCAGCTTCAGGATAATCACACTCCAAGTAATGATGAACTGCTAAACCAGCTGATTCTTGATTCCCTTTCCATGATCAGCGAGGCTGAGCCTGACTGGACATACGTGGCCGCCCGCCTGTACTTATCAAGTCTTTATGAGAAGGCTGCCGAGCACCGGCGCTCCACTGCCGGAGAAAGCTATGGCCCACTGTATGGGCTTATCACCGATTTAACCGATGCCGGCGTCTACTCCCCAGTCCTGCTGGAATCCTACACAAAAGAAGAAATTGATATAATCGGGACTTATATTGACCCGGAAAAGGACAGGCTTTTTACATATATAGCAGTGAAAATGCTTGCTGACCGCTACCTGAGCCGGGATAAGAAAAAGAGGCTTTTTGAGCTGCCTCAGGAAAGATTCATGATCATCAGCATGACTTTGAACCGTTCAGAGCCAAAGGAACGCAGATTGTCCCTCATTAAGGAATCCTATTGGGCTTTAAGCAATCTGTATATGACAGCAGCAACCCCTACACTTTCCAATGCAGGAAAAAATTGGGGCCAGCTTTCAAGCTGCTTTATTGATACTGTAGATGACAGTCTCCAGGGCATATATGACAGCAACACAGATATCGCCAATCTTTCCAAGAACGGCGGCGGCATCGGGGTCTATCTGGGAAAAATCAGAAGCAGGGGCAGTGATATAAAAGGCTTTAAAGGGGCTTCATCAGGGGTCCTTCCATGGATGAAGCAGCTTAATAACACAGCTGTCAGCGTCGATCAGCTCGGCCAGCGCAAAGGGGCAGTCAGCGTCTATCTCGACATCTGGCATAAAGATATCTTTTCCTTCCTGGACAGCAAATTGAATAACGGTGATGAACGCTACCGCACCCATGATTTATTCACCGGGGTCTGCCTGCCGGATCTATTCATGGAAACGGTAGAAGCCCGCGGGGACTGGCATTTGTTCGATCCCCATGAGGTCCGCAGCGTTATGGGCTTCTCCCTTGAAGACTTTTATGATGAAAAGCCTGGTGCAGGTTCATTCAGGGTTAAGTATGAAGAATGCGTCGCAAACCCGCGGCTGTCGAAGCAAAAAGTTCCGGCAATCGATATTATGAAAAGGATTATGATCAGCCAGCTGGAAACCGGCACTCCATTCATGTTTTACCGTGATGAGGTAAACAGGAAGAACCCCAATCGTCATTTGGGGATGATTTATTGCACTAATCTCTGCACTGAAATCGTGCAGAATCAAAGCGCAACGATCACAAAAGACCAGCGCGAGGAAGATGGCCGGATCATCATAGAGAAAATTCCCGGCGATTTTGTCGTCTGCAATCTTTCATCTATCAATCTGGCAAGGGCAGCAGCCGACCATGTATTGGAAAGATTGATTCCCATTCAGGTCAGGATGCTTGATAATGTGATTGACTTGAATACCATTCCCGTCCTGCAGGGAGTGGCCACCAACCGGAAATACAGGGCAATTGGACTCGGGACCTTTGGCTGGCACCATTTGCTCGCCTTGAAAAAGCTCAGGTGGGAAAACGAAGAAGCCGTCCGGCTGGCAGATGAATTGTACGAAAAGATTGCCTTCCTGACGATTAAAGCAAGCATGAATCTGGCGATGGAAAAAGGATCATACCCGGGCTTCAAGGGCTCTGACTGGCATTCAGGCGAATATTTTACATCCCGGGGATACAGCAGTTTGGATTCTGTGCATGATTGGGATTCATTGATGCAGGCTGTCAGGAAAAATGGAATCCGAAATGGATATCTGATGGCTGTAGCACCAAATGCATCAACTAGCATCATTGCAGGAAGCAGCCCGAGCATTGATCCGATATTCAGGAAATTCTACTCTGAGGAAAAGAAAGATTATAAGATTCCGGTAACGGCACCCGACCTGAATGAGCATACAACCTGGTACTACAAATCGGCTTATGTGATTGACCAGCATTGGAGCATCCTGCAGAACAGCAAAAGACAGAAGCATATCGATCAGGCAATTTCTTTTAATTTATATGTGCAGAACAATATTAAAGCGAAGGAACTGCTGGATTTGCATCTGTCTGCCTGGAAAAACGGACTGAAGACGACATACTATGTCCGCTCTACTTCTTCCGACTTTGAAGACTGCGATTCCTGCTCAAGCTAATGAAAAGGAGTGATTCGATGACAACCCCTGTCAATAAGAGAGAAATCATGAATAAAACAGCACCAAACCGCTCTACTGGAATCATCAACGGAGAATGTTCCAATATCCTGAACTGGGACGATGTGAGGTTTCAATGGGCCTTTCCTAAATATAAACGGATGCTCGCCAATTTCTGGACCCCTTTTGAAATCAATATGTCACAGGACATCAAGCAGTTTCCTGATTTATCAGAAGAAGAAAAGGAGGCTTTCTTAAAAATAATCGGCCTCCTGGCACTGCTTGACAGCATTCAGACTGATTATGCCGGTAAGGTCGCTGACTACCTGACAGATTCCAGCCTCTCCGCCCTGATGATCATCCTTGCCCAGCAGGAAGTGATCCATAACCATTCTTATTCTTATGTGCTTTCAAGTATTGTTGATAAGAATAAGCAGGATGAGGTATTTGAATTCTGGCGGACCGAGCCTGCCCTAATAAAGCGGAATGAATTCGTGGCTTCAGGCTACAGAAATTTTGCAGAGTCGCCCACTGTCGACAGCCTTCTTAAGTCCATCATATTTGATGTTGTTTTAGAGGGGCTGTTCTTCTATTCCGGCTTCGCCTTTTTCTATCATCTGGCACGAAACCAGAAAATGGTCGCTACCAGCACGATGATCAACTATATTAATAGAGATGAACAGCTGCATGTCGACCTTTTCGTTAAAATTTTCCGTGAAATCCTTGATGAATATCCTGAGCAGAACACAAAAGAGCTGGCGGAATTCGCAGAATCAACTTTCAGGGAAGCGGCCTATCTTGAAATTGAATGGGCCCGATCCATCATCGGGGATAAAATAAGCGGCATCCTGATCGGGGATGTGGAAGAATATATAAGATTCTATGCCAATGTCCGCTCCAACCAGCTGGGCTTTAACCGCCCATTCGAAGGATCAAGGACCAATCCCCTTCGCTGGATCAAGGCCTATGAAGAGGTCGATCTTGGAAAATCGGACTTTTTTGAACAAAAGCCGAGGCAGTATGTGAAGGTGAATACAGTGGATAATGGGTTTGATGATCTATAAATGGCATCAGGACCAGAAAAACCAGCACGGCACAGGCCATGCTGGTTTTATCTTTATAAAAGCAAATAGACAAGCGGTGCAGCAATGATCAGCGTCAAGATCACCCTTTCAATCCATATGACGATCAGCACGGGAATTGAAAGAGGAATTTCCGTCGATACAATACAAGGCACAAGCGCCGAAAAAAAGATGATACCTGATACAGAGACAATAGCAATGACAACCTTCAGTTCCAGTGCAGCTTCAGTGACCAGCAAGGCAGGGAGAAACATCTCTGCTATGCCAAGTGCGCTTGCCTTGGCAGCAAGCATTGGCTCCGGCAGCTGCAGAACGGATGTGAACGGATAAAAGATATAGCCAATCCAGTCAAAAACCGGGGTGAACTCAGCTAAAACCAGGCCAAGCAGTCCGATCGACAGGATGGATGGCAGGATGGCCATAGCCATTAGCAGCCCATCTTTCAAGTTGACCCATATATTCTCCAAGAGGCGCGGTGAATGTTCCGCTGTCTGCCTGGCCTCCGCCCATGCTGCAGTGAAAAGGTTTCCTTGGACCTTTTTTTCAGGCTGCGGAACAGATCCTTCGTAATAATCTTCTTTAATTTTCGACAGCGGCCAGATTCTGACCGTAATCGCTGTTACAAGGAAGGTTACGAAGAAAGTAAGCCAAAAATACAGATTCCACATTTCCATCAGCCCGAGGGTCTTTGCCACAATGACCATGAACGTGGCAGAAACAGTTGAAAAGCCGGTGGCAATGATGCTTGCTTCCTTGCCGTTATACTTGCCTTCTTTATAGATGCGGTTGGTTATTAAAAGGCCGACCGAATAGCTGCCCACAAAAGAAGCGACAGCATCAATGGCAGAACGCCCGGGCGTTTTCCAGATGGGCCGCATGATTGGCCTTGCAAGGACCCCGATGAATTCCAAAAGGCCGTAGCCTACCAGCAAAGAAAGGAATACAGCCCCTATCGGCACCAGCAGTCCGACGGGAACTACAAGCTTGTTGTATAAAAACGGTCCCATATCCGGATCAAACAGCCAGGCTGGACCCTGATTCAGGAGAATCATAATGCCTGTCAGCAGACCAGCCACTTTAAACATAGAAAAAATTATATCTGTAGCGGATTTCTTCCATTTCCCTGTCCAAAAAGGATATATGGCTCCTGCAGCCAAAATGAACAGAGTATAAAAAGGGATGGCAGGTTCCGCTGCCGTTTGGATATAGGTCACAAAATGATCAAGCAGGATGGATTTCTTTTCGCCGATTGTAATGGGGACAAAGAAAATGAACGCGCCTATGAAACTGTAAACGAAGAATTTCCACATAAATGGCGTTTTGATGCTTATGTCTGTACCGGGCTGTTTTGGCAGATTGTTTTCCATATCAATCGCTCCCTTAACAGTGAATGTTCAATCCTTCTTTCCGCATTGTGCAGCCGGTCATAAATTGCAGCCAGGCATATACACCCGCTTTTACCGTTTCTGACACGTTGGAATCCTTTGTCGGGTCAAGACAGACAAAGTCAATATGCAAAACATGCGGACATTTGCCAATTTCGAGCAGGACATCAAACAGTTCGCCAGGCATCATACCGCCCGGAGTTGACGCAGGCACGCCCGGGGCTGCGGAGATGTCCAGAACATCCATATCCACTGTTACATAAACACGGTCTGTCCTGGCTGCCAAATCATCCAGAGACTCCTGCACTGTTTGGATCAGCCCTTGCCTCCGGGCATTCTTCATGGTCACCATCCGGATCTTGTGTTTTTTTGCATATTCAACCAGCGGCCTTGCATTGAAATAGCCATGAAGTCCGATATTGACTATATCCTCCCCCTTCACAGCACCGCCATCGATAAGCTGGCGGATCGGTGTGCCATTCGCAGGCCCGAGCTCCTTCGGGTCCCTTACATCCAGATGGGTATCCAGCTGAAGGATCCCAATCCTTTCGTCAGGAAAAGCTTCCTTAATTCCGCGGACAGAGCAGGCTGTGACTGAATGGTCCCCGCCGATCAGGCAGCTGACAGATTCAGGGAAGCCTTTTGCCAGTGAACAGGCTGTCTCCTGAATACGGCTATGGGAAAGGGGGATATCAGTTGTATGCATAAGTACATCTCCTGCATCAGCAGCAGTTAAAGAGGTCAAATCGATATCTTCATCAAGATTATAGGCTGCGTATCCTTTCCACATTTTCCTGAATTCATCCGGGTATAAGGATGCACCTGAAACACTGATGGATGATCTTGATAAGGGTGCTCCATAAATGATGACATTGGGTTCCCCTTCTGTCTGTTCCAGCGGACGGATCCATTGATGGACGAATTCAGGGGAGCTGCCTTCAGCCGTATTCCAGGACCAGCCGGGTTTCGTCAGCCAGCGAGTCTCCATCCTAGCCCACCACCTTTATGCCTTTTTTCCAGACGGAATGGACATGATTGACCCCGAACAAATATTGCAGTTCCCGGTAGTCCTTCACATTCCACAAGACAATATCTGCCTGCTTGCCTTCTTCCAATGATCCTATCCGGTCTTCTCTCCTGATGGCGCATGCTGCATTATAGGTTGCAGCTGTCAATGCCTCTGCCGGCGTCATCCTCATCAGGATACAGGCAAGATTCATGACGAGGGGCATGGATGTTGTCGGCGATGAACCAGGGTTGCAGTCTGTTGAGATTGCTACAGGCACCCCTCTGTCAATCATCTTCCGCCCTTTGGCAGCTTCCTCCCGCAAATAAAGAGCCGTTGCCGGCAGCAGGCAGGCAATTGTACCTGCCTTTGCCATCGCCTCAATGCCAGCTTCCGAAGCCTTCAGCAGATGTTCTGCCGAAACAGCTCCCACCTTGGCAGCCAGCTCTGCGCCGCCATAGGACTCAATCTCATCTGCGTGTATCTTAGGAAGCAGCCCGAACTTTTTCCCGGCCTCAAGAATCCGCTCTGCCTGTTCAGGAGTATAGACTCCCACTTCGCAGAATACATCATTGAACTCTGCAAGCTTTTCAGCAGACACCTCCGGCAGCATCACTTCAATAATATAATCAACGAACTCATCTTCCCTTCCTTTGTATTCCGGCGGCACTGCATGTGCCCCCATGAAGGTCGGGACAATATCAACATGATGCTGTTCATTCAGTTTTTTCATCGTCCGCAGCTGCTTCAGCTCGGTTTCCAGCTCCATTCCATAACCGCTTTTTCCTTCTACTGTTGTAACTCCATGAGCAAGGAAGGAATCAAGGCGGACAGCAGTCTGCTCCAGCAGCTCCTCTTCCGATGCCTCCCTTGTCATTCTAGCTGTTGCGTGGATTCCGCCGCCGCTGTTCATGATATCCATATAGCTGGCACCTTCAAGGCGCATTTCAAACTCCTGTTCCCGGCCGCCGCCATATGCTGCATGAGTGTGGGGATCGATCAGTCCCGGAGTGACAAGCCGGCCGGAAGCATCAATAATCTCTGCATCCTTCAGGATGGCAGCATATTTTTTTTCGATTTCCCCTGCTGAAGCTGCTGCCAAAATTTTATTGCCCTTGATCAATAAGCTTCCGTTTTCAATCAGTCCGAGCTCTGACATATCACTTTTTGAGCGCGGACCTTTCACGCCTGAGGCGAGAGTCGCAAGCTGAGAGGCATTTTTAATCCATAAGATCCTGCTGCTCATGCCTGGTCACTCCCCTTATCAAGCATTGGCATTCTAATACCTTTTTCTCTCGCAGTTTTCTTTGCCAATTCATATCCAGCATCAGCATGACGGACAACTCCCATGCCGGGATCAGTAGTGAGCACCCTTTCAAGGCGCTTTTCAGCTTCCTTAGTGCCATCTGCAACTATGACTACACCCGAATGCTGGGAGTAGCCCATCCCGACTCCGCCTCCATGGTGAAGGGAGACCCAAGTAGCGCCGCCAACTGCATTGATGAGCGCATTGAGAATCGGCCAATCTGAAACAGCATCAGACCCGTCCAGCATGGATTCGGTTTCACGGTTCGGAGAAGCGACCGAACCTGAATCCAAATGGTCCCTGCCGATTACTACCGGTGCACTCAGTTCCCCGCTCGCGACCATATCATTAAGAATCTTGCCGAATCTGGCTCTTTCTCCGTAGCCAAGCCAGCATATGCGGGATGGGAGCCCCTGAAACTGGATTTTTTCCTGAGCCATCCTGATCCAATTGCATAAATGCTCATTATCGCTGAACTCTCTCAGGATAGCCCGGTCGGTTTTGTAAATATCTTCAGGGTCTCCTGAAAGGGCTGCCCATCTGAAAGGCCCTTTGCCTTCACAGAACTGCGGCCTTATATAGGCAGGAACAAAGCCAGGGAAAGCAAAAGCATCCTCCACCCCCTCGTCCTTTGCCACCTGGCGGATATTATTGCCATAGTCAAAGGTGATGGCGCCCTTATTCATCATTTCAAGCATCGCTCTCACATGAACAGCCATGGATGATTTTGACCTTTTGACATATTCGGCTGGATCCGCAGCCCTCAAATCTTCTGCCTCGCCAAGTTCCATGCCCTCAGGGATATAGCCATTCAGCGGATCATGGGCTGATGTTTGGTCTGTCAATACTTCCGGGATGAAATTCCTTTGCAGCATTTTCGGAAGTATTTCAGCAGCATTGCCTACAAGGCCGATAGAAAGGGCCTTCCCCTCTTTCTTTGCCTGCTCAGCCAGGGAAATGGCATCCTCCAATGAATCCGTTTTCATATCCGTGTAGCCTGTTTCAATCCTTCGGTCAATTCTTGTCTCATCCACTTCTATCCCGATGCAGACACCGCCATTCATCGTAACAGCGAGCGGCTGGGCCCCGCCCATGCCTCCAAGGCCTGCTGTTACAGTAATAGTGCCTTTAAGGGAACCTCCAAAATGCTGATTTGACAGCTCGGCAAAAGTCTCATATGTCCCCTGTACAATTCCCTGGGAACCAATGTAAATCCAGCTTCCGGCGGTCATCTGCCCGTACATCATAAGGCCCTTGCGGTCAAGCTCATGAAAAGTTTCCCAATTGGCATATGCCGGCACGAGGTTAGAATTGGCAATCAATACACGCGGAGCATCACTATGCGACTTAAAGACGGCTACGGGTTTGCCTGATTGGACAAGGAGAGTTTCGTCATTTTCCAGCTTCTTTAGCGTCTCTACTATAGCATCAAAGCTCTCCCAGTTTCTGGCCGCTTTCCCGATCCCCCCGTAGACGACCAGCTTATCAGGCATTTCTGCTACATCCGGATCCAGATTATTCATTAGCATCCTCAAGGCAGCTTCCTGCTGCCAGCCTTTTGTATTCAGTTGGTTCCCCCGGTATCTTTTCACTCTCTCAGCAGCTGTTTCCATCACTATTCCCTCCTGTTATAGTTTCTTTCATTTTACTTCTGGACAGGAGGAAATTAATTTATAATCTGTTGATATTTTTACAAATGATTGCAGTTCAAAGATACTGAGGTAGACATAATTATGATGAATTTCAAAAATTTCAATTATACTTAGTTTTCCGCCTATAGGAAGCGGGTGTGGAAGATGCAATGGATTTGAACTTGGACGAAAAATAAGAGGGATGTGAATAGCCGCACATAGCCGCAATTCTTTCAATTGGCAGATCTGTCTCAATCAGAAGCCGCTTTGCCTCACGGATCCTGATCTGGTGAAGCCTCTCGCGGAAGGTCAGTCCTTTCTCGGCAGCAAACCGCCGGCTCAATGTACTTTTATGTATTCCCAGGGATTCCGCACAATCTGATAAATTCCAGCCCTCGTTCCAGTAATTTGACTCTATTAGTTCTTCGGCTATTTCAACAGCCGGGACAGGATCAATAGCTTTGCGGCTATATTCCTCAAAAAGCCTGGCCGCAAATTTCTCCAGTTCATTGACAATCTCATGGATGGTCGGCGAATGGACAATCTTCTGAAAAACACGGTGGTAATTTTCCTCCAATATATCCGACTGCAGCTGATAGGTTTTCATATATCTTCTCGCCTGAGCAAGCACACTTGTCAGCCGGACCCTCACCAGCTCTGGATCAGGATATGGGGATTCAAGGGCAAGGAACTCCCTTTCACACCACAACCGAATGGCTTTTACGTCTCTTTTTTCAAGCATTTCTATCCATTCCCTCTGCTCGACCGGTGTCAGGAGAGGGTCCATTTCCTTTGTTAAAGACGGATGATTTTCTGAAATGATAATGTCATAGCCTTCAAAGAAGATCAGTTTGGTCAGCATCCGTACATGCTGGTAGGTATCCTTCAGTGATTGTGGTTTCCTGGTTTGATATACGATAACAGCAAGCGGGACAGCAAAGCTTTTTTTCCAAACCGCCATGAATGAGTGGAACTCGTCCAATGTCTCTCCTCCATATGGTGAAGTGCGGACAAATAGGACGAACTCTGACAAGGCGAACACTTTGCCGGCTTTAGCCGCAGTGCGGCTGCTCAATAAGCTGTATAATGACTCAAGCGCTGAGCTGTCAGGCGTCAGGAAAGCAGCCATGGTCAGACCCCTCTCCTCCTCCCCATTTGTGACAAACAAATCCGGATAGCCGGGTTCCTGTAATTGCGCTTGTCCGGCTTGCCCCTGCTCCGGCGAGTTCCTCAGCTCATACCTGATCTGCTGGACAGCCCTGATCAGTTCTGAAGAAGAAAAGGGCCTGAACAGCACATCCTCTCCCCTGTATTTAAGTGCGCGGTATGCTGTCTGAAAAATCCTTTCAGAGGATATCCCCAGCCAGCATAATCTTTTACTCTTCAATTCTTCCGCTTCTTCGCCGGAGAATTGTTCCCAGCTGTCCATATTGATAATGACCAGTCCCGGTGAACCGTGTTCGATGGCAGCCAAAAAATCACGAATGTTTTTCCAAACCCTGAGATCTATCCCGCTTAAATGGGATTCCAGCACCCAGCGTATCCCCTGAGCCTCCAGATCATCTTTCGGAACTAAGTGAATGAGCATTGGAGCACTCCCTTCTCTGCCTCTCATGACATTTGCTTTGTATGATTGGACTACTTGCCGGCAATCCGGCTCTTCGTTATTTTCCCCATAGTGCATGGGGGTTGCGATATAATATATATATCATGAAAATATCCAACACAGTTAAAGAAGGCAAAAAAATGAAAGCATATCTATTTAATTTTGCAGGCGGGAGGATTGTCAAAACCGGGATTGCTGTTTTTGTAACAGCCTTTATCTGCCATTTGCTGGATTGGCCTGCAATGTTCGCTGTCATAACAGCCATAGTAACAATAGAACCAACAGCTGCTGACTCGATAAGGAAGGCATTCATCCGCCTTCCCGCTTCTGCCATAGGAGCAGGTTTTGCCGTCTTTTTTGCATTTCTGTTCGGAGACAGTCCGTTTTCGTATGCATTCGTTTCCCTTGCAACCATCATTGCCTGCCATAGACTGAGGCTCTATGAGGGCACCGTTGTCGCTGTGCTCACCGGAGCTGCAATGATCTCAACTGTTCACGACCATTACGCAGCTTCTTTTTTCATACGTCTGGGCACAACCTGCACAGGCCTGATCGTCTCTACTTCGGTCAATATCTTTATCATGCCTCCGCAGTATTCTAAGACTATTACATTGGGAATAGACTCAGCTTTCGAAAAGGCTTCCTCTATTTTAATGACGGTATTCACCCATATCTCAGGTTCCCCCCGTGATAAAGCAGGAGTTCTCGAGGATTTCCAGAACCTGTCAAGGGATACGGACAAAATTGAAAAATTGTGCCTGTATCAGAAGGATGAGTGGAGGTTTCACCGTTTTACCCGCAAAGAAATACGGTGCTACAGACTTGAATACAAGAAATTAATTATTCTCCGGCAATTGATTTATCATATTGGCAACCTTGTTTACCTGCCAAAGTCCCGCTTTAGCCTGGATCTGAAAACCAATGCTGCGGCTATCCCGGTAATGGAAACCGTTTCATTCATTTTCAAGGATAAAGGCTTTATGCCGGCTGAGGATTATCTGGAGCAAGTAAATGCGCTCACACAATGGTTCAATGAACAGAAAGAAACATTTGCCCCGGCTGATTTGCATCCGCATCAGCATCATCATATCTCACCTGCGGCTGCGGTTTTATATGAGATCCTCTCGTTGCATGATCTTGCCGAAGAGCTGATCCATATCAGGTCACTTGAGGAGCGGAGTAAAGAGCTGCTCCAGCTGGCAAATGATACAGCCAGTGAAGGCAGATAATTTTTCAAAAAAAATATAAAAAAATAGTGTACAAACATAATTATTATGCTATAATAAATTCAGTTGCTAGTAAGCGGTTGTGGCGGAATGGCAGACGCGCTAGATTCAGGTTCTAGTGGGGGCAACCCCGTGGAGGTTCAAGTCCTCTCAGCCGCATAAAAGATTCACTAAGTAAAGCGATTTGCAGATGCAAATCGCTTTTTTCTATTCTTACAATAAAAATAAAGGCCAGCCCACGGGCTGCCCTTATTTTTCTGTTACAGAAGTTAAATGCATATTATCCATATTGCCGGACTGCATAAAGGCTGAAAGATAATTGTAAATCTCTGCCCCAAGGATTTTGTAACCCCATTCGGTCAAATGGATTCCATCGGCCGAAATTAATTCTGCCAGGTCACCCGCCTGTTTTAATGCAGATCTTACATCGATTTTCAACACATTCAGTTCATCCGCAATTTTATTCAGACTCTGATTATATTTTCCATGCCAGTGCTCTATCCCGCCAACTCTGCATATCCAGCCGCTGATCTGTGAACTGAACTTGCCTGAAATATTCTCGTAATAGCGGACCGGATCAAGCGGAGGCAGGGTCAGGAGAATGGGAGTGATCCCGCTGTCCTTTACTTTCTCTATCATATATCTTAGATTGTCTGCATATTTGTCCAGCGGAACTGAAGCCCTATGTTCGCCGCCCGGATTTTGCGCGACCTCTTCCCATGAAAAATTGCAGTCATTGCCGCCAATGCTGATGATGGCAAAATCAGGTTTCTCATCAGTAACATCCCGTTCAAGCCTTGACAGCAGAAGATTCGAATTATCATTAAAGACACCTTTGTTCAAGACTTCGATATGCAGTCCCGCTTCACCTGCACTATTATTTTTAAATAGCTCCTGGAGAACGGCTGGATAATTCTTTTTTAAGATTCTCAGCCGCCCTTTTAGGTAGGACACTCCGCGGGTTAGACTATCACCAAAGCAAACTATTTTCATGATGGACACCCTCTGTATTTCAAACTTTATTTTAGAATAGCATATTAGCCCGTTTAAAACGAATACGGTGTTCGGGCATTCCTCAAAAAAAAGGCTCAGCCAGGGGCTGAAGCCTTAAATCCTTATTGGCGGTAATTCTCCTGGTCCTCTATCCTTCCTTCATCATTATGGATAATAGCCATTGTCCCCGCTTCCTTCGCCATTTCCTTTGCCTTGTCCACAGCTTCGGACTTGGAGCCTGTTGTCAATTCCGGCTCATCTTCGCCTTCCTTTTTTACAGCCCAGCCTTCTTCATCATTTGGCACAACATGGAAATTCGCTTCATCTGTCCCTGCACGATCCTGGAAATACTGATTGCGGTCATCGCTGTTTTTATTATCTGCCATATGATCAGCCTCTTTCATTTAAATTTTTTATCCACTACACTATTACCCTTTCGTTTTTGAAAAAAACACAGCCGGCACTATTCCGTCAAAAGAAAAAAGCCAATCAAAAGACTGGCTACTTCTTTTCGACACGGATCAATCCGTCCCTCATATTGTCTTTCTCAAAATAACAGACTACTGTATCCTCTTTTTTTATGATGATGTTCTGATCCAGGTCATCCAGTGTAAAAGAAATGCCCAATCCATCAGCAGACTTCCCATAGTATGTCCCTTCTTCAACCTTGGTAATTTTATATTCAAAAGAAACATAGTCTTTTTTCTCTTCTACGTTGGCATTTGTCTTTTTTGCATCGAAATCGAATGAGGAAATCAATACAAATAAAACAGCAGACAGCAGTGATAAAAGAATTAATCTTTTAGCCATATGTATCCCCCCATGGACATAGTTTAAGCATCAGAAATTTTCAGATTGACGCATTCTGCTTTTCTTTTCCCTGATTTCCTGCTGCCAAAACCCTAATGATGAATTTTGAAGTTTTTATCATACTGCTGTTCCTGCCTGAAGGAAAGTGTCAAAAGACATAGCAGTGCCTATTTTTATAACAAAAAAAACTGGGCCTGCTATTGCAGTGCTCCAGCTTTTCCATTTTTACCTGTATCCTCTTTTTTAAGAAATATAAGATACATGATCATTGATAGCAATACTGATATTGCTGCAGTTAAATAAATGCTGCCATAGCCGAACCAGTGGCTGATCTGCCCGAATGCCATTGCTCCAATCCCTACACCAAGATCAAAGAAAGAAAAGAATGTTGCGTTGGCCATTCCCCTCCTGTTCCTTGGTGCCTGTTCAATCGACCATGCCTGCAGAGCAGGCTGCACACTTCCAAATCCGAGTCCATAGAGCACTGCAGCGAGATATAAAATGCCGGTGCCCGGCAGCCATGAAAGCAGGACCATAGCGATTAATATCAGAAGAGCGCCTGGTACAAATATAGCTTTATGTCCCTTTAAATCATAAACCTTCCCGGCAAAGGTCCTTGTCAGCATAATGGATAGAGCATAAATAAGGAAATACCATTGAATTCCGCCGATGCCCTTTTGAGCTGTATAGAGCGGGAGGAAGGAAGCAATGCCCCCAAAAGTGACAGTAATAAAAAACAGCAGGACGGATGGTTTCAAGGCGCTTTTCTCATAAAAGTCCCATTTTACCGGAGTTGCAGCGGCCTGGCTTTCTTCTACTTTTTTATAGCGTATCCGTGATGAAAGTAGAAGAGCGGCACCGCCAAGAGCAGCACAAATTAAAAACAGCTGCTTGAATGTCAGTATTCCTGCAAGGGTGAGTCCCAGCGAAGGTCCAAGAGCAAGGGCGATATTGCCTGAAAGGCCATAATAGCCCATACCCTCCCCCCTTCTTTTAGGCGGAATCAGGTCACTTGCAATTGTCCCGGAAGCAGTAGTGGAAAATCCCCAGCCCACGCCCTGGATAATCCGTAATAGAAATAAAAATATGATTCCCGGTACGAACCCGAATGCTCCCACTGCAAGAATAAAAATAAAAAGGCCGAGCAAGTAAACCCAGCGCCTTCCTTTTGTTTCAAGAGCATGGCCGGCATAGGGCCTGAGAAGCAGGGCAGAAAATGTGAAAATACCGACCACGAATCCAATCAGCTGGTCGTTGCCTCCAAGCTCTTCGACAAATAAAGGGATGGTAGGCAATGTCATCTGAAAGCCTAAAAACACAAAAAAATTGGCAATGCAGATCAAGACAAAATCCCTTGTCCAAATTTTATCTGCACCTGAATCCTGCCGGAGATCCACTTTGCTATTTTCTTCATCCATAAATGGTTCTCCTCTCTATGTAAAAATCACCCTTTATTTTACAGCAATCATGAGCAGCTGCCTAATAAACGGCCTTTCTATTTTATATTTTGTACAGCAACATGAAACTATAACGGAAATTCCGGGAAAATATGTTTAGCAGCCGGAAAAGACGGGTATATAATGCGGAACGGTTTCCTGAACCGCTGTCATACATAATACTTTTACAGGTAATTGCTTCCCCGGCCTGTCTGAATTAAAACTGTTTTATGAGGAGCTGAAAATGCTCCCTTTCCTAAAGGAGATAGTGAGAATGTCAATTTTAATAGTGGATGACAACCAGGTGAATTTGTTTGTAGTTGAAAAAATTCTCAGGAATGCCGGCTATGAAGACTACCGGTCATTTACATCGGCTAAAGACCTGTTCAAGCACTTGGAAAACGCGGGGCCCGCTTTTGCCCAAAACACCGCGGATGTCATCCTGATGGATATTATGATGCCTGAAATGGACGGGATCGAAGCATGCAGACGCCTCCAGGAGAATCCGCTGTACCGTGACATCCCTGTCATATTTGTCACCGCCCTTGAGGATTCCCAAAAGGTAGCAGAGGCACTGGATGTAGGCGGCATTGACTACATAACAAAGCCTATCAATAAAGTGGAGCTTGCAGCCAGATTAAGAGTAGCTTTAAGGCTTAAGGAAGAAAAAGATTGGCATAAAGAGCACGAAAAGAAAATAAGGGATGAATTGGATCTTGCTCAGCAGGTCCAGCATAATCTTTTGAGCGAAATGGTTCAGGAGGATCACATACATATTAATGCTTCCTATATTCCGGCTTTTAAACTGGCAGGAGATATGTATTATTGGCATAAGATTGATGAGAACAGGTATGCTGCCATTGTTTTGGATATGATGGGGCATGGCATTTCAGCCTCCCTTGTCTGCATGTTCATCTCTTCTGTCCTGAGGGACGTTATCAGGAATTTCAGCGAGCCTGAAAGAGTAATCAAAGAGCTGAATAAATGGATGGTTATGCTTGAGAAAAAAAAGAGCGGACTCCACTACTATTTTACAGCTGTATACCTGGTGATCGATACAAAGAAAAAAACAGTAGAATACGTTAATGCCGGGCATCCGCCATGCTTTGCCCTTGTGGATGGTCGGGAGACAGTCCCAATGAAAAAAGGAAGCTGCGCCATTGGCTTTTGGGAAAACATAAAAGTCGAAAAATCTATCATTGAATACGAAAAGAGCATTCAAATCCTTTTATATACCGACGGGGTGATGGAAGCCATTGAACGGAAGTTTGAGGATGGCATTCCCTTGCTGGCAGAGGCTGCGGGCAGGAAATGGGACAAAGAAACAATTGATGCGCCCATTAATCTTGTCATCCCAAAAGAGCTCCAAGCATGCCAGCCGGACGATATGTGTGTCGTCATGATCCAAGCCAAGGCGGAAAGCGAACAGGTGCTGAAGCATCCGGCCATTGAAGCCGCACAGAAATATTCTGCTGCCGGGCTTGCTTAGAGAGATGCAGACTGGCCAGCAGGGCTGCACCCAATAAATTACCATGGGTTGCAGCAAAATGTCCTGTCCTGTCCCAAAACTATGTAAAATATCAAATGGAAGGGCGGAACCATCATTGGTTCCGCCCTTCTTATTCTGAATTTCTGCCTAACGATTCAGGCAATCTCCTTACTTTTTCGTATATAATCTCTCTTTGCCATCAAACTCCGCATAATTTTCCTTTGAACGTCCGATTCTCAGCGTTTCTTTGTTTCCAAGTCCCAGGAACCCGCCAACAGAAAGACTCTCATGAAATAGGTCAAGGACATCCTGCTGCAAATGAGGTGTAAAATAAATCATTACATTTCTGCAGATGATGACATGAAACTCATTGAAAGAGCCGTCAGTCACCAGGTTATGCTGGGCAAATATCACATTTTTTACAAGCTCCCGGTGAAAATAGGCATTGAATTCGTCAGTAGAATAATATTCTGAAAAAGCCCTCTTCCCTCCCGCCTGGATGTAATTCTTAGTATAAGTCTGCATCCTGGCAAGGGAAAATGTCCCGCTCTCTGCCTGTTTTAAAACATTTTCGTTTATATCGGTCGCATAAATCCTGGTTTTGCTGCCAAGTCCCTCTTCTTCCATTAATATTGCCATAGAATATGCTTCTTCCCCTGTAGCACAGCCTGCATGCCATATCCGGATTTCCGGGAGAGCTCTGAGACGGGGTACAACCTTTTCACGAAAAGCTCTAAAAAAGGACGGGTCCCGGAACATTTCTGTCACACTGATGGATAAATCGTCCAATATTCTATTAATGAAGCCTGGATAGTGCAGGACTTTCTCAGTGAGCCTGCTGATTGTCGGAATCTGCTCCAGCCTCATTCTATGCTGTATCCTTCTTTCCACAGAGGAGCGCATATATTGGCGGTAATCATAGCCGGAAATCAGGTAGACCGCCTCAAGGAGCAGATCCATCTCAATTTTTTCCCGTTCGTCCGCCTTAAGCACATCCTTTTTCACACATATGCCCCTTTCCAATTTACTTTGAAGCTTTTGTCAGCCACACCCGCATGACGGACAGGAGCTGATCAAGCTTCAGGGGCTTGCTGATATAATCGGATGCACCTGCATCCAGACATTTCTGCTTGTCCCCTTTCATCGCTTTTGCAGTCAATGCAATGATCGGCATTTGTTCAAGTCCATCCATGGATCTCAGCCGCTGCATTGTTTCATACCCATCCATAACAGGCATCATAATATCCATCAGAATAATGTCAATATCCCTTTTCTGCCCGACCATTTCCAGGCATTCCTGCCCGTTCTGCACTGTGGTAACTTCCATGCCCTCAGCTTTAAGCGCTTTTTCAAGCGCATAGATATTGCGGTTGTCATCATCACATATTAGCACAGATTTATTCTTAAAGATATGACGGATTTCCTTTGAAATTCCCGCAGGAACTTCCGGCTCCTCCACACCCGTGTCTGTAATTGTTTCTTCTGCGGCAGCCGAAGCGGCTATTTCGAGGTGTGCTGCTGCAGTATGCTGTTCTTCCTCAAGGCCATTAGGAAGGCTAGGTATAAACAGTGTAAAGGTACTTCCCTTCCCTTCCTCGCTATCCACGAATATCCAGCCTCCCAAAAGCTTTGCAAATTCCCTGCATATGGAAAGGCCAAGCCCTGTGCCTCCGTATTTCCTTACAGATGCACCATCTCCCTGCTGAAATGCTTCAAAGATGATCGACTGCTTGCTTTCAGGAATGCCTATTCCTGTATCAGACACTTTTATCTCTGTCCAAAAATCAGTTTTTGATTTTAAAGGCAGATTTTTTGTCTTTTCAGGATCAGCAAGATTTACTTCGATCGAAACAGAGCCCTTCTCTGTGAATTTAAAGCTGTTAGAAAGCAGGTTCTTGATAATCTGCTGGAATCTTTGCTGATCAGTATACATGATTCCGGGAAGGTCTTCAGCAATTGAAATATTAAAGTCCAGATTCTTCTTTTGTGCAAGGTGGCTGAAATTATATTCCAGATAAGAAGGCAATTCGCTCAAATTCATCTCTTCAAAGAGCATATCCAGCTTTCCGGCCTCAATCTTAGATAAGTCCAGGATGTCATTAATGAGAGAAAGCAGGTCTTTTCCTGATGAGTGGATTACTTTAGCTACTTCCTTTTGCTCCTCAGGTATCTCTTCACCCTGCCCCTCTGACAGCATTTCTGACAACAGCAGGATGCTGTTCAGCGGGGTTCTGAGCTCGTGCGACATATTGGCCAGGAATTCAGATTTATATTTTGAGCTCAATAACAGCTGTTCTGCTTTTTCTTCAATATCCTTATTGGCCTGCTGCAGATCCCGGGATTTTTTTTCTGCATCTCTTGTTCTTTCTTCAAGCTGTTCATTGATCATCCTAAGCTCTTCCGATTGCGACTGCAGCTCTTCTGACTGGACCTGAAGTTCCTCAGACTGAGTCTGGAGCTCTTCTGACTGTACTTGGAGCTCTTCTGTCATCATCTGGGATTCTTTTAATAGCCGCTCGATTTCCATTCTTCCGAGCACACTGTTGACTGTAATACCGAGCGTATCCAGCAGCTGTGTCAGAAGCTTCTCTTCAAGAGCTGTGAACTCCCTGATGGAAGCAAACTCTACGACTGCAGTGACATTCCCTTCAAACAGGACCGGGGCAATCAGTATGCTTTTAGGCTTCATTTCCCCAAGTCCGGAACTGACAAGAGAGTAGTCGTCGGGAATCTCCTTCAGCACCCTGGTCCGCTTATCCAAGGCTGCCTGTCCGATGAGTCCTTCGCCAAGGTAGAATTCCTCCCTGCCAGCATCTTTTCCATCTCCCGCATAGCTCGCCTGCTTAAGGAACTTCATGTCCCTGCCTTCGCCATTGCGCAAATAAAACGCCCCGGCAGAAGCATCCAGAATAACAGCTGCTTCTGCTATAAATTTTTCTCCCAGAGTCCTGATATCCGTTATATCCTGGTACATCGTAGCGATGTCTGCAATATTCGTCTGCAGCCAATTTTGTTCAGATATATGTTTCGTATAGTCTTTTTCTTTTAAACTATAGTCTTCAAGCGATGCAGCCATCTCATTGAAAGCAAGACCGATTTCGCCTATTTCATCCTTTGTATTAATTTCTACCCTGGGAAGGGAAGAAAGATCGGCATAATTCACCCGGGATATGACATTGATTATCTTTTTCAGGCTCATGGATGTGCTTCTAATCACCCAGAAAGCCGCTGCCACGACAGCAGTAAGACAAAGGATGGACCCTGCTATAATGCTGATTATCATTTGATCATATGTATCACGCGACTTCTCCACTGAAGCACCCATCAGGCTTTCCTGAAAAGCACTGAAGTCAGATAAGTCTTCACTAAGGCTGTCTCTCTGCTCCTGACGGCTTTCCATAAGCCTCCGCAAATCTGCTGCAGGTACATCACCATCCAGCGCCCTTATCAGATCATCCTCTGTGTTGATCAAGGCGGAGTATTCAATCTGGATCTGCGTGAGCAGATCCCGTGCCTCCTCACGATTGAGGCGGTCCTCAAGAAATGCTATGCCCTGCAGAATTGCGTTTCTGTTTTCCTCAATTCTCTCTTTGCTTTCCGCATCGGCAGCCTTTTCACTGTTAATCAGCTGCAGAATCACCTGGTCAGACTGGGTAAATCCCTGCCTGATTTCACCAGCTGTTTTAACTTTTTCATATCTGTCCTCAGTGATTTCCCTAAGGTTGCTTCTCATCCCATTCATAAAATAAACTGTCAAGAATAGGATCGCTGCCACAAATAGCATAATGATCCCAAAACCCAGGAACTGTTTCTTTCTAAAACTCATAATTTCCCCCCTAATTCAGCACTGAATGCCTATAAATAGAAAAGCGGACAGAATCCGACCTCTTTTTATACCCTTTCTTTTATGTTTCAAACATCTTTTTAAGAAAAAAATAAAAAAACCGCTCACTTTTGAGCGGCGTCCATCTTATTTTTCCAGTAATTCTCCAATTTCTACTGTCGACCTTTCTTCAAGCGGACCTCTCAAATGTACTGTTGCAGTCCGGCCATCTTCATTGAGGCTGTCAATCCATACTGATGCGCCATTATAAGTGACTTCAATGTCTGCAGATGAAGAAAGGATCTGTTTCACACGGTTTGCGTTCAAAGCAATCCCTCCAAAAAAGTTTTGTCGGTTTAGCATTTCGCAGCTGGAAGATATTTATTCCTGTTCACATCAGCTTTGATATAAAGGCAGTTGCAATGCCGAAATAAACGAATAGCGAGATAATATCATTCAAGGTTGTAATCAAAGGCCCGGAAGCCACTGCCGGATCAATATTCAGCTTATAGAGGACAAGCGGCACTATTGTCCCCGCTAGAGTTCCTATAATCAAGGTGATAATAAGAGAGCCGCCAACCACCAGGCCCAAAAATCCATTACCCTGCCAGATATATGCGATCACAGATATCAGAATGCCGCAAGTCACCCCAATAATAATCCCGACAGCAAGCTCCCTGAGAATCAGCTTTGCTGCAAGCTCCCGATCAACATCTCGGCTGATCAGCCCCCTTACAACAACTGCGAGAGATTGTGTTCCTGTATTCCCTGTCATCCCGGCTATCATCGGCATAAAGAAAGCCAGTGCAACCACCTTGGAAATCGTCTCTTCAAAGCTGCTGATGATCGATCCCGAAACAAGTCCGATAAATAGCAGCAGAATCAGCCATGGCAGCCTCCGATAGGCAGCCACGAAAGCTTTAGTGTCAAAATCAATCGATTTTCCGGAAGCTGAGAGCTTTTCAATATCCTCTGTAGCTTCCCTGATAACCACATCAATGATATCATCCACCGTAATGATGCCTACAAGCCGATCATTCTCTTCTACTACAGGCAGTGCCAGGAAATCATAGCGTTCAATCAGCATGGCTGCATCTTCCTGATCCGTTTCCGCATGAACAGAAATCACCCTGCTGAACATAATATCCCTAATCTGTTCATGAGGCTCTGCTAGAATCAAATCTCTGTAAGAAACAACTCCTGTCAAACGTTTGTCTCCATCTATCACATATAAGTAATTGATTGTTTCCGAAAATACAGCAAAAGATTTCATTTTTGCAACTGTTTCACTGACCGTATAGCTTTCCGGAATCCACACAAACCGGTTCGTCATGATCCTGCCTGCTGTTTCAGGCGGATAATTCATGATGCTCTGGACAATCTGGGATTCCTCCTGCTTCATACCAGCCAGGAGCTCCTCTATCCTTCCAGGTGAAAGGCCTTCTAAAAGCAAGGCCAAATCGTCATTATCCATCAGATCCATGACCTGGCCCGATTTTTCCACACCAAGTTTTACTAAAACTCCATACTGTTCGTCCCTTTCAAGCTCTTCAAGCAGATCTGCAATCTGTTCGGGATCAAGCAGAAGGATGAATCTCGAGCGATGCTTCTCCGGAAGCTCCTCATACAGCCTGGCAATATCATAAGGCTGCAATTCCGCAATCAGTCGCTGGAATTGCTGTTTATCCGCTTCTTTTAAATGTTTGATCAATTTTACCAAATATTGTTCATCAATCATCAATTATCAACCCCTTTGGCTTCGCTTCTACTATTCCCCATTTCTGTCTTCGCAAAGCCAGCCGCAGTTTAATCCAATTTTCTGTCGTACAAACCTATATTGCTGAATAGAATTGTACAAGCAGCAAATGAAAAGGAGTTGTTTTTTTTGAGCATATTTTTAAGCTATATCTTTCTAGGGCTTTCCCTGGCAGCTCCTATTGGCCCTATAAATGCAGCTCAGCTGGACAAGGGTATCAAAAACGGCTTTTTCCACGCCTGGCTTGTCGGATTGGGAGCAATGATAGCAGATGGAGTATATATGGTTGCCGTCTACATGGGGGTCGTGAATTTTCTTGAGATTCCTTTCGTAAAATCATTTTTATGGCTTTTTGGTTTTTTTGTGCTCGTTTATACAGGAATTGAAAGCCTTTTAACAGCAGGAAAGGTAGTATCAAACGACCGCCTTAAAGACGAATCGGCAGCAAAGTCTTTTATTTCCGGCTTTCTTATGTCCATTTCCAATCCCCTGACCATTCTTTTTTGGCTTGGCATATATGGCTCTGTATTGGCTAAAACAGCCGCAGAATATGATAAAAGCCAGATATTGATATACAGCTGTGCAATCTTTATAGGGCTGCTGTTATGGGATTTGACAATGGCAGCGGTAGCAAGCAGCTTTAGAAGGTTCATGACCAGCAGGATACTCACGCTCATTTCTATCTTATCCGGACTCTCCCTTATCGGGTTTGGACTTTATTTCGGGTATGAGGCATATAAGCTGTTTTTCTAACAATCATAGAAGTTCAGGAAAGTGCACTCTCCCTGGAAGCTGAAAAATTAGCGGTGATTGATGTGGAGATCAGAAATAGCGTTCATTTTGCTGTAAGCATAGCAGATTGGACGGTTGGTTTGGTGTAAGTGATTCTGTTCGCGACTGTGCAGGGGATGGCTGCTGGCACTAGTCAGATTTATGGCATATGGTAAATTAAATGGGGAAGTCGGTAAGTTAATCTTTCAAATGGTAGAATAATCCGCAAATTCGGTAGATTATCGGGCCAATTGATGAGATTCACGCTTTAAGCCGCTGCTCTCCCCATTATTACAATCTAAAAACCAGTTGGTCCGCCATACGCGCTTTTTACAGCTAAATTCAGGAAATTTGCAGCTGGCTTTAGTTGGATTTAAGGCATATGGTAAATTAAATGGGAAAGTCGGTAAATTAATCTTTCAAATGGTAGAATAATTCGCAAATTCGGTAGATTATCGGGCCAATTGATGAAATTCACGCTTTAAGCCGCTGCTCTCCCCATTATTACAATCTAAAACCCAGCTCGTCCGCCCGGCCGATAATTTTTACTCAAGAGCAATCCTGTTTATATAAACTTCTCCTTTTCCACTAAAAAATCGCAAAAAAAAGAACAGTCCCACAGACTGTTCTTTTTTTTGCCCGGCAGCGTCCTACTCTCACAGGGGGAGAGCCCCCAACTACCATCGGCGCTGAGAAGCTTAACTTCCGTGTTCGGTATGGGAACGGGTGTGACCTTCTCGCTATCGCCACCAGACTATTTAGATGAGGTTTTTGTTCCCTCAAAACTAGATAATGCAGAAGAAGAATTACAAAGCAATCAAATGTGGTTAAGTCCTCGATCTATTAGTATCTGTCAGCTCCACGTGTCACCACGCTTCCACCTCAGACCTATCAACCTGATCATCTTTCAGGGATCTTACTAGCTTGACACTATGGGAAATCTCATCTCGAGGGGGGCTTCATGCTTAGATGCTTTCAGCACTTATCCCTTCCGCACATAGCTACCCAGCGATGCCTTTGGCAAGACAACTGGTACACCAGCGGTGCGTCCATCCCGGTCCTCTCGTACTAAGGACAGCTCCTCTCAAATTTCCTGCGCCCACGACGGATAGGGACCGAACTGTCTCACGACGTTCTGAACCCAGCTCGCGTACCGCTTTAATGGGCGAACAGCCCAACCCTTGGGACCGACTACAGCCCCAGGATGCGATGAGCCGACATCGAGGTGCCAAACCTCCCCGTCGATGTGGACTCTTGGGGGAGATAAGCCTGTTATCCCCGGGGTAGCTTTTATCCGTTGAGCGATGGCCCTTCCATGCGGAACCACCGGATCACTAAGCCCGACTTTCGTCCCTGCTCGACTTGTAGGTCTCGCAGTCAAGCTCCCTTGTGCCTTTACACTCTGCGAATGATTTCCAACCATTCTGAGGGAACCTTTGGGCGCCTCCGTTACTTTTTAGGAGGCGACCGCCCCAGTCAAACTGCCCGCCTGACACTGTCTCCCGCCCCGATCAGGGGCGCGGGTTAGAATTTCAATACAGCCAGGGTAGTATCCCACCAATGCCTCCACCGAAGCTGGCGCTCCGGCTTCAAAGGCTCCTACCTATCCTGTACAAGCTGTACCAAAATTCAATATCAGGCTGCAGTAAAGCTCCACGGGGTCTTTCCGTCCTGTCGCGGGTAACCTGCATCTTCACAGGTACTATAATTTCACCGAGTCTCTCGTTGAGACAGTGCCCAGATCGTTACGCCTTTCGTGCGGGTCGGAACTTACCCGACAAGGAATTTCGCTACCTTAGGACCGTTATAGTTACGGCCGCCGTTTACTGGGGCTTCGATTCAGAGCTTCGCTTGCGCTAACCCCTCCTCTTAACCTTCCAGCACCGGGCAGGCGTCAGCCCCTATACTTCGCCTTGCGGCTTCGCAGAGACCTGTGTTTTTGCTAAACAGTCGCCTGGGCCTATTCACTGCGGCTTTTCCGGGCTATTCACCCTAAAAAGCACCCCTTCTCCCGAAGTTACGGGGTCATTTTGCCGAGTTCCTTAACGAGAGTTCTCTCGCTCACCTTAGGATTCTCTCCTCGCCTACCTGTGTCGGTTTGCGGTACGGGCACCTTTTCCCTCGCTAGAGGCTTTTCTTGGCAGTGTGGAATCAGGAACTTCGGTACTAAATTTCCCTCGCCGTCACAGCTCAGCCTGATGCAAACGGGATTTGCCTCGTTTGCAGCCTAACTGCTTGGACGCGCATATCCAACAGCGCGCTTACCCTATCCTCCTGCGTCCCCCCATTGCTCAAACGGTAAAGAGGTGGTACAGGAATATCAACCTGTTGTCCATCGCCTACGCCTTTCGGCCTCGGCTTAGGTCCCGACTAACCCTGAGCGGACGAGCCTTCCTCAGGAAACCTTAGGCATTCGGTGGATGGGATTCTCACCCATCTTTCGCTACTCATACCGGCATTCTCACTTCTAAGCGCTCCACCAGTCCTTGCGGTCTGACTTCGATGCACTTAGAACGCTCTCCTACCGCGGACACCTGATGGTGTCCACCCACAGCTTCGGTGATACGTTTAGCCCCGGTACATTTTCGGCGCGGAGTCACTCGACCAGTGAGCTATTACGCACTCTTTAAATGGTGGCTGCTTCTAAGCCAACATCCTGGTTGTCTAAGCAACTCCACATCCTTTTCCACTTAACGTATACTTTGGGACCTTAGCTGGTGGTCTGGGCTGTTTCCCTTTTGACTACGGATCTTATCACTCGTAGTCTGACTCCCATGGATAAGTCTTTGGCATTCGGAGTTTGTCTGAATTCGGTAACCCGATGGGGGCCCCTAGTCCAAACAGTGCTCTACCTCCAAGACTCTTACAACATGAGGCTAGCCCTAAAGCTATTTCGGAGAGAACCAGCTATCTCCAAGTTCGATTGGAATTTCTCCGCTACCCACACCTCATCCCCGCACTTTTCAACGTGCGTGGGTTCGGGCCTCCATCCAGTGTTACCTGGACTTCACCCTGGACATGGGTAGATCACCTGGTTTCGGGTCTACGACCACATACTCATTCGCCCTATTCAGACTCGCTTTCGCTGCGGCTCCGTCTGTTCAACTTAACCTCGCATGTAATCGTAACTCGCCGGTTCATTCTACAAAAGGCACGCCATTACCCTGACCCGAAGGTCATAGGGCTTTGACTACTTGTAGGCACACGGTTTCAGGATCTGTTTCACTCCCCTTCCGGGGTGCTTTTCACCTTTCCCTCACGGTACTGGTTCACTATCGGTCACTAGGGAGTATTTAGCCTTGGGAGATGGTCCTCCCTGCTTCCGACGGGATTTCACGTGTCCCGCCGTACTCAGGATCCACTCTGGAGGGAACGAAGTTTCAACTACGGGGCTGTTACCCTCTATGGCCGGCCTTTCCATGCCTGTTCATTTACTCCGTTCCTTTGTAACTCCGTGTAGAGTGTCCTACAACCCCAGGAGGCAAGCCTCCTGGTTTGGGCTAATCCCGTTTCGCTCGCCGCTACTCAGGGAATCGCGTTTGCTTTCTCTTCCTCCGGGTACTTAGATGTTTCAGTTCCCCGGGTTTGCCTCCAATGCCCTATGTATTCAGGCAAGGGTTCCATCCCATTACGGATGGAGGGTTTCCCCATTCGGAAATCTCCGGATCAAAGCTTACTTACAGCTCCCCGAAGCATATCGGTGTTAGTACCGTCCTTCATCGGCTCCTAGTGCCAAGGCATCCACCGTGCGCCCTTTCTAACTTAACCTGTTCGGCCGATGATAAGCTTCACATCTCTTCGTCATCTCAATCGTCAGCATCCTCACGTATACAAAACATACGCTCCGGTGCTTCCTCAATCGATTCCTCGACCTGTTCGCTTCTCATCACCCTCACGGTTTTTAAACTCTTATTTATTTATAAGAGAGAAAACCTAAAATGGCGATTACTCGGTAATGTCTTCTTCATTACATTATCTAGTTTTCAAAGAACAAAATGAGAGATTATACTCTCAAAACTGAACGAACAAAGAGCGTCACGTCTTGTATATATTCCTTAGAAAGGAGGTGATCCAGCCGCACCTTCCGATACGGCTACCTTGTTACGACTTCACCCCAATCATCTGTCCCACCTTAGGCGGCTGGCTCCAAAAGGTTACCCCACCGACTTCGGGTGTTACAAACTCTCGTGGTGTGACGGGCGGTGTGTACAAGGCCCGGGAACGTATTCACCGCGGCATGCTGATCCGCGATTACTAGCGATTCCAGCTTCATGCAGGCGAGTTGCAGCCTGCAATCCGAACTGAGAATGGTTTTATGGGATTCGCTTAACCTCGCGGTCTTGCAGCCCTTTGTACCATCCATTGTAGCACGTGTGTAGCCCAGGTCATAAGGGGCATGATGATTTGACGTCATCCCCACCTTCCTCCGGTTTGTCACCGGCAGTCACCTTAGAGTGCCCAACCTAATGCTGGCAACTAAGATCAAGGGTTGCGCTCGTTGCGGGACTTAACCCAACATCTCACGACACGAGCTGACGACAACCATGCACCACCTGTCATCCTGTCCCCCGAAGGGGAACGCCCTATCTCTAGGGTTGTCAGGAGATGTCAAGACCTGGTAAGGTTCTTCGCGTTGCTTCGAATTAAACCACATGCTCCACCGCTTGTGCGGGCCCCCGTCAATTCCTTTGAGTTTCAGCCTTGCGGCCGTACTCCCCAGGCGGAGTGCTTAATGCGTTTGCTGCAGCACTAAAGGGCGGAAACCCTCTAACACTTAGCACTCATCGTTTACGGCGTGGACTACCAGGGTATCTAATCCTGTTTGCTCCCCACGCTTTCGCGCCTCAGCGTCAGTTACAGACCAGAAAGTCGCCTTCGCCACTGGTGTTCCTCCACATCTCTACGCATTTCACCGCTACACGTGGAATTCCACTTTCCTCTTCTGCACTCAAGTCCCCCAGTTTCCAATGACCCTCCACGGTTGAGCCGTGGGCTTTCACATCAGACTTAAGAGACCGCCTGCGCGCGCTTTACGCCCAATAATTCCGGACAACGCTTGCCACCTACGTATTACCGCGGCTGCTGGCACGTAGTTAGCCGTGGCTTTCTGGTCAGGTACCGTCAAGGTGCCGGCAGTTACTCCGGCACTTGTTCTTCCCTGACAACAGAGTTTTACGATCCGAAAACCTTCATCACTCACGCGGCGTTGCTCCGTCAGACTTTCGTCCATTGCGGAAGATTCCCTACTGCTGCCTCCCGTAGGAGTCTGGGCCGTGTCTCAGTCCCAGTGTGGCCGATCACCCTCTCAGGTCGGCTACGCATCGTTGCCTTGGTGAGCCGTTACCTCACCAACTAGCTAATGCGCCGCGGGCCCATCTGTAAGTGATAGCCGAAACCATCTTTCAGCATAGCCTCATGAGAGGTTATGCATTATCCGGTATTAGCTCCGGTTTCCCGAAGTTATCCCAGTCTTACAGGCAGGTTGCCCACGTGTTACTCACCCGTCCGCCGCTGACTTCAGGGAGCAAGCTCCCATCCGTCCGCTCGACTTGCATGTATTAGGCACGCCGCCAGCGTTCGTCCTGAGCCAGGATCAAACTCTCCATATAAGAGTAAGATTTAGCTCTGATAAAAAATTAAGATTAACGTTGACGTTTTTGTTCGTTCAGTTTTCAAAGAACAATCTTTCAATAGCGCTCTTTTAGAGCAACTATATCATAATACCACCCAATCAATCTCTTGTCAACATAATTTCGTAGAAACGATTTATGATGAATTCATAGATTAATAAGCAGAAATTATGCCAGCAGTTAATGTCGATTGCTGTTCATTTATAATAACAGCACTTGAGAAGATGGTCAACAGGAAATCAGGTGGGAATTATTGGTTTTGCCAAAACAAGACAGGTGCCCTCTCTTGCTTGAGACGGTACCTGTCTATTGGCAGATCAGCAGTCCATATCCGGTATTTTTTATTTTTTCAGCGATGCGATTATAGCCGCTGTCATTGGGATGCACTCTGTCCATCGCCACTAGATCATTCTCATTCCCTTTAAATGCCTGATATATATTTACCGTTCGAAAGTGATGGCGGTCGCACAGCTGCTGCATCTGCTTATTGAACTTTCTGATCCATCGGTCCGCTGTTTCTTCTTTGGGAACGGGACTGTAAAGGTTTAGAAGATAAACCATATAAGGCCCGGCAGAGTCTGATTTTATTTCAGTAATATGATCAACGATGCCGCTTAGCTTTTCTGCAGATATATTCAGGCGCGAAGAAATATCCTTTTCATTTTTCGTCAGCTGATATGACCTTAACCCCTGAATAAGATCGTTGCCTCCTGCTGTGATCGTAATAAGTTCTGATTCAGCTAAAGCACTGGATACTAAAGGAGACCTGACAGCTTCCAGGATTTCACCCGAAAGCGCTCCGGGCCTGGCAAAAATTTTGTGGACGACTCTGCGGCCAAGCGATTCCTCGGCGAGTCTTGCAAATCGCGGCACAAACCCAGGAGAAAAGAACGAAGCACCCACACCGGCAGTAATCGAATCGCCAACTGCTGTATAGTTCAGCGGACTTTTTTTGACATCCAATCTAATCCCCCTCGTGATTACGAATTTAATTATTCATATTCATTCAGGGGCATTTCTGTTGATTGTACGATAAAAATTATTCACAGCAAAAGCGGTCTTCGGCAGGAATGTCAATGATAAACTGTGTTCCCTGCCCATCACTCTTTACATTCATCATGCCGCCGTGATTCTCAATAACCTTTTTGGAAACTGAGAGCCCAAGCCCTGTTCCTTCATCCTTCGTAGTAAAGAATGGGTCAAAGATATGGGGCAGAATAGAAGAAGGAATTCCTCTTCCATTATCCCGGAATTCAATTCTGAGAAAGGAGTCAACTCTTTTGGCAGCAATGATTATTTTAAGCGGTTCGCTTCCTTTAGCCTGGAACGCATTTCTGAAAAGGTTAATGAACACCTGCAGCAATTCGTCACGATCACCTCTAAAGAACGTATTATCTGCAATTTCTGTAAGTTGATATTCAATTTCGGCATTATACAGCAGCGCTTCACTATTTAGGAATTTTCCGGTATAGCCCAGGATAAACTCCTTTGCATTCAGCAGTTCGCTGGTCGTTTCCCCCGGTTTAGCAATCCGGAGAAAATCTGTGATGATTTTATTGGCCCTGTCAATTTCCGGGATCAGCAAGGAAGAAAAAAGCTCAGACACCTCTTGATCCGTTTTGCTTTGAAGAAGCTGGAGGTAGCCCCTTACCGTGGTAAGCGGGTTTCTGATTTCATGGGCTATGCCTGCTGCAATCCTCCCGGCCAGAGCCTGCTTTTCTGCTTCCTTTACTCCATTGAGGAACTGAAAAGCTCCCAAAACCCTTTTCACGTTTCCGTTTTCGTCTAGTATTATCCTTGTGTTATTGATTCCGTAATTTTTGTCAAGCACTTCCCTATTAACGATCGGCTTCTTCGTCCTGAGGGATTCTAGCAGATTAATCTGGTCATCAGGTATCCTCAGCAGCTCCCTGATATGGCGGCCCACTATGACCCTTCTGTCAGCATGAAGGTCCCTTGCAGCCTGGAGATTGCACAAAGTTATAAGTCCATTCCCATCTATAAAAACAATATGATGAGGAACCAGATCAAGTATAGGATTCAGGAAGCTCTCCAGTTGTTCAAAAGATACGCCATCATCCCCTTTATCCAAGCCGGGCCAGTAAGCCTGATTTTCTTCTGCCCTGTTTTTCAGCTGCAATATTTCTTTCCTTAATTCAGCATTTTCCTGTTTAAGCCGTTGAACTTCATCCATTAAAACTTACTCCTTAAAGAGTGCATTATTTCTTTTATTATAATGCAATTCGCCTGAAAGGACATTATACAGATTCACCTTTAATATCAGGAAAGAAATATACGGCCAGCTTGCCGATCAGAAAGCAGAATAATGTAATAAGCGCAGCTGAATATACTGAACTCCACAAATGGGAAATAGTCAGAACACCCGCCTGGATTAAAAGTTTTTCAAAAAGCCAGGCTCCCGCAAATAATCCTGCAAATACCGTTTTCCTGAATTCATAGATGACTATGACAGCTAAAATCAGGCTGTATATCAGCCAAATAAGCGTGCTGAAAGCCAGCTGATCACGGTCATGCGACTCAAAAAAACCGGCGTTGTAGGTATGAATCCGAAAGAAGATCACCGTATAAAAAACAGCTGCCTGAATGATTGTGGTAATTGCCATATATATCGTCACAAACCTTACAAAAGGCGAAGGTTTCCTTAATGAATCCCTCCATATGTCTGTAACAAACATAGCAGCAAAAAGTATTGCGCTCGTGTACCACGACCTCCACCAATGCTGTTCATATACGCCCTCTTTCAAGAAAAAGCTCTCTACCAAAAAAATACCCGCTATCACTGCAAGCCTCCACAGATAGCCGATCCGGTAAATGGAGACCGCTGTAAGTACTGCGGGAATGAAAAGTGCCTGTGAAATGCTTGCCCCAAATACCTCATCAAACCATTTTTCTTCAAATACAGTCGGTCTGTATGTGTATGCTTTTCCCAGAATAAATACTATGTATTCCAATATAAAAGACAACCCCATTACAAAGAAATAGAGCGGCAATGATACCCTGATTTCTTTCCTGAAGGAAATAATTATCAATATGATGCTGAAAAATACTAATGCTATAAAAAGGTGCATGCCGTTCACAGTTTCTTCACTTCCATCATAACTAAAGGTTTTTCCTTTAGTATGCCCGCAGCCTCCTGTTTCATTCTCCCGCTTTCAAGTACAGACAAATGAAACATAACTGCTCACAAAAAACGCCAATATCAACTTTTTACACTTACAAAGCCAAAAACATAAAAAAAACCAAATGGCGAGGCCATTTGGTTTCCTTATTTTGAGTAGATGCTATTATTAACAACAACTTGAAGCAGCTTAGTCGATTCCTTCATCTCACTGTTGCAAAGCGGGCAAGCCGGCTGATCACTGCTTTTAAAATTATCACGCAGCCATCCATTACAGCTGTCAGAAATACATTCCCAGACTTTCACTTCTTCCGTTTTTACTTCTTCGGTATTTTTTCTCCCGAATCCCATTGCCATAAAAGGCACCTCCTCAAAGAGCCGAAGCCCCCGAAAAATAAAAATCCACCCGTTATAAAATAAATGGACTGGATCCTTTATAACAAGTGAATCTGAAATTAGATGTTATTCCCTTAAATAAATACTTTATAAGTATACAGCATTTCCCTGTTTTTGTCAATGTATCAAATCAAAGTTTGTCAGCATAAATCTGTACCCCTTGAAGGATGGAATTCCTGGATTTGAAGAAGGATAAGAACAAAAGATTACGCATGCTTTCATAAAAGTGTATAATACGAGTGTCGATAAACTGAAACTATCCAGAGAGGATGATATAGATGGAAATTACAGGTCATTTGATTGAAGAAATCATTGATCCTACAGGGATACTGGAAGGACAGAGGTATGAGTTCCTGTTAGACATAGAAGTTCCGGAGGATGACGAACTTTACTCCGAGGATGGGCTGAGTCTGCGTGTACTTTTTTACAAAGATGAGAAAGGCTCAAAGATCCTCAATTATCACTTCTTTTTTTCAGACGAAAAGGCTCTCGATTTTGCACTGGATGAAGAAGAGGAAAAAATGGTGGAAAGCTACTGCCGGATGAATCTTCCTGCATAACAGCTGTCCTGGCAGG
The DNA here is from genome assembly GCF_000473245.1 of Bacillus infantis NRRL B-14911. Taxonomy (NCBI): domain Bacteria; kingdom Bacillati; phylum Bacillota; class Bacilli; order Caryophanales; family Bacillaceae; genus Bacillus; species Bacillus infantis. The sequence continues at coordinate 2,902,452 of NC_022524.1, forward strand.
AATCATTAAAGAAAAAAAGAGCAGCGCGCTGCTCTTTTTTCTATTCCTCGATTTTTTGGCCTTCTTCAATGATATGATACATAAGATGTGCAAGATGATGGATAGGCCCGTACACTTCCTCTTCGTCTTCCCCTTCTTCCCCTGCTTCTTCACTGAATTCAAGATCGTTCAACTGAAGTGCGGCGAATTGGTAGAAATCCTTCAATTCAAATGAATAACAGGCACTTGGCTCTTCATTCTCTTCTTCATAATGCAGAACTAAATACGACTCGGTCCCATCATTGCTGATGGCATCAAAGTAAATAAAGAAGCCGACGTTAGTATCAAGCTCAAAAAGATGCCTGGTCCCGCCTTCAGTGGCAATATTGAAATCCTCTTCATTGAGCTTACTAACCTTCATTGCTTCTACTTGATCTTCTTTGTGAAATTCTACTGTAAAACTTTTCACTATCCAACACCTCCTGAATCATTACTCTACTTATAATAACCATTCCAGCTTAACTACACAATTAAATGCCGCTTATTGCATAATTCTGATGGTTTGCAATTTTGTATTCCCCTTCTCCATTCATCAAGCTAATATAGATATATACGAGATTGGGGAGGAACAGCGATGCTTACAGTAAGACAGCTGAAAGAAATCAAGGAGCTTCAGGATATTTGTGAAAATCATGAAGATTTCAGGTTAAAACTGAATTGGGATATGCTGAAATCCAGAAATAATGAAACAAAAACAGACTTCTTCACTTATCAGGACGGAAGATTAACTGGATTTTTGGCTTTGTATCCTTTTGGAGCTAAAGTGGAGGTATGCGGGATGGTTCATCCTGAGTATAGGAAGAAGGGACTCTTTACAGCCCTCTTAAAACAGGCTGAAAAACAATTGGCAAGCGCTTCGGAAGTCCTTTTAAATGCGCCAGCTGAATCCTATGCTGCCAAACAGCTTTTCCAATCGCTTCCTTGCAGATACTCTTTCACTGAGCACCAGATGAAGTACTTTCATTCAGATACTCTTTCTGAAAAAGAAGGGGTAGAAATAAGATCAGCCTCTGCCGGAGATGCCGGTCTTTGCATCCAGCTGGATATTGTTTGTTTCAGCCTTTCCGAAGAAGATGCCACTCTGTTTTACGGGCAAACGGCAGCCGAACAGGCACAGACTTTATTCATAATTGAATACAGGGGAGTCCCCGCGGGCAAGGTGAGGATACAGACAGACGGCAATGAGAGCTGGATTTATGGATTTGCCATCCTTCCTGAGTTTCAGAGGCGGGGGATTGGAAGAAGTGTTCTAAGCAGGATCATCAGGCAGGAAAGGAATCGAGGGAGGGATATTTTCCTGGAAGTGGCTGCAGAAAACAATAATGCCCTAAATCTTTATACGTCTTGCGGATTCGTCCCGCTTGAATCCCAGGATTATTATCAGCTGAAACTCAATTAGCAGGACGCACAGATGCGCCTGCTTTTCCCTCTTAAGATTCTTTATCAAAATAAACAATCTCTGCTGAGAGCTCTTCTTCCACCCTTATTACCGCAAAAGAAAAACGCGGCTGCCTCCTTTTATCAACAGGGGAACCCGGGTTTATAATGAGCGTCCCGTTTTCCTTTTTCAGGACGGGTATATGGGAATGGCCGTAGATCAGACAGTCCACCTTGTCGTCTGCAAAAGAAGCCAGTGCCCTTTTTTCCGTTGTCTTCCCTTTTCCATGCCCGTGCACGATACCTAATTTAAACCCATTTAAATTCAGGATGAGCTTATCCTTCAGCATTTCCTTAAGCTCGCCGCTATCCGTATTGCCAAATACCCCTTCGAGCCTCCCAAAGGATGAGAGTTCTTTATAAACAGACAAGTCCTGCCAGTCACCGGCATGAACGATGATATCAGAAATTTCCAGATATTCAACGAGAAGCTCGGGCAGATTCCTTCCTTTTTTTGGCATATGGGTATCTGAAATGGCAGTAATAAGCAAACCTCATTCCTCCTTTATAAAGCAAAGAAGAGCCCCGCTAGGAGACTCTTCATCATATGAAGTGAATATTATAGTTTCGTCACATTAACAGCCTGCGGTCCACGCTGGCCTTCTTCAATGTCAAATTCAACTTCTTGACCTTCATCAAGGCTTTTGAAGCCTTCAGACTGAATTGCAGAGAAATGGACGAATACGTCTTCTCCACCTTCAACTTCGATGAATCCGAAACCTTTTTCTGCATTGAACCATTTTACTTTACCTGTAGCCATTTACATTTCCTCCTAAATTTCAACAAAATCTTTGGGGCGATGCCCCGCTGTATTAATATGGGTAAGTTTTACAGATTTTATAATCATTTTTTTAAATTTTTTCAGGAAAGATATTCATCCTCTTATAAAACCCATAAACTTCCTTAATTATTTATTACCCCTTTGAATTAGGAGTAAAACCTGATTTTCCGCTTCTGCCTCTTCTGCGGTCTCGTCCGCCTCCACCGCTCCTGCCTCTGTCGGTGCGGCGGCTTCTGTCGCGGTCAAACTTCGGCTTCGGCTTTCTTGAGCGGATCGGCTCCACAGCAGTAAGCTTAACAGGTGTTATATCCGGCTCTTTTGTCAGCAGCTTGAGTGCAGCAGCAAGCAGGGTGACTGAATCTGTTTCCTCAAGAAGGTTTTCTGCCGATCTTTTATATTCGTTGAATTCTTCGTTTTCGATGACCTTCATCATTTTATTGATGGTTGCCTGCTGGCTGCCTGCGATAACATCCCTGAAGGTAGGAATCGGCATCTTCGCCATTTTTGTTTTTGTTACCCGCTCAATGAGCTTTAGATGATCGATTTCACGAGGGGAAACAAATGTTACAGCAAGCCCCTTCTTCCCGGCGCGGCCAGTCCGCCCGATGCGGTGTACATAGCTTTCAGGATCCTGCGGGATATCAAAGTTGTAAACATGGGAAACTCCGCTGATATCAAGTCCCCTTGCAGCTACATCTGTCGCTACCATAATATCGATTGTCTGTTCTTTAAAGCGGCGGATAACCTGATCACGCTTATTCTGCGGAACATCGCCATGGATGCCTTCAGCAGAATAGCCGCGTTTAATAAGCCCTTCCACCACTTCGTCCACACGCTTTTTGGTGCGGCCGAACACGATAGCAAGTTCCGGGGACTGGATGTCGAGCAGGCTGCAGAGCACATCAAACTTCTGCTTTTCATGCACTTCCATATAATGCTGTTCAATATTTTTCACAGTAAGTTCTTTAGCTTTAATCTGAACCATTTCCGGCTCTGTCATGAATCTCTCAGCCAAAGATTGAATGCGCCTTGGCATTGTTGCTGAAAACAGCAGGGTCTGGCGCTGTTCAGGAACTTCGCTGAGGATGCGCTCAATATCTTCGATAAAGCCCATATTCAGCATTTCATCAGCTTCGTCAAGCACGGCCAATTTAATCTTATTCAGGCGGATTGTCTTTCTTTCGATATGATCAATCAGCCTTCCCGGAGTAGCTGCAATGATATGCGGTCCACGATCCTTCTTCAAGGCGCGGATCTGTCTGGAAATGTCCTGTCCACCGTAGATCGGCAGAGTCCTGACGCCTTTCACCTGTCCAATCCGGTTCAGTTCTTCAGCCACCTGCACGGCAAGCTCGCGGGTGGGCGCCAGCACAAGGCCTTGAATCCCTTCATTTATGTCTATCTTTTCAAGAAGCGGAATGCCAAAAGCTGTGGTTTTCCCTGTCCCGGTCTGCGCCTGGCCAATCATATCCTTTCCGCTCAGTCCGATCGGGATCGCCTGCGCCTGGATAGGGGTCGGCTCTTCAAAGCCCATATTGGAAACTGCTTTTTCAAGCTCTTTGCTTAAATTAAAATCCGAAAAAGTTGTCAAAGTTTAAATCCTCCTTAATTTCTAACCAATTGTTTCTTATCAAAATGTATATAGGGTACAGCAGGTATATTTCTAGGCTAACCACTTTCTATCTCTTTTTTACATTTCCGATTCAAATAAGTTTAAACCCCGCCCAAGTGATTATATTTACAGCACAATCAAAGTCCGCCTCACGGGCGGTTCTCTAGGGGAATGGTGGAAGGATACGAAATGGAGTAAATGAAGGAAAGAAAAGCGTTATTCAGGAGCCTGCTTCTTCTTTTCATAAGTTGCCGTCCGATTCAATACACAAAAAGGCGATGCATGCTTTGCCATGCATCACCTCATCATTCATGCTATTAGCCTTTAACTACGTTAGAAGCTTGTGGTCCACGGTTGCCTTCAACGATTTCAAAAGTTACTGCTTCGCCTTCTTCTAAAGACTTGAAGCCTTCAGATTGGATAGCTGAAAAGTGAACGAAAACGTCCTGGCCTTCAGATGTTTCGATAAATCCAAAGCCTTTTTCTGCATTAAACCATTTTACTTTACCTGTGTTCATGTATAAAAACCTCCAAAAAGTGTTTCACTATAAGTTTGCGGTATAATATAAAAACAAAAAAACCGCAGCCTGCACGTGTTGAAGAAGATAAAATCGACTACAACCTGCGCAGCTACGACTACTTATCCAAATATAAAACGAATCTTAAAGTGTTAAGTTAATATTACTTCATTAAAAAGAACAAGTCAACCTTTTCTTCTTCAGGCGTTATTCCCAAGCGTCTTTTCTGCTGCTTCAACCGTATGCTTCAGCAGCATTGAAATCGTGACCGGGCCTACTCCCCCTGGTACAGGTGTTATGGCTGATGCCTTTTCGAGGCAGCTGTCATATTCTGCATCTCCGACATTCCCCTTATTATACCCTGCATCCAGAATAACAGCCCCAGGCTTGATCCATTCTCCTTTTATAAATTCCGGCTTTCCGACTGCTGCAATGACCAGGTCAGCCTGGCCTACATACCGGGAGAGATTTTCGGTATAGGAATGGCATGTTGTTACTGTCGCATTCCTGTTTAAAAGCAAAGCGGAAACAGGTTTTCCGAGTATCGGACTTCTCCCTACCACTACAGCATGCTTTCCTTCTACAGGAAGATGATAATAATCGATGATTGCCATAATTGCAGCAGGAGTGCAAGATGGATATGTACCAAATCCCAGGGCAGTCTGCCCGTAGCCGTGGCTTGTCACGCCGTCAACATCCTTATCTATGCTGATGGTTTCAAATGCCTTCCGCTCATCTATATGTCCTGGAACAGGATGCTGAAGCAGGATGCCATGAACTTCTTTATTTTCGTTCAGTTCCTCAATCGTTTTTACCAGTTCTTCTGTTGTGGTTTCTTTCGGCATATGAATTCGTTCAGACCGGATGCCAAGCCGGGCGCAGGCATTTCCTTTCATTCGGACGTAGGTCTCGGAAGATGGATCATCTCCGACCAGGATGGTGGCAAGGCAGGGAGTGATCCCTTTTTGCGTAAGGTTTTCCACCCTTGGCATCAGTCCTTCTTTAACATCAGCTGCCACCCGCTTACCATCAAGAATCAATTTTTCATTCATAGCAAACAACCTCCAGGTATAAGATTCAGGCCGCTTTACCAAAAAGGTTAAAGCAGACTGCTGGCTGCCCAGACGACCGGCTATATATGCACGCAGCTCCACTGTGGTTTCTTCCACTATCGTCGTCAGTCACTGCGCCTTTATAAATGTTATTCCTAGTCAATCATATCACAAAACACAGATGTTATGAATAGATTCATATGCAAATGTTCGTATTATAGTAATATAGGCAGTATGAATACAGAATATACTGTTAGGCACAGAATTGAAAAAGGACAGCATGCAAGCAAGCTGTCCTTTTTGTCATATTTGAGGCTATATATAAAGTATATTAAATTTAATTTCAACCTAAAACAATGAAAGCCCTGCCTCTCTTCCATCCTTGCGGCTCCGAGACCGCGCCAGCGGGAATCAGGTAAACAATCGGGATAAGATAGCAGCTCTTTAAGATTCAGTCATTTAAAGACCGCATTATTGAATTGAAGCAATCCATGCGAAGAAATGTTTCGGGTTTATAGAAGATGTGCATTAAGAAGAAATCATACCATTCAGGGGGCATTCTGCTGTACAGCAGCCGCACCTGATCATCAAGCTGTCCACAAATTAATTCTTAAAGGTATAAACCTATTGTTGCTTAGCAGTAAAAATCTAAAGAGCATGATCTGCAAAATGGCGTTCCGCTCCATTCTGCCCGCAGATATCCTCAAATACGTGCTTTACTAGTATATCATAAAAGTAAAAGCTGTCAACTAATTGGAAATCAGCAGCCGAATTCCTCTCCGTCACCTGACTGGTCATGTTAAACGGCTGTGAAGTTCAACATAAACGTTTCAAGAAGCTTAGCTGTATCAATCTCCATTGCAATATAGTCCAAAGTATCCTCAGGCTGCTCCTCAGGCTTAGGCCTGAAATCGGCATTCGTTTTACCTTGTGCTCCGCCAAACTGCTCAACCCTGACTCTCCTTTTAATGAATTTCGCTAAGTCCGGATTTGTCAGTATAATCAGCGGGACAGCATCATGAATGGGTGCGCCTCCTATGCCGGGCACGTTTTCTTTATAGGCCTGAAAATAGTACTCAAAGGCCGGCTTTATAAGATCTTTATAAGCCGACTCAGTATTGGCGGAAATGTAATCAATCATTTCAGGCGTTACAACAGCTTTGTTGGTGACATTGAGCGGAAAAAGGTAAACATTCCTCCCTTTTTCAAGAACGATGTCAGCAGCAAGGGGATCAGAATAAAAATTAGCCTCCGCTTCAGCTGACACATTGCCGGGAACCAGAAAAGCACCGCCCATCATATAGATTGCATTAACATCTTTATAGGCATCCTCTCCATAAATAATAAGCGGGAGAGCTAAGTCTGTCTGCCTGCCTAAACCGACAAGGACAATATCATTTTTGTACTGATCTATAATGTCAATGATCTTATTAATATCATAAACCTTCAGCCCGGTAAAATCTTCAGGAGGCTGAATGGGTCCGAGTCCCTCTTCTCCATGTATCTCCGGATAAAATGTGGCAGGCTTGCCTGAGAGAGGCCCAGAAACACCGGCAATGATCGGAATATCCTCACGGCCGCCCAGTTTAAGGAGATAGGCTGTATTTCTGAGGGATTCTTCCTTGGTGATATTTCCATACCCGCTTACTACCCCGACTATATTCAATTCCGGATTTTGAACAGCGTACATCAAAGCAAGTGAGTCATCGATTCCAGAATCTACAAACAGAAGTATATTGATCATCATGATTCCCTCCCTTTCCCTATTGCTCATACTTTATGCAGGCAAGACTCTCTTTAAACATCATGAAGTTGAAGGCAAGCAAAAAAGCCCATATAAAAGCTTTATTGCTCTTTTTATTGGTCCCCATTCCATTGTCCCAAACAGCATTTACATTATTGCAGCAGAACCTTTTTACAGATTCCTCCGATATTCGTACAACCTGAAAATAATGATGCAGGCTGCCAGCCAGGCTCCGCCGGCCAGGAAGCCGCCTATTACATCACTAGGATAATGCACCCCAAGATAAATTCTGCTTAAGCCGATCAATAGGATTATCATGACATTTGCGAGGACAGCCAAGACCTTTAAGCTAATTTTAGAAAACAAATGGACCAGTATATAGGCGGAAGCACCGTAAAATATAAAAGAACCCATGGAATGGCCGCTCGGGAAGCTGAATCCTGATTCAGTCAGAAGCGGGAGAATATCAGGGCGTTCTCTTTTAAAAATCCACTTAAGAAGCCAATTGAACAGCGCACCGCCGCCTGAACCTGCCAGCAGAAATACACCTAATGCCCGCTTTTTATAAATCATGAGAATAACTCCGCCTGCTGCGGCCAGAAATACAAGCCACTTAACAGAGCCCAGGAATGTAACCGAAAACATCAATGCAGTCAGCTGGTCATTGATAAAAGATTGTACAAAATTAATGATTGTATGATCAAAAGCCTCCAGTTCGTTTTCTTTCAGCTCATCTGCGATTTCGGCAAAAAGAAATGTAAAAACCCCAAGAAGAGCTGCAGCAGAAAGAATATACAAAAGTTTGATTCCTGTCAGTTTTTTCATATATGACTTCCTTCTCTTGTTTTTGTCCAATACCTTCTATATTGCCTATTCAGACAGCTTGTGAACATAAATCCGGCAAATCAATAAGAAAAACCGCACGGAGGCGGTTTTTCTTATGCTTCTTTCTTTTCCTTCGGCCGTGCAGCAGCCCTTTTCTTGCGCACGGCCGGCTTTTTTGGCTTTTCGGGCTTCGTATTGTCGATTGAAGCCTGCAATGCGGCCATCAGATCAGTTACATTTGATTTTGTTTCTTTTTCTGCAGGAGTGACAACTTCTTTGCCTGTCCGCTTTGCTTCGATCAGATCCAGAAGGGCAGATCTGTATTCATCTGTATACTTATCAGGCTCAAATGCCGTTGTCAGCTGGTCGATGAGCATGATGGCAGTTTCCAGTTCTTTATTAGTCACTTTATCCTCAGAAGGAACATTCGGGACATCGCCGGCTTTCCTCACTTCATCTGGAAAGTGTATCGTTTCCATAATCAGAGTATTTTCAAATACCCTGACAACGGCCAGCTGCTCTTTTGACCGGATGATGATTTTGGCGAGCCCAACTTTTTCCGAATCTTCCAGTGCTTTTCTTAAGAGTGAATAAGCCTTTCCTCCCCCATCCCCTGGAGACATATAATAGCTGCGGTCATAATAGATGGGATCGATTTCAGCCATTTTAACAAAATCGATGATTTCAACTGCTTTATCTTCGTTAGCCTGCTTCAATTTCTTTAAATCCTCGTCTTCTAGTACAACAAATTTTCCCTTTGTATATTCATAAGCCTTCACAATATCTTCTGGCTTGACTTCTGTTTCACAGACCGGGCAGATTTTTTCATATTTAATTGGAGAATGACACTCCTTGTGTAGAGTCCGCAGCTTAATGTCCTTGTCCTCAATTGCTGCATGAAGCTTAATCGGTATATTTACAAGCCCGAAGCTGATGCTGCCTTTCCAGATTGTATGCATCCTGATTCTCCATTCTATAGTCTTTACCTTTAATGTGCGATGATTCATCCTGTGAAATGCAAGATAACTTCTGCCATTGGAGTAGGATTCCCCCCAGAATGGAATAATGGAGGATGAGCCGTTTAAATGGCCGTGAATTTCGAATCCTGCCGAGGAAAGGAGTGTCACAATGAAACCGATGCTTCCGAGCCTTACCTTTGATGCGCCGGATGCCAAAGGATGGTTTTATGAAGTCAAATACGATGGATTCCGGGCCATCCTTGAGTGGAATGAAAAGGGGCTTTCTCTGACAAGCAGAAATGGCAAACCGCTGCTTGAACTTTTTCCCGAAATCAGATCGTTCCTTGAAGATAACCTTCAGCTGTTTCATCCTTTCCTGCCTCTTCAATTGGATGGAGAGCTTGTTTATTTAGAAAATAAACATAAAGCCCATTTTGGTTCTATCCAAGTAAGGGGGAGAATGCGTTCAGAAATGAGGATTCTGGAAAAAGCCAGGCAATCCCCATGCCGCTTATTGATTTTTGATGCATTAAAGCTTAAAGGGAAGAGCTTATCAGCACTGGGCTACAGGGAGAGAAAGGCAGCATTGGAGAATTTCTTCACTTCAGCAAAGCTCCCGCTTGAACCTGACGAAAAAAGCACAAAGCTTCTCCAAATGATACCTGGAAATGATGATTTCAAAAATCTGTGGGAACAAGTAATCCTTCATGATGGCGAAGGAATTGTGGCGAAACAGGAGAAAAGCAAATGGGAGGAAGGCAAACGCTCAACTCTGTGGCAAAAGTATAAAAACTGGAAATATGTTTCGTGTTTTATCACAGCCTATGAAAAATCCAATGGTTATTTCTATGCAGGCGTGTATGATGGCGGAAGGATCCACCCGATCGGCCAATTTATATTCGGGCTAAAGCCTGATGAAAAAAAGGCCCTTATGGACACAATCAAAAACAACAAAAGGGAAGAAGATGACAGATTTGTTTATGTAAATCCAGGCATTTGTACAGAACTAAAGTACCTGGAGATATATGACGGACAGATGCGCGAGCCCCATTTCCACCAATTCCGCTTTGACCTGAAGCCTGAACAGTGCACCTACAGCCAGTTTGCCGAACAGCAGAAGAATCTGCCTGATGATGTAGACATCACACATCCTGACAAGCCCATCTGGGAAACACCCGCCCTTAAGAAGATAGACTTCATCCATTATCTGCGGGAAATTTCCCCATATATGCTTCCATTTTTAAAAGATCGACTTCTTACCGTCATCAGGTATCCGCACGGTATTTTCGGGGAACCATTTTACCAAAAAAACGCACCGGACTATACACCTGAGTTTGTTGAAACAAAAATGTCAGATGGAATTAATTATATTGTCTGCAATAACCTTAAGACATTTCTCTGGCTCGGCAATCAGCTTGCCTTTGAATTTCATATACCATTTCAGACCATCAAAAGCAAAGGACCGTCCGAAATCGTCTTCGATCTGGATCCGCCGTCCCGGGACGCGTTCACCCTTGCGATTAAGGCCGCCATTATGATAAAAGAAGTGCTCGATCATCTTAACCTCACATCATTTGTAAAAACATCCGGGAATAAAGGGATTCAGGTTTATATCCCGCTTCCTGACAATGCCTACACATATGATGATACACGCCTGTTCACTTCTTTCATTGCTGACTATCTGATATCCAAAGAACCGGACCTTTTCACAACTGAAAGAATGAAGAAAAACCGGGGCGGCAGACTTTATGTTGATTATATTCAGCATGCAGAGGGAAAGACGATCGTGGCACCATATTCAGCCAGAGGCAACCAGTATGCCGGTATCGCGGCACCGCTGTTTTGGGAAGAAGTCAATGACCGGCTCAGGATGGAAGAGTTCCGGGTAGATAATGTGGTAAAACGGGTCAACAAACTGGGAGACCCGCTGCAAGGCTATTTTGCCGCAAAAGATCTGCAGGCTTTTTCACCGGTGCTTGAATTTTTGAATGCAGAAAAAAAGACCTGAAGGCCTGCAGTATATTTCTTCAAAAAAAGAATGCTGCGGCCGCAGCATTCTTTTCTCTTATCATAGATATTCTTTTATTATTTCACTGGCATGTTCCTGCAGCTTCCTATACTGTTCTTCTTCTGACTCAAAATATTCCTTTTCACCCAATGTAAAAGCCTTAGGCTGAGCAGAATCCATATAGGCATTTACACGGTACATATACGTGGCGTTCCCGATCAGGTCGATTGTATAACCGCCATTTGATTCATGTGCGATACACTGGACCTTCCCGCCATTATTATACACATCCACCGGCCTTTCAAGCTTATTCATCCCTTGAAGGCAGGATACCAGGGTCGAAGCTGACATTGCAGTTCCGCAGGCATTCGTGAAGCCCACTCCGCGCTCAAAAGTCCTCACGTAAATGCTTTCCTCTTTAAGAGGCTTGATGAAGCTTACATTTACTCCATCAGGGAACAGCTCATTCGGGCCATTGACATGTTCACTGATATTTTTCTGAAGATCTGATTGGATATCATCTTTACTGCAAACCGCAATCAGATGCGGATTAGGCACAGCCAAAGCTGTGAAATGAAGTGAATCTGACAGCGAGTTTATTTTTTCATTCTTCAATGTCTCCTGATTCAGGATTAGCGGCAAATCACGAATCTGGAAGGAGACTGGTGATATTTCAACAAGATAGGTTGGAATCTCCGGGAAGATATCCGGCCGTTTTTCCACCTTCAAATCCGCTTTCATTGTTTCAATGATGGCTTCCTTTAAACCAAATAATTCACATACATAGCGGGCGACACAGCGCAGACCATTGCCGCACATTGAAGCTTCTGAGCCGTCGGCATTGAAAACCCTCATCCGGGCATCGGCTTTATCACTCTTCATTGTAAAAAGAATCCCGTCTGCCCCCAGTTCAGAATCCCGTCGGCAAAGAGCAATGGCAAGCTCCCGCCGCTGCTCTTCCGTAAACCCATAATCCTTAGATATTTCATCTATCAGCAAAAAGTCGTTGCCCGACCCATGGCATTTTAGAATTTCTATTTCCATTTCAAAACCCCCGCTTTCCCTTTAACCTGCTAAATCATCATAATAATAGATTGCCATAAATTCCTCTGAAGTTCAATAATCCTCTTATGGACATTATGAGTTAGAATACAATATGGCGGGTATTAACCCTATGTGAAGGCCGGAGGTGAGTCAAAGCGATGCAGGATTATAAGTTCAAATTTTTCATCAGCAGGGTTGAAGAGCTCGAATCAGCAAATGGGATAACAGAAAAAACAGCTTTTGTTGATACGAGGATCCTTTACGGTGAACAGGAAATATACAAAGGCTCTATCCGGGTACGCTTCAATGATCATGGTACATTTCCCAACCCTGCGGACATCATGGCTGCTGTATCCCAGAAATCTTTAAGGCAGCTTTTGGCCGCAGAAGCAAAGAGATATGTTAAACCGCAAAGACGGTGGCTCTAACGAAGAAAGCGCCGCAAACCGGCGCTTTTGAAGTATGCTGCAATTATATGTAAAGAGATTCCTCTGAAAGCAGACTATTGGTCCATGCTATAGAATCGGCATATATCCGAAAAAGAGCATTCTCTTCTATATCAAGGCACCTGCTTTTTTCACTGATCAGCTCCCAGTCAGCCTTCTCAACAGCAACCGCAAGATCCAGCACATCTTTCAGAGGGTTTTCGATGCCCCTCAGCGCATCCCCTATTTCATCCTGCAGCGGCAGATCAGTCAATATATCCTCCATTGATGCCCCCAGGATGCTGTCCATCATTGAAAACATTCCTGTCAAAAAATACTGCGCATTCAAAGCCCCCTTTTTCCTTAGAACGGCAACAGATTCAGCCATCTTCGCCCTTATTAGGCAAATCCTGATTGTTTCCTTCTGGACTGCCTTCTTTTCCAAGGTAGACTCCCTGACAGCAAGCACATATATCCACTTTTGGATTTCATTCAGCCCCAGCAGAACCGTTGCCTGCCTGATACTGTTTATCTTGTGCTTTGGCCTGAAAGCCGGTGAGTTGATCAGCCTAAGCAGCTTATAAGAAAGCGATAAATCTCTTTCAATCAGATTTGATATCAAATCTATGCTTGGATCAGCAGTTGAGAGATTATGAATCATTTCGTAATAAGAATGAAAATAGGTCGGAACATCATAAGTTGATACAATTTCAGGCTTTTCAAAGAAGTAGCCTTGAAAATAATCATAGCCCCTTCTTCTCGCATCCTCAAACTCAGCTCTTGTTTCGACTTTTTCCGCAACCATTTTAAGCTTGAGCTTTTTGGCTTCCCGCTCAATCCTCTCCCTCATGCCGGCTGAAGAAGCGAGAAAATCCACTTTAATAATATCTGCATACTCTAGCAGCTGCTTTGAAAAAGGATTGTTTTCCTTGAAGGCGTAATCATCAAGCGCAATCTGATACCCCAGGCTTTTCAGTTCCCGGCAGATATCAATCAGATGGCTGCTGGGCTCTACCGTTTCCAGTATTTCCACAACAATTTCCCTTGGCCTGAAATAGGTCGGGAGCCGGAGTTTGAGCAGATTTTCTGTAAAATTAATAAAACAGGGTTTGCCTTCGGACAGCCTGTCGATTCCTATATTCAAGAAACTATTTATAATGACGTCGGCGGTCGCCTGGTCTCCGTTAATAAGGGGGAATTCGTTCACCTGGCTGCTTCTGTACAGCAATTCATAAGCGAATACTTCTTCCTTAGTGTTAAAAATCGGCTGCCTCGCAACAAAGACTTCCATTCTATAACCTCCGCTGTTATTCCAAATGTTAGGTTGTCTTTATTTTAAAACAATTTTTGCCAGTATGTCTGTCGAAGTTTGTAGAATGGTATATTTATTCGTTAAAAAAGACACCCTATTAGATGCCAAATATTAAAACTAGAAAATGTTTTACCTTTTAATCGGGCTGTTGTTTTCCGTTCCAGGCACTTCGCTTTCCGCGGGGCGGCGCTGAGCCTCCTCACGCTTCGCGCAGCGGGGTCTCAGCTCTGCCGCTAAAATCCCGCAGGAGTCTACGTGCCTTCCACTGCAAACAACAGGGTTTTCAAAGTTTTATTTATACCTGTAACAAGATGGCAGGCAAAACAAAAATCTTTAAGCAGTGAGATTATGATCTTCTTTTAAATTGCCAGATTGTCATTCTTACTCTAAATATCTCAATATAGGCAAAAAAAGGGTACGGAATGTGTTAATTCCGTACCCTTTTTTTTACATAGTGAACGCCAATGATAATGGCGCTTTTTTTAGAAATCAGCTGATGACATGAAAAACGAAGTTTGCCAGGAATAGTCCTGCGATTACATACAGTGCGACGGAGACTTCCTTCGCCCTTCCGATCGCGATCTTGAGGATCGGATACAGGATGAACCCGACGGCTATTCCGTCTGCGATGCTGTAGGTAAAAGGAATCATCGCTATGATGAAGAACGCAGGAAAGCTTTCACTCATATCCTTCATATCAAGATTGCGGATATTTTGGAGCATCAATCCGCCGATGATGATGAGGATAGGGGCAATCGCACTGTTAGGAATCAGCTTGATTACCGGAATGAAGAAAGCTGAAAGCATGAACAGAAGCCCTGTAGCCACTGTCGTAAGCCCAGTCCTGCCTCCTGCAGCCATGCTGGCTGCACTTTCGACGGTCGAAACCGTCGGACTTGTTCCGAAAAGGCCGGAAAGCAGTGCAGATACGGAATTTGCCTGAAAAGCCCGCTTGAAACGTTCCGGCTTGCCGATGAACGAAACATGGCCGTGAACCAGGCCGATATTTTCAAACACCAGGACCATGGTCAGCGAGAATACTGCCACCCAGAACGTTATGGAAAAGAAGCTTTCAAAGGACATTGCCCCGAAAACATCCAGATAATCGCCAAAAGAAAAAGAAGATTCTTTTGCCTGCGATACATCAATATTTCCGAACAGCAAGGCAATGAGCGTCCCCGCAGCAACAGTGATCAGAAAATTTCCCGGGACATTCCGCATAAACAGAACTATTGCCAGCAGGAATGTAATGATCGTCGCCAGCACCTGCGGATCTCCCAGATTGCCTAAAGCAATGAGCGAGTTGGTGCCTTTTTCCACAATGCCGCCCTTTTCAAGCCCAATCAGCATCAGGAATAACCCAAGGCCTACAGTGATAGCTTCCTTAAGCGACTGCGGAATGGCTGCACTCAGGCTTCCTGCAAAACGCGAAAAAGCAACGAATGCAAATACCATTCCGGAAACAAATACAACCGCCAGCGCTTCCTGCCATGAAAGCCCCATAGACTGCACGAGTGTGTAAGAAAACAGGGCATTGATTCCCATTCCAGGCACAAGAAGGATCGGTACATTCGCCCAGAATCCCATCAGGAAGCAGCCGACAACTGACGTGATGATGGTTGCCATGATGGCAGCTTCCAAAGGTATTCCGGCTTCCGAAAGGATGAGCGAATTGACGGCTATGATATACACAATGGTAAAAAAGCCGATAGCACCCGCCATCACTTCCTTCTTGAAGCTTGTTTCATTGGCATCAAGCTGGAATAATTGATTTAGCATTTTCATTAGTATTACCTATTCTGTTGTATAGCCCTCTCCCTACCCGCTCTCCCTGATAAACAGGTGAGCCACAAGGATATATTTTAGCAGACATTGAGTTCTCTGCCAATAGGAGACTCCTTAATTGGCCATTTCCCTGTAGAGATTCCCCATTTCTATCGCTCCTGCGGCAGCCTCCCAGCCTTTGTTTCCAGCTTTCGTTCCGGCACGTTCAATCGCCTGTTCAATCGTATCGACAGTCAGGACACCGAAGATGACAGGGATTCCGCTTGACATGCTGATTGAAGCCACTCCTTTTGATACTTCGCTGCTTACATAGTCGAAATGCGGTGTAGCTCCCCTGATGACAGTCCCTAGCGTTATGACGCTGTCATACTTTCCGGAATCGGCCATTTTCTTAGCCGCAAGAGGGATTTCAAAGGCTCCCGGCACCCACACGACCGTTACATCTTCCTCTGCAACACCGTGCCTTTTCAAGCTATCCTCTGCTCCAGACAGAAGCTTCCCGGTTATAAATTCATTGAACCTTGAAACAACAATAGCTATTTTAAGCCCAGTACCTACCAGATTTCCTTCAATCACTTTTTTCATCGTATTTTCCTCCATTAAAAAGTCAGCATATGACCTAATTTTGTTTTTTTGGTTTTCATATAGTTTTCATTATCTTTTTTAGACGGAAGCTGAAGCTGTACCCTTTCTGATACTTCCAGCCCATACCCTTCAAGGCCGGCGATTTTTCTGGGGTTATTCGTCAGGAGGCGCATCTTCCTTACGCCCAGGTCCCGGAGTATCTGTGCACCTATCCCGTAATCACGGAGATCATCCTTGAATCCGAGCATGTGGTTGGCCTCCACTGTGTCATAGCCTTCCTCCTGCAGCTTGTAAGCCTTCATTTTATTGATAAGGCCAATGCCCCTTCCCTCCTGGCGCATATACAGGAGAATACCTGACCCGGCTTCTTCTATTTGCTTGAGGGCTGCTTCAAGCTGAGGGCCGCAGTCACAGCGGTTCGAACCAAACACATCTCCGGTCAGGCATTCTGAATGCACCCTCAGAAGCACAGGCTCCTCTTCTGAAATTTCTCCCTTTACAAGGGCAATATGCTCTTTGCCATCCAGTTTATTTGTATAGCCAACCGCTTTGAATTGTCCATACTCAGTAGGAAGCGATATCTCCGCCTCTCTTTTAACGAGAGAATCATGTTCAAGACGGTACTCTATCAGGTCTTTGATAGTAATCATCTTTAGATTGAATTTCTCGGCCATTTCTTTCAGGTCATCCACTAATGCCATGGAGCCATCGTCCTTCATGATTTCACAGATGACTCCTGCTGGCTTTGCCCCGGCCAGACGAGCCAGGTCAACTGCCGCCTCTGTATGGCCTGCCCTCCTTAGGACACCGCCTTCTTTGGAAATCAAAGGAAATACATGTCCAGGACGGGCAAAATCTTCAGGAACCGAGCTTTCATCGAGAAGTTTTTCGATGGTCTGTGCCCTTTCAAATGCGCTGATGCCTGTCTTCGTCTCCTTATAATCAACACTGACTGTGAAAGCTGTACCATGGCTGTCTGTATTAACATCAACCATGGGATGGAGGCCGAGCCTGACTGCAAGCTCCTCTGTTACTGGCATGCAAATCAGACCCCTCCCCTCCTTTGCCATGAAGTTAATGGTTTCCGGCCCGGCAAACTCAGCAAGAGCAACCAGATCGCCTTCGTTTTCCCGGTCTTCATCATCACTTACAATCACAGGCCGGCCTTTCTTTAGTTCTGCAATAGCGTCTTCGATTGTATTGAACATGGTTACAGCTCTCCTTTGGTTAAGGTCAGATTTTTCCCCATTCATTCCTGGGTGAAAGACATGCCTTCTTTTATTGCTTAAGCTAGTTATCACGCTGTCACAAAAAGCCGTTTTCCCTCAGAAGCGCCTCTGAAACAGTTTTCTTTTCCGGCTTGGCGGCAGCCTTATTCATAAAGCTGTAAATATATTTCCCAAGCATATCAAACTCAAGATTCACAGTTTCCCCTGCTTCCTTCCCTCCCAGGATCGTATGACCTGCGGTATGGGGAATAAGCGAGACTGTCAGGGAAGAAGCTCCCGCTTCAAAAATGGTCAGCGAAACACCATCTACAGCTATGGAACCTTTGTCCACTGGCAAATGGGACCATTCCTCCGGCACTTCGATTTCATAATAGATGGCATTTTCTTCATGCCTTTTTCTAATGATCCTGCCTCTGGCATCTATATGCCCTGATACCAAATGCCCCCCAAATCGGCCGCCAGCTTTCATGGCTCTTTCAAGATTTACAGGGCTATTGCGCTTCAATTCGGCAAGGCTGGTAGAATGGTATGTTTCAGGCATAACATCAGCGCTGAATTTTCTCTCGGTAAAATCAGTGATTGTCAGGCAAACGCCATTTACGGCAATGCTGTCGCCAATCCCCGCATCTTCAAGTATCCTGCCGGCGGATATGCTGAGCTTTAAAGTTTTACCCTGGTGGACAATCTGTTCAACCCTGCCGACTTCCTCAATTAATCCTGTGAACATGATGGCCCTCCTCCGGCTGCGGCACCGCAATAATTTTCAGGTCCGGACCGATGCGTTCGGCCGATTTAAATGCCAAAGGAGTGGATTGATCCATTGAAGAGATCCCTTCTCCCCCGATGAATGGGACAGCTTTTCTTCCCCCTATGATTTTGGGGGCTGCATACAGAATGATCTGCTGAAATAGCCCTTCCTTAATGAAAGAAGCATGGATTTCAGAACCGCCTTCAACAAAGACAGAAAGAATCTGCCTT
The DNA here is from genome assembly GCF_000473245.1 of Bacillus infantis NRRL B-14911. NCBI lineage: Bacteria > Bacillati > Bacillota > Bacilli > Caryophanales > Bacillaceae > Bacillus > Bacillus infantis. The sequence continues at coordinate 2,920,785 of NC_022524.1, forward strand.
GTTCCTAATTCCTCAAGCACCTTGCCTGCTGGCACCTCTTCCTCAGGAAAATGTACAAGCTCCGTGCCCAGAGCTTTGATTTGCTCCGCCTTGCTGTTGTCATAATTGCTGCCGGTAAAAATGATGACCGGCGCTTTTTGATCATGCAGGATAGCTGCATCACCGGGGATCCTTAATGTGGAATCCAGTATTACTCTAATAGGGTTTTTTCCGCCTCGGGGCAGTCTGGCGGTAAGCTGGGGGTTGTCATGGATGACTGTGTTTACGCCCGTCAATATTGCGTCATGTTCATGTCTTAACCGGTGTACATCTTCCCTGGATTCTGGAGAGGTAATCCATTGGCTGTCACCAGTGTTCGCTGCTGTTTTGCCGTCGAATGATGCGGCGGCCTTTATCGTTACATATGGCCTGCTGGTCCTCATGAAATGAAAGAATGCGCTATTTATTTCTTCCGCTTCTTCCCGCCTGATTCCAACTTCCACTTCTATCCCTGCTGCTTCAAGCTTGGCAATCCCGCGGCCGGCGACAATCGGGTTGGGATCTATTGAGGCAATGACCACCCTCTTGATCCCCGATTCGATGATCAGGTCTGCACAGGGAGGAGTCTTTCCATGATGGCTGCATGGTTCGAGTGTTACGTAGATCTCTGCTCCCCTGGCAAGTCCATCCGCCATCCGGATGGCATGGACTTCAGCATGCTGGGTGCCAGCCTTTAAATGAGCCCCCATCCCTGCAATCTGCCCATCTTTTACCACAACGGCGCCGACACATGGATTGGGACTGGTCTGCCCGATTGTTTTCCTGGCCAGGGACAGGGCCAGATCCATATAATCTTCATCTGTCATATGTACACCCTCTTTTCCTATCGTTCAATTTTTTCTCTCCAGAAAAAACAGCAGGCCCCGTACAGAATTAGTACGGGGCCAAATTAGACATGACGAAATAAGCGTTCAAAACACAATGTTAAAAACGCGGTTCATACATCCATTCCTTCTCCCATCCAGACTATAACTGTCGGCTTTGGAATTTCACCAAATCCACCGTCTTCACTAAGCGTAAAGCCGGGTCACGGACTAAGAGGCATGCCTCATCACCGCCGGTTGGGACTTTCACCCGACCCCGAAGGAATATTATATTTATAATATTAAAGGCATCTTATCATGAATTATCTCTTACGACAATTCAGAGAACTTATGAGCCGCTAAAATTAATTAAAATAGTGCTTTTGCACCTGAAACCTTTGGATGGGGACAAACGTATTATGACTATTACAATCAGAAAGGAATATTACAACAATGCAGGAGACCAAACAAGAGCTGCAGTCTGAGCTGCAGAAATGCCAGGAATGGGAAGCTGATCAAAGCGGCCTATGGTTTTGGGAAAAAATCGGCAGGCTCCCATTTAAGGTGCTGGACAAGCTGACCCCGGCCATCATTCAAAAAAAGATGGGTGTTATGCTTGATGAGCTCGGCAGCTATATACAGACGGGCGGCAGCTATTTAAGCACCTCTAATTCCATTAAATCTTATTATCCGGGGCGGAATGTAAATACTCTTGAAGATACTGCTGTACTTTCAATCAAGGAGATGGACGGAGCAGCAGAAAAGCTGACAGGCTCCAGGAAGAAGCTTGCAGCCATTCAGGGGGCAGGGACAGGGTTTGGAGGATTGTTTACTTTAAGCCTTGATATTCCAGTTCTTCTCGGGATGCAGCTGAAGACCCTTCAGGATATTGCCATCTGCTATGGCTATGATCCGAAAAGCAAGAAAGAACGACTGTTCATCGTCAAGGCGCTGCAATTTGTATCTGCTGACATCGTTGGCAAGCAGGCTATTCTCAGGCAGCTTTCCGACATCGATTCGCCGGAAGAGGATGTACAGCGGGAAATCGCATCTGAGATCCAGGGATGGCGTGAAGTTGTCTTTGCTTATCGTGATCAGTTTGGCTGGAAGAAGCTTTTTCAGATGGTGCCGATTGCAGGGCTTGTCTTCGGTGCATTCATCAACCGCTCAGCAGTCGGGGATATCGGGGAAGCGGGCATGATGCTTTACAGAAAGAGGAAGATCAAGGAACGCCTGCAGGCAGCATCATCTGATATTTTGCCGACAGATACAGAAGAAAGGCTTCCATGAACATCATGGAAGCCTTTTGCTTTCTTTCTCTATAAAATCCTTATCCACAGCGCCCATAACCCTGCTTCTGATAATTCCGTCAGAATCTATAAAAAAGCTGGTCGGATAAGCCATAATCTCATACTCCCCCATGACCTGTCCCTTCACATCAAGCGGAATGGGAAAGGTAAGACCGTGGTCCTTTACAAAGTCCATTTCATCGCCTTTGTTCTTTTCAATAAATGTCATGTTGACAGCCAAGATTTCAAAATCCCCGATTGCTTTTTCTTCGTAAAGCTCCTGCATATCAGGCATTTCGGCCTTACAGGGCGGGCACCAGCTTGCCCAAAAATTAAGAAAAACCCTCTTGCCTTTATAATCACTGAGGCTCACTGTTTTTCCCTCTAAATCAGTCAGAGTAAAGTCCGGTGCTTTATTGCCCGGTTCAATCCCCACCGCTATTTCCTCCGGATTCTCCAGCCTTTCATATTTTTCAGCCGGCAGCACCTTGTTTACGACCCCTTTATCCTTTAAGAACGTCTTATCAATAACGAATAAAGCCAGCAAAATGATCCCTGCAACAAGAAGAAACTTTTTCATTCTACACCTCGGGCTATTATTAGCATTCTTATATGTCCTTAGCAGGCCTAAGCTGCATAGGCTTGAATATTCGTGCTAGAACACCATTTTAATATGCTATGTGATCTAAGTAAACAGGCGGCAATAAAAAAACCGGCACGCCGGCCGGATTGTGTTTGTCTATTTCGTGTCCCTTCAAGCAGCAAGCTTTCTGCATTCTTCTGCACAAATATAGCATTTTTCTGCAGAGTTCATGCAATGAGCTTGTTCAAACTGCTTGCATTGTTCTGCACATTGATCAACTATCCTTGAACAGAGCAGAGTATATTTTTTTATAAAATCGCTATCTGACTCAAGCGCCTTGATTGTCAGCGCGCAAATATCGGCACTGTCTCTGTACAGCCTGATTGCCTCAGACTTTTTCCCGGCATCTGCTTCTTCCAGGGTTTTCTTAAAGGAAACCTCGCATGCTTCCAGGCAATCCAGACACGCTTTGATGCAATTTTCATAGCTGTTATCCATCACTTTATCCTCCGCTCTTTTGCAGTATACGATCTTAGTGATAGATTCCCATATATAAGCACTTCAAAACCTGACTGCTTGCGATCATCATCCGTCAGCAAACAGCTTAGCGATTGCTGCCAATGCCAAAATCCTCTCTTTCGGTCCGGCATTGTCATTAAATGCCATAACCTCCATATTAGGATTTTGAAATTTCTCAGCCCAGCTTACAGGCATCAGACCCTTTTTGTAGCTCATCAATTCTTTCCCGCCATCCCATCCAATCCTGCAATCCAGGAAAAACTTTTCCCTTCGAACGGAAAGCGTCTTCTGGCGGAATCGTATGACAGCCGATCCTCCTGGTTTATGAATAAATTGCATCGTCCCAATATAGCGGCGGTCAGCCCTGAAAATATCCACTTTATTCTTCCTCGACAGAAAAAGGATCATCAGGTTGCCTGATCGATTGTATAATCCGTATTCCCGCTGAAATGACCTGGAAAGAAAAGAGGGGCAAAGTTTCCCTAGTAAGGTCACGTACGAATCTCTCAGTTCTCCAGCGAGCTGGCCGTCAGGGGTAAATAAGACCATTCTTAAAGAAGCAGAAGGAAGATGGGAAACCAGCAGATGATTTTCTTCCAATAGCTTCCCGTGATATTGGCAGCTGTCCAGCCTGTCCACCGCTCTTGACCTTGCCTGATGGAGCACACTCATCTGATAGCAGCCAAAGCTGTACAAAAGAAAAGGCACAGCTGCCAGCACCAGCTCCCTGCCCGGCAGCATAACCAGGCAGGCCGGAAGGATGAAAAATAGAGGCACTAGTGCTGCCAGGCTGCTGTTAAGAGATAGATCTGCTAATCGGCTGTAATGCTTTTGGATATTCATCAGCAAGTCTCCCGTGAAGAATTTGGTTGCGGTTCTGCTTCAAATTACTACTGCTCTTTAATTCTATTAAACTCTGCGGGAAATCATGCTAGGGAATGAGCGGGGATATCTACAAGTTTTTTTATGTTGGAGCAGCCATATTTTCAATGAGGAAAAGCCTTTGAGGCCAAGTTTGTGAGTCTGAGGAAATAGATGACGTCGCTGCAGACCTCTTTTGGTTTTAGATGGTTTAGAAGGTCTCAGTTGGCAGCACTAGCATTCTTTGTTTTGGTTTTAACGATTTAGAGGGCCTTAGCCGGCGGCACTAACACCCTCTGGGTTGGTTTTAACGGATTTAGAGGGCCTTAGTCGGCGGCACTAACACCCTCTGGGTTGGTTTATACAGATTTAGAGGGTCTTAGTCGGCGGCACTAACACCCTCTGGGTTGGTTTTAACAGACTTAGAAGGTCTTAGTCAACGGCACTAATACCCTCTGGGTTGGTTAAACGAGTTCAGAGGGTCTTAGCCGGCGGCACTGGCTCCCTCTATTTCACTCATGCTATTCAATGCCACATTGTTCTCAGAGCGGGCCTCCTTCTAATCTAAAAATCTCTGTACTCTTGTCGAAGGTAAAACCCCAGCCAACATTTGGCTGGGGTTAATAAACTGGTCTACAACTGGTATAGGTGCCTGTCACCCAATAAAAGACTGAATCCGCCCAAATTGCTTCTTGGCATCGCTGTAGCCCTGGTTGTAGAGGTGTTCGAGCTTGGCTGGGTTTCTTTCCATCCTTCCCACTTCGAGCGGCTCTGATGGCTGGATGACAAGGGTGGTGCCCTTCTGTTCTTCCTCTGCCAGGTAGCCGAGTGTCTGGTTGTATTGCCGGTAGCGGTTTTCCATGGCCTTTTGGAGGCCTGTATAAGCTGGATATTTTCTTCTGACAAGGAAATGGAACTTTGAAGGTTTTTTCTGATAGCCTTTATTTCTTGTGAGTATGACTATATTTTTTTGGAATCCGTCCTGCTGGGCTTTTTTCAGCGGAATCGGGTCGCTGATTCCCCCATCCAGCAGCTTTCTGCTGTTGTAGTCTATCTCCGGAGCAATGAAAGGCAGTGAACTCGAAGCTTTCAGCACCTGCAGCACATCCTGCCCGTAGCCTTCCCTGTTAAAATAAACAGGTTCTCCTGTATGGCAGTCGGTTGTGCCAATGACGAACTCCGACTGGCTGTTATGGAACTTATCATAATCATAGGGGACAAGCTTGTTCGGGACCTCATCAAAAATGAAATCCATTCCAAAGAATTGCCGGTTCCTGAAATAATTGCGCCATGATATATAGCGGGGATCACTGACAAGATCCACATTGACGGTTTTATTCCGTCCTTTCTGCCCTGAGATATAGGAAGCAGCATTGCAGGCTCCCGCTGAAACTCCTATTATGTAGGGAAAATACAGATCCTGCTCCATAAAGTATTCCAGCACGCCTGCCGTATAGACGCCCCTCATCCCGCCGCCTTCGAGCACCAGGCCGGTTTCATTGAGCATGACAAAGACTCCTCTCTTTTTTTTGCCTATTATTGCTTGATAATGGATATATTCTAACAAAAAAAATCCGCATTTGTCACAGGCTCCGCCTGACTGCGGCACAAAAAAAGCTGCTGATCCCATTAAAAGGAATCAGCAGCTATGCTGTCTTATTTTATCAGACGAAAAACCAGCGGTATTCTGTATTCATTGCCTTCATAGGCTTTTACTGCCGCCACAATGGTAAAGACCAGGGCCAGAGCGCCGACGATCCAGATGGTGATGAAGCCGATAAGGACAATCATCAGGACGGTACTGATGATGCTGTACACACCATAAGAAATAAGAAAGTTAAAATACTCTTTTCCATGATAATTCACAAGCTCCGAGTCATCCTTCTTCAAAAGCCAGATGATCAGCGGCCCGAGAAAGGTCGTAAACAGGCTGGATATATAAATCAGGGATGCCATCAGCCTTTCATCACTGCTGGAGTTTTTTTGGTATTCCACTCATAATTCCTCCAATATTAAAAATGATTTCTTATAACTATTACTACGCCCCACATCTAAAAAGGTTTCATTCTTCCGCTTAAATTATTCTTTAACCGCATCTTTTTCTTTCCCTGTTCTTGTTTGGGACAACTTGAATACTAATTAGTGAGGGCATATATCGGCAAATACAACAATAAAGGAGCCTTCCTCAATACTCCAAAAAGATGTAAAGGGTGATCAGATGCTTTCTAAGATAGAAGCGCTAATTCTCGGCATGATCCAGGGCCTGACTGAATTTCTCCCGATTTCGAGTACCGGGCATTTATATCTCGGAAGGCACCTGTTCGGGCTTGATGAGGCTGGCCTGTTCCTTGATACCATGCTGCATGTCGGAACCTTGCTGGCAGTCCTTGTCGTTTACAAAGATGAGCTCCTCCAAATCGCCAGGAAACCTTTCGGGCGGCTTTCCCTGCTCCTTGCAGCCGGAACAGTTCCTGCCGTGATTGCAGGTCTCCTTCTCGGGGATCTTCTCGATTCATTGTCAAAGTCCGGCGTAACCATCTGGTGGGAATTTTTGCTTACCGGCTTTATCCTCTGGACTGCCGATGGAATAAAAAAAGGCAGGAAAAAGATGGACGATATCAGTATGGGGGATGCCATTTTCATTGGCACCTTCCAGGCAGCAGCCATCTTCCCCGCCCTCTCCCGCTCCGGATTGACGATTGCCGCAGGCCTCATCAGGAAACTGGATAGAGAAACGGCTGCCTATTTTTCTTTTCTTCTTTCCATTCCAGCGATAGCCGGGGGGATTGTGATGCAGGCAGGAGAAATGTATGCCGGCCATACCGAGGCCATCCCTTTTGGGAGCCTATTGATCGCAACACTCTCCTCAGCGCTGTTCGGCTATGCGGCTGTAGTCTGGATGATTTCATTTTTAAAAAGAAAATCCCTGAAGATTTTTGCTGTTTATGTATGGATTTTGGGCTTTGCTGTCCTCGCCCTTCAAATGACAGGTTTTTTTTAAGGGAGTGATGTATCAGTGAAGGAAGTGATCATTCAGTTATTTGAGTTCCTTTCAAGCCTCGGTTATCTGGGCATAGCCCTTGGATTGATGGCAGAAGTGATCCCCAGTGAAATTGTCCTGAGCTATGGAGGATACCTGGTTGCAAGCGGAGAGATCCATTTTGCAGGAGCTTTGCTCGCCGGGGTCGCCGGCGGCACCGCTGCCCAGCTTTTTCTTTATTGGCTCGGTTATTTTGGGGGCAGGCCCGTCCTTGAGAGATACGGCAAATTTCTGCTGATTAAAGGCAGTCATCTGGATGCTGCCGAGGACTGGTTTAACCGCTATGGAACCGGCGTCATCTTCACTGCCAGGTTCATACCTGTCGTACGGCATGCCATTTCCATACCGGCAGGAATAGCAAAGATGCCTCTCAGAAGCTTTTTTCTGTACACTGTGGCGGCCATTATCCCCTGGACAGTGCTTTTTCTCCTGCTGGGAATGGAGCTTGGCGACCATTGGAATGAAGTAAAGGATTATGCAAAACCATATCTGGCACCGATCATCGTCACCGCTGCTGTCCTTCTTGCCGGATATATTGCTGTCAAGCAACGCAAAAAAGATTGATGCGTAAAAAAGGAGGCGTGATCATGCCAAGGATGCTGTTGAAAAATGCGCTTGTCTACCCGATTGTTTCAGCACCCTTCAGGGGTGACGTCCTTGTTTCAGATGGCAAGATAGAGAGGGCAAGCCCTTCAATTAAGGTGGATTCCGCCGTCAGGATCATTGACTGCGGCGGCAGGCATCTGCTCCCAGGCTTTATCGATGTGCATACACATATGGGACTTTATGATGAAGGGACCGGATGGGCCGGTAATGATGCCAATGAAACCATAGAGCCGCTCAGTCCGCATATCAGGGCCATGGATGGCGTATACCCGCTCGACCCTGCATTTTCTGATGCTGTGCGGCATGGTATCACGGCGGTCCATATCATGCCTGGCAGCGCCAATATCATCGGCGGAACCACTTCTGTCATCAAAACCGCCGGCAAAAATATTGAAAAGATGACGATCCAGAAAACGGCAGGCCTCAAAATCGCATTCGGGGAAAACCCCAAGCGGATTCACAGCCACGGCAATAAAGAGTCCATTACCAGGATGGGCATCATGGGAATGCTCAGGGAGGCTTTTTATGCCGCAAAAAGCTCGGCATCACCGGAAGATCTCCGCACCGCACCGCTGCTGCTCGCCCTTAATCGTTCCATTCCTGTACGGATCCACGCACACAGGGCGGATGATATCATTTCTGCGGTAAGATTGGCAGATGAATTCAATCTGGATTTGAGGATTGAGCATTGCACAGAGGGTCACCTGGTAGCCGACGAGCTGTCTGGAAGGAATTTAAAGGTGTCTGTGGGCCCGACATTGACCAGAAGATCGAAGGTAGAATTGAAAAATAAAACATGGAGGACATACAGCGAACTGACGAAAATGGGAATTGAAGTCTCGATAACGACAGACCATCCTTATACACCGATACAATATTTGAATGTCTGTGCTGCCATAGCCATGAGGGAAGGTCTTGCTGAACAGAAAGCACTCGAGGGAATCACGCTCATTCCGGCCAGGAACTTGAGAGCAGAAGACAGGCTCGGCTCAATTGAGCCTGGCAAGGATGCAGATTTGGCCCTTTGGAGCCTCCACCCTTTCCATTTTTTGTCCAAGCCGTCCTGGACGATGATTGACGGGGAATTCGTCTATTCTGAGTGATGGAATTTGTCAAAATCCGCTGCCGAATTTTGCTGTAAATTTTTCAAGAAATATTAACAATTTACCTATTTCTTTTTTTATTTTTTTTTAGTATGATACCTTAAGTGGCAAAGATTCTGCTGAATTTCTGCCTTTGAATAAACACATAATGGAATGCAATAGATATAGGGAAGGCAAATGGTGCGCCACCATCCAATCCAAGGATGGTTCTAGTGGGTTCGATTCCCACCCCGAAATTTTTTAGCAACATTACAAAAAATTTCGAGGGTGGGACCAGAGCTCTATTTGGCATGGAGCAGGACTACCTCGGGCTGGAGGGAACATACATGCTCAAGAAACGCGATCTTCAGGATTGCCATGCTTTGTACGAATTGATGACGCACCCGGAAGTCTTCCCTTTTGTGCGCCAAAAAGCCTATTCCTATGATGAATTTTTATTTATGACCAAGCAGACGATTGAAGCAGAGGAACGCGGTGAGCTTATTTCCCGCACTATCCTCGATGAATGGGGTGCTCCGATCGGGACCATCAATCTGTTCGATATTCAGGATCAGGCCGGGTTCCTCGGCACCTGGCTCGGCAAGCCCTATCATGGGAAAGGCTATAATAAGACAGCCAAGGATGCTTTTTTTGATGAGCTTTTTTATGAAGCCGGAATCGAAACGATCTTTATGAGGATCAGAAATGTCAATATCCGTTCTCAAAAAGCTGCTGAAAAGCTTCCGTATATTATCCAGGCCAATGAAACAAGGAAACATATATTTGAACAGCTAAACAAGCAGGAGCTTATCTACAATCTTTATGAAATCCCAAAGGACTTATATACACTTCATGTAATGCGGAGCGGAGTCCAGCCGGTTCAGGATGTCACCCAGCTAATGGAGGCTTAAGGGTGCACATACACGAGATTTAACCAAAAGCCAGTCATTCCCGACTGGCTTTTTTTCATATATAAAAACTCACCTTGCCTCCAGAAAAACTGCCCTCATAAATGCCTGTTCCAGCCTCTCCACAGGACAAACTGAGGCTAAGCCCTCCCTATCCCTCATCTTCATCAGAATTTTTGGAGGATATTCGAAACGGTTATCAGCATATCGGATGGCTGTTTCGGCTTGAATATGAATCGTTTGCTCTTGGCAGATTCTGTACTTCTGCCATCTCGCAGCCTGTTCAAGGAGTGAATGAAACCGGTTCAGCTCATAATCAGGTTTTTCAGGGTCGGATGCCGAGAAAGCCATGCAGATTCTTTTCCTTTTCATAACAGCCCTTTGCAGCTGCTGGCTTATAGCTTCAAAATCCCTGCCGGTAAAGCTCTTTAATGATTTAGGGAACATTATTAAGCTGATCTCATCCAATTCCCCTACCTGCAAGCCTGATGGAGGTGATCGAATCAGCTTAAGTTTATTGGGGGGGACTTCACTCAGGCCACTCCAGACTTCTTCGTCAATGCCGGTGTATGTAAAGCTGCCGATTTCCTTCTCGCATGCGGCGGCATAGAAGGCATCATATTCAATTGCACTTCCGCACTTAAAAGAGAACAGTTTCCATGGAGGCAAAATCCATTTGCTATCGAGAATCAGTCTGGACATCAAATAATATTCATGGAGCAGGACAGGATAGTGCCCGAGCAGATATATCTGCTGCCAGACTGTGTTCCCCCCGCTTACGGATTTCAGCGGGCAGTCAAAGCTGCTTTCCCCGATTTCCATCCAAATGGTGGCCAGCTTGTTTGCAATAAGAGATCTCACTATCCTCTGCCCCCTTTCTCCCTCATCATATGCTTCGCCGCTTTCCAACATGCCATTATGAAAAACGCATGCTCAGGTGCCGGGCATAGACTGCCGCACCGTTTGGCAAAACAAAGAGACTGCTTTCTATGCAGCCTCCCCATATGTTTATTTTCCCGGATTTTTCTTTAATTCTTCGATGTATAGCTTTCTGACAATATAGGTTTTGTATAATTCTATTTTCCTGCGGTCTATCGGATGTTTATTGATCCCCATTTCCTTCAGCTTCTGAATATACCAGCCTTTCGACCCCTGATATGCCACCCTTCATTCTCCTCTCCAAATCGCTTGTCCGTATACTATATGCTGAAAGAAGCAGCTGAAGACCTTCACGGCAAAAATTCAGCGGCTCAGCCAGCATCCTTATTCTTTAGAGCTTAAATCTGCGGGTTGAAAATGCATTTGCAAACCGAAAGCCAGGAACAGCCATGCTATATTCCAGACTCTGAAAAAAACGGTCTGTCCATTCCTGTACTTTCGCCTTTGATCTCCGCATAGGTATATATGGCAGACAGGCTTTTTCAAAATTGAGTGAAGAGACCCTCTTTTTTCCCCTTTTCAGGAGAGGTTTATTCAGCTAACAGGGCAGGAAAGGATAAAAAAACCAGGAAGTCTTATCCTCATTTGAGGGGCCAGCAAGCCTTAAAATAAGCGGAGAATTTCCGTTTTAACTGCTGAATCTGGCATGAGGGCATTAAATAAGCGGAAAATTTCCGGTTAAGTGCAGCAAAGTTGCCCATTTTTCTGTTTTTTAATCGATCGCCGGAATTTCTCCGACTATTGCAGCTGTTTTTAGAGTTTCTTTGAAATCAGGGGGAATTTCTCCGCTTATTTTTCAGCCTGTCCCCGATTCCCTCATTCAGGTCCTGTAAGGTCCGCTCTTTATGGCTGGTCGCGATTGTTCCTAAATAGATTTTCTTGAATGATCCAGAAATAGCGGTTTTTATACCTCACGTATAAAATTGACGTTGTATGACTTTAAATTCTGGCAAGCACCAGCAGCATTTCCCTTCCTGTAAATGTAATTTTTCACCTCTTATAAGAATGGCAATAAAGCAACAATCAATGCGTAAAGAGCCTTATTAAAAGTTACGTCTTTCAACCTATTAAATTTTTCCGCAGTTAGTGGTAAAGTGTTCTAATGTTTATCACTGCTTAGTTTTACATCAAGGAGGAAAATGATGACTTACCTGTTAACCGATGATTTTTGGGCAAAGTTTGCCCTTTCTGCCGGAATCCTGATTTTATTTTTGCTGCTCCGAAAAGTGTTTACAAGATATATCTTCAAGCTGATTATTGATTATACTGATAAAAAAGGCATCACCACAGCCTCTTCCATCCTAAATTCGTTCCAAAAGCCTGTCAGATGGCTGTTTGTCGTTATCGGGCTTCAGCTGGCTTTGCAGTTTTTCCCTTATGACCTGATCAGCGATACAGCAGAAAAAAAGCTGTTCCGGTCAGTTTTCGTTGTGATTGCAGCCTGGGGCCTTTTCAATTTAAGCAGCATGACTACGGTGCTCTTCCCTAAACTGATGAGCAAACTCGACATTAATGTCGATAAGCTGGTCGTCCCTTTTGTTTCTAAGATGGCTAAGACTCTTGTCATTGTTCTTGGCGGAAGTATGATTGCTGAAGAATGGGGTTTCAATATCAACGGCTTCATTGCCGGGTTGGGTCTTGGAGGCCTGGCTTTTGCCCTGGCTGCAAAAGAAACAGTTTCCAACCTTTTTGGAGGGATAGTAATCGTAACCGAGAAGCCATTCACAATAGGCGATTGGATTAAGACTCCCAGCGTCGAGGGAACAGTAGAGGATATTACCTTTAGAAGCACGAAGATACGTACTTTTGCCCAGGCTCTTGTGACGGTTCCCAATTCGACCCTTGCCAACGAGCCGATCATTAACTGGTCTAAAATGGGAAAAAGGCAGATTGCCTTTCATCTGGGAGTTACGTATTCCACTTCAAGAGAAAAGCTCCAGGCAATCGCAAGGCGGATTGAGCTGATGCTCATTGAGCATGAGGAAATCCATAACGATACAATCATAGTTCGCTTTGACCGCTTCAATGATTCCAGCCTGGATCTTTACCTGTACTTTTTCACGAATGTGACGTCTTTTGCAGATTATCTTTCCATCAAAGAAGACGTTAATTTCAGGATCTTGCTAATCCTGGAAGAGGAAGGAGTCAGCATGGCTTTCCCTACACGGACTCTGGTGGTCCAATCAGAGGGGGTACAGTCCGGAAGCGGAATTATTCAGGAAGAGCAGGCATTGCTGCGTTCATCATAAATTCTTTCATTATGCGGGAAGAATATGCGTGCATCAATAAAGCCGCACCAATCTGGTGCGGCCTTTGTCATGTATGAAGGACCTTAAGGGTTATTTATATAGCCCATAGAGAACCTGAAAGATCAGGATGCCTCAGTCTGCACCATCTTTCTGGCCAGCTCAATAAAAGCGTCTGCCACCTGTGGATCCCACTGTGTGCCTTTTCCACTTTCAAGTATATGCAATGCTTTTTCCGGCGGCATCCCTTTGCGGTAAGGTCTGTCAGAAGTCATGGCATCATAAGAATCTGCTACGGCGATGATCCGGCCAAAATAAGGTATCTCTTCCCCCTGAAGTCCATCAGGATAGCCTTTTCCATCGATTCTTTCATGATGGGAACGGATCCCGGGGAGCAATGAAGCCACCTCGCCTGCCGGCTGTACCTGCTTTAAAATCGTTTCACCTATAACCGGATGGGCCTTTATGTACTCGAATTCTTCGTCACTCAGCTTGCCTTCTTTTTGCAGAACACCATCCGGGACACCGATTTTTCCAATATCATGGAGAAGAGCAGTCTGATAAAGCTGCTTCAGTTCCTCATCATGAAGACCAAGTCTCTTCCCTATGTCGCGGGAGAATGATGCCACCCTCATTGAGTGGCCGGAAGTATATGGATCCCTCGCATCAAGTGCTGCAGACAGGACAGTCATGAAGCTTTCAAGCAGCTGCCGGTTCGTCTCTTCCCTTTGCTTCAGGGCCGCTATCATAATATTGAAACCTGTGAATACCTCAGAGAATTCGTCTGTATACACATTATCCTTCAAGTAGGCAAAGTTCTGATTTTCCGCCTCGGACATCAGCGTTTGAAGGCGTGAAATCGGCTCTTCAATATCCTCCGCCATATACTTCGCGGTCAGCATGGCATAGCAAACTGTAATGAAGATCACAACAGCCGCCCACTGCCAAAAAACGGCCGTTTCCATCCCCATTCCTTCCAGCTTGATTTGGGCAGCTACCATGAAAATCAGGACAGGAAGGACACCGATCACAAGGACTGTTAAACGGAATTTCTTTTTGATAGGAATGGTGGACGGAGTTTCTTGAACAAGCCACCCGCTTTTATTGGCCGCCTTGAAATGGGCCAGCACCGGCTTGATCGCCCTAAGCGTCAAGTAGAATTCTACTAGGGCGTGCATGCTGGCAACAAGAAAAGCGGCAATGGCGGCATAAAGCACCATATAATAGGAGAGCTTGAGCTCTCCGGCTGAGATCAGATAAAGTGAAGCAGATGCTGCCGGTATCGTCAGTCCAAGCAGATGCGGCAGCATAATCCGCTTGACCGTTAGGACTGGAAACTGCTTCAGCCTCAGGATAGCTTTTCTGACAGACTCCGCATCCATTCCATCTGAAAGAAACACAGCTCGAATGGGCCTGATATGCTGCCTGAAGAAAAAGCCCTCCGTAAAAAACATGATGACCATTGACCCTGCCAGAATCAGCCATATTAGGGCTTTGTCATATCCCCTGGCATCAATGGTTGTAAAAATAAAGGTTGCACCGATTGCCAGCACTGCAATCAAAGAGCCGAATATGTAATTGATTAGAAGTTTTTTAAGAAACCTGTTATATATGTCCATATGCCACAGCACCTGCATCAAATTTATAGTTATTTCCTAATATTTTATCATCCTTCCACCTTCAAAACTATATGTACTCGTTTCTGCAGCAGGTTTTCTCAAACTTTCTCTTTTATTGGCACAAATATTGCAGCAAAAAGCACATTGCCTTCAGCAATGTGCCCTTCTTAGCCATCAAGCCTGTATGCTTTTCCCAGTATATCCCTTCCGCCTGTGACAGGAATAATGCTCCCATTTATAAAGGCGGAATTATCATCACTTAAAAACGAAATGACCCGTGCAATATCCTCTCCGGTTGCATCTCTTTCATTTTCGGGCAAATCTCCGATCAATTCTCTTGCCTGAATGATTTCCTTCTCTTTCCATTCACCTACGATATCACCGGGGCAGACCATATTGGCTGTAATCCCGTTCTCAGACTCTTCCAGGGCAAGAGTCCTTGTGAGGGATGCCGCCGCTGTTTTTGCTGCAGCAAAAGCTGATCTGTAAATCCACCCTGGCGCCGTTTCGACTCTATCAAATCCAATGGTAATGACTCTTCCCCAGCCTTTTTCTCTCATCGCCGGCAGAAGGAGCTTTGTCAGCCAAAAGACTGCGTTTACATTTCCATTCATCAGATAGCTCCAATCTTCAAGGGAATAATCAGCCATTCTTTTTCGTTCATGTATGTATGGCCCGGCATTATGGACAAGGATATCGATTGAGCCGAAATAATCCAGTGCCTTCTCAGCAATGCGCAGGCAGTCTTCTGCAGAAGCGATATCACCCTGGACAACAATATTTTGCGTCCCATATTTTTCAGTCAATTCTTCTGCGAGCAGCTCAGCTTTTTCCCGGCTGCTGCGGTAATTGATTGCAAGCGAAACCCCATTAGCTGCCAGTTCAATGGCTGTCCTTTTTCCGATGCCGGCCGCTCCGCCGGTTATTAAAGCCGTCTTTACATTCACCAAGATACATACCCCGCAATATTTTTTTCTGCTCTCTTAATCACTATACTATGAAGAACCCTTGAGATATGCAAATAAAAAGAGGCTGGCAGAAAATATATGCAATTGGACTGGCAGCTGGTTTGCTGTATGCGTGAAAATTAACGATTAGGCTGCTGCCTGCATATAATACATCAGCATATACCGAACATGGGGCATATACGCCTCACTAGGAAAGGATGTATCATATGTTTCCCTGGAACCTTTTCCCGTTTAACAAAGACATGAAAAAAACGATGCAGCAGCTCAAGCCTGACGAGATTGACAAATATGTTCAGAATATGATGGGCCAGCTTTTTCCCCAATCGACGCAGGGAATGGGAGGGCCACAGAATATGATGCAGGGATTCAGCCCATTTCAGCAAGGGAACCCTGATCCCTCTCCTCCCGGCTCTTCCAAACTCGATACCTCTGTCTACGAAACACATGATTATGTTTTTGTCAGGATCGGAATAAAAGATGAATCCTGGCTCAAACAGCTGAAGCTTTATCATACTTCAAACCAGATCATCCTGGAGCATATTCCTGAGTTTGAAAATAAGCATACGATTACCCTTCCTGCCATTGTAAAAAGGAAAGGCTCTTCTGCGAGCTTCAAAGACAGCATGCTGGAAGTCAGGATACCCAAGAATATTGATATGCAGTTTTCTGAGATTGAAGTAACTGAAATCCTTTAACCTTTTCCTTTTAGCTCTGAGCTCCCATTCATTAAAGGAGGTTACAAGCTATGTCTTTGGAACAATTCAGGCATCTTCTGGAATGGAGCACCCAGGTCCAGAATGATCCGCTGTTGGGCAGTCTGAGCAAAAAGAATCCGGAGGGGCAGATTGTGCCATCCAATCCCGGCTCTTTATTTTTCGGCCAGCAGGGATCCGTTCCCCGATGTGATGTCTACAAATCCGGAAACACCATCATTGTTGAAGCAGAACTTCCAGGCATTGAAAGGGAGAATTTCAAGGTTCAACTGGCTAAGGGGGAAATCATTATTCAAGGTAAATATATGACTCTTCTCCCCAACCGGGAATATTTGATAAAAGAGCGCCCCAGCCTGAAGTTTGAGAAGAAATTATCCATTCCATATCAGGTCATACGGCAAGAGATCAAAACCTCTTTTGAAGAAGGTCTTCTTGTCATTATCATACCCATACATGAGGATGAGGAAGCTGTAGATATTCCTTTCCAGATGGATACTTGAACTTCCGGCATGCTTAAAGAAGTTTGTCGTAGCAAAAGAACGGATGCTCCCTGTCCATATAGATTTCACCGGCTTTTTTGTATCCGTTTTTCTCAAACAGTCTTTGGGCCTTCTTGTTAAGTGAATATGTATCAGTTCTCATATATGGCACATTCTGCTGAACAGCATGCTGTTCAGCAAATGAAATGAGACGGCTGGCAATCCCGGCTCCCCTGATTTCAGGATCTACAACGAGGCGGTGGAACACATAGCATTCACCATCGGCCTTTTGCCAGGAAACCTGGCGGTATTGCTCTGCCTGGACCTGATCGCATGTTATAGCACCGGCGGGTTCTCCATCCATCACTGCTGTAAACATTGTTCCGTTCTTGATATCATTAAGGAAATCAGTTTCTGCAGGATATTCATCTGTCCATTGATCATTATTTTCCTGCCTCATAATTTCTACTGTTTTCTTTACGATTCCCATTATTTTGCTTATATCTTTTGGTTCTGCTTTTCTGATATCCATAGAAATCCCCTATCTATATTAACTCTAGGTTGTATTGTATCCTTTTTCGGAAAAATCATGAAGGAAAAGCACCCGCATTTACTGTTAAACCTTTCGGGCCGCAGCATGAGTGAGATTAAGACGTATAAGACAGTCATTCCCTAGGAAAGTCTAAAACTGTTCAAAAAAAAGAGACAGCAGGTGCTGTCTCCTTTTTTTGAATGCTATATTATTTTCCAATGAACATTTGAGTCCAATAGTTGCCTTCTGCCACATGGCCTACACCGATGTGTGTGAAGTTGGCGTTCATGATGTTCTTGCGGTGGCCTTCACTGTTCATCCATGCTTTTACTACTTCTTCAGGTGAACGCTGGCCCATTGCAATGTTCTCACCGGCTGTTCTGTAAGAGATGCCGAATTTCTTCATCATATCAAACGGAGAACCGTAAGTTGGGCTGTTATGGTCAAAGTAGCCTTTTGTTTTCATGTCATTAGACTTTTCGCGTGCAACCTTGCTGAGCTCTGTATCAAGCTTAAGGGCAGGCACACCATTTTTTGCGCGTTCCTGGTTAGTCAGTTCGACTACCTTTTGCTCAAACGCACTTACTTGTGATGCTGATGGTGCAGCTTTAGGCTGTTTTTCTGCTTGTGCAGGCTGTTTAGCTGGTGCAGGTGCAGGTGCTTCCTGCTTAGGCTGTTCTGCTTTTGCCGGTGCAGGAGTTTCCTGTTTTGGCTGTTCTGTTTTGGCTGGTGCAGGTGCTTCCTGTTTCGGCTGTTCTGCTTTGGCCGGCTGCTTGTTTACCTGTACGCTTTCCCAGTTAATATTGTATTGTTTCATATATTTTTGAAGCAGGCTGTTAATCTGCTCGTTATTCAGGTTTCCAGAGTAATTTACTTTCACTTGCTGTGGAGTCGGGCAATTAGATGCTGCATCTGCTTTATTCAATCCTGGTGATACAAGCAATGCTGCTGCCGCTGCTACTGAAAAGATCACTTTTTTATTCATGTATGAAATCCTCCCTGATAATCGTAGTTTGTTTTTTGTTGCTCTCTTGCTTGCAGTAATATCATAGCATACGATTTTTGTAATATTAGAGGGAGGATTTTACATATTAGCAGTTTGTAAGTGCATCCATAGGCTGCGCATACTGACTTTGGGACTAATTAAGCAGGAAAAGCCTGTTATATCAAGATATCTTAGGTTTAATGGCTGGAATATTATTGTATGGATAATAATTGGTAAAGTGGAAGTGAACATGTCTTTTTTCCAAACATATGATAAAGAAGTCTTATTGACACATTTTCAGGGGTCATCCTTTGTTTACTTTTATTACACGGGAATGACAAATGTGAAAAGAAATTCGTATGATTTAAATTGAAAAAACCCGGAAATATCCCGGGTTTCCAATTTAATCCTTTAGCATTGGCAATTTTATGGTTACCGTTGTCCCTTCTCCTGGACTGCTCGCTATTGATATGGATCCATGATGCAGCTGGATGAGCTTTTCTGCAATGGCAAGGCCGAGTCCAGTGCCGCCATCATCCCGGGTTCGGGCTTTATTGACCCGGTAGAACCTCTGCTTGATACTTTCAAGATCTTCCGGCGGGATTCCGCTTCCTGTATCAATTATTGTAAGAATGCAGTCCCTATTGGAAGCTTTCAGGGTAATTTCAATGTAGCCTTTACCTGTATATCGGATGCTATTGTCCATGATATTCTGCACGATCTGCCCGATTCTTCCTTCATCACCCATTATAATGATGTCCGGATCAAGCATTGTCCGCAGCTCTACTCTCTTTTCCCTCAAAGCTGGGGTATACCGCACCAGGCTATCTTCAATGACCTGAGCAAGGGGAAGAGGCATTCTGACCAGCTGGTACTCATCGGTGTCCAGCCTCGATAAATCAAGCAGGTCTCCGACAAGCCTTTCCATCCTGACCGATTCTCTATTGATAAGATGAAGATACTTATCATCTTTATCCGCAATCCCTTTTAATATTGCATCACTATAGCCCTTAATATAGCTTATAGGTGTCCTGAGCTCATGAGAAATATCAGCCAGAAACTCCTTCTTTCTTTCATCTTCCTTCTGGATGGAGGATGACATCTGATTGAATGCCCTGGCAAGGCGCCCTATTTCGTCTTCGGATTGAATCTGGACCCTGCTTGAATAATCTCCTGAAGACACTCTTTCCGCTGCCTTTTTTATATCTGCAAGCGGGTGTGTCAGCTTACTGATTATTTTTGTCCCGAAGATGAAGGCAGCTCCAAGAAACAGCAAAGCAGCCGCTACCCACCAGTAGGCAAAATCCTTTGTGACTTCTGAGATATTTTCCACCGGGATATATAAGTATAAAATACCTTCAAGTCTGTTTTCGTCAAGCAAGGGAATAATAACTCCCATGATTCTTCGGCCGAACCGCTCCTCATACCCGGTTTTAAGGATATGGTCTCCTTTAAGAAGCCGTTCTCTTTCTTTAGGGCCGATCAGCGTGTCATAATCAATATCAAATGGGAGGCAGGCGCTCAGCTCCCTCGGATTGCTGACAGCAAACACTTCCGCATCAGATACCTGGTTATACCATTCCACTTTTTCTTTATATTGTTCGGTAATCGGGCCTGAACTGTACTGCGAGGCCAGGCGCCCGCCCTCTTGCAGCAGCTCTTCCTCAATATGTGAGACATAAAGGTTTTCATAAAACAAATAGGACAGAAAATATGAGTAAACGATGGTGATGACAATGGCGGCCATGATCGCCAGCCAGATTTTCCTTGCCAGGCTGCCTGAGAAGTATTTCATTCGAGGGGCACCTCAAACTTATAGCCGATTCCCCAGACCGTCTTTATATAATCTCCTGCACCAAGCTTCATTCTTAGTGTTTTAATGTGGGTATCCACCGTCCTTAAGCTCCCCAGATAATCCATTCCCCATATCTGCTCTAAAAGCTGTTCCCTGCTCAGCGCATGGGACTGGTGGCCGATAAAGAACATCAGCAGTTCATATTCTTTGAGTGTGAGCATGATATAGCTGCCTTCCACCTTCACGCTCCGCGCCTTTTTGTCTATCGTTATTTTTCCGGCGGAGGTTATATTTGAATCTGCGCCGCTGATGCTGCCGCTCCTCCTCAGGACTGCATGTATGCGGGCAGTCAGTTCCCCAGGGCTGAAAGGCTTGACGATATAATCATCTCCCCCGATCTGCAGTCCTTTGACCTTATCCCACTCTTCCCCTTTTGCAGATAAAAAAATGACAGGTACTTCATATTGGGCACGCACCCTCTCACATACTGAGAATCCATCTTCACCTGGCATCATGATATCCAAAAGAATGAGGTCAGGAAGATTTTTTTGTATTTCTTCCAGCGTTTCTTTTCCTCCTGCAGCATAACGGCAGCTGAAGCCGGCATTTTCCAAATACATCCCGATCAGGTGACGCATATCTTCTTCATCATCCACAATCAATATTTCTAAATCATTCATTTCCAACATCCCCCCGGAGTATGATCTGGAATGGCCCTTCTCCTGTTTTGATCGTCTTTATGACCTTAAGCGGCCCCGGATCAATCAGATGGACATCATTGCTGTCATAGCCCGCAATAATCAGATACTCTCCGAAAGGAAGCATTTCAAAAGGATTGGCTCCGACCTGGATGCTGCCTGCCTCCTTACCGCCGCCGTCCACCTTATAAAGTGTACTGGAGCCGTGGCTGAGAGCAAAAATAGATCCTTTCAGCTCTGCAAAGCCTACCGGCATCGTTGGGGCAGGAATCGTTTTTGCCAGCCTGCCTGTTTCCAGACTGTAAACATGGATGTCTTTCTCAGCTTCTGCCCCTTCTCCATGGCCGCCTATCCAAAGTTCTCCCTCTTCTTCCCTGATCAGGGCTCCTGCTGCAGAAGGATGGATTTTGAAAGATGATATCTTTCTGCCTTGATTTATATCTATGACAGTCATGATTTCCTGCTTGAAGCTTGAGACAAATAGTCTCCCTTTTTCCTTTTCTTCGAGGATGGTCAAGGGATCGGCTTCTGTCTTAACAGCTCCTGTTTCCTTGCCATTCAAATCATAGAACCTGACTTGATCTTTTTCCTGGTCTGCAAAAGCAATTTCCTGCCTGCCTGCAAGGAGCCTACCATTGACTATCCCGGTACCTGCCGGCCATTCACCGATCTTTTCCCCTTTTTCTAATGAATATAAATCAACGGTGTCCAGCTGTTTGCCGTACAATAACAAGGAATCTCCATCAGGGAGGATTAAGCCGCCTGTATAAGGCTTCTGTAAATCCCATGTCGCCGCTTCATCCAATATATCCAAATCAATGAAGGTCAAAGACATATCTTTGATGTTGACGGTTGCCGCCACCATTTTGTCCTTTGCAATTGGCGGATATTGTTCAGAACTGCAGGCTGCCAGCATCAGCAGCATGCACGCATATCCCAGCGTAAGTGCAATTGCCCTCATGATTGTTCCCCTTTTCTGCTATGTATAAGAAGATTATATCCTTGTACTGTGAAATATTTGTGAAAAGTTATTGATCATATTTTTAGATCATTCTCGACAGCAGGGCATATGCCGCTAAAAAGCTTAAGATCTGATCTGTTCATACACCTGACAATGCATGTCTATCAGAAAAAGTTTATCTTCATTCGGCATATCAGAGTCAGTTAGCCTCTTAACTGCCAGGTAGAACTTTTCCGCCACCCGCTTTCTGGCACGCGGATGGGCATTTTCATCTTTCAGCTCTCTCCTTATTGCTTCCTTTAAGATATCCTCCGCTGAGCCGGTACCTTCAAGCCTGCGGTTGTTCCAAAGCTGCCTGTACTGGCCAAGCAAATAAGCATAATCATTATTCATTTCTATCTCTCCTTGCCTGTGTCTTACCATCGTTTCTAGTATACCCCTACTATATATGCATAAAGAAGACTGCAATGGCAAAAAATACGTTCACCGGCAAATCTGCAGGAAGAATGAAAGGAGGATGTTCATGGGGACACCTTACCGCTGCCCGAACTGCAAAACCAATAGAAGCAGATTCAATATCATCAGGCAGGTAGCACAGCCAGTAAAGCTTGATCCCGGCTCGGGCATTGTCTTGGAAGAATACGCTGAAGAACAGCTGAGCCCTTTCCATATGGCTTATAAAGGGCCTGAAGTCAGGGTGCAGTGCGCAGCCTGCGGGCTGGTAGAGGATGAGAAGACATTTGCGAAGTTTGGAGAGATGAAATAAGAATGGGGGATGCCATAGCATCCCTTTTTGCTTTTATTGCAGCCCTTTGCACTGGAAAGAGAAAACCGCTTATCTTTCGAATAGGCGGTTTTCTTCCAGGAATTTTTGCGCGTTTACTTTCCAGCCGTCGAAAGCTGACATTTTTATCATTTCGATTTTTCCTTTGTAATGCCTTTTTCCTTCATTTTTTATATACCAGTCAACTTCTACGGAAACATCCACAAGCTGGTTCTGCTTTTCTTCCATGCTGAAGCCGCCGGAAGCACTTTCCAGCTGAACATTTTCAATAGCCGGGAGGATTTTTTTCCATGGCAGCTTTTGCAGAGAAAGCATGCCCGCAATATCTTCGTCCTGCTGCTTCAGACCTGCAATGAATGCTGAAGCTGCTTCTTCCGGTCCTGCATTTCCGGTGTATGCCTCCAGTTCGCCTGCAGACTTCAAAATCATCAATTTATGAGATAAGTCCATCTCATCTCTTCGATGAGTGGTGCTTCCGTTAAAATGAATGCAGAAGTGGCCGGGAAAATTATTGGCAAGTGCCCCGGCTCCATGGGGCATCCCATGCATTGAAGCCGCTATTCTCAATTTTCCGGATTTTACAATGATGGCTCTCCGCCTCCAGCTCCACTTTCCATCATAAATTTCCTTCATCACGGCTGTATCCTTCGCCGTCAAGGGCTGGACATCTGCGTGGCGGCTTCCTGCCCTTCGCTGCACTTTAAATTTCTTTCCCGTTTCAACATCCTCAACAGTAAATGTGCTGAATCTTGGAAGCAGCTCATTGACTTCTGACCAATCCAGTGGAGCTGGCCTGCCGGATGCATCAGCATAAAAAATGGATCCCTGAAGAAGAAAGCTGGCGAGAATAAGGACTGCCGGCTGTTTTAAGAACTTCATCATCATCACTCGATTTCTCTCTTTGTAGGATGGGTCATGCGGCCCTCAATGAAAAGTGTCCCACACAAGCCTTCTTTTATGCGCGGCGCCGCATCCTGACAGTTTAAATTGAAACAAAAAAAGAGCCTGGCGGGCGCGCGCAGGGCTCTTATCAATCATTACATAAGTTTTTGAAACAGCTTTACCAGCTGATCCAGCTCTTCTTCAGTAAAAGAGCGGAACTTTGCCTGCAAATAGGCAGATTTTTTTTCCTCCAGTTTTTCAACAAGTTCCTGGCCGGTTCCTGTAAGCACCAATTCCACCACTCTCCGGTCGTTTTCGGAACGGCTTCTGGTCATATAGCCTTTCCTGACAAGAGAATCAGTTACGCTCGTAATGTGGCTTGCCGATACATTCAGCTCTTTAGAAATGGCAGAAGCCATCTTAGGTCCGTCTGCTATTAGTTTCAGCACAGTGAATTCATTGCTGGTGACTTCATCGCCCATCAGCTTATTCACTTCCTGCCTTAAAGTCCGAAAAACAGTCCGGAATGCTCTTTCCAGTTCTGCTGCTTGTTTCAAAGAAAATCGTCCTTTCCCTATATGGGCTAAATGATCTTTCAGTGATATTATATCATTTACTCCATATCCTTTAATTTCCGGCTGATCTGCTCCCAGTCTATATTTTCGCCGATAAATACCATGTTTAGGGGCATATTCATATATTCCTTCATATATAAAGGCATTCCATAAGAAAATTGGAACAGGAAAGGATAGCCCTCAGCCGAAAACTTAATATATCCCTTTATTCTAAAGACCGAATCAGGCAGCTCTCTCAAAAAAGAATCGAATGCTTCCTGGCTGACCGGGCCCTTGAAGGTGTGAACATAGGATCCAAGGTTCAGATCCTTGAGGGAGGCTTTTTCAGCCCCGGTCTTCCGATTCGTCTTAAGCCCCCGTACCGCTTCGGCGGAGACCTTGGAATAGGTGGTGAGAATAGGCACCGCATGCTGGTTGAAAGACTGGATATCCATGACTGCAGAGGCTTGTTCTGAACTGCTCATTTCATCTGATTTATTCACCAGGATCAGGTCGGCATGCCGCACCTGCTCTATGAGCAGCTGCTGAACTTGCGGGCTCAGCGACTTCCGGGCAAGCCATCTCATCCCGTCAATCGCAGTCATGATGCCTTTAACCTGCAGTTTATCTGCGAACAGCGGCGACAGCACAGCATCAAGCACTTCCACAGGATGGGCAGCGCCGGTCGTTTCAATATAAATCACTTCAGGTTTCTCATCCAAAAGCAGCGACTGCAGCTGGGATTCCAGTTTATCCTGGATGCTGCAGCAGATGCATCCGCCAAGCAGTTCTTTCAACGGGACCTCCCCGTCAACAGCTTCCGAATCAATGGATACCTTTCCAAGCTCATTCATCATAACAGCTGTCTTCCGGCCATCCTTTTTTTCCTGCAGCAGCAGCCTCTTCAATAAAGTGGTCTTTCCGCTGCCAAGGAATCCCGATAATATATATACTTCTGTTTTATTTACCATTTCAGCATGTTCACTTCCTGACAAAATTGGTTAACGCTCCAATCATATGTTACCTAAACTTTGCCCTGTTTGAAAGCAAAAAAGCTGTTAAGGCTTATTTTAGCTTGCAGATTACCCAGGATATGTATAAAGGGCATGGCTCGTCTATTATCTTGCCCTTTATTGTTTTTCTCCAATAAACTGCTGGATTGCCTGTTTATTTTCTTCAAAATCCATTTCAAGCACTGCTCCTGCTTCATCCACAAGTTTATTTTCAAAGCTGTCACTGACTGGAATCCTCAATGTCTGAACATTCTCAGCGGAATTGAGCAGATAGGCTACGGCCAAGGGGACTGCCTCATCGGCATCCATATCCGTTTCTATATACTGGGCTGCCTCAAGAACGACCGCCGGGAAATCAAGGACTCCCTCTATACTGCTGAATCTTTCAGTCAGCTTATTTTTAAGGGCAGCTAAGACCTCCTGCTGCCGCTCAACCCGGCCGAAATCACTTTCTCCATCATGTCTGAAGCGGACATATGACAAAATTTCTTCTCCATGAAGGGTTTGCTTCCCCGGCTGCATATCCAGCTTCATATCCTCTGCCATTTCCTTTGAAACCTCAAGCTCCAGCCCTTCAGGAGCAATCAGATCTGCTGCAGCAATGAAGCCCTTGAAATCTATGATGGCAGTATAGTCGATTTCCAGCCCGAAATTCGCCTCAACTGTCTCTTTAAGCAATTCTTTCCCGCCTTCATAATAGGCATGATTAAGTTTGGTGCGCCTTCCGGTGCCCGGTATTTCCACATAGCTGTCCCTCATTAAAGAAATCAGCTTGATCTCCTTCTCTTTAGGCATATATCTTGCCGCTATGATTGCATCAGACCTTGAGTGTGCTTCTCCCCTGCTGTCTATTCCTATCAGGAGGAATGTAGTGTCTGTTGCACCTTGTCCGTATACTGTATCTTCTTTTCCGCTTGTCCCCGGTATGCCGGGGGCTGCCTTGTCGGCTCCATTGTCAAAGGGCAAGGAGCATGCAGTCAATTGGATGGTGACGCATATGATAAGCAATAGTTTTTTCATCACTGGCCTGCCTCCATTATTCGTTTACTTTCATTCTCGGGCATCGGAGGGCAGCCCTATACCTCCTGGTTAATATTTGTAAAATTCCGGCTCGTCTAAGGCAGCATGAAAAGGACCGGCCAGCAGGCCGGTCCTTTCCATTTAATATTTTACTGCAGTTCTTTCTTAAGCACTTCTACTGCTTTTTGAATCTGCGTATCGTTTTTAAGAAGCTTTTCTCTTAAGAGATCCATCATCTTTACGGTGGTATCTCCTGTAATGACACCCGTCTGCTCAAGTTTATGGGCTTTTTGAAGCTGGATGACTGCCTGCTTTGTTTTTTCATCAAAGAATCCGTCTGTCCTGCCCGGTTCAAAGCCAAGTGCCTTGAGCATTTCCTGTGCAGCCTTCACTTCAGCGGAAGAAGAAGACACCTTCAGTTCGCTTTCAGGATTGATAAACGGAAGCGATGCATAAGAAGGAAGCTCTGCTTTATAATCAGGCTCGATTCCTTTTTCGTGGATCCAGTTCGCTTCCGGCGTCAGCCATTTCTCCGTTGTGAATTTCATATTGGATCCATCCGTGAAATCTTCTGCACGCTGTACTGTGCCTTTTCCGAATGACTTCTCACCAACAAGAGGGACACCTGCAGACTCGTGCACAGCCGCTGCCAGTATTTCCGAAGCACTCGCACTGCCTTTGTCGATTACCACCACAAGCGGGATGTCAGGGCTGCCTTCAGAATTGGATTTTACCACTTCCCGATTGCCTTCCCTGTCTTCGATCTGGAATAATATTTCTCCTTCCGGCACAAACAGGCTGGAAATACTGATCGCCTGGTTCAGCAATCCGCCCGGATTCTGCCTTAAATCAAGGACAAGGCCTTTCATTCCCTGCTTCTGAAGATCGTTCAATACATCTATGAGTTCTTTCGATGTGTTATCAGAGAAAGTGGTGATCTGGACTTTTGCAATTCCATCCTCCATCATTTCCCCATAAACGGTCTCAAGCGGGATAGTATCCCTGGTGATGCTTATTTTCGTAGCTTCATCAGCACCTGCGCGCTGGATTTCAAGCTCCACTTTGGTACCTTTCTTGCCGCGTATCAGTGTTACTGCTTCTGTTGAGCTCTTGCCCTGGAGGCTTTTCCCATCTACAGAAAGGACTTTGTCATTGGGCTTCAAGCCAGCCTTTTCTGCCGGGGAGCCTTTGAGCGGGGAAACAATGATGATCTGCCCGTTTTGCTCCTGAATCTCTGCACCTATGCCTTCAAATGAAGAAGAGATGCTCTGATGGAAGCTTGCTGCTTCTTCTTCATTCATATAGTCTGAATAGGGATCTTCCAGGGACTCAACCATCCCGTTAATAGCCCCGTTTATGAGCGTATTCTGCTCCACATCTTTGTAGTAGCTGCCTTTCAATGTATCATAAGCAGAATACAGCTTATCAAATTCGTTTCGTTCATTGCCGATGCTGACAGCTTTTTCATCTCCGAATGCCAGCGCGAAGGTTGTAATCCCCGCTGCCAGGAACACTATGAAAAACAGCAGCATGACAAAGTGAAACTTCTTCATCCGGATGTATCCGGAATCAGGCTGCTTGTCTGAATTTTCCTGGTCTAAATGATTATTATCCAAGCTGTTCACCACTTTCGTCTCCATAAGGAAGTCCTTAGACCCTTAAAAATTAGAATAACATTTTATAAAGTAAATTAACAAAGAAATATGTACAAAAACGGAAAAATTTATGAATAAAAGAAGGCTTTTTTGAACAGGCCAATTAAAAGGGGATGGCCTGCTTCCATGCCATCCCCAAAAACCAATCAGGCAATTCCATACCCTTCATTTTCAATTGCTTCCTTGATTAAAGATTCCGATGTCTGCTCAGGATTATAGTCGACCTCTACTGTTTTTCCCTGAAGTGCTATTGACACCCCGGCAACTCCGTCAAGTGAAAGGAGGGCGTTCTTTATGGATTCTTCACAATGATCGCATGTCATTTCAGGTACAGTCATCGTTGTTCTATTCATTATTTTCTTCCTCCCTCTGTCAGTACTGCAGTCATTCTATTCCCCAATCAGGGCAAGTAAAAACAGGGAGTGATGATCATATTTTCTTTACAATGCTGAAATACTCTTCGAGAGTGAGGTTTTTCTCATAAATCTCCTCCGCTGCCGGACCGACATAGCGGAAATGCCAAGGCTCGTACTGATAGCCTGTTATACTTTCCTTTCCTTTCGGATAACGCAGGATAAATCCGAATTTATGGGCGTTTTCAGCAAGCCACTTTCCTTCTGCAGTGTTGCCGAACGCTTCAGAGAGCTCCAATTTTGCGCTTCTGCTGGATATATCCATCGCCAGGCCGGATTGGTGTTCGCTGCTGCCGGGCATGGCTACAGCCTGGACAGCCTTTTCTTCCCCGGCCCGCTGGATTTCAGCATCCAATATCACTGCCTGCCTTTCATATGAACGGTAGCCGGAAACGGCAAACAATTCAATCCCGGATTGCTTTGCTGCAGCAAACATCTTTTCCATATGAGCTGCAGCATCCTTGCGGATATAGCTCTTTTCAATATCCTGTTCCCCGAAAGAAAATGGAACTTTTGGACGGACAAGATCTTCCGGAATATAGCTGCCGGGCAGCATAAACTCTTTATTTACAAGCGCCATGATATTGGCAGGATTTTGAATCACTTTTTTGCCTTCTGTTTCGGTTATCTGATTGAAAAAGGCTGCTTCCAAAACAGGGCCGTCCGGGACAGACTTTTCTTCCTCCTCAGCTGCAGCCTGTCCATCATCCGTTGACGGTGCTGCCTCACTGGTCTCTTTGTTTTTATCAGAAGGGCTGTCCGCAGCCTGCCCGCCTTCAGGCCAAAAGGGAATCTTGCTGACAAAAGGCTCCATTCTGCTGCATCCCCCGAGGATAAAAACAGCTGCTGCGATGATCACTATTTTCTTCATTTCTTTCACCTGTCCTATTGTTGTACCAATGTTAGTATTTCACAATATGTTTATCTTAACACTTTTTGCACTGCATCCGAAAGCATAGATAGTATTGATATCAGCAAAAAAAGAAGATGCCCGGCATGGGGCATCGTATTTAACCATTATTTAATCGCAGCTTCCAGTGCAACCTCGATCATTTCGTTGAAAGTTGTCTGTCTTTCCTGTGAAGTAGTTTCTTCACCAGTAAGGATATGATCACTGACTGTAAGGACTGACAATGCCTTTCTGTCAAATTTTGCTGCAAGGGTATAGAGGGCAGCTGTCTCCATCTCTATTGCAAGAATTTGGTATTTTGCCCATTTTTCCAGCTCAGAATTGTCGTTATAGAACATATCTGCTGTGAAAACATTACCAACCTTAAGGTTCAGGCCTTTTTTCTCACCTGCATCATAGGCTCTTTTTAAAAGGTCAAAATCAGCGGTTGGAGCATAATCCACGCCTCCAAAGGTAAGGCGGTTCATCTGTGAATCAGTTGAAGCGCTCATAGCCAGGATAACATCCCTTACTTTTACATCCTTCTGGATGGCGCCGCATGTACCTACCCTGATCAGGTTTTGGACATTATAGCTGTTCATCAGTTCATTAATATAAATGGATATGGAAGGAACCCCCATTCCGGTCCCCTGGACAGAAATCCTTTTTCCTTTATAAGTTCCGGTATATCCAAACATGTTCCGGACTTCATTGTAGCATTCAGCATCTTCAAGGAATGTTTCCGCTATATATTTTGCACGCAAAGGGTCTCCTGGCAGCAGAACCGTCTCTGCAATCTGATTTTCTTCTGCACCGATATGTACACTCATGTTTTGTACCTCCAATGTTTTTCTGAAGCATGGTTTGCAACTGCTTTCACATCACACTATACCATATTTCCGCTGATGCTGGAAAACCAAGTGATGCCAGCATGTTTTTTTCTGCCCCGGGCAACCTAATATTAGTCTTTCCTAAGGAGGGATAAACATGCCGCAAGAACCGATGAGCAAAAAGCTGAGACAGGCTGTCCAGCACGCGAATGAAACCAATCCATCTTCACGTTCGAATACTGAACCGCATACCTCCAAAACAGTCCGGAGGAAGCATAAACAATAGTTCATGTGATATCAGAGGAGGAGAAGCGCCAGTGGGAAAAAAACACCGCAGCCGCATCAATTCACCAAAGAAAAACAATCATATCCCGCCTGAAGCTATCGTGGCTGAACATGAGGCCCATGGCAAAGAGAATTCTGCCGAAAGACGAAAAAAATAAAAAGCAAAAGCAGCAGGGGACTTTCTCCTGCTGCTCATCCTTTTTTCTATCTGATATGCACCCGGTTCACCTGCGCCCAGCCGCCGGGTTTGAGCTGGTAGTAGAACTGACCCCTTCTGCCCTCATCAATAAAGACAATATCCCCTGTTGACAGAAATCGTCCGCTGAAGTCAGCCGGCATGCGATCGGGAACATTGAAACTCCTGAAAGCGTGATCAAGACACTCCTCATGTGACGCACCCTTTATAGGCAGCCTGTACACCTGCTTATACCCTTTCTTTTGCCGGAACTCCGGTGTCTGGAAAATCGTCACATCATAATCCTTCTGCTTTAACATCGGCAACGTTAATTCCTTCAGCATGAAGCAAGCCTCCTTTATTTATTCCCTATGCCAGACCCATCCTTTTCGTCAGCAGCTCTATATTTTCTACTTCTGTTATTACATTTTCGTCCTGTCGATTCCTTCAAAGAACATTTTCTTTTTTTATCGTTTTTCAGAAAATTCTGTCGCAAACCATTTCCGTACAAGCTTGCTTCCGCATATTATATATAAACCAGCCTGCCGAAGGGGGAAATGATATGAGGGGCCATATTGCAATGAAAACTGCCCTTCCAGGAAGAATCTGCTTCTGCTTCTCCCGATTCTGGAACTTTTTATTCATTATTTTCTTTCATCTGCCGGCATCAAGTGCCTTTGAACGGCTTTACCGCAAAGAGTTATGCTTCTATCCTTTTCGTAAAAAAAACACACTTGCAGGATCCCTGCTTCTCGGCATCCTTGTATCCTTCCTGAGCTTTGCATTCCAGCCGCTTGCCCCTTTTCAGTCCATTGCCCACCGGGGCGCTGTCCAAATTGCTCCTGAAAATACGATGGCAGCCTTTGAAAAAGCCTATGAACTAGGTTTTGATTTTATTGAGCTGGATGTATGGCTTAGCAGCGACCATCAGCCAGTGGTCATCCATGATGGAGATGTCGGCAGGACAACAGGAGGAGAAGGACTCGTAACACAGCTGTCTGCCAGCCAGCTGAAGGAGCTTGACGCAGGTTCCTGGTTCAGCGATCAGTATAAAGGTGAAAAAATCCCTCTGCTGAAAGAAGTGGTACAGCGTTTCGGAGGGAAGATCGGTCTTCTTATCGAAATGAAGGGGGCAGGAAGTGAAGCAAACCTGGCAAAAGAGGTTGCTGTCTTGCTGAACCAAACACTTGAGGAAGGCGTCGATCCTGATCTCTTAATGGTGCAGTCTTTCAATATTGCTGATATCCGGACATTCAGCACCCTTTCCCCGAAAGTTAAGGCAGGAATACTGGTCAGCAAGCCGCTCGATATGTTCCAGCTTGCTTCATACAGAAGTTTCGCCGATTTCTTGTCTGTCCATCATGCATTCTTATCTAAATCCTTTGTCACACAGGCAAAATCATTTGGGTACAAAGTCAATTCGTGGACGGTCACTCAGGAGCAGCAATTTGCAGCCATGCAGCGCCTGAAGGTCAACGGCATCATTTCTGACCTTTATCCAGACAGTTCCTTACAATACGCCAGCACTTTTGAACGGCTCTTTTCTTTTGTAGACCCATGAGCAGAAATGAAGGTTTTCCTGCATAAAAAAGACGATGGTTTTCCATCGTCAAATACTGCAGGAATATTGTTTAAGTTGCCATCGTTTTTTGATGTTAATGGGGCTGTTGATTTCCGTTCCAGGCACTTCGCTTTCCGCGGGGCGGCGCTGAGCCTCTCTTCGCTTCGCTCATGAGGGTTCTCAGCCCTGCGGCTGCTTCCCGCGGGAAGTTGAATCCTCTTCTCCGAATTGAACATCGAACGAAGAAAATGCACATGTATTTTATGAAGAGTCTGCGTGCCGTGCACTCCAATCAACTGGTTTTTAAACTTTAGGTGTACAAAAGGACTAATTTCATTTCTAATACCTTTTCAATCTTTTTTTAACGGTATGACGTCAAAAATTCTGGTGACTCATTGTTCCCTTCAATACGGGATATCAGCTCTGATCCCTCTCAGCTCTTCTTCAGCAATACCGTACAATGGTACTTTCCAATTGCTGTCTGATGCCAGCGAGATCATAATCTGAAACTCTCAGCCTCACATTGGTTTCATCCATTTCCAATGCTTCTGAAAGGAAACCTCCGAGCCCCCTTGCTTTCCTGTCAACCTGCAGCATCAGCTCCATCTGGCCGCCGCCGGCAGGACGGAATACCAGTTCAAGCTCATCAAGCTTGCCCCTGAAGGGCCCTGAAACCGGAACGAACTCAAATTCCTGTATGAATGGAAGCCTGCCGCGCAGCCTGCGTGGCGCTTCTTCACATTCTGCTTCCCGGAGCCTGAAGCCAAGATCGGAAACTGCCTGGAACACACCGTCCATGAGCCTGTTCGGCTTAATGGAAATATAATCTTTGTCGCCGGGATCTACCGCATTTTTAATGTCCAGGCCAGTTGAAATCCATACCTTCGTTCTTCCCAATGTCAGGGGTGAATCCTCAGGGATTTGAATAGAGAAAGGAATTTCCCGCGTTTCATTCGGCTGGATCACCAGTGTCTCAGCAATCCTGTATTTATCGATCACACCTGCAGCTGTATATTTCTTATCATCTGACTCTCTAATATAAGTTGTATTCAGAGCCAGGTAAATCTGGTCGATTTTCTGCTCTGTCTTCCCTCCCCTGATTTCAATGACACCCTTGGCCACTTCACCCGGATAAAAGGAGTCCCGCTCCAATTTCGTATCAACAGAAGCAGAACCTACACCTACACTTGCCAGCACTTTGTTAAAGAATGACATCTTATTTCCCCCTATTTCAATTAGACTGCTGAAGCAGCATACATGAAGCCGAAAGTACTTTAATACATTTAATATAACGATATGCGTTCATTTCAGCCTGATGATTTTTTAATACGTATGGCTGATGATAAAGTTTCATATCCGGGGAGGCAAAATGAAAATATTTGCTGAATTTTATCCTGCATGGCTGAGAAATATTTTGAATCGCCGCAGCGGGCCTGCCATTCCTGAGAAAACTTTGCTTAGCGGACGGGAGATGGCCAGCATTGAACAGGCACTAATCCGCCAGGCCAAAACAGATACGCCGATTTATATTTTGACAGAAAAAGAAAAGAAGGTTGCAGCGGCTATTTCTAGAGAAACGGAAAAATATAACCGCAATAATATTACGAGAACACAAGCCTATCTTTTGTTTTACAGGCGAAACCCCGATCTCCACTGGGCATTCCTTGCCCATATGGTATCAAGGAACGGCGGCTTTTATATGACAGACATAAAGAGCTCTTATCTGGACAGTTTTCTCACGGAAGAAGACCGGGAGCGTTACTTTCTTTTTCTTGAGCGCTGCAATGCTTATATTTTCCAGGATGCGTACCCGCAGCTGCTGCTTTTAGAATACAGCAGGAGAATGGGAATCCCTCTGTTTCACCTGCTCCCCAAATTTCATGTATCAGGCTGGATGAAGCCTTTTTGGGATCATTTTTATGAGCATGGCTCTTCTGCTGTGATTACAGCAGCGATGATCGTGAACGAACAAAAAATGCTGGAAGACAGGGTCATCAGGACTTCAGGTTCCAGCATACTGGATGATCTGCCTTTCCTTCTTCAGGAAAAACTCGGTTTCACAACAGTTGTATTCCCGCTGAAGAAGGCAAATACCTCTGCATTGCTCGGGGTCTCTGTAGTGGATTTCAGATCTGCTGATGCCCGCATAACCACAGGCAAATCTCTATACCAGATCCTTTTCCATAAAAAACACCACAGAAAGATAAAAGAATTCGCCCTGGGAACTCCCCATACTGCTTCACGGTCCGACTATTGGAGCAGCAGATATTCTGCCAGTAAAGAATCCGGAATGCTATACAGTCCTGCCCTGGATCAGGCATGGAAGGACAAGAAGCATTATTTCACCAGGAAAACAGACTGGTTTATAAAAGAGCAGGAAAGCTGCCTCTATCATTTGGATGCCTTGCCGGAAACCAAGGACTATGATTTAACGCGGAAGCTTCTAAAGCAGCATGCCTTACTTTCAGCTGCAGACTTGATTGCCCATCAAGTAATCCCTTAACACCTCTGGATATCGCTGCATAATAAAGAAAACTGGCGCTCTATCCGGCGCCAGCTTCCACTCTTATCGTCATCTATTATTCTTCAATTTCCTCATCAATGATGCACTTATCCAGCAAATACTCGAAGGTTATATCCGCCAGATCCTCAAGCTCCATCTCCTCAGGAACGTATCCCCTTTTAACAAGCTCATGAAAGAAAAACTCTGCTATTTCCTCCGTATCTATAAAAACTTCGATTTCTCTCACAGCAACGCCCCCTTTTTCAGAATGTATGATGCTTTTCCTACTTTCATGCACAATATGAGAAAAACTTTTATTCTATCACCTATGAGCATATCTCCCAGGGACAAGCCATACAATGTTATATCAGAAAGTCGGGAGGCGGATGGCATGAATAGGCTCAGAACGTTTGTTGATGATGTAAAAGAAGATGTTAACCAGGAAAACAGCATGATTGTAAATCTCTTTGAAAAAATACTCTCATCTATGTTCCTGATCCTTCTGGCAGGAGGGCTTCCCTATCTTGCTTATTTATACCTCGCTTCCGGCTTGTAGTGCTAGGCATGCTTTTTTCCGTCAGCACCGGTCAGATGCTTAAGCTTCCGCAAGATCACCTGCATGATATGCCTGTATTCATCGTCGCCGAACAGCTGGAAGAGGATCCGGTAATCATTGTATATATCAAGCAGGCCATCAATCATTTGCTTTTTCTCTTTGCGGCTTTCCAGGAACTCTTTTTCCATCTGTTTCACAGAACCCTGCTGCTTCTTCAGATTAACAGGCTTCTGCTGCTTGTTGATTAGATAAAGGAGCCCAAGCTTCTGGATGAAAGTGTCGGCGCTTTCTGCATCCGCAAGCAGGGTCAGCTCTTCTTCCCCGGCCTCCAGCCATTCGCCGTCATTGATCCTGGAAAGCTCATAAATGACATCCTCCCAGGCATCCTCCTTATAGCGCCAGATTTCAGTCCGGAACCCCACCACCTTAAACAGGTCTGAACCATAGCCTTTCACCTGCACCAGATCGCCGAACAAAAATTTATATTCAATATCTATATGCTCTTTCTCCATTATATTTCCTTCATACTCAGAAAGCATCTGAAGGCTGGATTCCATAAACAGGCCCTCGCTTTTATTCACTTCATATACATGCATTCCGTCCAGCCATTTAACATCTGTTATTTTGCCGACTGTTCCATACATCGTGATCACGACTGTATCACCGATATTAAATCTTGGCTTTTTCTTCTTTTCCATATCCTCCATCCTCTCAATGATCGTCGTGAGTATTAATTACGATATCATATGCAGGAAGAAGATATTCGGTCCCAAAATTGCCCATATGCCGCCAAGTTCAAAAATAAGAAAAGGAGCCGCTTATCAAGCAGCCCCTTGCAGTAAGAATAAACTTATCTCTTTGTTTCGGACACCAGATAAAGCTCCCAGGCTTCATCAAAGATGGCCATGCTGTCCAGATAGTGGCCATTCATTTCCAGATAGCTGCTGAGTTCATCATAATCAAATGATGTCTTTGGGAAGCTATGGTCTTCAAACGCGGAATTGGCAAAAGAGCTGATGCTGTCCTTTGGCTCAGGATGACGGTATTTCATCAGGAAATGATAAAAGGATTTCGACATGGTACTCCCTTTCTTCTCTGGTATAATAAGCGCCGGCTGAACAGCCGCACGCAATTTCAACATTTATACCGTCTACTATAAAGGATGCCTGCCGGTTCGTCCACAAAGACAGACTTGCTTACAGGATAGATGTTGCCCAAGTGCCAAAAAGGCCGGGCCCCCGTAAGACAATCTCGCTATTCACTCCCATCTGCCCGCCTTTGCCATTTCAACCAGTGCAAAAATGATATTGAACATCAGGACAGCCACTGCTGCAGGTACGGCATGAAGCCAGCTTTTCCCGTACTTCACTTTTATGACTGCTGTGAAATAACCGCAAATGAAAAGGACAGACATGGAAGACACAAGCATAATCAGCAAAGCATAACGCATAAAAATCCCCCCGCTGAAAGTTTTTTCCATCTTTATTATAGGACCCTGAGGGGGAAACATGGCCTCTCCATATAGCCGCTCAGATAATTGAAAAAGTTAATAGCATCTTCTCCAAGCTGATGATTGCAAGTAAGCAGCCCCATGTCTGTATAAATCCTTGCGGTCGCATCATTATAGTTTCCTGTCCCCAAATGGACATATCTCTGGATATTTCCTTTTTCCCTTCGGATTACCAATGTAATTTTGCTGTGCGTTTTCAGAAGTGTCATGCCATAAATGACATGACAGCCTGCCTGTTCCAGCTCCTTTGCCCACTGGACATTATTTTCTTCGTCAAAGCGGGCCTTCAGCTCCACAAGCACCGTCACCTGCTTCCCATTTTCGGCCGCACGCTTCAGGCTTTCAATGATCGGTGAATCTCCGCTGACACGATAAAGAGTCTGCTTAATTGCCAGTACATCTTTATCATCTGCGGCTTCCCTCATGAAATCTACCACAGGTTCAAAAGATTCATAAGGATGATGCAGCAGAGCATCCCTTTTCCGGATTTTCTCAAATATTCCACCCTCACCCTCTAAATCCTGCGGAGGCTGGGGAATAAAGGACTGCGCCGCCAAATGCTCATGGCTTGCCTGGATTTTTTTACAAAATGAAAAAAGAAAAGTCAGATCCAGGGGGGCTTCGACAGGATAGATATCCTTCCCGTGTATTTCCAGCTCTTTCCTTAGGAATTCAATGACCTGACTGCTGTTTTCAGCCTGCTGATATTCCAGCCGGACCGCTGCACCTCTTTTCCGTTTCTTAAGCTCTTCTTCAATTTCCTGCAGCAGGTCTTCCGCTTCGTCTTCATGAATGGCGAGATCGGCATTGCGGGTAATTCTGAATGGAGTGGCAGAGCGCACTTTATATCCCGTAAACAGTTTGTGGATGCAATAAATAATAACCTCTTCCAAGAGCACAAACTTCCTGGCCTGCCCTTTCTGAGGCAGCTCCACCAGGCGGTCGATTACAGACGGTACCTGTACGATGACCAGATTTCCATCCAGGCTCAGATGCTTCTTTTTATCCGGCGATTTTTCTTCTATGATCACAGCTAAATTCAATGATTTGTTTAACAGCATCGGGAAAGGGCGGTAAGCATCTATCGCCATGGGAGTCAGAACAGGATAAACATATGCCTCAAAGAAGTTTTCAAGAAAAGCCAAGTCCTTTGATGGGACATCTTTAATTCTGGATATTTCTATCTGTTCTTTTGTTAAAAGGGGAGTAAGCTCATTACAATATATTTCATCTTGCTTTTTAACAAGGGTATGTGTTTTTTCAGAAATGGCGCTCAGCTGTTCTTTTGGGGTCAGCCCAGCTTTGTTTTCGGGTTTATTGAAACCGGCTTTTACCTGATCCAGCAGACCAGCTACCCTGACCATGAAAAACTCATCCAGATTTGAGCTGAATATAGAAAGGAATTTATATCGTTCCAATAACGCATTTTGATTATCTTCTGCTTCTTCCAGCACTCTATTATTAAAATCCAGCCAGCTCAGCTCGCGATTATTGTAATAGGAAGGATTATCCAAATTAGAAATATCAGGTTTCTCATGGTTTATGCACATGGTTCTACATCCCCTTCTGCAATCTTCGACAAGGATAAAATTAGCAAATAAGGATGTAAATAACTAGAGTGATAGTGTTAAGTTTTGTAAATTATACATTCATGCTTTCACATTTAATGTCTCAAGATAGGCTGCGTCTTAAATATCCTGGTTTTAAAGACTACACTCTGCCTTTTGCTGTTTAAGCTACTGCAGTACTGTATATTTACAATAGCTTTACATTCGACTTAAGTGTTTTCATATAAAATTGAATGTATAAAAGTCATCAAAGGAGTGTCCTTTTTTTGAACAACCAGACAATAGCCCTGATCGATTTAGGGTCCAATTCCATTCAAATGGCCATTTACAATGTCAATGAGGATCTTCGGATATTTCATGAAGTAGAGCGGGTCAAGGTCGCAGCAAGGCTTATCAATCATTTAAATGAGCAGGGCTTTTTGACAGAGGAAGGCATCCAGCTTATCATCACCATCTTTAAGGAATTCCAGAAGAGAGCTGAAAAATACGGGACAGGCCGCATCACCGGCTATGCTACTGCTGTTATCCGCAATTCACTTAATCAAGAAGAGATTCTGGCTGAAATCGCTGCCCGGACGGACATTGCCATTTCTGTGATAAGCGGATATGAAGAAGCCCGCTACGGCTATCTAGGTGTGGTTAATTCAATGAATGCGGTTGAGGGGATCACTCTTGATATCGGCGGCGGAAGCACGGAAATTACCCTTTTCAGAAACAGGGAAATGGTTCATTATCACAGTTTTCAGTTTGGTGCTGTCAATCTTCATGAAGCCTATACTAAGGGAAAAAGAGTGACTGAGAATCAATTAACTCAATTGCGCCGCTATATTTTGGACAGCATCCAGACCCTTCCCTGGCTGAAAAACGCCGGCCTCCCCATTATCGGAATCGGCGGAAGCGCAAAAAACCTGTCCAGAATACATAACGCGAAATTTGGAGGTGCTGAATTGAAGCTCCATGAAATCAGCAGCATCTTCTCTGAGCTTTCCTCCTTGAATGTAGATGAGCGTTCAAAAGTAAAGGGGTTGTCCAAAAAAAGAAGAGATATCATTCTCCCAGCCATTGGGATTGTAAGCCAGATGATGGAAACTGTCCGGTCTCCCCATTTCGTTTATTGCGATAAAACGGTCAGGGACGGGATCATGTACAAAATGCTTGAAGAAAAGCAATAAACAGCTGCAGGCATTTCAATAACAGCAAAGGCCACCGTTTCGCTGCTTTAACAAAAGCAATTCTAAAGTCCAAAAGGCCCGGTCATCCCGGGCCTTTTCCTCTCTTCTTAATCAAATTTGAAATAATTTCTTTTAAGAAACCTCGGTTTAGCCATCAATTCTTCAAAAGTAAGCGATTTTTCAAGCTTTTTAGTATCTATTAAAAAGAGCTGGTCCTCGATCTCCTCTATGATCTTTTCTTCGTGATATACCATTCCGCACCCACTGCAGACAATGCAGGGTGTTTCTCTTATCTCAATCCCTTTTGTTCCATCAGGCAGTTCCCAAAAGACCGAAGCTGTCTGCCTTGCCGTTTCATCAGATGAGCACCAATCACAATTCATGATGGTTCCTCTCCCTTCTCCTGCTGTCCCCACTTCTTCATCTGCGCTTCAAATTTCTTATCTTTTAATTCATCGCGCTTTTCCCGTTTATCCTTGAGGGAATGGTGCCCCGGATCCTGCTGGTACTCTTCCCTGCGGTCCAGCCTCCTCAGGCCTTCAGGAACAAGATTGAACTGTGAATCATTCATGAGTGCCGATATTCCTGTATGGCTATTCTTCTGGTCCATATCAGGATAAATTCTTTTAAAATAGTCCTCTGCTCTGCCCGGGACATAATTCTCGGGCTCAGGATAAGTGGTTATGACTCCCTCAAAATTGCGGAGCACTGTCTTTTCAGCGCTTTGGGATATCAAATAATTCGGCTGCAGTGCAATCTTCCCGCCGCCCCCAGGTGCATCGACCACAAAAGTAGGTACAGCATAGCCAGATGTATGCCCCCTCAGTCCTTCTATAATCTCCAGTCCTTTTGAAACAGGCGCCCTGAAATGGCCGATGCCTTCTGATAAATCGCACTGATAGATATAGTAAGGACGCACCCTGATCTTAACAAGGTCGTGCATCAGTTTTTTCATGATCGGGACACTGTCATTGATGCCCGCCAGAATGACTGCCTGGTTGCCGACAGGCACTCCCGCATCGGCGAGCATTTCGCAGGCCTTTTTAGCTTCTTCGGTAATTTCAATGCTCGTATTGAAGTGAGTGTTCAGCCAGATCGGATGGTATTTCTTTAAGATATTGCACAGATTCTCTGTTATTCTTTGGGGAAAAACGACCGGAGCCCTGGTACCGATCCTGATGATTTCCACATGATCGATTTCCCTCAGGTTTTTCAATATATATTCCAGGATTTTATCATTGATTAACAGTCCATCTCCTCCTGAGATGAGCACATCTCGGACTTCAGGTGTGTTCCTGATATAAGCTATCGCATCGTCCAGCTGCTTTTTAGGAACACCCATGCCGATCTGGCCGGAAAACCTTCGCCTTGTACAATAGCGGCAGTACATGGAGCATTGATTGGTGACAAGGAACAGCACCCGGTCAGGATAGCGGTGCGTCAATCCGGGCACAGGTGAATCTTCGTCTTCATGGAGGGGGTCTTCCAGGTCATATTTTGTTTTATGGATTTCCTGAGAAATCGGGACAGACTGCATCCTGACAGGACAGCGGGGATCATCCGGATTCATCAGGGATGCATAATATGGTGTAATATTCAATGGGATTGTTTTAGTGGAAATCTTTACGCCCTCTTCTTCCTCGGGCGTCAGATTGATGACTTTTTTCAAATCCTCCAGGTTTCTTATCGTGTTGGTGAGCTGCCAAAGCCAGTCATTCCATTGCTCTTCTGTTACATCCTTCCAAAGCTCTATATCCTTCCAATGGCGTTCTGCTTTATATAAGTCCAGCTTCATTTTCAATTCCTCCCAGCTAATGGTAAAGTTTGCAGCTTCCTTATACTGTATTACATGCAATTTCCATGCCAATTGTTAATCCTTATGCACAGCAGCACGAGCGGGAGAACAATAAAAAGAAATGCCGGTTATTCGGCATTTCCCAGTTGATGCTTATGAAGCTTATATTGAAGCGTCTGCCTCGGGATATTCAGGAGCCTGGCAGCCTGCAGGATATTCCCTCCTGTCCCGGCTATTGCAGCCTCAATGATCTCTTTTTCTGCTGCCTGCACACGCTCTTTTAAGGATAACGCCACTGTCCTGCTTCCGCTTTTGCTCCTCATCTGTTTCAGCATGGCCGGCAGATCCTCTTCAGTAAGCTCGCTTCCCTCAGAAACATTGACCATATACTCAATCGTATGCTTTAATTCTCTTACATTTCCCGGCCAGTGGTAGCTGCTGAAGAACTTTGCTGCTGTACTGCCGATCACTTTTACATTTTTCCCGAGCTTACGGTTAAAGGAATCAAGGAAATGGGACGCCAAAAGCCCGATATCTTCAGGCCTCTTTCGCAGAGGGATCAGTTCGAATGTAAACACATTGAGCCTGTAGTAAAGGTCATGCCGGAGGATCCCCTGCTCCATAGCCTCATGCGGGTGTATATTCATGGCCGCGATGATCCGGACATCAGTGGCTATGTTTCTGGATCCGCCGACACGCCGGACAGCACCGTCCTCAAGCACCCTCAAAAGCTTTGCCTGCAGCAGCGCCGGCATTGTATGGAGTTCATCGAGGAACAGCGTCCCCCCATCTGCCAGTTCAAACAGCCCGGGTCTTTCTACGGCTCCCGTATAACTCCCTTTCGCTGTACCGAAAAGGATTCCTTCAAGGAGCGTCTCAGGGATAGCAGCACAATTCTGTGCTATGAATGGTTTCTCCCTTCTGGCTGATGCATGGTGGATTCCCTGGACAAACAGCTCCTTGCCGCATCCGCTTTCCCCAAATACGAGGATGGGAGAAGAAGAGGCAGCAAGCTTTAAGGCTTCCATTTTCAGCTCTTTGAAGAGCCCATTTCCAGTCAGCAGATCATCCAGGGTATATACTGTGCTTCCTGCCGGCCGCAGGTTTTTTTCACTTGGCACGCTTGCTTTCTGAAGATCCAGGAGCCTTTCGGACAATATCTTCAGCCGGGAATAATCTTTAGCAATTTCTACAGCCCCTACTAGCTCTCCTTCCACAAAAATGGGAAGCGTGGTGTTCAGTGTTTCAATCCTCTTGCCATGGAGGTTGATATAGCTTTGGGACTGATCGTATATCGGCTGTTTTGTTTTCATTACCTGGAGCAGGGTGCTTGACTTCAAGCTCAGAGATGGAAAGCTTTCAAGCAGCGGCTTTCCAAGCACCTCATCCATACCCATGCCATCATGCAAAGCAGCAACTTCATTATAAAAAATAGTAATCCCGTTTATATCCACAGCATGAATGCCTTCGTCAATCCCCTTCAAAATCGCTGTAAGCACTTGTTCTTTCATACGTCCAACCCCCTTATTCATCTATATGAAAAGGTGCCGGAAAATTGTCAGTCTAGTGCCGGATTTTTGGCATCATGGCAAGATTTTTCACCCAGATATTCATATCCTCAAGCTTATCAAAGATAAAGCAATTATTGGCCAGCCTGCCCCTGTAGCTGTACCCAAGCTGATGAAGAGCTGCATTCATTCCATATGAAAGGCTTCTGGCGATGGAATAAGCGCAAAAGATGCCCTGGCAGGCCAGCTCTTCCTCAAGTTTGCCAATCAGTATTTTCATCAATCCATGCTTTCGGAAGTCAGGCAATGTGGCACAGTCTGTCAATTCTGCATTTCGGTAGAAAGAATTGATTTCTGCTGAGGCAGCGCTCACGATTTTCCCCTCGTGTTTCACTCCCATGAACATTGTGCCGTTTTCCATCGACTTTTCGATATACCGGGGGTCATCCATGGGAACGGGGTAAATTTGAAATACCGCCTTATACAGCTCAGCCAGTTCACGGGCATCTGCCGGCTTGAAGCGTACAAGCCGGCATGGAGGCTGAAGACTGGAATCATTCCCGGTTCTTTCGAGGCTGCGCACTTTCTCTGCGACCTCATCCTCATCAGCCCAGTGCGGATTGTTTCTCCTGCTGCTCTTATAATACTTGGACATGAAAAAAGCGTCAGAGCCTAAAAAATAGCCGTCGATCTTGCCTTCGGCCTGGAAGCCGTTCTCCAGATAAAAATCTGTCTCCTCTGCCCTGGCTTTAATTATCATTTTTTCTGCCTGGATCTCCTCTCTTAAACCGTATGCGAACGAAAGCGCATTTTTACGGTTTCCAAGGCAGTCATCCACTCTGATTCTCTTATTATACGGGTCAATGAAAACCTCGAGAGAAAAGTTGTCCTGCCTGATAATTCTTACTGATGACTGCTCCATAATCCTCCTCCTTTACAGAAAGGGGACCCTCTGACCGAGCGCCCCTTTTCTTAACAGCCGTACATGTTTGACGGTTATTCATATTTAATGCTGACAAGCTTAAGCTCTGTCATTTCTTCGACTGCATATTTAATTCCTTCCCGGCCGGTCCCGCTCAGTTTGACGCCGCCGTATGGCATATGATCCACACGGAAGGTTGGAAAATCATTGATCATCACGCCGCCGACTTCAAGCTCGCGTGCGGCCTTCAGCGCTGCATTGATATCCTTTGTGAAAATGCCTGCCTGGAGCCCATACTGGGAATCATTCACATAACCGATCGCTTCATCTATACCTGAGAAGCGGTTAATATGGACAACAGGGGCAAATGCCTCTTCACAGGAGATTTTCTGTTCTTTATCAACGTCCAGCAGAACTGTCGGCTGGAAAACAGAACCTTCCCCGCTTCCGCCGAGAGCTAGCTTTGCTCCCCCGTCCACAGCGGTTTTCACCCACGATTCTGCCCGTTCTGCATCATCGAGGGAGATCATGGCAGATACATCGGTCGTCTCATCAAGCGGGTCCCCTGCCTGGAGTCTGCCTGCTTCATGGACAAACCTTTCAGTAAATTCTTCAAAAATGGCCTCATGGACATAGATCCGCTGCACAGAAATGCAGACCTGGCCCTGAAAGGCATACGCTCCTGATACAATTCGCGGGACTGCCTTATCAAGGTCGGTATCTTTATCCACAATGACGGCTGAATTTGAACCCAGCTCGAGGGTCACCTTTTTCAGCCCGGCGTTTTCCCTGATATAAGTGCCTACTTCAGGGCTTCCCGTAAAAGTGATCATCTTGATCCTCTTGTCTGAGAGGAAGCTGTCGCCGATCGTTTTTCCGCTGCCGGAAATTACATTCAGTCCACCTGCAGGCAGCCCTGCACGATGGAAAATATCAGCAATCTTATAGGCGCTTAAAGGCGTCTGGCTCGCCGGCTTCAGGACAACTGTGTTGCCAGCCGCAATCGCCGGTCCGACTTTATGGGCAACGAGATTCATCGGGAAATTGAAGGGTGTAATCGCACCAATGACCCCCAGCGGCTCTTTTACCGTGTAGGCGAGCCTCCCCTCACCTCCAGGCGCCGCATCCATCGGGATGGTTTCACCGTACAGCCTTCTGGCTTCCTGTGCTGCAAATGCATATGTTGTGATAGTCCTTTCCACCTCTGTCCGTGCTGCTTTTATCGGCTTCGCGGCTTCACGCGAAATAATCCTTGCACACTCTTCTTTTTCATCCTTGAGTATTTGGACTGCATTCTCAAGAATTTCAGCCCTTTTATGCGCAGGCATTGCAGCCATCAATTTTGATGCTTTCTCTGCAGAAGCAATGGCTGCCTCTATTTCTTCGCTTCCAGCCGCCGCCACATCTGCCAGCTTCTCCTGATTATAAGGGCTTCTAAGCTCCCTGTATTCATTTCCGGGTTCAAAACTGCCATTGATCCATAAATCCTGCTTCATATCATTACCTCCTAAAGACAATGTAGCTTAAGTATAAATTCTTGAGCTGAAAAATCCCATCAATCGGCTTCCT
Organism: Bacillus infantis NRRL B-14911; assembly: GCF_000473245.1. Taxonomy (NCBI): domain Bacteria; kingdom Bacillati; phylum Bacillota; class Bacilli; order Caryophanales; family Bacillaceae; genus Bacillus; species Bacillus infantis. The sequence continues at coordinate 2,965,614 of NC_022524.1, forward strand.
CCGTAGACAAATGTCAGCTGCACCACTCCAAGATGCACTCGGCAATGATCTCCGCAGCATTGAACATATCATCCAGGGAGATGGATTCATCCGCATCATGGGCTGCCTCTGTAGTTCCCGGACCGAATACGATAACAGGCGTCCCGCCGGCCCCGGAAAGGATCCCGCCGTCTGTACCCCATGGAGATGCTTCTATTTTGGGCTTCTCCCCTGCCACTTT